>NZ_CAFK01000102.1 GCF_000239815.1 Bradyrhizobium sp. STM 3843 | reverse complement strand
TTCACCCGATGTGAGTTTGAATGGTTGGCCGCACCGCGCGCCGCAGGGCTCACCCCGGCCGCTACCGTTGGCGCTCTTGCGATCAATCGCTTGAAAAGTGCTATTGCTCCAAGTGCGCGCGCATCTCAGCAAATAGCGGTCGAACGTCATCGAGGCGCAGCTTGCCCTTCCGATGGCTCTCAAGATCGCGCAGCTGGAGCACAGCGATCGTGTCGCGCTTCAGTGGCTCGGTCTCGGAGAAGTAGTCGTTCATTCGCTTGACGAACGCGCGGACTACAGCCGGCGGAAAAATCGATGGGCTGCTTGCCATCACCAGTCCCGTCTATCCGTGATGACGAAGGCCCCCGGGAGATCCGGCACGTCGCCTTCCGCGACCTTGTTGCGGACGGCATCGGCCATGCAGACCCACCTCGCATCATCGCAACGCCTACACCTACTCATGCCCCGATTGGTTCGCCCCGCATCGGTGCCGGAGGAGCCCCTAAGCCGAATTGGCAGTTTGGCGGTATGCTAATGACTAGCGGGACGCCGTTCGCATAGACGCCTTGATCTCTGGAAGTGCAACGAGCCGTCGCCGATGGCGTTCAGTCTCCGCCAGACTTTGAAGGGAAGGACAACAATGTCCGAAGACGGTGGCCCGGAGCTGAGTCGACAGCCGTCGCCTGCTTATCCACCCTGCCGCGCCTGCGGCCAGATTCCCGCTTCCTTACACCGTCTATCGGACCCGCGAACCGGACGCGCCGCTCGGATGTTTGAGTGCCAACGGTGTCGCACCATCAACTGGATCGATCCCGCCTGATCCGTTCTGCCCCATCGGCTGAACCGGCGCCGCGCCTCAGCGTTATAGGCCAGATCTTGCGGAGATCGCGGCCATGAACAAGGATCCGGTACCATCATCCGACAAACTGTCCGAAGATGAGGAGCGATTGACCGAGGAGCTGCGGCAAGCGGTGAGCGAAGCAATCGAGGAACAACGTCAACTCTCCCAAAAATTGCGCCGCAAAATGAACTAGGAGCAAGGCGCCCTAGCCTAGTTCGAATGCGTAGTGTCCCAATTCCGGTCTCGAAACATCTGTTGAGGAAGACGGCCTCTCTCAGACTGAGAGGTGGTTCATCTGCACCCGTCCGTCCCGCGCTTACGCACCTGCAGCGGCACCCTCCTCCAGAGCCGAACGACCGGCTCCCAGTTTTCGTCATCAGCCGGCGATCCGCTTCGCGAGAGCCGGACAGCAAAGAGGTTCCAGAGCTTCCCATAGCGAATTTCCTGGGAAGCAATCGAGCCATACTTCTGAGTTAAGTGCTTGATTTCATTGGTACAGTTGGGTGGGCTCGAACCACCGACCTCCTGTTCCACAGACAGGCGCTCTAACCAACTGAGCTACAACTGCATCCGCAAAGGGGCCGCTCGCAAAGGGCGGCCGATGCGGGCGGAAACTAGGTGCAATGCGCGGCTTTGGCAAGTCCGGGAAGGGCCAAGTCCGCCGCTACAACACCCGATTTTTCAACCGGTTCTGCATCCACCGGTTCTGGAAAGGCTAAGCCCGGGCGGATGGCCCGGGCTTGGGTCGATCGACGTGCTGGCGGCACCTACGGACGGGAGGCGCCGCCGTCGGCCTTGGCTTAGGCGGCCGTCCGGAACAGCTTCGAGGCGCTTTCCTTGAACGGCTCGACCGTCTCGGTGGCGACCTTCTGGCCGAGCTCACCAAGTTCCTTGGCCTGCGCGGTGAACGTCTCGACCAGCTTGCGGGTATGACCGGTCCACAGCTCGAGCGCTTCCGACGGCGACTTGCTGCCGAGCAGCTGCTGGGCGAAGTCCAGATTTGTGGTGGTGTTGGCCCGCATGAACTCCATCACCTTGGTGGAATATTCGCTCGCGCCTTTGCTGGCGTTCGCGAAGAACGCCTCGATCGCGCTGTTGTGGGTCTCGGCGGCATCCTTGAACTTGGCGTAGCTCTCGCGGGCCTGCGAGACGCCCTTTTCAGCAAACGCACGCATTTGCTCGGGAACCTCGAACGGAATGACGGAAGCAGAGAACGGATCGGTGGCGTTTGTCATGGCATGTATCCTTCGCAACAATCAGCACATTTTCCCCAGCACCCGGCCGGGAGGGGTCGATTCGGATCACGCAGAGGAAGTGCCCCTGAGAGCAACTTCTCGTAGAAACAGATCATGTCGATTTTGTGCAACGCAAAGCAATTTTATGGCGTTGCATAAGACATCGGGTGTGATGCCGCCTGGCTTTTGAGTTGGCCTAAGTTGTTGGGGCCCTTACGACTTCGGCTTGGCCGCGTCCATCGCCGCCTTGCTGACGGTCTGGCCCATTTCGCTCGCCTGCTCGGCCAGCGCCCGCATCTGCGCCTGCACGAACTCGCTGTGCAACCGCATCACCTCAGGGAGATCCTTCGCATGCAGCAGCGACTGCGCATAGTCGAGGGACGCCTGCACGTTCTTTTCGGCGTGAGCCATCACCTTGGCGCCGATGTCCTTGGCGCCTGCGCGCACGCTCTCGCCCCGCTCCTCCAGCGTACCGGCCGTGGCCTGCGCGCTGGCGAGGAATTTCTCGAAGGCCTTGCGCGCCTGATCAAAGCTCGCTTCCGCCATCGAACGCATTTCCTTGGGGAACTCGAATCCACGCCCGTTTTCAGTCATCGTCCACCTCATCGCTGTTGCTGCTTGGATCGGCACGGCTGCGCCCCCAACCTGCCCATTGATGTCCGCTGACTTTGAAGCCCCTGAGCGAACAGGTTCGAAGATATCCCGCAATGGCTGCGCCGGTATGACGGGCCACGCGCTTGCCATATCGTGGACACCTCGGTCGGAATTGCAACATGCAACTTTTGCGTAACTGCGCGGTCGCGCGCCTGCGCAGGCGGAACCTTCGGGGCAGATTAAGGTTATCCAAGGTTTCGCTCAAACGGCCGTCGGTCGGACCGTGGACCTCGCACTTAGAAACAGGCGATAGTAACGTATTGTTAAGGATGCCGTCCCGGGCGGCGATGTCGAGGATGTCACCAGGGCTGTTCAGCGACCGACCATCATGAACCAAACCGACCTCCAGCTGCTGGGCTTGAGCGATCCGCGGCTGGCCGTCCATGCCGTCGGCGCGCTTCCCGCATGGCTGTGGTCAGCCGATGGCCGCCGGGTGCTCTGGGCCAATCCGGCCGGCGCCAAGACGTTTGGCGCAGCCAGCGGCATGGCCTTGTCCGAGCGATCATTTGGTCCGGCCGATGTGCATCGGCGCCAAGTCGCCCAGCTCTGGCGCCGGCTGCCGGAGAACGGCGCGATCCGGCTGGAGCGGTTGCGCGGCTTCGGTGCGCGGCTCGGCACGCTGGCGACCTGCAGCTGCGCCAGGATCGATCTTGCCGACGGCTCGCATGCGGTGCTGATCACCAGCACCGATCCGGCCGCACGCAGCATGCCGCTAGGGGAACGCTTGCAGCAGCTGGTCGCGGATGGCGACGCCGCGCTGATCGCTTTCACCCGCGACGGCGTGTTTGCCGGAGCGAGCGCGTCCGGCAGCCTCCTGTTCGGCTATCGCGATCTTGCCATCGCCGGTCTCGCCGAGGCCCGTGATGCAGCCCTCGCACACGGCCATGCGGAGGCTCAGCTCGGACTTGTGCGCGCCCTGCTTTATCGGGTCGGCAGCGGCCAGCAGATCGGGCTCGTGGCGGCGCTGATGCCAGTCGCGGCCGAAGCGTCGGCGCCGGATCCCGCCGCTGACGCAGAGCAGACAATTTCACCGCAAGAGGTGGCTGTGGAACCGGAAGATGAGAGCAAGCCCGCAGTCACAACGCCGGACGACCAGGCGCCGGCAGCACCGACCTATGAAGCCCCGGAGCTGACGAACGAGGCGCCCTCGGAAATCCTGCTGATCGATGATACTGCGGAGACAATGACCGGTACGGACTTCGCGGACTTGCCGCATCAACCAACCCAGCCGAGCCTGGTCGACGACACTGCGGAGCACGCGCCCGCCGGCGACCGGATCGCCGATCAGCCGTTCGAGGCGGCCGCCGCAGCCGCCGCCGAACCGGACGCCGTCGCCGCGCACCCCGGCGCGACCGACACCGAGCTCGCCGAATCCGAACACGGCATGGCCCTAGATGCGCCGCCGCCCCCCTCCACGATCGCGGCCGGGACGCACGAGAATGCGGCGCCCCCGCCAGTTCCAGCAGCCGCCGACGACAGCACGGAAACGACCGACAATGTGGTGCCGTTCCGGCCGGCAAGCGAGACCAGACCGGCAAGCGAGAGCAGGTTTGCGGCGCTGACCCCGGTGGAGAAAAACGCGTTCCATGAACTTGCGCGGCAATTGTCGGCCCGGCTCGAAGGCGAGATGCGCGCAGCGCCCACGGACCTGCTTGCCGCGCTCTCGGAGAAGGAGAGCAGCCTGCGTGTGAGCGAGCCCCCTTCCGAGCCACCGGATGGCGCCTGGCCGGGTGAGACCCAGGCCGCCGACAGGCTTGCGGCCAACGGCCACGCCGAATGGCTGGCGCCGGAACCGCCGCCGGCCCAGGGCGACAGCCAGCGCGACCGCATACTGCTCGATCTCCTGCCGACCGGCGTGCTGATCTACCGGCTCGACCGGCTGCTCTATGCCAATGACGCGTTCCTCGCGCAGATGGGTTATGCCGATCTGGCGGCGCTGGAGCAGGCCGGCGGGCTTGATGCGCTTTATGTCGAGCCCGGCGTCTCCGCGAGCTCGAGCGGATCCGAGGCCGGAACCCCGGTCACGATCTCGGTCGTCGACGGCTCGGGGCGCGACGAAAAGAAAGCCACCGCCCGGCTGTTCACGATCGCCTGGGACGGCGACATCGCCCATGCCCTGGTGTTCACGCCGCGCCCGAATTCTCCGCCTCCGCAAAACACCGCACCGATCGAGCCGCCGGCGGCGCCCCCTGCGACACAGCCGCCGCCGCCGCTGGTCATACCGCCTGCCGCCGCCAGCCACGCCGGCGCGGAAGATTTCGGCGCGATCCTCGACGTCACCGCCGAAGGCGTCCTGATGTTCGATGCCGGCGGCAACATTCACGCCTGCAACCGCAGCGCCGAGGCGCTGTTCGGCTATGATGGCGCGGAGCTGGTGCGCCGCAATCTCACCGAGCTGTTTGCGCCGGAGAGCACGCGGCTGGTGCTGGACTATCTGGACGGCATCCGCGAAGCCGGGGCCGCCAGCGTTTTGGACCAGGGGCGCGAGGTGCTCGGCCGGGTCCGCCAGGGCGGCCTCATTCCGCTGGCGATGACGATCGGCCGGACGCGGCCGGATGGCCCGAACTTCTTCGCGGTGTTTCGCGACCTGTCGCAGGCCCGCCGCGGCGAGAACGAGCTGTTGCAGGCGCGCCGGCTCGCCGATCGCGCGGCCAATGCCAAGGCCGACATGCTGGCGCGGATCAGCCACGAGATCCGGGCGCCGCTGAATGCGATCATCGGCTTTGCCGACGTGATGATCGGCGAGCGCTTCGGCGCGATCGGCAACGAACGCTATGTCGACTATCTGAAGGACATCCGCAGCTCCGGCGAGCGGGTGGTCGCCATGATCAACGACCTGCTCGAACTGTCGCGGATCGAGACTGGCAGGCTGGAGCTCACCTTCACCAACCAGAACCTCAACGAGCTGGTCGAAAATTGTGTAGCGGTGCTGCAGCCGCAGGCGAACCGCGCCCGCATCATCATCCGCAGCTCGCTGTCGCACGCGCTGCCGCCCGTGGTGGCGGATGCACGCGCGCTCCGTCAGATCGCACTTAACCTGATCTCGAGCTCGATCTCGCTCGCCAATCCCGGCGGTCAGGTCATCGTCTCCACCGCGGTGTCCGATTTCGGCGAGGTCGTCCTGCGCATCCGCGACACCGGCCACGCGCTCAATGACCAGGAGGTCGCGGCCGCGTTGGAGCCGTTTCGGCCGCGGGCGCCCTCGGAGCGGACGTCAGAGAATGCCGGGCTGAACCTCTCGCTCACCAAGGCGCTGGTCGAAGCCAACCGTGCGCAATTCCACATCAAGGCGGCGCCGAAATCCGGCACGCTGATGGAGGTGGTGTTCTCGCGTGCGATGGCCCGCAACCAGAGCCTAGGCTGAGCGCACCGCGAGCGCCCGGCGCTTGAGGCCGAGCAGCAGCGGACCATAGGCCAGCGCAAAGCCGAGAAACGCGGTGACCCAGGCGAAGGCCGCCACATGCAGCAGGAGTTCGCTGTGCGCAGGCTCCAGCACGGCGCAGATGCGCGCGAGCGCCGCAACGACGATCGCAGCATAGATCGCCTGCGTCGCGGCGGATGCCGTCAGCTGCTGGCCGGTATGGCCGAGGGTCGCGCGCGTCATCACCGCAAGCGTCATGACGCCAGCCGCGCCCGCCATCCAGGCATGCAGGCCTGCGCTCGGCAGCACCATGCCGAAGCTCGCCGCCGCATTGATCAGGAAGCCGAGCGGCACGAAGGCGTAGCCGACATGCAGGATCACGAGTAGCCGCTCCCGCAACGTGCGGTCGCCGGCCCAGCGCGCCAGACGGATGAGATGCAGCACGCCGGCCAGGGCGAGCGCGATGCCGGTGAATGCATGATCGGGGACGATGATCCAGGCCAGCAGCACCAGCGCACTGACCAGCACGACGACGACATCGAAGCGGCCGAACGGCACCGGCAGGCGCCCCGGATTTTCGCGGACCAGCCAGTTTCGGGTGAAGCTCGGGACGATGCGCCCGCCGATCAGCGCAATCAACAGCACGACGACGGCGACACCGATCCGAATGCTGGTGTCGGCCGCGCCGCGGACATGCGCTTCGACATGGAAGCCGATATTGCCGGCCAGCAGCATGGCGACCAGCAGCACCACCTGCAGATTGCGCCAGTTCCTGCCGGCAATGATCTCGCGCGCGGCCGCGCCGACCACGAGCAGCAGGAAGCCGCAATCGACCGCGGCCACCAGCCACCAGCTCGCGCCTGCCGAGAAGGTAACGGCGATCCGGCCTGCGATCCAGGCGACCACCAGGGTCAGCAATGGCATGCCCTGCAACGGCAGCCGTCCGGTCCAGTTCGGAATCGCGGTGAACAGAAAGCCGGTGATGATGGCCGGCAGGTAGCCGTAGAGCATCTCGTGGACATGCCAGTCGCGCGGCGCAAAGTCTGAGGTGAGTTTCAGCTCGCCATAGAATACCGGCAGCCAGACCAGGATCGTCAGCGCCGACTGCACGGCGCCAAGCAGGAAGAACGGCCGAAAGCCGTTGGCGAGAATGGGCAAGCCATGATGCTCACGGAAGCGGGGTATTGCCATCTGCTCTGTCCTGCTCGAATTGATTGCGTCAGCGAACAACCTATTCGGCCGCAGCCGTAGCCAGATTGTCCCTGCGCAAACTTCCATCTGGTCCGGCCGCCGTGCTATTCACGGCTCGGTGACAAGACCCAGGCGGAGAACTCATGGCTTCGATCGACCGATCGCTGGTGGCTCATCTGCCATTGTTTGCGGGGCTCTCCCCCGACGATCTGACCGAGGTGCTGCGCGAGGCACGTTCGATTCGCGTGGCGCGCAACGGCGCCGTGTTCGAGCAGGGCGCTGACGCGCATTCCTTCTTCCTGCTGCTGCATGGTCATGTGCGCGCCAGCAAGGCCACGCCGGCCGGTGATCAGGTGGTGGTCCGCTATGTCGTGCCCGGCGAAACCTTCGGCGTCGCTCCGGCGATCGGGCTGAAGCACTATCCGGCGACTGCGCTCGCCGTCGACGACAGCATCGTGCTGGCCTGGCCGTCGGCCGCCTGGCCGCGGCTGGTGGCGAAGTTCCCCTCGCTCGCGGCCAACACGCTGCAGGCGGTCGGCAGCCGTCTGCAGGAAACCCACGACCGCGTGATCGAGATGTCCACCCAGCAGGTGGAGCAGCGCGTCGCACATGCACTGCTTCGGCTCGCCACACAGGCCGGCCGCAAGCTCGATCACGGCGTGCAGATCGACTTTCCAATCAGCCGGCAGGACATCGCGCAGATGACCGGGACCACCCTGCACACGGTGAGTCGCATCCTCTCGGCCTGGGAACAGATGGGCCTGGTCGAGAGCGGACGGCAACGCATCGTGCTCCGCGAGCCGCACAAGATCGTGCTCTTGGCTGAGCAAGCCTCCGACAGCACCTGATCCCGCCAATCAACTGCAGGCGCAGAGCGCGGCCAGGAACTTATTCGGATCGACACCATGCTCGCGGCTGGCGTCGGCCACATTGTGGAAGCAGGCGATCGGACAGCCGACGCAACGCATGCGAAACGCCAGGAACACGCGGATCGTTTCAGGCGCCCTGCGCATCACATCGTCGACCAGATCATCAAAGGTAAACGGCATGCGTCCCTCCTTTTTGAAGTAAGCATATCGCCGCCGACAACATCGCTCTTTGTCGGCGGACAAGCAGGAACAGGCTTGAGTTAAACGGCGCGGCTGTGCAGCTGCCTGGACGCATCGAGATGCGCGTCGAACGCCGCGGCGACGCTGCGCACCAGGAAGCGGGAGCCTTCGGCAACCGCAAGCGTCGCGCCGTCGAGTTCGACCACGCCGTCCGAGAGCAGCGCCTGCAGCCGCGGCGCCGAGTTCAAGACCGCGTCCGGCTCGACGCCATGACGCGCACAGGTCGCCTTGAGGTCAACACCATAGTCGCACATGATGCGCTCGATGATGTCGGCTCGCAGCCGGTCGTCATCGGTCAGCGCATAGCCCTTCGCGGTTGCGAGCCGGCCGGAGGCAATCATTTCCTGATAGGCGCGGACCTGCGTCGCGTTCTGGACGTAGCCCTGCGGCAATTGTCCGATCGCCGAGGCGCCGAAGCCGATCAGCAATTCGCTCTCGTCGGTGGTGTAGCCTTGGAAATTGCGGTGCAGCCGGCCCTCACGGAACGCTACCGCCATCGCATCCGTCGGCAACGCAAAATGATCCAGGCCGATCTGGATGTAACCGGCGTCCTTCAGCGCATTCGCAATCGCGCAAGCCTGGTCATAACGCTGCGCGCTGTCCGGCAGCCATGCATCCGCGATCTTGCGCTGATGTTTCTTGAACGACGGGACATGCGCGTAACCGAACACCGAGAAGCGATCGGGGCGAAGCTCGACGCTGCGCCGCACGGTGTCCAGGCAGGAGGCCACGGTCTGGTGTGGCAGCCCGTAGATCAGGTCGAAGTTGATGCCGGTGATTCCGGCCTGCCGCAGGCCGGCCGTGGCCGCCGCGGTCTGCGCCAGCGTCTGCACACGGTTGATCGCCTGCTGCACCACAGGGTCGAAGCTCTGCACGCCGAGGCTGGCGCGATTGACGCCGCCGAGCGCCAGCGCCTTGATCATCGCAGGAGCGAGCGTCCGCGGATCGATCTCGATGGCGATCTCGGCCGACGGCAGCACGAAGAAGACGTGGCGCAGCAATCCGACCACGTCGAGGAACGCTTCAGGCGTCATGATGGTCGGCGTGCCGCCGCCGAAGTGGATATGGCCAACCTGGAGCCGGCGCCCGATTTGCCGCGACACGAGGTCGATCTCGCAACGCAGGGCCGACTCGTAGACCGCGATCGGCTCATCCTGCTTGGCCACCATGGTGTTGCAGCCGCAGTACCAGCACATCCGCCGACAGAACGGGACGTGCAAATAGAGCGACGCCTTGGCATTCGTCGGAATCGCGCGCAGCCAATCAGCGTAAGCGACGGGTCCTACGGCGGGCGAAAAATGCGGCGCAGTCGGATAGCTCGTGTAGCGCGGCAGACGCTCCTGCCCATAATGGACTGCCAGATCTGGCCTCATGTTCTACCTGCCTCATTGCAATATCACATCTGCTTTTGGACATAAGGGCGCGCCCAGAATCCGCACTGCAGCATCCAATAAAACCGTATTTTTCGGTGTGGACTTTGAGCTTGCTCAAAGCCGCAGCCGGAATTTGCTCGGATATAGTGTTGAGGATCAAGGATTCGGGGGGTGACATGCACGGTCTGGAAATACTGATCCGGTTCTTCGCTGTTCTGTCCGAGATTCGCGGGCACATTCCGCAATCCGACGGATTTCCGGCGTTCTCAAATCATTCCAGGCCAGATGCGAGCTTGGCCGGCACCTTCATCAAGGTGCTGGGCTTCGTCGCAGCCGCCGGCGGTGTTGCCGCGGCCCTCGCCACCATCAGCGTGGCGGCGCTCCATTGGCTCAGCTAAGCCCGCTTAGCCGTTAACACATCATTCATCATGTTGCTCGCCGGGCGCGCGCTGTTGCGTCCGGCTTGCATTTTCCTGCCTTGCGCGATGAGCGGCACCAATCCGCGCTGATCAGGTCTCTATCGCAATTGCACACGAGATTGCTGCAGCACAAACAAGCTTGCAGCGAACAGGCTCATGGTGATCGCGGCACCACAACAGATCCGATCTAAGGAGCGATCACATGTTGACCCGCCGAGCCGCGATGTTCAGTGCAGCCGTTGCAGCGATGATGCTGGCAACGCCTGTCAACGCCGATGACCTTAAGCTGCCGCGCCAGAAGGTGGATCTGGTTGCGCCGCCCTTCGTGCATCCGCACGAGCAGGCCACCAAACAGGGCCCCAAGATCATGGAGTTCAAGCTCGTGATCCAGGAAAAGAAGGTGGTCATCGACGAAAAGGGCACCACCTTCCAGGCCATGACTTTCAACGGCTCAATGCCGGGCCCGCTGATGGTCGTGCATGAGGGCGACTATGTGGAGGTGACGCTGGTCAATCCCGCGACCAACACCATGCCCCACAACATCGACTTCCATTCCTCGACCGGCGCGCTCGGCGGCGGCGCCCTTACCCTGGTCAATCCCGGCGAACAGGTGGTGCTGCGCTGGAAGGCGACCCGAACCGGTGTGTTCGTCTATCATTGCGCGCCGGGTGGCCCGATGATCCCCTGGCATGTCGTGTCCGGCATGAACGGCGCCGTCATGGTGCTGCCGCGCGACGGTTTGAACGACGGCCACGGTCACGCGCTGCGCTATGACAAGATCTACTACATCGGCGAGCAGGACCTCTACGTGCCGCGCGACGAGAAGGGTAATTTCAAGTCCTACGACTCGCCCGGCGAGGCCTATGCCGATACCGAAGAGGTGATGCGCAAGCTGATCCCGACCCATGTCGTGTTCAACGGCAAGGTCGGCGCGCTGACCGGCAAGAATGCGCTGACCGCCAATGTCGGCGACAACGTGCTGATCGTGCATTCGCAAGCCAACCGCGACAGCCGTCCGCATCTGATCGGCGGCCATGGCGACTATGTCTGGGAGACCGGCAAGTTTTCCAATGCTCCGGAAACCGGGCTCGAGACCTGGTTCATCCGCGGCGGCTCGGCGGGAGCTGCAATGTATAAATTCCTGCAGCCCGGCATCTACGCCTATGTCACGCACAACCTGATCGAGGCCGCCGACCTCGGCGCGACCGCCCACTTCAAGGTCGAAGGCAAGTGGAATGACGATCTGATGACCCAGGTGAAGGCGCCGGCCGAGATTCCCAACGGCGCTACCAACTGAAGACCGATCAGGGGCCGGCACCGCCGGCCCCTGCTTCTTGGTTCGGAGGCCATCATGCTGCTCGCCCTCAAGATCAAACTGACGCTCGCTTGTGTTGCGGGACTGGCTGGTCCGCTTGCCGTGGCGCCGCTGGTCGGCGAACTCAACGCAACGCGGGCTCCAGGACTGCTCGCGCCGGCGCTGGTCGATATCTCGCCGGGCGCTGTGACCTATCGCGACTCCGGCGACTTCACCCGCAACGGCAAGCAGAGCGACGCGCCGTTGACAACGGTTCGCTTCGATCGCCCCTTCGCCATCATGAAAACCCAGGTCAGCGCCACGGACTATCAGGCCTGCGTCAATGACCATGCATGTCGCGCCCTCGACCGCGATGTCGCCATTGCGGTGGACCGTCCGGCGGTGCAGGTGAGTTGGCACGATGCGGTGGCTTATGCTGCCTGGCTGTCGGTCAAGACCGGCGAGACCTATCGGCTTCCGACCGACGCCGAATGGGCCTATGCCGCCGGTGGTCGTTTCCACGACGACGGGATCGTCGGAGACGATCAAGACCCGTCCCGGCGCTGGATCGAACGTTACGAGCGTGAGCAGGGCAAGTCCGAAGAGCAGGAACCGCAGGCCTTTGGCAGCTTCGGCGTCAATGAGAACGGCATCGCCGATCTTGCCGGCAATGTCTGGGAATGGACCTCGACCTGCTTTACCCGCAACATCCGCGACGAGACCGGCCACACGATCAAGAGCCATGCCAATTGTGGCGTCCGCATCGCCGAGGGCGCGCATCGCGCCTATGTCACCGACTTCATCCGCGACGCCCGCGCCGGCGGCTGCGCCTCCGGCACACCGCCGAGCAATCTCGGCTTCCGACTGGTGCGGGAGCAGAGATCATGGCTCGGCCCGATGGTAGCGCGGATCAAGGCAAGGTTGACGACGCTGCGCTCATAGGCCGCGGCCCACACGATCCGCGGAGAAACGAGAT
Organism: Bradyrhizobium sp. STM 3843; assembly: GCF_000239815.1. GTDB lineage: Bacteria > Pseudomonadota > Alphaproteobacteria > Rhizobiales > Xanthobacteraceae > Bradyrhizobium. The sequence goes on along the minus strand of NZ_CAFK01000102.1, from coordinate 9,278 downwards.
AAGGGGAAGACAGGACGTCTTCCCCTTTGGCCGCAGGGCTATCGCATCTAGCACGAAAACATCGGGGGCCTCATGGTTCGAGACGCGCGGCTTTCGCCGCGCCCTCACCATGAGGGTCTAAGAATTCACCGCGGGGAAGGCCTCATCCTGAGGAGCCCGCCGCGAGCGGGCGTCTCGAAGGATGGCCGCGAAGAGACAGCCAGAGACCTTTTCCGTCCACATGCGATTCCGCTGCCTTCAGCCGGCATCGTCGGGAGGGTATCTGCGCTTAAGTGTTCGTCAGCGCGACGCGGAATTCGGCTTCGGTCTTGGCCTTCACCTCGTCGAGCGTGACGCCCTCGGCGAGCTCGATCAGCGCCATGCCGTCATTGCCATGCTTGTCGATCGTGAACACGGCGAGGTCGGTGACCACCATATCGACTACGCGCTCGCCGGTCAGCGGCAGCGTGCACTTCTTGAGCAGCTTCGGGCCGTCCTTGGCGGAGTGCTCCATGACGACGACGACCCGCTTGACGCCGGCGACGAGATCCATCGCGCCGCCCATGCCCTTGACCATCTTGCCGGGGATCATCCAGTTGGCGAGATCGCCGTTCTGGGCCACCTGCATGGCGCCGAGGATCGACAGGTCGATATGGCCACCGCGCACCATCGCGAAGGAATCGGCCGAGGAGAAATAGCTGGTGATCGGCAGCTCGGTGACGGTCTGCTTGCCGGCATTGATGAGGTCAGGGTCCTCTTCGCCCTCATAGGGGAAGGGTCCCATGCCGAGCATGCCGTTCTCGCTCTGCAGGGCGACGTCGACGCCCGGCGGGATGTAGTTCGAGACCAGGGTCGGGATGCCGATACCGAGGTTGACGTAGTAGCCGTCGCGCAGTTCCTTGGCGGCGCGGGCCGCCATCTGCTCTCTGGTCCAGGCCATCAGACTTCCTCTCCGGTTGCGGCGGCGTTCTCGCGCTTGCGCACGGTGCGCTGCTCGATACGCTTCAACGCAGTACCGACCTGAACGATGCGCTTGACGAAAATGCCGGGCGTGTGGATGTGGTCGGGATCGATCTGGCCGGCCGGCAACAGATGCTCGACCTCCGCCACCGTGATCTTCGCGGCCGTCGCCATCATCGGGTTAAAGTTGCGCGCAGTCTTGCGATAGACAAGATTGCCCGCAGTGTCGCCCGTCCAGGCGTGGACGATGGCGAGGTCCGCGAACAGCCCGCGTTCCATCAGATATTTCTCACCGTCGAACTCGCGGACTTCCTTGCCCTCGGCCACCAGGGTTCCGACCCCGGTCTTGGTGAAGAAGGCCGGAATGCCCGCTCCGCCCGCGCGGATGCGCTCGGCCAGCGTGCCCTGTGGACAAAACTCAAGTTCCAGCTCGCCGGCCAGATATTGCTGCGCGAACAGCTTATTCTCGCCGACATAGGACGAGATCATCTTCTTGATCTGCCGGGTTTCCAGGAGGCGGCTCAAGCCGATGCCGTCGACGCCGGCATTGTTGGAGATCACCGTCAGATTCTTGACCCCGGAATCGCGGATCGCGTCCGACAAGGTCTCGGCAATGCCGCAGAGGCCGAAGCCCCCCGACATGATGGTCATGCCATCCTTGAGAAGGCCAGCGAGGGCCGTTTTGGCGTCGGGATAGACCTTGTTCATGGAAATGACCTGATCGAAAGTACGGCTATGCGCCGGATGATCCGGATTATTAGGCGAAATCTTCGCAACGCGTCAATGACACCCTCCCGGACGTTCTTCCGTGCTTCGGGAACGCGCCAGCGCTCCCTCACCCACCCCCGCCGTGGATCTACGGACAGCCGCACCTTAAGGGATCGCCGTAATCCGGCCACATCCGAGGCGCGGCCTTGAAAGCGTCAAGAAATCCGATCAAGTTGTTGATGTTGGCACGGGTTTCGGCGCGCCCTGCCCATCTCCCTGAAACAGCGATCCGACGACAATCCAGGACATGTCAGTGACCATGGCCCAAGGAATGAGGCGCCTCGGCACGCCGATTGCGGCACTGCTCGGGCTCGCCCTGATCGGCATGGTCACCAGCTCCTGGCTGATCAATCGCGACGCGTTGCGTCGGGCGGTGGAGACACAGATCCGCGCTGTCACCGGGCTCGAGCTGGTGGTCAACGGCAATATCGATGTCTCGGTATTTCCGGGCAGCTACGTCTCCTTCCACGATGTCGGCCTGAAGGGCGGCGCCACGGGCGACCCGGCGCTGCGTGTCGACGTGCTGACCGCCAATCTGCGGCTGTTGCCGCTGCTGCTGCAGCGCTTCGAGATCGCCGATCTGATGATGTTGCGGCCGCATATCAATGTCATTCACGATGCCGACGGCTCCAGCAACTGGACGCCCTTCATCCAGACCATTACGCGCACGATGCGGCCCGGCTCCGAGAGCCAGATGTCGTTCTCCGAGATCCGCATCCAGGACGGCACGCTGGCGTATGAGAATGGCGGCACAGGCGCATCGGAAAAGCTCGACGACATCGACCTGTCACTGGCCTGGCCATCGATCTCGCGGTCCTTCGCGGCGACCGGGCAATTCGACTGGCGGGGCCAGCGTATCGAGGGCTCGATCAGCGTCAGCGATTTCCTGGCCGCGCTCTCGGGCGACCGCTCCGGCCTGAAGATGCGGCTGGCCAGCCCGCCGGTGAAGGTCGCGTTCGATGGCACCATTGCCAACCGCACCAGCGCCCTGATGGAAGGCACGCTCACCATCGACAGCCCGTCGCTGCGCGAGGCGCTGCGCTGGACCGGGCAGACGCCGCTCGGCGGCAGCGGCTTCGGCCGCTTCGCGCTACGCGCGCGGGCCAATGTGGTGGGCGCCTCGATCGCGCTGACCAATGTCAATGTCGAGCTCGACGGCAATTCGGCCGAGGGCGTGATGACCTATGCCAATAACGGCCGGCAGACCTTGCAGGCCACGCTGGCCGCCGACGGCCTCGACTTCACGCCTTACATCTCGACCTTCCGTCTGCTCGCCAATGGCGCGCGCGACTGGAATCGGCAGATGTTCGACCTGAAGGCGCTCTCGACCACCGACCTCGACATGCGCCTGTCGGCGGCGCGCGTGACGGTGGGCCCCTCCAAGCTCGGACGGACAGCCTTCGGGGCGAACTTGCGCAACGGTGTGCTGGCGCTCTCGGTCGGCGAGGCGCAGATGTGCGGCGGCATCATTCGCGGATCGTTCGGGCTCGCCCGTGCCGACACCATGGCCGACATCAAGGCCGAATTGCAGTTCAGCGACGTGGACCTGCAGGCCTGCGCCAGCGAATTGTTCGGTGTCTCGTCGTTGTCCGGCCACGGCAATCTCAACGTCTCGCTGACCGCATCCGGGTCGAGCCCGTTTGGATTGGCGCAATCGCTCGACGGCAACGCCACATTGCAGGGCCACGACGGTGCCATTTCCGGCTTCAATGTCGAGCAGTTGTTGAAGCGGCTGGAGCGGCGGCCGCTGTCGGGCAGCGGCAATTTCCGGACCGGCGCGACGCCCTATGACAATCTCACCATCGCGGTCAAATTCGCCGAGGGCATCGCTACGGCCGAGGACATCCGCGTCGACGGCCCGACCGCACGTATTACCATGACCGGCACGGCGTCGGTGCCGACACGGGAATACGATTTCAAGGGCACCGCCAGCCTGCCCGCGGCAGCCAATGGCGGCAACGGCTTCGAATTGCCGTTCGTCGTGCAGGGACCTTGGGAAGACCCGCTGATCTTCCCCGACCCCGAGAGCCTGATCCGTCGCGCGCCGGCGGCGGCGCCACTGCTGGACGCGCTGAAAGACCGCAAGGTGCGCTCCATGATCGAGCGCTTCACCGGCGGTCTGCGGCCGACGCAGCAGGAGGCACCACAGCCTTCCACCACCGATGCGCAAGGCAACAACGATTCCCCCAAGTCGAATTAAATGTCGAATTGAACGTTGCATTGAACAGCGACCTTCTGCCTCACCTCTCGCGCACGACCTATGTCTGATATCTTGCAACTGGATCGCACCAACGTGCTGCGCTAGTGTCCGCTCCGGCCGACCAGACAAGATCGGCAGAACAGGGAGAGACACGTGAAATCCAGAGGAATGGGCGCGCTTTCGCTTGCGGCTGCAGTAGCCGGATTGTTTTGCGCTGCAGCACCAGCCATCGCACAGGACACCATCACCGTCTGGTGGGGCAAGGGCTTCTACAAGTCGGAAGACGATGCGCTCTTGAACGTCGTCAAGAAATTCGAGGCCAAGACCGGGATCAAGGTCGAGCTGTCGCAATACGCGATCCAGGACATGATTCCGAAAACCGTGGCGGCGCTGGATTCCGGCACTGTGCCCGATGTCGCCTATTCCGACACCTATGACGTGCAGGCGCAGGGCAAATGGGCCTATGAGGGCAAGCTCGAGGATCTCAGCGACATCCTGGAGCCGATGAAATCGGCGTTCGCGCCCAACACGATCGAGACCGCCTATCTCTACAACAACGTCGCCAAGAAGAAGGCCTATTACGGCTTCCCGCTGAAGCAGCAGAGCATGCATGTGCAGATCTGGGGCGACATGCTGGAGAAGGCCGGCTTCAAGCAGAGCGACATCCCGACCAAGTGGGAGGACTACTGGTCGTTCTGGTGTGACAAGGTGCAGCCGGCGATCCGCAAGGCGACCCGCGAGCGCATCTATGGCGTCGGGCAGCCGATGGGCGTGGAATCGACCGACTCCTTCCAGTCGTTCTACACCTTCATGGACGCCTATAACGTCAAGCTGGTCGACGACGACGGCAAGCTGCTGGTGGACGATCCCAAGGTCCGCGACGGCCTGATCCACGCGCTGAAGGACTACACCGACACCTACATCAAGGGCTGCACCCCGCCCTCCTCCACCACGTGGAAGGACCCGGACAACAACGTCGCGTTCCACAACAAGACGATCGTGATGACCCACAATTTCACGATCTCGATCGCGGCGAAGTGGTTCGAGGACTCCACCAATCCCGCACTGACGCCCGAGCAGCGCGCCGCCGGCAAGAAGGCCTATGAGGAGGACATCATCACGGCGTCCTTCCCCAACAAGCCGGACGGCACCCCGATCAAATACCGCTCCGACGTGAAGACCGGCCTGATCTTCGCCAATGCCAAGCACAAGGAGCAGGGCAAGGAGTTCATCAAATTCCTGATGCAGGAAGAGAACCTCGGGCCCTATGTCGAGGGTGCGCTCGGCCGCTGGTTCCCGGTCACCATCGCCGGCCAAAAGAGCCCGTTCTGGCAGGCCGACCGTCATCGCAAGGCGGTCTACACCCAGTTCACCGGCGGCACCTCGCCGTTCGACTTCACCAAGAACTACAAGTTCACCATCCTCAACAACGAGAACGTCTGGGCCAAGGCGATGAACCGCGTGGTCAGCGAGAAGGTGCCGGTCGACAAGGCCGTCGACGAGCTGATTGCGCGGATCAAGGAGGTCGCGGGTTAAGTAGAATGGCCGCCCGAACAACAACTAGTGTCGTCCCCGCCTAGCGCGCAATTGCGCGCGCGGAGCGGGGACCCATAACCACAGGCCGTTGTGACAGGAGGGGACGTCGTTGACGCCGTCTTTCAAAATGACTGCCGCGGCGTATGGGTCCCGGCGTTCGCCGGGACGACACTGTTACTGCGGCATCAGTGTTGGAAATAACTGACATGGCGATCACGATCTCAGCCAACGACCCGGCACTTGCGGTCGCACCACGCCCGCCGCGGCTGACGTCCCCGCAGGTCTGGGGCATCGTGATGCTCGCACCCTACCTGCTGGTGTTTCTCGCCTTCGTGGTCTATCCGGTCGGCTACGGCCTCTGGCTCGCGCGCCATCCGGCGAGCTATGTCGCGCTGTACAACGATCCGATCTTTGCGCGCGCGGCGATCAACACGCTGATCTTCCTCGTGATCGGCATCAACGTGAAGATGGTGATCGCGCTGTTCCTGTCCGGCTTCTTCGTGCAGCAGCGCAGCTGGATCAGATGGCTGTCCGTCATCTTCATCCTGCCCTGGGCGGTGCCGTCGATCCCGACCATCCTGTCGGTGCGCTTCATGCTCAACCCCGAATGGGGGGTGATCAACCAGCTGATCTTCCAGTTCACCGGCGATGATGGGCCGAACTGGCTGAACGATCCGGCGGTGGCGCTGTCGATGGCGATCGGCGTCCACATCTGGAAGTCATTGCCGTTCTGGACCCTGATCCTGATGACGGGGCGGCTTGCGATCTCGCACGACCTGTTCGAGGCCGCCGATGTCGACGGCGCCACCTGGTGGCAGAAATTCCGCTACATCACCTGGCCGTCGATGCAGACGCTGTATGTGACCTGCACGCTGCTGTCGATGATCTGGACGCTCGGCGACTTCAACAGCGTCTATCTCTTGACCGGCGGCGGGCCGGCGGACCTCACCCATGTGCTGTCCACGCTCGGCATCCGCTATCTCCGGCTCGACCAGCTCAGCCTCGCGATGGCCTCCATCGTCTGCGCGCTGCCGCTGGTATTGCCCCTGGTCTATTTCATGATGAAGCGGTTGTCCCGATGAAGCTCCCCGTCGTTGGCGAACTCACTTGGCGGGATGTTAGTACCGAGGCGCGGCTGCTGCTCATCGGCATTCCCGTCTTCATCTGGACCATGGTGCCGATCTACCACATGTTCCTGTTCGCGATCTCCCCGAAGGAGGACGCGTTCTCCGGCAAGCTATGGCCGGACCATCCGACGTTGCATAATTTCTCGATCGTCTTCCACCAGCAGCATTACTTCCTGCGCGACTTCTGGCTGCAGTTCGGCAACTCGGTGCTGATCGCAGCCGCGGTGGGCGCACTGACGCTGGTGATCGCGACCTGCGCGGCGTTCGCGATCTCGCGGCTGCGCGTGCCGGGCAGCCGCATGGTGATGAACCTGGCGCTGTTCACCTATTTCATCCCGGCGGCGTTCCTGGCTGTGCCGATGTATCGCACCATGGGCAAATACGGCCTGCTCAACACGCACTGGTCGCTGATCCTCGCGATGGTGACGATCGCGGCGCCTTACGCGATCTGGGTGCTGAAGCAGGCCTCCGACAAGCTGCCGGTCGAGCTCGACGAAGCCGCCATCATGGACGGCGCGAGCCCGTTGCAGATCTTCCGCCTGGTCTATCTGCCGCTGATGATGCCCTCGCTGGTCGCAATAGGCACCTATGCGGTGCTGCTTGCTTGGAACGAATATCTCTACGCCTTCCTGCTGCTGTCCAACGACAAGGACATCACGCTTCCCGTCGCGCTCGGCAATTTCCTGGCCGCCGACGATTCGCCGTGGGAGCTGCTGATGACCACCGGCTTCATCTATGCGCTGCCGCCGGCCGCGGTCTATTATGCCTTCAAGCGCTACATGGTGGGCGGATTGACCGCCGGCGCGGTGAAGTCGTGATGGATTGATGCCGATTGGATTTGCGCACGGCCGGTTCGACGATCCGGCGCGTCCGAACTGGGACGGTGATGCAGCGCGGCCCGTCACCTGGGCGGCGTGGTACCCGGCCGCGGCCGGCGCGGTCGAAGCGCAGCTTCCGATCGCGCCGCTGCCGCAGGGCTGGTTCAAGGCGGATACGGCCGCGCTGAATGCGCCGCTCAACGAGGGGCGCTATCCGCTGGTGGTGTTCTCGCACGGCACCGGCGGCCACGGCCTGCAGCAGGAATGGCTGGCGCGCGATCTTGCCCGCCGCGGCTTCATCGCGGTGACGGTTGATCATCACGGCAATAGCCACGCCGAGCCCTATCGCGCCGAGGGCTTCCTCTGTTCGTGGGAGCGGGCGCGCGACATCACTCTGCTGCTCGATCGCATCGAGACCATCCCCGCGTTCGCAGGCCGCATCGATCCCGATCGCATCTTTGCCGTCGGCTATTCGCTGGGCGGCGCGACGGTCACGGCCCTGCTTGGCGCAATCATGGTCCGCTCGCCGTTCGAGCCGGGCGCCAATCTCGGCCGCGGCCCGCGCGAATTCCCTGATCTCGCCGATCATCTGCCGCGCCTGCTCGAGCAGAGCCGCATCTTCCGCGAGTCGTGGGCGCGCATGTCCGACTCCTATCGCGACATCAGGATCAAGGCGGCGCTGCTGCTGGCGCCCGGGCGCTCGGTGCAGGGGTTTTCAGAGGCGAGCATCGCCGCGATCGAGGTGCCGGCCCGCATCATGGTCGGTGGCGGCGATTTTCTCGCACCGACGGCCCGCTGGCTGCACGAGCGACTGCCGAACAGCCGGCTCGACATTGTCGCTCCCGAGGCCGGTCACTACGTGTTCCTGCCGGAGAGCACAGAGATGGGCCGCAGCATCGATCCGACCTGCTGCCTCGATCCGCCGTCAGTGGATCGCGGTGCGATCCACCGCGAGGCGAGTACCGCTGCTGCCGAGCTGTTCTCAACGGCGAATACGCTCCCGGTGGATGCTTCGCTATAACGGCGCGGCGCTTTCGCCGCGCTGGCTCGACAGCTTCGAGGCGAGCGACGCCACAACGATCACGACCGCGATCAGGCCGATGACCAGCGTGCAGATCGCGTTGATCTCCGGCTTCACCCCAAGCCGCACCTCCGAATAGATCCGGATCGGCAAGGTTGCCGAACCGGGTCCGGTGGTGAAGCTTGCGATCACGAGGTCATCCAGCGACAGCGTGAACGCAAGCATCCAGCCGGCGGCGACCGCGGGCGCGATCAGCGGCAACGTCACCAGCACGAAGGCGCGGAACGGGTCGCAGCCGAGATCCATCGCGGCCTCCTCAAAGCTCTTATCGAGCACGACCAGCCGCGACTGCACGACCACCGCGACGAAGCACATGGTCAGTGTGGTGTGCGCGATCGTCACGGTCCAGAAGCCGCGCTCGGCGTTCAGCGCGACAAACAGCAGCAACAGCGACAGGCCGGTGATGACCTCGGGCATCACCAGCGGCGCATAGAGCATGCCGGAGAACAGCGTGCGGCCGCGGAAGCCCTGTCCGCGCGACAGCGCAATGGCGGCCAGCGTGCCGAGCACGGTGGCGATGCTGGCAGAGCTCGCAGCGACACGCAGGCTCATCCAGGCCGCATCGATCATGGCGCGATCGTTGAAGAACTCACGGTACCAGCGCAGCGACCAGCCGCCCCACACCGTCACCAGCCGCGAGGCGTTGAACGAATAGATCACCAGGATCAGGATCGGCAGATAGAGGAAGGCGACGCCGAGCGATAGCGCTACGATGTTGAAGCGGGACAGGCGGGTGGGTTTGAGCATGCCCGCGCTTCCTAAGGCCACACGGCACGGCCTCGCCGTTCCCCTCCCCCCCTTGCGGGGGA
>NZ_CAFK01000103.1 GCF_000239815.1 Bradyrhizobium sp. STM 3843 | reverse complement strand
GCGCATTACTGCCTCGGTGTCAGCGGCCACGGCTACGGTGTCTGCGGTCGCGACGCCAACAACAACGTGGTTGCCGGCAACAAGGCCGAGGCCGTCACGACCGGCATGACGTTCGATTTCTAAGGTGAGATAACGGGCACGCGGAACAGGGGAGCTGACGAGCTCCCCTGCAAGCCACATGGCTTGACGTCAACTAATCGGAACCCTTGTAATACGCATCTGCCTTGATCACTTCAACGCCGCGCCATCCCCAATAGACGCGATGGGCCTGTATCAGTCCTTCCTTGATCTCCATGACCTCGAAGAAATCCATCTGCTCGCCATCGGGCGCCGCCCTGGGATATTCCCAAACCAGGGTCTGGCCGTCGGTGAAGTAACCCCGCCGGTGGAACGTGCGCTTTTCAGGTTTTCGCGGCGCGGCCTTGTCGAGCAGCTTGCGGATCTGTTCGCGCCCTTTGATCACGCCACGATCGCCGCCAAGCATGTACGGGACGAGCGGGCTCTCAAGAACCGCATCCGGCGCATAGAGCGCAATCATCGCATCGAGATCGTCATTCGACCACGCGCGATCCCATTCCGAATAAACCCGCTCGATCGCGTTTGACGTTTCGGTTGGCACGACAGCCCGGCTTAGATTGTTGCTCATTGGCGCAATCCCACCTTGCAGCATTCTCGCAGACGGCAAACGCGTGGGGCCCTTTTCGTGTTCCGCCGTTTGCGGGGCATGCGTTGGCGCACACGTCGTCACGATACGCGGAGGTCTCTCGCTGTCGTAGGTAAACGAGGGCATGCCCATGGGACGCCTCCGTGTTTGGGATCTTGCCTCGCCAAGCGACTTATCTGGCTGCGCGGTTCCGGTACTTAGTAGGACTCGGTACGCCATACGTCGCTTGGCTTGCGGAGATCCATGAGTGACGATCCGCTCGACTCCAGTGAAGTAAGGGCAATCGCGGGATCGCGGAACCGATCGCCGGACCGTGATATCCGTCGCATGACGTTGGTGATAGGCTCGGCGCCGCGTTCGTGCTGCCAGGTGCTTTCCTCCACGTCCCCTGCGCATTGTGGCTTTCCTTACTCCTCGAGCAGACAGGCCAGGTCCTGCGCGAAATTCAGGATGCTCGCGGAACGGTCTCGAAGAGGTTGCTCGATAACCCCGAGGACGGGCAGCTCGGCAGAGCGAGCATGAGGCAGGTGATGGTGTAGCAAAACGGCCCAAGCCAAGCACCACGTCGGTCTGGCGCGGGTTCGGTCCAGTCTCCATGATGAGCTCAGCAAGTCGCTTTGGTCAGGCCGATCTGATGGGGAGTGATCACCAGGATCATACGGGTTCAGGCGCCGCAGTTCCTGCCGTGCTGATCGACCCTCGCCGGGGCGACATCGAGGATGATGCCGCAAGCCCCGCACAACGCTCGCTGCTTGCGATTGCCGGAAATCTGCTGGTCGAGGTTAGCCTGCCGAAGCTGCTGTTTGTCTGGCTGATCCTCATAGTGGTGCCCGCGATTCTGATCGGCGTTGCGCCGCTGGTCATCTCGGCTTGGCTTCACACGCTCTCGGATCATCTCGCCACGCTGACCGAGATCGGTGCGGGATTGACGTTGGTCGCGGTCGCGGCCGTGGGCTGGATCGGCTGGCGGCCGTTGTTTCGTATGGCCGAGACGAGTTTCTGGTCGCTCAATGCGCTCGCGGTCCAGCCCGGCTATGCGATCGGCAGGGAAGGATTGCGTCACCTGGTCGAACAGCTGGTTGGCCGCAAGCTCGGCAATGACTCGCGAGCCCGGTTGCGCAGCCTATCCGCCGTCGCTGCCGGAGTCCTGCTCTGTGCCGGCGCTGCGCTGATCGCGATGCTGGCCTGGCCTGCATCGCAGTGGACGGCTGGCCTGAATGATCTGCTTCAGCCACACCGGCTGGCCTGGACCCTGCTGGCAAACGCGCTGGTGCTGATCTCGAGTTACGTCGCCCTGGCGTCGCTCGGCTGGGGATTTGCGGACGCTACCATGCACCACCCGGTCGGGCTGGCTGAATTCGACAGCGGTGTTTCTGGCGCGCGCTGCTGGCGCGTCGCCCATCTGTCGGACATCCATGTGGTCGGGGAACGATACGGCTTTCGCATCGAGAGCGGGCGCGCCGGCCCAAGCGGCAACACGCGCCTTGCGCGCGCACTTGCGCAACTCGCGGCGATTCACCAGGCAGATCCACTCGACCACGTCCTGATCAGCGGCGACATGACCGACGCAGGCCGCGCCAGCGAATGGGCCGAGTTCCTCGACGCCTTGGCCCGCCATCCCCAACTTGCTGCGCGATGCATCCTGTTGCCGGGCAATCACGACCTCAACATCGTCGACCGCGCCAATCCCGCGAGGCTCCACCTGCCCTTCAGCCCGCTCAAGCGGCTGCGGCAGATGCGGGCCTTGGCCGTGCTCAGCTCGGTCCAAGGCGGTCGTGTGCGCGTGGGCGACGGATCGGGTCCCGCGGCCCCGACCTTGAACGATGTCCTGGCGTCGTACCGACAGACAATCTCGGCGTTCGCCGATCGGGGTGGTCTGCGCAACGCGGCGGCGCTGAGGAGCCTCTTTGACGATCAATTTCCCATGATCCTCATGCCGGAGGATGAGAATGGTTTGGGGATCGCAATCCTCAACTCCAATGCCGACACTCACTTCTCCTTTACGAACGCGCTCGGACTCCTATGCCTGGACCAAGTGCGGCGATTGGAGGCCATTCTCAACCGGCATCCGAAGGCGCATTGGATCGTCGCGCTGCATCATCACCTCGTGGAGTACCCAATGCCGGTCACTTCGTTCTCGAAACGCATCGGGACCGCGTTGATCAACGGGAGCTGGTTCGTCCGCAAACTGGAGCCGCTAGGGCAGCGCCTGATCGTGATGCACGGTCACCGCCATATGGACTGGATCGGCCGGTGCGGTGCCTTGAAGATCATTTCAGCGCCGTCGGTGGTCATGAATTCCAAGGACGACTGCGCAAGCTCGTTCTACATCCACACGCTTTCGGCAGGCCCGGACGGAACACTTCGTCTGCTTCCACCGCAGCGGGTGGACGTTGCCGGAGAGAACGACCATCGGATCTGACAGCCTTTCCGCTTCAATCGATCCGCCCGGCAGGTCCGCAATCGGGCCGCTGAATGGAACCCTGCATTCGACAATGCCGCGGGAACTTCGGCTCAGCGATCGCAATCAGTTGCCGGCCTTCTCTTCGCAGAACAGCCCGGCCTACGAGATTTCCGAACTGTAATTTGCGAGTCCGGAAACAATTTGCCACATCCTCGACACGACCGTGTTTGTTTTAGGAGCAAAAGTTTTGGGACGGCGGAGTCAGCTCGAGTTGCATGAGCGACAGCCTGATGCGCGCAATTCGTTCTTGGTCAAACGGAAGCGATGGCCTTGGTTCTCCGCCGAGCTCGTTCGTATCAGGCCAACTGAATTGGATTTTCGCGTGAAGGGAGACGCGGCTTTTCTTGCGCTGCATAACTCCGTGCGCTCCGATGGAGAAACGATGATAGCCGGCGGAGGCCGTTCTACACTCAATGACCTTCGGGACAAGTTGACGTTCGTGCCGATCGGGTCTTATGGAGAAGGCTGGAATCGTTTCGAACGCGGCACATCGTCCGTCTTTGCCGTTCATCTCTGCCCGACGACGTCGGAGCATGACGCCAACGATATCTCCAAAGTTCCTCCGGCGCTGTATTTCGAAAACGACAATCTCAAAGCGACGCTCCAGAAGCTGCAAAGTGTCCTGGACGGCTCCGGCATCGACGACCATGCCTATGCGGAGACACTTGGGTTGTTGCTCTTGTGGGAGTTACGGCATGCCGCCGATCCAAAGCGTTCGCGTCTGAAACCGGTTCGGGGCGGTCTGACTGCACGTCAGTTGAATCGGGTGACAGATTTTATCGACGCCCAAATTCCGAATGAAATTACGATATCCGATCTTGCCGCCCTGGCGGGACTGAGCCACTACCACTTTATCAGGGCGTTCAAGGACACAGTCGGGCTTACGCCCTACCGGTACGTCCTGTCGGAACGGGTTCGCCGTGCAAGAACATTGTTGTCCAATCCAGCTCTCTCGCTGGCCGAAGTGGCGCTTGCGGCAGGGTTCAGCGACGTATCCCACCTGAACCGGATCTTTCGTAAATTTTCCCGCATGACGCCAACTGCCTTCCGCCGGGAAATCGGTTGGAGACTTCCTTAATATTTGCGCCACCACGTTCGCTCCGCTCGGAGCCACCTGAGCAAATGGGGACGTGCGATTACCTGCGCAAAATGCCGAGTCGTTCGCCGATCGACACGAGCTCAATCAGGCTGCCGGCCTTCATTTTCTCCATCACGCTGCGGCGATGTGCTTTGATAGTGCGTTCGGTCGCACCCAATTCATGAGCTATCTGCTTATTCATCCTGCCCCGGACAATCAGCACGAATACCTGCCGTTCGCGCGGCGTCAATTTTGCCAGGCGGCCCCGCAAGGCGTCGACCTGGCGCTTCGTCTCAAGGGCAGCCTGGTGACGCGCCAAAGCGCGCTCGATCGCTCCAACGAGCTCATCTGATTTGATGGGCTTGACCAGGAAATCCTCAGCACCTTCCTTGATCGCCGTCACGATCGCAGTCACGTCGACGTAGCCCGTGAGAAACACGATCGGAAGCATTGAGCCGAGCTCAAGCAGCCGGCTGTGAAGCGCCAGTCCGTTCAAGCCAGGCATCCGAACGTCGAGGAGAATGCAGCCTTTCTCATTTTCGTCGGGGCGCTGCTCCAGCAGCTGCTCGGCCGACGCATATGCGATCACAAGATATCCAATCTTCTCCAGGTGCCGTTTGATGGCGGTGCGAAAGGATACATCGTCATCAACGACATAGACGGTTCCAGACAAATGCTCTCCTGCAGGGAAGCCATTGCGCTTCTTCGTTCTGTTGGATTCGGACGGAACCATGCTTTTGGGTTCCCGCTGCGCAAATCAATGGCCGAGCTGATTTTCACCGCAAGAAATGCTCTTTGGCGCAATTTTGAGGGTCCCGTGCGCACGGACGAACGATCATGGCTGCCGAAACGCGGCGCTGTTGCCCCGACCGCAAGCCGACAGCGCCGGGTGAGGTGGAGGGGTGCGATTTTCCGTGTAGCGGTCCACGTGATGCAAGACCGAGCCAAGAAGACCTGGCGCCGAAACGCGATGTTCGCGAGCGTTTTCAACGCGAAGAGTCCTGTCCAGTCCCCTTCGCAAAAA
>NZ_CAFK01000104.1 GCF_000239815.1 Bradyrhizobium sp. STM 3843 | reverse complement strand
CCCGCCGGCACGCCCGGCAGCGAGGCGTCACGCTTGAAATTGCTGGCGGTCTCGACCTTCACGCCGAGCGCAGCCGCCTCATCGGCAAGCTTTCCACCCTCGTTGAGCTTCTTGACCAGATCGGCCGCCTTGGCCCGCAGCCTGGCTGCCACCTCGTCGTCGCGCCGGCGCGCTTCGACCTGGTCCTTGACCTCGTCGAGGGTGCGGTCGCGAGGCGGGGTGATGCCGAGCACTTCATACCAGACATAGCCGCCGCGGAACGAGATCGGCTCGTTGTCAACGCCGACATCGCTGTTGAAAGACTGTGCGACCACGTCGAGCCCGAGTGGAATGCCGGGGGCGGGCTGGCCGTTGGGCTGGCGACCGGCACGATCGACGGCGTCGATCGTCACCGGCATCAGACCGAGTTTCTTCGCGGCCTCGGCTACACTGGCGCCGCCACCACGTTCGTCCTCCATCTTGTCGCGCAGGGTCGCGACCTGCGAGCGGGCGCGTTCGGCCGCGATCTCCTTCTTGATCTCGGCAGCGACACTCTCGTAGGTCGGCTGCTCGCCAGGCTGAATGGCGCTGACCTTCACCAAAGCGACATTGAATGCGCCCTTGATCGGCTCGCTGATCTCGCCGGTCGGCAGCGAGAAGGCGGCGTCGGCAATGGCAGGGTCGAGAATGGCCGATTTCGCGACCAAGCCGAGATCAAGGTCCGCGGGATTGAGATTCCTCTCCTTGGCGAGCTCGTCGAAGTTGACCTCGCCGGATGCAATGCGGGCGCGCGCGGCCTGCGCCTCCTCCATGGTCGGGAAGGTCATCTGCTGGACCTGGCGCTTCTCCGGCGTCCCCATCTGTGCGCGGCGCTGCTCGAAGACCTTCTTGGCATCCTCGTCCGAGACGTCGGTCCATTTGCCGATTTCTTCCGGCGTGACCAGCACGAAGGAGATCTTGCGGTATTCGGGCGCGCGGAACTGAGCCTTGTGCTCGTCGAAATAGGACCCCAGTGCCTCGGGTGAGGGCGGGTCGATAGTGCCGGCCTGCGCCTGATCAAGCTTGATATATTCGAGCGAGCGCTGCTCGTTCTGAAACCGGCTCAGGGCATCGACCATCGTGTTCGGCGTCTCGAGCCCGGACGAGATCGTGCCCGCGATCTGGTGGCGCAGCGACACCCGCCGCTGATCGGCCAGATAGCGCTGCTCGGTGAACCCGGCATTGCGGATGATGGCCTGGAAGCGCTGCGGATCGAAGGCGCCGTTGGGGCCCTTGAAGGTCGGATCGTCGAAGATCACCCGCATGGTCTCGGCGTCGGATTGGCCGAGGCCGAGCCGGCGCGCCTCCTCGTCCATGGCGGCTTCGGCCAGCATCTGCTGCAGCACGCTGCGGTCGAAGCCGAAGGCGCGCGCCTGATCCATCGTCAGCGGACGGCCGAACTGGCGGCCGATCTGCTGCAGCCGGTCCGTATAGATCTGCCGGAACTCGTTGATCGAGATCTCGGTATGGCCGATCGTCGCAACCGTCGATTGCCCGAAGCCGCGGAAAATGTCGGCAATGCCCCAGATGCCGAAGCTGACGATCAAAACGCCCATGACCACCGCCATGATGGTCTTGCCGAGCCAGTTTGATGAGGCCTTGCGTAATCCTCGAAGCATGGGTCCAATCTGTCTGCAGGAAGGAAACGACGGGTCTTAAAGGAGTTTCCGTAAAAGCCCGTCACCGAGTTGAAATCGCTTATAAAGAGGGCATCGCCCGGTCGCAACCTGCCACGCCCGGCTCTGGGGCAGAATGAAGCGGGGCGGGACGCGTCCTCTCTGGTGTTCGTGGTTGCGCTCTGCTAGCGCATCCGGATCATTGCTCCAAGTCACTTCCAAAAGTAAGTCGCTTCCAAAAGTCACCTCCAAGTCACAACGTCCGCTGGAATCTTCTCATGACCGATCGCATCCGGCCGTTGATCGCCGGCAACTGGAAAATGAACGGCCTGAAAGCCTCGATGGCGGAATTCGAGGCCATGCTGGCGGGCGCGCCTGACGTTGCGGCCAAAGCCGATCTCCTGGTCTGTCCGCCCGCGACCCTGCTGGCCAGCTTCGCCGACAGAGCGCGCGCGAGCGCGGCGCTCGCGGTCGGCGCGCAGGATTGCCACCCTGTGGCTTCGGGCGCCCACACCGGTGACATTTCGGCCGAAATGCTGGCGGACGCCGGCGCCAAGGCCATCATCGTCGGCCATTCCGAGCGGCGGGCCGATCACGGCGAGAGCGACGTCATCGTCCACCAGAAGGTCGAGGCGGTCTGGCGGGCCGGGTTGACCGCGATTGCCTGCATCGGCGAGACCCAGCACCAGCGCGATGCCGGCGAGACCCTGGCGATCCTGCGCGGGCAGCTCAACCTGTCGCTGCCCGATGCGTCCCGGGCGGACAATCTGGTCGTGGCCTATGAGCCGGTCTGGGCGATCGGCACCGGGTTGACGCCGACTGCAGGAGATGTCGAGCAGATTCATGGCTTTATCCGCAACCTGCTGACCGAACGCTTTAGCGCCGAAGGTGCGCGCATGCGCATCCTCTATGGCGGCTCGGTGAAGCCATCGAACGCCGCCGAGCTGCTGGCGGTGGCCAATGTCAACGGTGCGCTGGTCGGCGGGGCCAGCCTGAAAGCGGCCGACTTCCTGGGGATCGCGAAGGCTGTCTAAGCCGCTGCGGCGATCCTCTTCCAATAGATCTTGGTGCCGGTCAGACCCCCATACGGCTTGACCGCGTAATCCGGAATGATGCCGGTGAGCTGAAAGCCGAGCCTTTCGTAGAGGTCCGAGGCACCGTCGTCGACCGCGGTATCAAGCACCAGCAGCGTGCGCCCACGCGCTTGGGCGACCGCTTCGGCCGCACCCATGAGTGCGGATGCGACGCCGCGGCGGCGGTGGCTGAGGCGTACCAGCATCTTGGCGATCTCAGCGCGGTGCGGCTGGTTCGGCGGTAGCGCGAGCAGCAGGGTCACCGTTCCGATCAGATTCTCGCCATCGAAGGCGCCGAGGACGATTCGTTCGCCGCGGCTCGCGGCCGTCAGAGAGTTCTGCCAGAATTGAGCAGCCGCCTCGGACGGCAACGGGTGCATGAAGCTGACATTGCCACCATTCGCGACGGCTTCGACCAAAATCTCGCTCAAGGCCGCGCGAATTCCGGGCGTATCCGTCAACGGCTCGATCTTGATCGGCGGCATGGCCTAGCTCCGTGCAAGCGCGACGACATAAACACAGGGTGAATCCGTCTCGTTGGCGAAGATCGTTTCGGCCGGCAGGCCGAAGCCGAGACAATCGCCTGGACCGAGCTCATGGCGCTCGGCGCCCTCGGTGATCGCGAGATGCCCGCTCTGGACCCAGAGCAGCTGACGGATGTGGGCGTAGGAGGAGGCGGGCAGCGTCACGCTCTGATGCGCCGGCATTTCGACCGTGACCAGCTCGACGGGATGGTCGGGGCGGCTGAAGACCTGTTTCCGGACATAGCCGCTTTCGGGATCCTGCCAGACCGGCTGTTGGTCGGCTCTCGAAACCCGTTCGCCATGGTGCTCGGCGCGTAACATGAGTCCGGCCAGCGTCAGGTCGAAGGCGCTGGCGAGGCGGACCAATACGGTTGCGGTGGGGCTCACCTCGGCACGCTCGATCTTGCTGATGGTGGCTTTCGAGACTCCGGAATGGCCGGCGACGTCGGCGAGCGACCACCCGCGGCGCTCGCGCTCGAAGCGCAAGCGGTGCGCGAGTCGCCGGCCAAAATCGTCTATAATATGATCCATTTGTCTATTTTAATAGACGAATGGAAATCCTTGCGCAAGTCGTACGGGAGGGAGCAATCGAGCTTGTGTCCACTTCCGGCGCGATTATCTGCGGGGGTGGAAATGCCGGTTTCGATCGTGTAACACCGCGCAAATTTCCGAAGAACCCGCAACGCCCTTCGATCGCGGCCACCGGCCGGGTCGCAAGTCGGGGCTGCGACTGAAGGTCACTATGCAGACTGTGATTATCGTCATCCACCTCATGATCGTCGCCGTCCTGATCGGCGCGGTGCTGCTGCAGAAATCCGAAGGCGGGGGCCTCGGCATGGGTGGCGGCGCCGGATTCATGTCGAGCCGTGGCACCGCGAATCTGCTGACGCGGACCACGGCGGTGCTGGCGGTGGGGTTCTTCGTCACCAGCCTGCTGCTGTCCTGGCTCGCTAGCCTGGACCGCAAGCCGGCTTCGATCCTGAACAACGTGCCCGGCCAGTCGCAGCCGGCCGGTGGCGCAACCCCGGTGGCGCCGAACGGCGGTGGCCTGTTGGATCAGTTGAAGAAGGCTGACGAAGCCCAGCAGAAGCAGGCCCCTGCCGGGCCGCAGGCGCCGCAATCACAATAATGCGGGGCGGCCATGCGGGAAGCGGCTGGCTTTCCGGATCCGAATCGCTCCGTAACCGACTGATATAAATTCAGTTTCCTGTAACCCACAGGCCCACGCGCAGTTGTGGGCCGCGTGCGATTCGTTTTGGCGAATCGCGTCAGCGGCATTAAAGGTAAGGTCCCATGGCGCGGTACATCTTCATCACCGGCGGCGTGGTCTCCTCGCTCGGCAAGGGTTTGGCTTCAGCGGCGCTCGGCGCGTTGCTGCAGGCTCGAGGCTACAAAGTCCGCCTTCGCAAGCTCGATCCCTATCTCAATCTCGATCCCGGCACGATGTCGCCGTATCAGCACGGCGAGGTGTTCGTGACTGACGACGGCGCCGAGACCGATCTCGATCTCGGTCACTACGAGCGTTTCACCGGGCGTCCGGCGACCAAGCAGGACAACATCACCACCGGCCGCATCTATCAGGACATCCTGACCAAGGAGCGGCGTGGCGATTATCTCGGCGCGACCATTCAGGTGGTCCCGCACGTCACCAACGCCATCAAGGAATTCATCGTCTCCGGCAATGACGATTACGATTTCGTCCTGGTCGAGATCGGCGGCACGGTCGGCGACATCGAAGGCCTGCCGTTCTTCGAGGCGATCCGCCAGCTCAAGAACGACCTGCCGCGCGACCACGCGATCTACATCCATCTGACGCTGTTGCCCTACATTCCGAGCGCGGGCGAATTGAAGACCAAGCCGACCCAGCACTCGGTAAAGGAATTGCGCTCGATCGGCATCCAGCCCGACATCCTGTTGTGCCGGACCGACCGCGAGATTCCGAAAGAGGAGCGGCGCAAGCTCGGTCTGTTCTGCAACGTGCGCGAAAGTGCCGTGATCGAGGCGCGCGACGTCGACAACATCTACGCGGTGCCGGAGGCCTATCATGCGGCCGGCCTCGACGACGAGGTGTTGGCCGCCTTCGGGATCGCGCCCAAGATTCCGCCGGCGCTGGCCAGCTGGCACACGATCAACGAGCGCATCCGCAATCCGGAAGGCGACGTGACCATCGCGATCGTCGGCAAATATACCGGGATGAAGGACGCCTATAAGTCCTTGATCGAGGCGCTGTCGCATGGCGGCGTCGCCAACAAGGTCCGCGTCAATCTCGACTGGATCGAGAGCGAGGTGTTCGAGAACGAGGATCCCGCGCCGTTCCTGGAGCATGTCAACGGCATCCTGGTGCCAGGCGGCTTCGGCCAGCGCGGCGCCGAGGGCAAGATCCGCGCGGCGCAGTTCGCTAGGGAACGCGACGTGCCGTATTTCGGGATCTGCTTCGGCATGCAGATGGCGGTGATCGAGGCGGCGCGGAATCTGGTCGGGATCGCGGAAGCGAACTCCACCGAGTTCGGCCCGACGCCGGAGCCGCTGGTGGGGCTGATGACCGAATGGCTGCGCGGCAATGAGCTCGAGAAGCGCTCCAAGAGCGGCGATCTCGGCGGCACCATGCGGCTCGGCGCTTATCCTGCGGTGCTCAAGCGGGGCAGCCGGGTGTCGGACGTGTATGGCGGCGCCACCGAGATTTCCGAGCGCCACCGCCACCGCTATGAGGTCAACACGGCCTACAAGGATAGGCTCGAGCAGCACGGCCTGAAATTCTCCGGCCTTTCGCCGGACGGCGTGCTGCCGGAGATCGTCGAATATGAGGACCACCCCTGGTTCATCGGCGTCCAGTTCCATCCGGAGCTGAAGTCGCGACCCTTTGAGCCTCACCCTCTTTTTGCGTCCTTCATCCAGGCGGCGATGGTGCAGAGCCGGCTGGTCTGAGCCGGCTCACGGCACCCATTGCTCTGCCCCCCAGCGGCTCAGGCGGGCGTGGCACAGTCTTCGCTGGCGCGGTGCTCCTTCGCGACGGGGGAAACGCCCGCATCAGCTGCCGGCGTGGCGTCGCGCGTCAGCAACTTGTACTGTGGCCGTCGCGTCAGCCGGTAGACCGCGGCCGGTGGCACGTTGAGGAGCGCGCGATCGACCAGCGTGGCGCGCAGGCCGAGACGGTCGAGGATCGGCCGCGGCACCGGGCAGCGCATACCGTAGGTAAATTGATAGAACGTGCCGCCGGGACGCATATAGCTGAACGCGCCGCTGAGGATCGAGATGACCTTGCGCGGCGACATGTTGAGCAGCGGCAGTCCGCTGATTACGGCGCCGACGGGCGCGCCCTGGTAGAGCTGCTCCGCGCCCAATCGCGCCGCATCCATCCACAGCACGCGCGTGCCAGGAAAGCGGAGTTGCAGCAGCCGGACGAAATCGGAGCCGTGCTCGATCAACGTGAGATCCTGCTGGCGCACGCCGCGCTTCAACAGTCGGTAGGTGAAGGCGCCCGTTCCCGGACCTAGCTCCAGGATCGGGCCGGTGTCGGCGGTGATGTCCCGCGTGATCAGGTCGGCGAGCGCAGTGCCGGAAGGCGCGATGGCGCCGACGCGGCGCGGTGCCGCCATCCACGCCGTGAAGAAGGAGAGGAAGTCGTGTGACATTGGCATTCCCAGCAAGGTGTCATCGCGCCTCACTCGATTGCGAAGCGTGCTCTCTTCTTTGCGGTGGCTGCGTTGCGAGAGCATTGCGCGATGCGCGCGTTACTGCACGAAGGGTGCCGGCGGCAGCGTCAGGCGGAAGCAGGCGCCGGCCTTTGGCCCGTCGAGCACGGAGACGTGACCGCCGTGCAGCTTTGCGATCTCGCGCACCATGTTGAGACCGAGGCCGGCGCCGCGATCGAGCGGCGTCAGGCGGTAAAACGGATCGAAGATCCGCGAGCGTTCGTCCGGCGGAATGCCGTCGCCTTCATCGGTGACGTCGATCGTCGCGGCAGAGCCGACATGAATGGTGATGGTGCCGCGACGACCCCCATGCTGTATGGCGTTCTGCACCAGATTGGTCAGCGCGCGCTCCAGCGCGGCACGGTCGCCGAGCGTCTCAGTGCGGTCTGACGCAGTATCGAGCGACAGTTCGTAGCCGGCGGTGATCGCAAGCGGGGCGAGATCCGCCGCGACATTCCGCGCCACCGCGACGAGATCGACGCGGACGCACGGATTGCGGCACGGGTCGAAGCGCTGAATATCGAGCAGTTGCTCGGCCAGTGTCGCAAGCCGCGCCGAGTCTTCGAGCAGCCGGATTTTATCAGGGCCTGCGGGCAGCGATTCCAGCCGCGTGTTGAGGATCGCAATCGGCGTGCGCAACTCGTGCGCAGCATCGGCAACGAAGCGCTGGTGACGGGAATAGCCGTCATCGAGCCGCTTTAGCGCATCGTTGACGGCGGCAACCAGCGGCGCGACTTCGAGCGGCAGGTTGTCCGCCGACAGCTGGCTGCCGTGCTGGCGGAAATCGATCCGGCGCGCTTCCTCTGCGGTGGTGTCGATGCCGGCAAAGGCGCGTCTGATCACCATCGGGGTCGCCACGAAGGTCGCGGCGGCCATCAGCAACAGGCCAGGTACCGTGACGGCGAGGAAGGTCAGGGAGGCCGCGAATAGCGCCTTGGCGCCAGACATACGCCCCTGCGCGGCGGTGATGATCTGAACGTTGCCGACATCGGTGTTGACGCGCTTCATGCGCGCCGGCGGCTTGCGTGGATCGTCCTCGAACATCTGCCAGCCGAGCCGCGCCTGGCTGATATGGTCGAGCGCGCCGCCGATCTTCGTGAACTCGTCCGGCACCTCGCCTTCGGAAAGCGTTTCGCCCTGCCGGTCCCGCACGAAGAACCAGAGATCGGGCGTTTCCTCGCGCAGCTGCTTCAGCTCCGCGGTCGGGCGCAGCACCAGTCTGCCGTTGCCGTCGCGCCCGAGCGACCGCTGCACCACGTCCATCACGCGGTCTTCGTCGCGTTCGAGCACGGGCAGGCCACAGGCCCACAGCGCACCTACCACAAGCGCGATGATGGCGATCAGGAGCGCAGCCTGCAGCATCACCAGCCGCCAGGTCAATTTCGAGCGCAGGCAATAGTGATCGGCCGTCTCGCTCATGGCACCTGCTTCAAGAGGTAGCCGACGCCGCGGATGCTGTGAATCTCGACGCCGCCGTCGGCGTCGGCGAGTTTGCGCCGCAGCCGCGAGACATGCGCATCCAGCGCATTCGACTGGATCTCGTCGTCAAAAGTGTAGACCGCATCCTCCAGCGTCGTGCGCAGCACGGTGCGGCCCATGCGCCGCAGCAGCGTCTCCAGCACCAACAGCTCGCGCCGCGGCAGGTCGAGTGGGCGGCCGTCGACGCTGGCCTCGCGATGGCTGCAATCGAACGCGACGCGGCCGGCCTTGATGATGTCGAGCTGCAGGCCGGGGGGACGTCGCAGCACGGCGCGCAGCCGCGCCATCAGCTCCTCGACGGCGAACGGCTTTGCCAGATAGTCGTCGGCGCCGCTGTCGAGGCCAGTGATGCGGTCGGCAAGATCGCCGCGCGCAGTCAGCACGATGATCGGGACGCCATCGGCTTTGGCGCGCAGTTTCGGGATCAGCGCCAGACCGTCGCCGTCGGGAAGCTGGCGGTCGAGCAGGACCGCGCCGTGGACGTCGGCGGAGATCGCCTCCTCGGCCTCGGCAAGGCTCGGCACGTGGTCGACCACCATGTCATAGCCCTTCAGCGCCTGTGACAGCGCCGCCGCCATTTCGGCCTCGTCTTCCACCAGCAAGATCCGCATGTCCTCGATATCCAGGTCCTGGAACGGCCGGTTCTAGGGCTATTTACATTGCAGCAACATTGCGGGAATGGTCCGGCCATGGCGAGCAGGGGTGCCATGTTGTCACCCTTCAAGACAGCCTGGAACCTGCTCGCTATAACCCCCATACAACATCTGGGAGGACCGCCAATGATCTACGAAAGCCGTGTCTATCACTGCGTCCCTGGTCGGCTGCCGGCGCTGCTGAAGCGCTTTGAGACGGTGACGCTGAAGCTGTTCGAGAAGCATGGCATCCGTCCGGTCGGCTTTTTCACGACGCTGATCGGTGAATCCAATCAGGAGCTGACCTATTTCCTGGCCTGGGAGTCGCTCGCCGAGCGCGAGAGCCGATGGACCGCGTTTGCGACCGATCCCGAGTGGCTCGCGGCGCGTGCGAAAAGCGAAGAGGACGGCCAGATCGTCGCCAATATCGTGAGCCAGCTTTTGACGCCGACGGTGTTTTCGGCGATGCGGTAAGATCAGCGCGTATCTTCCTGAGCAACCCTGATATTCCGGCAGGCGCTTGCGCAGTTCGCGCGTCGCCGCCATCGTCGCCCGCAACGAGGATGATCTCTTGAGCGCCACCCCACCAGCCGCCGCCGTCGTCACTGCAGGCTCCGTCAGCTTTGGCAACGAGCTTCCGCTCGCCGTCATTGCGGGTCCGTGCCAGCTCGAAAGCCGTGGGCACGCGCTGGAGGTGGCGTCCGCGCTGAAGGAGATCGCGACGCGGCTGAAGATCGGGCTGATCTACAAGACATCGTTCGACAAGGCCAACCGCACCAGCGCCTCAGCCGCGCGCGGTCTCGGGCTTTCGCAATCGCTGCCGATCTTCGCGGAGATCCGCTCGTCGCTCGGGCTTCCCGTGCTGACTGACGTCCATGACGCCGGCCAGTGCGCAGAGGTCGCGCAGGCCGTCGACGTGCTGCAGATCCCAGCGTTCCTGTGCCGACAGACCGACCTGTTGGTCGCGGCGGCCGCGACCGGCAAGGTCATCAACGTCAAGAAGGGCCAGTTCCTGGCGCCGTGGGACATGGCCAACGTGGTCGCCAAGATCACCAGCGCGGGCAATCGCAACGTGCTGGTGACCGAACGGGGCGCTTCGTTCGGCTACAACACGCTGGTCTCCGACATGCGCTCGCTGCCGATCATGGCGCGTACGACCGGCGCGCCGGTCATCTTCGATGCGACGCATTCGGTGCAGCAGCCGGGCGGGAAGGGCGCATCCTCCGGCGGCGAGCGCGAATTCGTGCCCGTGCTGGCCCGCGCCGCGGTCGCCGTCGGCGTCGCCGGCGTCTTCATCGAGACCCATCCTGACCCCGACCACGCCCCCTCCGACGGGCCCAACATGGTGCCGCTGTCGGAGTTCGAGGGCCTGTTGCGCACCCTGATGGCGTTCGACGCGATCGCCAAGGAACAGGCCAAGCGACAGGCCGCGGGACACGCGCGCTGATGCATCAGACCGTCGTCCGGCCGTCGGAGCAGCGCTTCCCGCCGGCGATCAACATCATTGCCCTGGCCGGCTTCTCGGCGGCGCTTTCGACCCGGGCGCTTGATCCCGTGCTGCCGCACGTCGCCGACGATTTTGCCATCAGCATCGCCACCGCCGCAGGGCTCGCCGCCGGCTATGCCCTGATCTATGCGCTGGTCCAGCCCTTGATCGGGGCGGCCGCCGACCTCTTCGGCAAGGCGCGGCTGATGACGCTGTGTCTGGCGCTGCTCGGTGTCGCCAGCATCCTCGGCGCGCTCGCGACCTCGTTCACCGCCTTGTTCGCGACCCGCATTCTTGCCGGCATCGCCTCGGGCGGGGTGTTTCCGGTCGCGCTCGGCCTGACCAGCGACCTGGTCGCGCCCGCCAAACGCCAGGTTGCGATCGGCCGCACGCTGGCCGGCTCGATGGCCGGCAATCTGCTCGGCGCGACAGCGTCAGGCGTCATCGGTGACTTCATCGGCTGGCGCGGCGTGCTCGCGACCCTTGGCGCGCTCGGGCTGGTCGCTGCGGTTGCTGTCTTTGCCGGGTTTCGCGGAGCCAGCCTGACCCATGCGCCGACCAGCGATTTCGCCGCGCTGAAGAAGGGTTATCGCACCATCTTCACCAATCCCAATACGCGCTACTGCTTCTCGGCCGTCTTCATCGAAGGCTGCTGCGTGTTCGGGCTTTTTCCGTTCATCGCGTCATTCCTGTTCGATCTCGGCCAGAAATCGCTGTCGATCGCGGGCATCGTGATCGCGGGGTTTGCGGTCGGCGGCTTGTTCTACACGTTCACGGTGTCGCAGTTCCTGCCGCGGCTCGGCGTCAAGGGCATGATGATTGCGGGCGCGACCCTGGTCGGTTTGCAGTTGATCGCGATTGCCTTCGGCCCCGACTGGAAGCTGCAATTCGCCAGCATGCTGCTGATGGGCTGGGGCTTCTACATGATCCATGGCTGCCTGCAGGTGTTCGCCAGCGAATTGTCGATCGAGGCCCGCGCCACCGCGATGTCGCTGCACTCGTTCTCCTTCTTCATGGGCCAGACCGTCGGCCCCATCGCCTATGGCTTTGGCATCGTCCATGCCGGCAAGCTGCCGAGCCTGTCGGTTGCGGCCTGCATCATGGTGGCGCTGGGATTTGCCTGCGCCGCGCTGTTGCGTCCGCGGCCGCCGGCGGATGCAATCCGCTGACGAATCGTCGCATCTCCTGATTCAGATCGGACGCCGATAGCATCCAAGCTGTATGTAGGTGGCGGCGAGCGTGGTACCACGGTATTCCCATTGCGCGAAAATGAACGGAATACACGCAATTTAAGCGATCCCTCATAATTTGGGTTCCATAAATTGAACCGTCAGCGTTCAGCCATCCTCTGGGATCCCATCGGCCATCCAATGCAGAAGCAGCAATCCGTGGCGCGCATCCTCGGCGCCGTCGTCGGCATCCTCGGTATCGTGCTCGTCGTCATGAGCGCCTTCAGCCTGAAGCAGGCGATCAGTCGCTATGTCGACAGCAATCGCATCGTCTCCCTCGCCATCGCCAGCCGCGACATGACCAACGCGCTGGTCGCCTTCCGGCTCGAACGGGGCGACGTGATCAGCTTCCTCGGGTCTCCTACGGCTGCGCCGGACAGCGCGCTCAATTCGGTTGCCAAGGAGCGCGAGGCGGCAGAACAGACTTATACTGCCGCTCAGGACACGCTTGCCGGCGTGGATGCGTCAGGACTGCGCGACAAAGTCGAGAAGGTACGCGCGACGTGGCAGCAGCTTGTGTCTCTGCGCAGTCAGATCGCGACCGGGCTGCGCCAGGACAAAGCGGCCCGCGATCCCAAGCTCATCGAGAACTGGTTGCAGACCAGCAACGCTCATATGGCTGCGGTCGAGGATGCGACAGCGTTGCTCGACAATTCCATGAGCCTGATCGATCCGGTGGTCGACCGCCTGCTTCAAATCAAGCAATCCGCGTGGCAGGTGCGCGCTGTCGCGGGTCAGACAATTCTGATGGAGTTCAGCGCGCTGGTCAGCGGCCGTACCTGGACTGCCGCCGACGGGCTCGAGTTCGCCAACAATCGCGGCCGGGCCCAGCAATCGTGGGATATCGTGATCAAGCTGGCGACGCCCGAGGTCGCATCATCAGCGCTGCTCGAGGCGATCCACGAGGCGGCGCCGTCGGTCACCGGCGCGCAAGGCGAAGAACGCAACAGCGTTGCCGGGAAGCTTTTGCGTGGTGAACTGACCGGCATTGCCGGCGTCGAATTCCGCGACCGCCAATTGGCCGTCGCCGAAAAACTGGTGACCACAACGAAAACCGCGCTGGCCGAGACGATCACGCGCGCGCACAACGCGTTGGCGGAGGCCCGTGCGGAATTGGTGCTGTTCGGCCTGCTGACGCCGGCCTCGATCGCGCTCATGGTCGGCGGCTTCTACATCGTACGTCGTCGTGTGACGCGGCCGCTGACCGAGATCACCGAGGTCATGGCGCGGTTTGCCGGGCACGACTTCGGCGCCGAGGTTCCGAGCCTCGGGCGCGCCGACGAGATCGGCCGCATGGCAGCCGCGCTGCAGGTGTTCAAGGACGCCATGGTCAACGCCGATCGGCTCTCCGCGGCGCAGGCGGCGGGCCGTGCGTCGGAGGAGAAGCGAGCGGCCGAACTGGCTAGTCTGGTGCGGCAGTTCGAGGGCCGGGTCGGCCAGATGGTGCAGACGCTGTCGAGCGCCTCCGGCCAGTTGGAATCCACGGCCAAGTCGATGTCGGGGACCGCCGCGCATGCGCAGCAACAGGCGGGCTCCGCCTCGGAGCAGGCGCAGCAGGTCGGTGGCGGCGTGCAGACCGTCGCCTCCGCGGCCGAGGAACTCACCGCGTCGATCCGCGAGATCAGCCGTCAGGTGGCGCAGGCGACGCGGGCGACGGAGCAGGCGGTGGAGACGGTCAAGCAGACCGATGCCACGGTGCGTGCCCTTGCAACCGGCGCCGACCGCATCGGCGAGGTGGTCGGGCTGATCACCTCGATCGCGAGCCAGACCAATCTGCTCGCGCTCAACGCCACCATCGAAGCCGCCCGCGCCGGCGAATCCGGCAAGGGCTTTGCCGTGGTGGCGAGCGAAGTGAAAAACCTGGCTTCCCAAACCGCGAAGGCGACCGAGGAGATCAGCGGCCAGATCGCCGAGATCCAGGACGCGACGCAGAAAGCGGTCGCGGCGATCCAGGGCATCGTCTCGACCATCGACGAGGTCAACGGCATCAACCGGACGATCGCCGCCGCGGTCGAGGAGCAGAACAAGGCAACCGCCGAGATCGCCTCCACCGTGCAGCAGACCGCGCAAGCGACCTCGACCGTCACCCAGAACATCAGCGCAGTGAGCGGGGCGGCGAGCGACACCGGCCGCGCCGCCAACGATGTGCTCAAGGCCGCGGCCAGCCTGTCGCATCAATCGAGCGCGCTCACCGGCGAGGTCGACGATTTCATCAGTCGCGTGCGCGCGGTGGCGTGAAGCTTTGGGGAGAGGCCATCGCCTGTAGAGCCGGTGGCCGAAGGTCGTTACGTGGTCCCCGTTCAACCGCGGCCGCGATAGGGCGCCACGCCCTGCTCGGGCACCCACAGCCCCTTGGGCAGCTTGCCGGTCTGCCAGAACACGTCGATTGGGATGCCGCCGCGCGGATACCAATAGCCGCCGATGCGCAGCCATTTCGGCTTGATCTCGGCCGCGATCCGCTTGCCGATCGCGACCGTGCAGTCCTCGTGAAACGCGCCATGGTTGCGGAAACTGGCCATGTAGAGCTTCAGCGATTTTGACTCCAGGAGCCACGGTCCCGGCGCATAGTCGATGACGAGATGGGCGAAGTCCGGCTGGCCCGTGACCGGGCAGAGCGAGGTGA
>NZ_CAFK01000105.1 GCF_000239815.1 Bradyrhizobium sp. STM 3843 | reverse complement strand
CAAAGACGCTCATCAATGGCTCCCCAATGGATTTTAGCTAACGCGTGAAGAACGAAGTCGGCTGCTTTTGGTTGCGTGTCAGCGCGAACCGGTGACTCACAGCCAACGACCTGTCGACGCCGGACAGGGCAGCGAAACGTTGAACCTTACCCAAGGCGGAATGACGGCGAAATGACGTATCGTTGTGTGCACCGCGATATAGCCGACCGTCACCCAGCCGTGAGCACGGACAATTGCGTTTTCGAGTATGCTTCTGACTTCAGTTCGCGAATGGCCGTCCTCGGGTTCGTCGCGTCTGGCCAGATCGCGAGCCTGTCTGAAACCTGCGAACGCCGCCAGCCCTGCGGCGGCTACACGCTGGATCGAAGGGAGCGAACGACCATGGCCACCTATCATAGCAATGTCGCACCACACGCTCGGCCCGGCGATGAGGTCGCGGCCGAGCTGACCATCCGGAACATCGATTTTTCCGATTTGCAGCGGGCGCTGCAGCTCGGCTGGGAAGACTTCAAGGCCATGCCCAGTCACGCGCTGATGTTGTGCGCGATCTATCCCGTGCTCGGCCTGGTGCTGGCCCGGGCGGCGTTCGGCTACTCGGTGATTCCGCTGTTGTTCCCGCTGGCCGCCGGCTTCGCACTGCTCGGCCCGTTCGCCGCGCTCGGACTCTATGAACTGAGCAGCCGGCGCGAACGGGGCATCGAGGCCTCGGCCTGGGATGCCTTCGAGGTGCTGCGCTCGCCTTCGTTCGGCGCGATGCTCGGACTGGGCACGTTGCTGCTGGCGTTGTTCGTGACCTGGGTGGCGACCGCGCAGGCGATCTATATCGCCGTGTTCGGCTATGGCGGCGCGACCGGCTTTGGTGATTTCATCCAGCATGTCCTGACCACACGGCAGGGCTGGTGGCTGATCGTGGTCGGCTGCGGCACAGGTTTCCTGTTCGCGCTGCTGGCGCTGTCCATTACCGTGGTCTCGTTCCCGCTGATGCTTGACCGCCGTGCGGGCGCGCTCGAGGCCATGGTGACGTCATTGCGCGTGACCGCCAAGAACCCGGTTGCGATCGGAACATGGGGCCTGATCGTCGCCGCGCTCCTGGTTATCGGGACGATCCCGTTCTTCCTCGGCCTTGCGGTGGTGGTTCCACTGCTCGGCCACGCGACCTGGCACCTCTATCGCGAGGTGATCGCGGTCGATCCCAACGCAGTACGGCTGGCGCCGCCGGCACCTCCGCAGCGCAAGCCTGCCGCGGACTTCCCCGCCAATTTGTTCCCCTGGTCGCGCGACGACAAGTAGGCATGACATACATGCGTCAAGATCTGCAGCCGGGCCGCCGGTCATCTCGCCGGCGGCCCGCCGTTGACGGGGCGAAGTATTGCAGACGCATCCGCCTGTTAAACAATCCTTATTGTGTTGGATGGACGTTCGACGCGCGTCTCACATACGGCAACGTGAAGGGCGGGCCATGTTCTGGCCGCGGTCGCGCCCAAGATGGCGACCCGTTGATATCGGTTGAAATCATTTCGATGACAGGTGCGTTCGATGCCCCCTTCTCGCCTCCTTGCAAGCCTTGTCATGTGCGCCGCGTTTGCCGCGATGCCACTCGGCACAGCCCGCGCGGCGGCGGCGTGCGGCAGCGGCAGCTTTGATGCCTGGCTGACCGACTTCAAGGCGGAAGCGACGGCAAAAGGGATCTCGGCGGCCGCAGTCAGCACGGGCCTGAACGGAGTGACGCTCGATCAGAGTGTCATCACTCGCGACCATTCGCAGAAGGTTTTCTCGCAAACCTTCGAAGAGTTCTCCGGCCGCATGATCCCGCCGCGGCTGACCCGCGGTTCCAACATGATGAAGCAATATGGATCCGTGCTGTCGCGTATTGAGGAAGCCTATGGCGTGCCCGGCGAGGTGCTGGTTGCGATCTGGGGATTGGAGACCGATTTCGGCGTCAACATCGGCAAGTTCCCGACCATCCGCGCCTTGGCGACGCTGGCTTACGACTGCCGCCGCGCCGACGAGTTTCGCGCCGAACTGATGGATGCCCTGCGCATCGTGGAACGCGGCGACCTGGCGCCTGCCGAGATGCGCGGCGCGTGGGCTGGCGAGATCGGCCAGACCCAGTTCATGCCGTCCTCATGGCTGAAGTTCGCGGTCGATTTCGACGGCAACGGCCGGCGCGACCTGATGCGCAGCGCACCGGATGTCCTCGCCTCGACCGCAAATTACTTGAAGGGGCACGGGTGGCAGCGCGGCAAGGATTGGGAGCCCGGCGGCCCGAATTTCGCGGTGCTCCAGCAATGGAACAAGAGCGACGTCTACGCCCGCACGATTGCAGCGTTCGCGACTCAATTGTCGCACGCACCTTAGTGGGCATAACAAAAGGCCGACCGCCATCGCGGTCGGCCTGATATCATCGATCGGAGATACTTACTTGGCTACCCCCACATGGGCGGCTTTCGACAGGTGCACCGCGCAGACGCCCATCTTGCCGCTCAGCAAAGCGTCCTGCGCCAACGCCACTTCCTTCTCGGCCGCGAACTTGGCGTCGCCGTCGGCCATGGCCTCGATGGCGGTTTCCGTTTTCTCGAGATTCGAGCCGCTGCAACCACCGCCCACCTTCGCGGCATGCGCAGGCAGGGCTGTTCCCAGCGCTGCCGCCAACACGGCTACTCCAAAAAGCTTCATTTTCATGTGATTTCCCCACCTTTTCCACAGCCCCCGACGCCATGCCGAAAGCCATGTGACATTTTGTCGCCGAAGGTTGCTCAACCTCCGAATGAATTCGACGCGAGCAAAATGTGATGCGCGATCGGCGCAGAGGCACATGCATAACAGAGCGATTCGATTACAGGCCTGTAACGATGCGGCGCAGCGAACGCCGAACTGATAATGGAAATACAATCTGAGACTGCATTCTTGGATTTTCGGGAGCCTGCGCGGCGCATTGGATCGCGGCGCATCGAAAGGAAACGCTCGCCCGATCTGGTCGGCCCCGGATCGCCGCCGAGCAAGCGAATCACAACCGCTCGCGATGATGTGAGATAAATCGAATTATAATTCACTTTTAATGAACTGAGCGGGCAAGAAAGTGCGCCGCGACAATCCGCGACACCGAATGCACCCCGCTCCCGGCCTCCACAAAATACCTCAGAAAGTATTGATAACAAAGGTATTTCTACGGCATAAGCTGACAGCACCGAGAGTCCTAATGGCCCGTTACCGAAGCTATGCGCTGATCGTTTAGCTGCACCGCAACATCAGCGCTTCTGCAGCGCAACAATCTCTTCTATATTCATTTCAACGATGAGGCTCTGGCGAAGAGCTGAATCGTCGATCTAAGGAGATTTACTATGTTGCTCTCGCTCATCCGCATGATCCAGGCGTTCCGGGAGTATCAGCGCAACGTTGCCGAGCTGTCGCAGCTCAGCGATCGCGAGCTCGCGGATATCGGCCTCGACCGCTCTGACATTCCGCGCGTCGCCGCCGGTCACTACAACGGCTGATCAGCTGCTTCCGACGCCTTGACGGACAGCGCCCGCCTCTTGGCGGGCGTTGTCGTTTAGGGCGTCGCGGTTCCGTGGCCGATCTGGTCGAACGGCGTGCTAAGGCGCATTTCCCTGCAGCGGGAAACGCGCTACCTCTGCCCCCATGACTGCGACCAAATCGTCTCGCGAACCCATTCATGTCATTGGCGCCGGGCTCGCCGGCTCAGAAGCCGCTTGGCAGCTGGCCGAAGCCGGCGTCGGCGTGATTCTGCACGAAATGCGCCCGGAACGTATGACCGAAGCGCATCGGACGCACTCGCCCGCCGAGCTCGTCTGCTCCAATTCGTTCCGGTCCGATGACGCTGCCAATAACGCCGTTGGTCTGTTGCATGCAGAGATGCGGAAGCTCGGCTCGTTGATCATGCGCGCAGCCGATGCCAACCAGGTGCCCGCCGGAGGCGCTTTGGCGGTCGATCGTGACGGCTTTTCCGCCGCAGTCGGGCGAGCGCTGCAGGAGCATCCCCGAATCGAGCTTCGGCGCGGCGAAATCGCGGACCTGCCTCCGGCCGAATGGGACAATGTCATCGTCGCGACAGGCCCCCTCACCTCAGAGCCGCTCGCCGACGCCATCCGCGCTTTGACCGACGAAGATGCGCTCGCCTTCTTCGATGCCATCGCGCCGATCGTGCATAGGGAGACCATCGACATGTCGGTGGCCTGGTTTCAATCGCGCTACGACAAGGTCGGGCCCGGCGGGACCGGCGCGGACTATATCAACTGCCCAATGACGAAGGAGCAGTACGATGGCTTTGTCGCCGCGCTGCTCGCGGGTGAAAAGACCGACTTCAAGGACTGGGAGACCAACACGCCCTATTTCGACGGCTGCCTGCCGGTCGAGGTGATGGCGGAGCGCGGCCACGAGACGCTGCGCCACGGACCCATGAAGCCTGTGGGACTGACCAATCCGCACAACCCGACCGTGAAACCCTATGCAATCGTGCAGCTGCGCCAGGACAACAAGCTCGGCACGCTCTACAACATGGTCGGCTTCCAGACCAAGCTGAAGTATGGCGCCCAACAGCAGGTGTTCCGCAGCATTCCAGGCCTCGAGAAAGCCGAGTTCGCGCGTCTCGGTGGCCTGCACCGCAACACATTTCTGAACTCGCCGAAGCTGCTCGACGCCCAGCTGCGCCTTCGCGCCCAACCCCGATTGCGCTTTGCCGGCCAGATGACGGGCTGCGAAGGCTATGTCGAATCCGCGAGCATTGGCCTCATCGCAGGCCTCTACGCCGCAGCCGATGCGCGCGGACAACAGCTCGCGCCGCCCCCGCCGACTACGGCGCTCGGCGCGCTCCTAGGTCATATCACCGGCGGCCATATCGAAACGATCGACGCCGGGACGCGCTCGTTCCAGCCGATGAACATCAATTTCGGCCTATTCCCGCCGCTTGCGAGCGCGCCGACCAAAAAGCCGGACGGTACGCGCCTGCGCGGCAACGAGAAAACGGTCGCCAAGAAGCAGGCGCTCAGCGCCCGCGCATTGGCCGATCTCGACCGTTGGATCGCCGACCACCTCAATATCGCTGCCGCTGCGTGAGTTTCCGATGAGTTTGCCGAAGGACGACGCCAAAGTGCTGTCGTCGCGCTGGAGCAGCGGAGTTCTGCTCAAGGGCGACGTGTTTTCGATCGTTGAGCGCGGCCGTTTCCGCAGCGACAAGGGCGAGGTCGATGCCGTGCTGCGGCGGCTCGATGAAGTGCCATGGTGGTCGTATCTGCTGGCGCGCCATCTGTTCGCCCGGGAACGCAAGGCACTGACATTGGCCAACGGCCTCAATGTGGGTCCCGAGCTCCTGTGGGCCGGTGACCGCGCTCTGGTGCGCGGCTTCATCGACGGCGTCGCACTTCATTTGGCAAAACCCCGCGGCAATGTCGCCTATTTCCGCTCCGCCAAGCAGACGCTGCGCCGGCTGCACCGTGCCGGCATCACGCATAATGATCTCGCCAAGGAGCAGAACTGGCTGGTCGGGCGCGACGGCCATTGTTACGTCACCGACTTCCAGCTGGCGGCCTGTTTCTCGACGCGCAGCCGCCTCTTCCGCATCGCCGCCTATGAAGACCTGCGGCACATGCTCAAGCACAAGCGGACCTACGCACCGGAGGCGCTGACTCCGAAAGAGCGCAAGATCCTCGCGCGCAAATCCTTGTTCGCGCGGATCTGGCTCATGACCGGCAAGAAGGTTTATCGCGCCATCACCCGCGGCATCTTCAATTTCACCGATCGCGAAGGCGGTGGCCGGCGGCTGGTCAATGATGCGCCCGTGTTGATGGAGCTGATCCGCAGAAATCCCGATGTGCGCGACGCCGCGATCGTGGCCTTTGCCGACCGCCGCACCGGCGTCGGCCTTTACGCATTCGTCGAAGCCGACCGGCCCTCGCTCGAGGCTCAGCTGCAGACCGAACTTGCGGCCGCGAAGGGACCCAAA
>NZ_CAFK01000106.1 GCF_000239815.1 Bradyrhizobium sp. STM 3843 | reverse complement strand
TGTGTAACAGCTTTCGAGGGGAGGGGATAAAGCGCCTGTCGGCCCGTGAGCGAAAGCAAAAGCTCGTCGATATGCACTGTCCGGTAATAGCGGTGGATGAATCCAGCTTCGCCGGATGCCGCGCTTGACCGGGAGGGAGCGCGACCGGGCGGCGCCGGGGGCGGAATCGCGAGCCCGGAATGGGCCGGAGAATTTCCTCAGCCGATCTGAACCGGGAACGCTTCGGACCGACGAACGTTGGAAAGGGTCTGGTGACCTTCGACGCGATTGCTCGGCCGGCTCAGACCAGCAGGAGATAGAGCAAGGCGATGAGGGACGCTCCCACGCCGACAGCGATCAGCACGTAGTCGGTGCTGAAGTCGGTCTGGGGGTCCTGCATGGCTCGGTATGGGTTCCGCATGATGTCCGCAAACGTACGGGCAGGTGCGGGCATTATCTGTGAGCCAGTTCACAGGAACCGGTATTTCTTTGGGGGCAGTGCACTCCCGCGGGCAGGAGACGGCACATGAGGCGCCGATATCACGATTGGCGGTCGGAGCGGGACAGCCGCAACTGGCTCGCCATCCTGGTGCAGACCTTCGACGATGTCGCGGAATCGCACGCTTCGGCCAAAGCCGTCCCGACGCCCGAAGAGCTGCGGGCGCAGCTGCTCCGACCGGCATCGCCGGCGGTGCGGGTGCGGTCGAGGCGGCGGATGAAGATGGTGCAACCGATCGTGAATTGAGTAAGCGAGCCCGCAGCTCTCGGCCTGCGGACCCGGAGCCGTAATGACGTTACGACTATTCGCCGGCCATCTTGAGCACCGGACGGCTGCCGCGCTCAATCGCACGCAAGCGGGCCTCTTCGCGCGGGATGTAGTCCCGGGTCATCGGGACGACGTTCTGGCGCTTGGTGAGCTGGATCTGGAAGTTCATCAGGTTCTGCTTACGGAAAGCCATTTCCGAGGCGGCCAGATAGAATTCCCACATCCGCGCGAAGCGCTCGTCATAGAGCTGCACGGCCTCTTCCCGCCGCGCCATGAAGCGCTCCCGCCAGGCCTTCAAGGTCTCGGCATAATGCAGCCGCAGGATTTCGATGTCGCAAACCAGGAGGCCTGCGCGCTCGATTGCTGGCAGCACTTCCGACAGCGCCGGAATGTAGCCGCCGGGGAAGATATATTTCGCGATCCACGGATTGGTGGCATCCGGTCCCTCGGAGCGGCCGATCGAATGCAGGACCATGACGCCATCATCGCTCAGCAGCTCGGCACAGCGACGGAAATAGGTCTCGTAAAAGTCGACGCCGACATGTTCGAACATGCCGACCGAGACGATCCGATCGAACGAGCCGGGGATATCGCGATAGTCCTGCAGAACGAAGCGGGCCTGATCGCTCAGGTTCTTTTCGGCGGCACGCGCGTTGGCCACCTGCAGCTGCTCGGTCGACAGCGTGACGCCGGTGACGTCTACGCCGGTCGTTTCGGCCAGGTAAAGGCCAAGCCCGCCCCAGCCGCAGCCGATGTCGAGCACCCGGTCATCCTTGTCGAGCAGGAGCTTCGCGGCCAGATGGCGCTTCTTGGCGAGCTGCGCATCGTCGAGTGTCGTGCCGGGCGTTTCGAAATAGCCGCACGAATATTGCTTGTCGGCGTCGAGAAACAGCGAATAGAGCCGCCCGTCGAGATCATAATGATGGGAGACGTTGGTACGGGACCGTCCACGAAAATTGAACTGCCGCAGGTGTCGGGCCAGATAGCGCAGCCACCACTGCAATTTGGCCCAGCGCGGCACTGCATCGGGCTGATCCATCACGGTCGCAAGCACGTCGGCGATCGAACCGTGCTCGACAACGAAGCTGCCGTCCATGAATATCTCGCCCAGTGCGAGCTCAGGGTTTATCAGCAACCTGCGCTGGGCTTGCCGGGTCAGAAACCGGGCTGCGACGGGAACGCCGATGCCGTTCCCGCAGCGAAATCTTGTGCCATCTGCAGTCGTGAACGCGATCGACCCACGGCGAATAAAGCGACTCAACAGACTCCGCAACAAACGGTCCATTCACACCACCTAACGAGCCATCCCGTGAGATGCTGACTTTCCCGGCCGTCGCACTCGACGCTTTCGGAACCGTTTGGTTCCATTTCAACAGGTATTTATGATAGTGAGCGTCCGCTTGCGTCACTACTGCATTGGAGACAAAGCGGATATTCGAAAACGGTATTCGCGGGGCGTTGCATCTGTGCACTTCCTTTCGTTCGATATTCCGCTAAAAGGTGGCGCCGCAGATGCCGATGCGGTGCTCCGCGCTTTTTCTTTCCCATTGTCGCGCGCGAATGTGGGGGATGAAGGCTCGCCGGCAAAGACATGATATACGGGCGGTTTCGGACTTGATCGTCGCCATGCTGGTGAGCGGAAATACGAGCGCCAATATCCAATCAAGGACCGCGAGGCGTGCGGTCGTGACCGCAGCTGGAGAATGAGAATGGTGAGCCGGGCGCTTGGTTTGGCCGCGGTGATGCTGACGCTCTGCATGGCAGGGCCGATGCAGGCGCAGGAAAATCTCGAGGCTGGCAAGAGCCCGTCGCAGATCTTCGCTGGAACCTGCTCGGCGTGTCACAAGAGCCCGCGTGGTCTTTTGAAAACCACTGCGCCGGGATCGCTGCCGAGCTTCCTGCGTCAGCACTACACGACGAGCCCCGAGATGGCCGGCGTGCTCTCAAATTACCTGATCTCGAACGGCGCAAGTGACGCGCGCTATACGGGCAACCAGGGCAAGGGCGGCAAAGACGGCAAGGAAGCAAAATCGGATGCGAAGCCTGAGCCTCGGTCCGAGACGAGAACCGGAGCGCCCGAACAGACGGAGCGTTCGGGACGCCGGCATCGTCCTGCTGCCGCATCTGAGTCACGCGAAGCTGCCCCTGAGCCCGATGGGGCGAGCGCGCAAGATGAGCCCGCGCATCGGGTACGCCATGGCAAGCGATCGGCGCGATCGGCACCAGGGGCGGAGAGCAAGTCCGATGCTGGCGATCAGGAGTCTGCTCAGACAGGAGAGCGCGCGCCGGCGGGTCGCAAATCGGCTGCTAAATTGAAGCGCGGCAAGTCGCGCGGTCAGGAAGCATCGAAGCCCGATGCTGCGACCGAGCCGCCGTCGGACGCTGCGCTTGGAGCTTCAAGCTCGGAGCCACCGAAGGCTGCGCCGTCGAGCCTTGACGATGCAAGACCGGCGGCTGTCGACCGCGCGGATACGCCGAAGATCGAGGCGCCCGCGAGCGAGACGCCAAAAGCCAGCGATCCACCCATGCTGCGAGCCGATCCGGCTCCGGCGGTGACGCCGGCGGCCCCGCTGACCACGACGCAATCAATATCGGCTTCGCCGTCGAGCCCAGCCAGCGATCCCTCCATTCCGTCGTCACCGCCCCACTCGGGGGCCCAGCCTGATCTGGTCACGCCGTCGACAGGCTCATCGCAGTCGCCGACCTCGCATTAAGAGTAGGTCTAAGCCCGCTGCGACACGACGATCAGAACGCAAAAGAGCCCGGCCTGTGAGTGCCGGGCTCTTCGCTTTGGCAAGCCGTTGGTGATGATTATGCGGCTGGCTGATCGGCCGGCTCGCCTTCCTCTTGCTGGGCTTCCGGATCGAAGAACTCGCCGGCGGCAGCAAGCGCCTCGGCCGCCGCATCGCGATCTTCCTGCCGGGTCGAGATGTCCTCACCACGCTTGATCCGCTCGGCCTCGTCGGCGCTGCGAGCGACGATGACGGTGATCGACGCCTCGACCTCGGGGTGAACCGCGATCGTCACCTTCTGCTGGCCGATCGCCTTGATCGGCGCGTCGAGCCAGACCTGCGGACGGCTCACGGTGATGCCATCGTCAGCAAGCCCGGCGACGATATCGCGCACCGAGACCGAGCCGAACAGCTGACCGGCTTCGGACGCCTGGCGGATGATCACGATGTCGCGTCCGTCGATCTTCTCGGCGACCTTGCCCGCTTCCGACTTGGCCTTGATGTTGTTGGCCTCGAGATCGGCCTTCATGCCCTCATACTTGGCCTTGTTCTCCGTCGTCGCGCGCAGCGCCTTCTTCCGCTTCAGGAGAAAGTTGCGGGCATAGCCGTCTTTCACTTTCACGATCTCGCCCATCTGGCCGAGCTTGGCGACGCGTTCCAACAAAATGACTTCCATGGATCTTCTCCTTGTCGTGGGTGTTCAGGTTTGAGGGATCGAAGTTACGGGACGGGTAGGGGCGGCGGCCGCCGCCAAAATCGCTGACGCAGACCGAAGACGAGATCGGCTAATCCGAGCATGACCATCGCGCAGAACAGCATCGGCCAGACCGGGGTCAAAATCAGCGCATAGGACAGGCCGAGCCAAAGTGGCCGGCTGCTCCATCTCAGCGAGAGCGTATGGAGCACGGCAAGGCCGGTCAGCGCGTAGGCCATCAAGAGCGTCGAGGCGGTGATGACCGCCAATATCGCGACGAGGCCGCCGGCAAAGCTGAGGCCGATGGCTGCGAAAAGCGCAGCGACTGTGAGTGGCGGCAATGCGACCGTACGCAGATCGGGCCATGGGCGGCGGAGCAGGCCGGACGTCGCGGCGATCTTCGCAGCGAGCCACAGGTTCAAAGTCAATGTCGCCGTGGCAAACAATGCGGCCGCGGCCGGAGCCACGTTGATCAGCGTATCGATCCATTGCTCGGTATCGGCAGAGACCGGCGAATCCGATGCGCTGAGGATGCGCGACAACGCGCGGTGCAAGGTGCTGGTGATCGTAGCGGCGTCGGTGCCCAGCGTGAGCAGGGCTGCAAAGGTGGTCAGCGTCGCGACGGCGGCGATCCACAGCAGGATCCGTCCGATCGGGTACCATTCAAGCGCGGCCGCAGGATCTTCCGGTGAAAGCGCCGAGTTGGAGGCATGATCGGCGGCGGGACGGCCGAGCAGGGTAAGGTGCCCGAGCCACCATGCCGGCAGCGCCACGGCAATGGCGAAAGCGATGCAATAGGGAAAGCTGACGAGGGCGCCGAGGCTGATTGCGGCGGCGATGCCGCCGATTGCGGCGTAGAGAGGGCCCCACGCGATCGCCGCCACCATCAGCGGCAGCGGCGCCAGATAGAACAGCACGAGTGAGATCAATGCGCCCGAGATGATCGAGGCGAACATCAAGGCCGAAGCAGCGCCGGCCGCAAG
The DNA here is from genome assembly GCF_000239815.1 of Bradyrhizobium sp. STM 3843. Classification (GTDB taxonomy): domain Bacteria; phylum Pseudomonadota; class Alphaproteobacteria; order Rhizobiales; family Xanthobacteraceae; genus Bradyrhizobium. Next base: position 14,938 of record NZ_CAFK01000106.1, on the reverse strand, counting down.
CGCAATGACAAAGGGTCCAATCATCAGCTGTCCCGCCCCTTTCGAGCGGTTAGAGGTCATCTGACCCCAACCATCGGCAACCGGACGACCCGGAAGCCTTATGAGCAAGTAAGGCGCAGTCGGCGGCAGGGCCGCCGACTGCGGAACGTATTAGCGAATGACGTAAGGCAGCAGGCCAAGGAAGCGGGCGCGCTTGATGGCGCGCGCGAGCTCGCGCTGCTTCTTGGCGGACACGGCAGTGATGCGGCTCGGCACGATCTTGCCGCGCTCGGACACGTAGCGCATCAAAAGCTTGGAATCCTTGTAGTCGATCTTCGGCGCATTCGGGCCCGAGAACGGGCAGGTCTTGCGACGGCGGAAGAACGGGCGACGTGCAGGGGCTTCAGCCATCGATCTTACTCCTCTTCCGCAGTTTCTTCGTCACGGCCACGGCGCGGGCCACGATCGCCGCGGAACCCGCCGCCGTCGCGATCGCCACGGAAGCCGCCACCCTCGCGGTCACCCCGGAAGCCGCCGCCGCGGTCGTCGCGCTCGCGGTCACGATCGGCCTTGCGCATCATGGCCGACGGGCCTTCTTCGAGCTCTTCGACGCGGACGCTCAGATAGCGGATCACGTCTTCGCTGATGCGCTCCTGACGCTCGATCTCGGCGATCGCCGCGGACGGCGCGTCGATGTTGAGCAGCACGAAATGCGCTTTGCGGTTCTTGTTCATACGGTAGGTGAGCGAGCGCACACCCCAGTTCTCGGTCTTGGTGACCTTGCCGCCGAGTCCCTCGACGATGCCGGTCATCTGGGCCGTCAGTTCTTCCACCTGCTGGGTGCTCGCGTCCTGACGCGCGAGAAAAACATGCTCGTAAAGCGGCATGGCTGTCCTTTCCAAAGTTGGCGCAGACCCCGGCGTCAAGCCCTTCGAGCCCTTCATGGAAAGGACTCGTAGACGTCAGCTCAGAAGGCGGAAACACGGGACGACGGGCCGACTGGCCCTGCCACATCAAAGTCGCCTGAGAAGGTGATTTGCTGAGACCGTCCGTTCAGCTCCCGGCTCGGGACCCACGGATGGCGGCGCTTATACCGATTTTCGGCCAGTTGGCAAGGGAAACGGCAAGGGAAACCCGACCGAATCGCGTGAAAACAGGCCGCTGGAAGCCTGTCACACGCTTGACATGACAGCCTCAAGCGGTGTTTTACCGCGCTTTCTGGGGAATTCGGGAACGTTTTGAGGAGCGGCCGATGACGGCAGCATTTACCTTTCCGGGGCAGGGGTCGCAGACGGTGGGCATGGGCAAGGCGCTCGCCGACAATTTCGCGGCGGCCCGCGCCATCTTCGATGAGGTCGACGCGGCGCTCGGCGAGAAGCTGACCGCGATCATCTGGGACGGCCCGGCCGAGATGCTGCAATTGACCGAAAATGCGCAGCCGGCGCTGATGGCGGTGTCGCTTGCGGCACTGCGCGTGCTGGAGTCGGAGGCTGGTTTCTCGGTCGGACGCGACGCTGCTTTCGTGGCCGGACATTCGCTCGGTGAATATTCGGCGCTTGCCGCTGCCGGCAGCCTGACGGTCGCCGATACGGCGCGGCTGTTACGAACGCGCGGCCTTGCGATGCAGAAGGCGGTGCCGGTCGGGGTCGGCGCGATGGCCGCGCTGTTGGGGCTGGACTATGAGGCCGCGGTCGCCGTTGCCGAAGAGGCTGCGCAAGGCGAGGTCTGCCAGGCCGCCAACGACAATGGCGCGGGCCAGGTGGTGGTGTCCGGCAACAAGGCCGCGGTCGACCGTGCGGTGGAGATTGCCCGCGCCAAGGGCGCCAAGCGTGCGATGCTCCTGCCGGTCTCGGCGCCATTCCACTGCCGGTTGATGCAGCCGGCCGCCGATGTCATGGCGGAGGCGCTTTCCAAGGTGACCGTCAAAAAGCCGGCTTCGCCGCTCGTATCCAACGTCCTGGCCTCGCCCATCAGCGACCCTGACGAGATCCGCCGCCGCCTGGTCGAACAAGTGACGGGGACGGTGCGCTGGCGCGAGTCGATCGCCTATATGTCCGCGCAAGGCGTGACTCGGTTCTTTGAGATCGGGGCCGGGAAGGTGCTGAGCGGGCTGGTCAAGCGCATCGCGGACGGGGCGGTTGGGATCGCTGTTGGCGGACCCGCCGATCTCGCAGGCGCGAAGGACGCTTTGGCCGCCGCGACTGCGGCGTAGTGCCGCCGATCACGAGAGCTGGCCGTTGCGACGCGGCAATGAGGAGAGTTTGATGTTCGATCTGAGTGGCAGGACCGCGCTGGTCACCGGTGCGACCGGTGGCATCGGAAACGCGATCGCCAAGGCGTTGCATGCACAGGGTGCGACCGTTGCGATTTCCGGCACCCGGCGCGAGGTGCTGGAGGCCCTGGCGGCCGAGCTGCGGGAGCGTGTTCATGTGCTCCCCTGCAACCTGTCCGACGCGGCCGAGGTCGAGGCGCTGGTGCCGGCTGCGGAGCAGGCTATGGGACAGGTCGACATTCTGGTGGCCAATGCCGGCATCACCCGGGACAACCTGTTCGTTCAGCTGCGCGATGAAGACTGGGACGAGGTCATCAAAGTCAATCTGACCGCGACCTTCCGCCTGGCGCGCGCCGCCACCAAGCTGATGATGCGCAAGCGTTTCGGCCGCATCATCGCGATCACCTCGATCGTCGGCGTGACCGGCAATCCCGGGCAGGGCAACTACACTGCCTCGAAAGCGGGAATCATTGGCATGATCAAGACGCTCGGGGCCGAATACGCCAAGCGCGGGGTGACTGCGAACTGCATCGCACCGGGCTTCATCAAGACGCCGATGACGGATGCGCTCAACGAAAAGCAGCATGAAGCCATCCTGGCCAAGGTTCCGGCAGCCCGCCTCGGCACGCCTGAGGATATTGCTGCAGCTGCGGTCTATCTCGCCTCCAACGAGGCGGCCTATGTCACGGGGCAGACCATCCACGTCAACGGCGGCATGGCCATGATCTGACTGGCAGCCTAGGTTTTAGGCCGTCGGGTCGGACCGCGGGCGAATGCGGCAAAAAGACGTCCCAAAGGGCCGTGCACGGGGTTGGCCCGAGGATCTAGCCGGCGATCCGGGCTAAAAGGCGCGGGCCGGCTCTGATGGTCAAGGTTTTGGGAATATGATAACCGAACCTGCCAACAGAGGGATGAAGATCGCCATTGCAGGATTTACAAACCCTGTATATTGGCGGGGCGAAGCTTGCCGTCGTTCGCCGGGCCTTCCGTCGGCTGGTGCGACCGATCTGAGGTTCCTGTTTGCCGGGAGTATCGATCGGAAGCGCACCGGACTCATGGAGTTTGTGGTGGTCCCGCTTCCGAAATCCGATCCGCAAGGGTCGGCGGATTTCGGGAATGGGATCATTGCGGGGCACATGTTTTTGCGCGATCGCGAAGGAAGTTTACATCCGGGATGACGCCTATCATCCGGGGGTCGGATCTTAAGGGAACAAGCACGAGGTTTGGACGATGAGTGAGATTGGCGAGCGGGTAAAGAAGATCGTGGTCGAGCACCTCGGTGTCGAACCCGACAAAGTGGTCGACAACGCGAGCTTCATTGATGACCTCGGCGCTGACAGCCTCGATACGGTCGAGCTCGTGATGGCTTTCGAAGAAGAGTTCGGCTGCGAAATTCCTGACGACGCGGCGGAGACCATCCTGACCGTCGGCGACGCGACCAAGTTCCTGGAAAAGAACGCCAAGAGCTGAGACGCCTCGGCGAGGGTTGAGCGAAACCGGACGGACCGTTACCTACGGCCGACCGGTTTCTTGCTGTTGGGAGGATGGATCGCCGGGGAACGGTGCCATCGCTCCGCCAGCGTCCTCAATCGAAGTTCGCTCAGCCGAAGTTCGCTTCATGTCGCAGCGACCTCGTGAGTGAACTTCGGATTCGGAGGACATCAGAAATCTCGGATTCCAGGTGGTTGATTCAGAAGCTCGCTGACGGATTCGTGGAGCGGATGTGACGTTCGCTATCCTGGCGAACTTGAAGTTTCCGATCAGTTGGTCCGCGTACTCTCCATCGAAACTTCAAATTCAAGGCCGCTCAGGGATCGATAAGTTGCTGGTGCTGTTCGATTCCGAAGTTCGCAAATGGACGCACAGCGCTATGATGCGACCTTTGGAATCGGAGCACTAGGCCCACAGAGCTGAAGCGAATTCTAAAACCATCACACAACTTCACAACAAACAACGGCCTGACGCGCGCTTTCGATCGTTCTGACGCAGTCGCGCTTCAGCCCTGGTCTGGAGAAAACGAAGATGAGGCGGGTTGTCGTTACAGGCCTCGGCATGGTCTCGCCACTCGGCTGCGGCGTTGAAACGACCTGGAAGCGCATCCTCGAAGCCAAGAGCGGTGCCCGCACGATCGCGACGTTCGACGTCTCCGATCTGCCCAGCAAGGTCGCTTGCTCCGTACCGCGCGGCGACGGCAGCGACGGTACCTTCAATCCGGACCAATGGATGGAGCCCAAGGATCAGCGCAAGGTCGATGATTTCATCATCTTTGCGATGGCGGCGGCGCGCCAGGCGCTCGACGACGCCAACTGGCACCCCTCGACGGAAGAGGATCGTTGCGCCACCGGCACCATGATCGGCTCCGGCATCGGAGGCCTGACGGGCATCGCCGAGACCGCAATTCTCCTGAAGGAGCGCGGCCCGCGCAAGGTCTCGCCGTTCTTCATTCCGGGACGCCTGATCAATCTTGCCTCCGGCTACGTGTCCATCGAGCACGGCCTCAAGGGGCCGAACCATGCCGTGGTCACGGCGTGTTCGACCGGTGCGCATGCGATCGGCGATGCCAGCCGTCTGATCGCGCTTGGCGATGCCGACGTGATGGTCGCAGGCGGCACCGAATCGCCGATCAGCCGGATCGGGATTGCCGGGTTCTGCGCTGCACGTGCGCTGTCGACGGCCTTCAACGACACCCCCGAGCGCGCCTCGCGTCCCTATGACAAGGATCGCGACGGCTTCGTCATGGGCGAGGGGGCGGGCACCGTCGTGCTGGAGGAGTACGAGCACGCCAAAGCGCGTGGAGCGCGAATCTACGCGGAGGTGACCGGATACGGCCTCTCCGGTGATGCCTATCACATCACCTCGCCGTCACCCGACGGTGACGGTGGATACCGCAGCATGAGCGCTGCAATGAAGCGTGCGGGCATCACCGCCGCCGACATCGACTATATCAACGCGCACGGCACCTCGACGCAGGTCGGCGACGAGATCGAACTCGGCGCGGTCGAACGGTTGCTCGGAAACGCGGCCTCGAAAGTCTCGATGTCCTCGACCAAATCGTCGATCGGTCATTTGCTCGGCGCGGCAGGTGCGGTCGAGGCGATCTTTAGCATTCTCGCGATTCGGGATAACATCGCACCACCGACCATCAATCTCGAAAATCCGTCGGTGGAGACCGCGATCGACCTCGTACCTCAGACCGCACGGAAGCGTGAGATCAATGTCGCGCTGTCGAACTCGTTCGGATTCGGGGGCACCAACGCCTCCCTGATCTTGCGGCGGGTCGTGAGTTGAGCCGACGCGCGGCGGAACCACCGTTTCGCCGTATTCGACAACGAATCGTTAGGACGGGCGTAGATTTCAGGTCGCTTGCGTTGGACGCGCACGGCCGCGACGAGTGCTCAGATTCCGAAGTCGCATCGATCCCGGCGGCTTCCTTTGCGACCTTCGGAATCCCAGAGCACTAGGAAACATGGACTCTCGTGCGGCTTGGATTTTGAAGTTCCGATGAAGAACGCGCTGAGAACTCGATCGGAACTTCAAATTCGCCGCTCCGGGCGACAGGACTGAAGGTTGCATCGATGAGTGAAAGGCCGCCCATCTCGCCCCGCAGTCCACGCGCCGCGCTGGAGCCCGAGCAGGTTCCGCCGCCACCGCGCCGTTCCGACCGCGCGCGCAATCCGTTCGTGGTGGTCGGTAACGCCATCATCACCTTGCTGTTGTTGCTGATGCTCGGGGGCGGGGCCGCCTACTACTACGGCCGGCAGATCATCGAAGCGCCCGGACCGCTGCAGGAAGAGAAGATCGTCAACATTCCCGCGCGCGCCGGCAAGCGGGACATCGCCGACGTGCTGACGCGGGAGGGCGTGATCGACGTCAATCCGTGGGTGTTCATCGGGAGCGTCTTTGCACTCAAGGCGAGCTCCGATCTGAAGCCGGGCGAATATGCGTTCCAGAAGAATGCATCTTTGCGCGATGTGATCGGCGTCATCGTCGAAGGCAAGGTGGTGCAGCATTCGGTGACGATCCCCGAGGGGCTGACATCCGAGCAGATCGTGGCCCGGCTCTCTGACAACGACATCTTCGCCGGGGCCGTACGCGAGATTCCGCGCGAGGGGACGCTGTTGCCTGAGACGTATAAATTCCCGCGCGGTACCAGCCGCGACCAGGTGATCCAGCGCATGCAGCAGGCGGAGAAGCGTGTGCTCGCCGAGATCTGGGAACGCCGCAGCCCGGATCTGCCGATCAAGACGCCGGAACAACTGGTCACCCTGGCCTCGATCGTGGAGAAGGAGACCGGCAGGCCCGACGAGCGCAGCCGCGTTGCCTCGGTGTTCGTCAATCGGCTGAAGCAGAAGATCAAGCTGCAGTCGGATCCGACCATCATCTACGGTCTCGTCGGCGGCAAAGGGACTTTGGGACGGCCGATCAAGCGCAGCGAGATCACCCAGCCCTCGCCCTACAACACCTATGTGATCGAGGGCTTGCCGCCCGGGCCGATCTCCAATCCCGGCCGGGCCTCGCTCGAGGCCGCCGCCAATCCGGCGCGCACGCGGGACCTCTATTTCGTTGCGGACGGTACTGGCGGCCATGCCTTTACCGAGACCTACGACCTGCATCAGAAGAACGTCGCCAGGCTGCGGGCGATGGAGAAGCAGACCCAGAACGATACGGTCGAGCCGGAGGATGCGCCGCCGGCCAACGCCAATGCGGCCGCAACCGACCCGCTGGCCGGCGCGCCCGGGGCGAGGCCGCCGGGCGCCAAGAAGCCGCCGGCCGCGCGCGCTGGCGGCGCCGGTGCAAGGCAGGGCGCGGTCCAGCAGCCGGCGCCCGCGGTCCCGCAATAGGGCGGCAACCCTATCCTGCGGTTCAGAACCGCACTTAACATTTCGGCAAAAGGCCTTAAGGTTCGCGCAACTTTTATGCGGCGAATCTGCCGCCTGTTGCGATCTGCCGGAGAAAATGACCCTATGGCGCTATCGAGCATGACCGGCTTTGCCCGAAGCCACGGGGCGAGCGGGCCCTACTCGTTCGAGTGGGAGTTGAAATCGGTCAACGCCAAGGGCCTCGATGTCCGGCTGCGGCTGCCGCAGGGCTGGGACGAGGTCGAGGCGTTCGCCCGCAAGCGTGCCGGTGAGCTGCTGTCGCGGGGAACGATCTACGCCAACCTCACGGTCAAGCGCGCTGACGCGGGCTCGACCGTGCGTGTCAACGAGGAGGTGCTCGCCTCCATCGTCACGATCGCAAGCTCGCTCGCCGGCAAGCTCGATGCAGTGGCGCCGAGCATCGACGGGCTGCTTGCAATCAAGGGCGTGATCGAGGTGGTCGAGCCGGAGAGCGACGAGGCCGAGGACAAGGCGGCGAAGGATGCGGCTATGGCCGCGTTCGATGTGGCGCTGAATGCTCTGGTCGAGATGCGCCGGCGCGAGGGCGAGACACTCGGGCAGATCCTGAAGCAGCGCATCGCCGAGATCGAGGCCCTGGCGCAGAAGGCGGAGGCCTCGCCGGGCCGCAAGCCGGACGCGGTCAAGGCGCGGCTTGCCGAGCAGGTTGCGGCGTTGCTCGAAACCTCGGATCGCTTCGATGCCGATCGTCTTGCGCAGGAAGCCCTGCTGATCGCGGCCAAGGCCGATGTTCGCGAGGAGCTCGATCGTATCGCCTCGCACATCGCGCAGGTGCGCGAAATGCTCAAGAAGGGCGGCGCGGTCGGCCGCAGGCTGGATTTCCTGGCCCAGGAATTTCATCGCGAGGTCAACACCACCTGCTCGAAATCGAACGATATCGAGCTGACAAATACGGGCCTTGAGATGAAGACCGTGGTCGAACAATTCCGCGAGCAGGTTCAGAATCTGGAGTGATCGATGGCGGCTCACGGCGGAAGCTTCGACGGAGTCGAACGGCGCGGCCTGATGTTCGTGCTGTCGTCACCGTCCGGCGCGGGCAAGACGACGCTCTCACGCCTGCTGATCGAGCGCATGCCGGGCTTGAACATGTCGGTCTCCGTGACGACGCGCCCGATGCGTCCCGGCGAGGTCGAAGGCCGCGACTACTATTTCGTCGACAAGATACGTTTCGAGGAGATGGTGAAGCGTCACGACCTGTTGGAATGGGCGACCGTATTCGACAATCGCTACGGCACGCCGCGCGCGCCGGTCGAAGCGGCGCTCTCGGCCGGACGGGACGTGTTGTTCGACATCGACTGGCAGGGCACGCAGCAGCTGCGCGAGAAGGCGCGTGCCGATGTGGTCAGCGTCTTCATCCTGCCGCCATCGGCCGCCGATCTCGAAAAGCGCCTGCACACCCGGGCCCAGGATTCAGATGAGGTGATCCGCGCCCGGATGAGCCGTGCCAGCCACGAGATGAGCCATTGGGCCGAGTACGATTACATCGTCATCAATCGCAACGTCGATGAGGCCTTCGCCGAGGTCCAGTCGATCCTGAAGGCCGAGCGGCTGAAGCGCGAGCGCCGCATCGGGCTCACCACCTTCGTTCGCGAGTTGCAGCGCCAGCTCGAACCCTGACGCGCCGTCCGGCGCGCGCGCTCATCCCTTGCGTGCCAGCCGCGCCAGGATGTCCTGGATGCCGTCCAGCGACTCGTCGTGCTTCACGTCGCGGCTGCGCGGACGCAGCACCTGGGGGCGCGGAATGAAGTCGAGCGGGGGCATCGCTGCATCGTCATTGGACGGCGTGGCCGGGATGCGCTGCCACGGCGGCCTCTCGTCCGAGCGCGCTCGATTGGCTGCGGGTCTCCTCGCGGCCTGGACCGGCCGATCGGCAGGTGGAGCGAAGCGGGACTCGAGGAGATCGATCAACTCGGCCGCAGGATCGGTGCTAGCGACGGTGCCAGGGAAGTTGCCGTTCGCTGCTGAGTCAACGTTGGCAGGGGGAGCCGCCATGGCCTGCCGCATGGGTGACGCGCTCGCGGATTCCAGCAGGGTCTCGATCTCCGCTGCGTGATCGAGGACAGTCGGCGGGATGTTCACAGGGCCTGCAGCCGGAGCGGCCTCGTAGGCGGGCGGCTGAACCGGCTTGGCCAGACGCGATCCCAGCAGGTTTTCCAGCTCTTCCACGGAATCGGGAAGGTTTGCCGAAACGCTATTGAACGCGGCCGGCGCGGGAGGATTGCGCGCAGGGGCCGGATCAAAGGCAGGCGGCGCGGATCCGCCGGCACTGACCTCCTGAATGTGTTCGACCGCCGCCGCTGTATCAACGAACACCCGGTCCGGTTCGCTCGGGTGATGGCCGCGTCCGGTGGTCGCATGGCCAGCCGGCATGGTGGCCGACGTGACGGCGCGGGTCTCGAGCAGGTCAGCGAGCCCGGTCGCGTTGTCGATGCTCTTGGCTGCCACCCGATCGAGGCCGGCAGGTGCCTTTGCAGCGGTCCGTGCGGCAGCGGGCTTCGCGGCTGCGGGCTTACCAACCTTCTTGTTGGCGCGGTTGCTTCGCCCGTCGGCCTGAACCGGCTTTACCTTTGGGCGGGGCTTGCTGCGCGAGCGGCGCGCCCTGGCGACTGCCATTTGCCAGTTCGCATTGCGCCGACGTCGTCGACCGATCCGGCCGAGGCGGTAGAGACCGCTCGCCATCAGGCCGGACATCGATAGCGCGCCAACGACGACCAGGATCAGCATCGGTAGCGCGACCGGTTTGGACGGCTTGGGTGCGGCCGCTCCCGCATCGGACTGGGGCAGTGAGGCATTGGTGTCGGGATCGAGAGCGGTATCGTCAGCGCTGAGTGCGGCGGCCGCCGGATCCGGGTCGGGCGCCGCCGCATCGAACGGCCGAGGTTGGGCTGCAGCTTGCGGCCAGGGTGCGGCAGCGGAGCCGGGCTGTTGGCCGGCATCGGTCGCTGGGCCTGCGTTGTCGCTGGTCGGGACGATTGCGAGGCTCGGAGCCTTCTGCATCGTTCCGAAATCGTCATCGGCGCGCGACCGTACCGGCGCGTCGGCGAGCGTGGCAGCACTGGTCCGTGGGGTCGCAGTCTCCGGCCGGCGTGGTCCAGCCTTCGGCGGTGTCGGTTGCGCGAAGTCCCATGCGGATGGCTGCTGCGGCTGCTTGGCGACCGAGGTCCCGCTCGTGGCCGTGTCCTTCAGATACCAGCAGCGCTGGTTTTTGGCACGATCGAAGCGGTAACGCCAATGCTGGCCATCAGCCTTATCGCCGGTCGGTTCGGAGAGGCAGTCCTCGGCCGCAATAACGGGCGTGGCGCAGGCGAGCAGGGTCAGAACAGTGCTTCCGGTCATTCCGGCGACAATGGCGAATGCGAATCTTGCAGTTCGTTTTGCCATTGAACACTCCGGATACGCCACCATCGAACGCCGCGTTCTCGGAGAGAAGTTGGGTAGCATTGAGCCGCAATTTCGAATTAATTCCGGCCCGCTTTTTTCATTTGTGATTGCGGCATTTTTCCCACAACACGGCACCGCCGTACCGTGATCTCTGCACCATTGCGCGCGCAAATCTGCGATGCGTGAGGCTCGTGTCCGGCTCTGTCATCCGTGTCAGTTTGCCGCAGGCCCGTTTACGAGCATCAAACGCGCCAGTGAGAGGGCGCCGTCCTCGCCCCTCTGTTTCAATCATTTTCGCCGCCAACGTCAGCGGCTTTGCAGGAGCGAAAATGCTTGCGGCGGCGCAACGCGCGCCGCAGGTCAGCAGCTCTGCGCAATCGTCAGTTCTTGAGCACGACGCGGCCGACCACTTGGCCCGCGCGCAGCGCATCGATCCATTTCTGGACGTCACCCATCGGCTCTTCCCGCATCGGCGCCGGCTTGATCTTGCCGGAGCGCGCGAGCGTCATCAGTTCGTGGGCTTCGGCCAGCGTGCCGACCATGAAGCCCTCGATGGTCATGCGCTTATAGACCCATTGCACCATCGGCAGGGTGAACTGCCCGCCCATCAGGCCGGAGACCACGACCTTGCCGCCACGTGCGAGCACCGACACCGCGAACGCCATCGACTTCTCATTGCCGGCGAAGTCGACGACCTCGTCGAAGCCGCCATCGGTCTCCTTCAGGATGCGCCGTGTGACCTCCGGCTCCGCCGGGTCGTAGGCGACGGCGGCGCCGTTGTTCAACGCCGTTTCGCGGGCGGCCGCGCTGAGGTCGGCAACCGAGATCGGCTGCTTGAACATTGCCTGTGCGAACGACAGGCCCATCATGCCGACCCCGCCGAGGCCGATCAGCAGCAGGTTGCGCTGCCGTGGCCGGTCGACCAGCCGCTTCAGCGCGCCATAGGCGGTGACGCCGGAGCACATCAGGGTCGCGGCCTGGTTGACCGGAAGCGGATCGTATTCGAGCAGATATTTGGCGTCGGGCACCAGCACATGGCTGGCAAAGCCGCCGTCGATCGAGACGCCGAGAAAGCGCTGCTTGATGCAAAGATTTTCGTCGCCATTGGCGCAATCGCGGCATTGCCCGCAGCCGATCCAGGGGAAGACTGCGCGCTTGGCGCCGATCAGCCCCTTCGGCACGTCGGGACCGGCTTCCTCGACGATGCCGGCGATCTCGTGCCCGAGCGTGAACGGCAGCGTCATGCCGCGCGTCGTGTCGAGCCGCTTGCCGCCGCCGAGATCGGCATAGCCGTCCTGGATGTGCAGATCGGAATGGCAGAGGCCGCAGCGCTCGATGCGAACCAGAACCTCGCGTCCCTGCGGTTTCGGGGTCTCGACGATGGTTTCGCAAAGCGGCGCGTCGAACTTGACCAGTGACTGCCGGCGCATCAACGCCATCGGTTGCCTCCCTAGCTCGTCTTGCTTCGATCCGTGTTCTCGGACCGCATATTGGTCAATTCGCGCGCCATGGCAACAAAGCCGAAGATCGGAATGGTCTCGGCACGACGGGTCGGGTCGACGCCGGCCGCGGCAGCCAGCCGCGCTGGATCGGCGGGCAGCGATTTCAGGCTTTGCCGCAGCATCTTGCGGCGCTGTCCGAACGCAGCCGCCGCCACCTGCTCGAGCGCGCGACGGTCGCAAGGTTCGGGCGCGGCACGGGGGACCAGGCGCACCACGGAGGAGGTCACCTTGGGCTGCGGCACGAAGGCCGAGGGCGAGATGTCGAACAGGATCTTGGTCTCGCAGCGCCAGTTCGCGAGTACGCCGAGACGCCCATAGGCTTCCTCGTTTTCGCGCGCGACGATGCGCTCGGCGACCTCGCGCTGAAACATCAAGACCATCATGTCGTACCAGGGCGGCCAGGGCTCGAGCGAAAGCCAGCCGACCAGGAGGTTGGTCGCGATATTGTAGGGCAGGTTGGCGACGATCTTCGCCTTGGTCGTGCCGAGATAGGGCTTGGGATCGAACGTCCGAGCATCGGTGCAGACGATCTCGAGTCGGCCCGGATAGCGTTTCGCGATCATCTCCAGCGCCGGAATCGCGCGCTCGTCATGCTCCACGGCGATCACGTGCCTGGCCCCGAGCGCGAGCAGAGCGCGCGTCAGGCCGCCCGGTCCGGGGCCGATCTCGACCACGGTTGCGTCCTCGAGCGGTGCCGCCGCGCGCGCGATCCGCGCGGTGAGATTGAGATCGAGCAGGAAATTCTGCCCCAGCGATTTGCGGGCCGAGAGCGAATGTTCGCGAATGACCTCGCGCAGCGGCGGTAGGTCATCGATCGCGCTCATGAGGAGGATGCGGCCATCCGCGCCGCGAGCCGCAGCGCGGCGATCAGGCTGGTCGGATCGGCGCTGCCGCGACCGGCAATCCCGAACGCAGTGCCATGATCCGGCGAGGTGCGGACAAAGGGCAGGCCCAAGGTGACGTTGACGCCCTCATCGAAGGCCAAGGTCTTGATCGGGATCAGCGCCTGGTCGTGATACATGCAGATCGCGCAATCATAATTCCGGCGCGCCGCTTCGTGAAACATCGTGTCGGCCGGCAGCGGCCCCTGCACATCGAGCCCGGCATTGCGCAAGGTCGCAATCGCAGGCGCAATGATCTCATCATCCTCGCTGCCGAGGGTGCCGTCCTCTCCCGCATGCGGGTTGAGCCCGGAGATCGCAAGCCGCGGCCGCGCGACGCCGAAATAGTGCCGCAGGCTCGCCGCGACGATGCGGGCGGTCGAGGTGATCAGCGGGCTGGACAGCTGCTCGATCGCCTCACGCAAGGCCACATGGATGGTCACGGGCACCACGGCCAGCACGGGCGACCACAGCATCATCACCGGCTGCGGGACCTTGCCGTTCACGGCCGCGAGTTCGGCAAGGAATTCCGTGTGGCCGGGATGGCGGAAGCCGGCGCGATACAGCACCGCTTTTGCGATCGGGTTGGTGACCATGGCGCTGGCGCGGCCGGCCTTGACGTCGTCGACGGCGCGGCGGATCGAGGCGATGGCGGAGGCCGCGCTGGTCTGGTCCGGGCGGCCGGGAAGGGCGGTCGTAATGACCCCGGTGTGAACCACCGGCAACGCCTCAGTGAAAGCACCGGCAGCCGCTTCAGGCTCGGTCGCTACGATCGGCACGTCAAGCCCAAGCAGCTTGGCGCGCTGGGCCAGGAAATCCGGATCGCCCAGCAGATAGAACGGCGGAAGCTGAAGCTCCTCGCGGCGTTCCCAGGCCTTGAGCGTGATGTCGGGTCCGATCCCTGCCGGTTCGCCCAGTGTCAGCGCGAGCGGGCCGCCCATCAGCGATATTCGATCATCGCCGCCCTGCGCACTTCCTGCAGATAGGCCTTCGACGTCGCCTCATATTTCTCGGTGTACATCTTCTCGCGGATCTCGCGCTTTTTCGGCGTATCGACGGTGGTCGGAGTGCGCGCGCAAAGCGCGACCATTTCGACGCCCTGCTTGGTCACTTCTGGCGGGGTGAGATGGCCGATCGGCGTGTCGTCGAGCAGTTTGCGCAAGTTCGGCGGAATGTCGGCCGAGGTCTTGACCACGATCTCCTTGATCGCCGCGTTCTGCATGGAGCGGAAATAGGAATTGGCTTCCTGGCAGCTCTGGACGCGCGAACGCAGCGACTCCGCATCCTTCTGGCGCGCCTCGAACGCACTCTGCGCCGATCCCTTGGGCACGATCAGCACGATCGGCTGCATCTTGTACTCGAAGGCCTGTCCCTGTTGTTCGGCGTCACCGCCCGCGGCTGCGACCGCTGCCGCGACGTCCTTCTCGCCGACCTGAAGCCTTTCCTTGTAACGTCCGCGCACCAGGCTGGTCCAAACCATTTCCGCCTTGATGCGCGCCTTCAGGGTTTCCGGCCGGATCCCCTGGCTCTCCAGCGACTTCGCCAGCTGATCAGGCGACAGCCGCATGCGCGAGCCCATATTGGCAAAGGAGGAATCGATGTCGGAAGCAGAGGGCTCGACGCCGAACTTCTTGCCCTCCTTGATCTTCACCTTCTCGTCGATCAGCTCGTTGAGCACTTCCTGGCGGGATTGCTGCTTATGCGTGCTGAGGAAGTTCAGCTTGGTGCGCTGCTCGATGTCGTAATCGGTGATGGGGTCGCCATTGACCATGACGACGATGCTTTGGGCGTGAGCCGCCACGGCGCTGCAGGCGAGACAGGCCGCGGCGATGCAGCCCGCCGCAACAGACCGAAGGAGAGAGAGAGCAATCGTCATGACCAAGCTTCGCTGTTCGCAACGGATTCAAACGTGAAGCGGTGTGTCTTCGACCGAAGTCGAATGCCCCCTCCCAACACCTGCCCCCGCAGCTGTTAGAAGCCCACGGACGTATTGGCAAGGGTCCGCAGACCGATCGTCAGCATGTA
>NZ_CAFK01000107.1 GCF_000239815.1 Bradyrhizobium sp. STM 3843 | reverse complement strand
GCGCGACATCGGCGAAGCTGCGCGCCGGCAACAGGCCGGCGGCGGCGATGAGCTGGAGCGCATGGCGACGATGGAGCACGACGGACGTCCCGGTCTGAATGAAGGCGCCACGTTTGGCGACGACATCATGGTCAAACCGTGGCGGAGCCGAAGATGCGCACCGCTGGCGCCTTGCTCTGTGGAGCTCGCCGAAGCCTGCGGCCTGGAACGTCGCCCGGCTCGCTGCGCGAGCAACGTTCCTAGAGCACGATCCGGAAAAGTGCGAAGCGGCTTTCCCTCGCGACAAACGCGGAACGCGTTTGCGCGGAGATCATGCTCAAACAATAACCTAAAGCGCGATGACGATTCCTCCTAATCTCATCGCGCTTTAGTCACGTTGTCTGTCAGTCGGATCGCAATCTGCGTGGCTGCGTTGGCCGCGCTAGTGCTCGACCTTATTCGTCGTCATCGTCAGTGTCGATACGACGTTCAATCGTATCTCGCATGCCGCGCGCAGCTACAACCGTCACGAAGGCCATTCTCCTCTTCTGATCTTCGCTGAGTGTCTTGTAGAGCGGCTCCCAGGCTTCAGCGACCTTCCTGAGGTCTGACGCACGTTGAGTCAGCGCGTCCGCCCGATGTTGCATGATCTCGATCGGACTGCGCCCGTGAAGCGCCTCCATTGCCCCCTCCTCACGCAATTCCGCTCGCTGTTCCCATCGCGCTTGCCGGTTCTTCGCCCTGGTGCGGATAGCATCCTCCACGGCCGGCCAGTACTTTTCCTGGTCCGATGTGAGCTGCAAGGCGGCCTTGATCGTCGAGACACGCGCATCCGTCAAGCTCTTGAGGTCTGCGGCGCTCGGATGCGTCAGTCCCACGGTCTTGGAGGACATCTCTTCGGCATAGGCGAGAGGTGACGCTGTGATGAGAACGGCAGTTGCTGCAACGGCAAATTTCTTGATCATCGCGAACTCCTGGGATCTCGTAGTTGGGCCCCCGGCGGAAGCTCGCAATGGAGATCATGGGCGCGGGTTGATTCAAATCAATGAGACGTTCACGCGTGGGTGAGTTCCGTCGGGCCTCATCTTCACGTCTTCGCAAAAACGTGAATGTCCCCAAGCTGATCGTGAGCAGGAAGTTGCCGACGAACAATAGCACAATTCCCGCGTCGAACGCGCGGAGCGACTGCTGTCCGCACTTGATCGGCTATGATCTCCATGTCTGTTCACCGGGTGACGCGTTGCATATGCGGAAAGATCTTGATGCACGCCGCATGGCTGCATCAAGGTCGAGTGCCCGCGAGTGACTCGATGTCATTGCTTCCAATCAGGAATACGATCGCGACGATATACCCGCTCGTCGCAAGCCAGCGTGGCGTCACGCGTGCGCGCAATATCCTGCGAATTGGGATCGGGATACTAACCCACCGGTCGCGAGAGCTTGAGCACGAACACCAGCACCTCGGCGACAGCCTTGTAGAGCTCTTCGGGAATTTCGTCGCCGAGCTCGACGTTGGAGAGCGCGCCGGCCAGGACCTCGTTCTCCTCGATCGGGATATCATGCGCCTTCGCGACCTCGATGATCTTGGTCCCGATGACGCCTTTTCCCTTGGCGACGACGCGCGGCGCGCCATGGCCCTTGTCGTAGTGGAGTGCCACCGCGAGCTGCGTCTTGCCGTCTGTGCTCATAGCGCGCGATCCAGGAAATGGCCGGCCCTGGGCTGGGTCACCGCCGGCGGGGCGCCGTCCTGAACGACGATGTCGCCCGGCGACAACTCGGCGCGGGCGAGCGCCTGGCTCAGCTCGCTCACGCCTGCGCGCAACCGCGCCGACGTGGCCGGACGCTCCGCCCACATCCGCACCGAGGTGCGCTCGCCGACCAGGCTGACCAGCGCATGCACGGGCCCTGCGGGCTCGACATCGATCGAGAAGCGCGCGCGCCAGATCCGTTTCGGCGCATCGGGCGATTGGCCGCCGCCGTCGCGCGAGATCTCGAACTGCGCCATTGCCGTGCCCTGCGGGGTCGCAAACGGGATCTCGAAATTCCACCGCGGCTGCGACGCATCGGTGTGCGGGCCGGAACTGTCGGTGCGATCCGGCAGCGAGGCCACCTGCAGCAGAGTCTGTCGCGACAGCGCGGCATCGGTCTCATCGAGCAGCCGATGCGCGATCGCCGACAGCGGCGCCTGCGGCGCGAGCGACGGGGTCGATACCGGCTGGGGCGTCGGCAGATTGCCGCGGAACGGCGGCGGCGGCGTGTTGGTGCGGACGACAACGTCATTGCCGTTGCGGCCGTTCGGCGCGGCGCTCCGCGCCGGCAGCAACCCGCCCGCGCGAGGCACCTGCTGCTGCGCCTCCTGCAGCAGCGCCAGTACGGTGCCCGGATTGAGGGACTGCGGCTTGGCCTGCGCCAGCGCGCTGACCAGCGTCGCGCCAAGGGCACTACCAAGTCCACTGTTAAGCCCGCTACCAAGGGTATTGCCGAGCGCGGCGCCGTCGGCTTGCGGACGGCCCGGCATGGAAGCCGGCGGGATCACTTCGCCCTCGGGATCAGGGACCAATGACGGCGCCGGCATCTGCACAACCTGCGCCGAGACTTTGCCGGCCTGCGGTGCGGCCGGCCCGTAAGGAGACGTCACCACCGGTGAGGTCGCGCTTGGCGCGGCATCGCCCGTGGTCTGCAACACCGAGGTCAGAGTCTGCCGCAGCACGATCAGCGCCGCCTTGAGGTCGGGCACGGCTCCACCCGCCGGCGGCGCCTCCGATGCCAGCGACGCTTCCAGGAACAGACCGGAGGCTTGGAACGCCTTCTGAACGTCCTCGCCGCTCAAGCTGGTGTCGAGCGAGGTCTGCTGCGCCAGCACCTGTCCGATGGCCGCACGCAAAGCGGGCGGCAGGTTGGGTGAATCAGCCACCGCGTTGAGATCGGCGAACAATTGTCCCTGGCTGCCCTGATGGCTCGCCGCCTCCTCGGTCGCCATGGAGACCGCGATGCGCTCCAACGGCGTCAGCGGATCGCTGACCGGCGTCGCCGCCGGAGGACTGAAACCTGCGACATTCACCACGGTGGCACTGGTCGGCACGTCGGCGGTGACTGAGCCTGCGCCGGGCTCGACCAGTGCGACACGAAGGCCCTGGTCGGTTTGCGTGACCCCGACCTGAACGGTCTGCCCGGGCAGCAAGGGCGTCGAACTGGCGAGTTCCATCAGCAAATTGCCGACCGCGACCTGGATCAGATTGTCAGCGAGGATCTCCTGCACCTTGCCGCTGAGCACGGCGCCGGCCTGCAGCGCCGTGCCGGCGGTCGACGTGCCGACGCTGCGGATGCCGTTCACCGGAGGTGACGGGGTGATACTCTGAACCATGGTACGCGCACTCGAGGTTACCGCCGGCGAGTTTAGCCGGGCGGCCTAAACCCCGCGTTAACCGGCCCGGTCCAACGCCTGCAGGATGTCCGCCGCAGCGCGGAAATCGACCTTGCGGGCGGCGCGGCGGGCCAGCGCCTCCTCGTCGGCGCCCCATTGTTCGGCATTCCAATCCTCGTCGACATGGGCGGCCGCCCAGACCTGGTCGGCATCCCGCACCCCGTGCACCAGCGCCAGGGCCAGCAGCGCCGAGCCGGTGATGGTGGTGACCACATGGGCTGCGGCAATCCGCCATGCGTCGCGCGGCAGCGCAGCATGGGCCGCCGCCACGGCAGCATCGGGTTGGGCGACATGCATGACGCCCTCGGCCATCATGAAATGCGCCGCCAACGTGTCGCGTGCCCAGTCCAGCACCGGATCCCAATGCTGCGCTTCACGTCGGACCAGCGCGTCCGGGTGGCTGGCACGGTAAAACAGGAGGTCGGACCGCAGGTATTTGGCGATGTCGTCGCGGACCAGATCGGTACGGCCGACGACGCCCTCCATGACGCTATTGGCAAACCGTGTCAGCGGCATCGTCAGCGGATTGAGCGTCTCGCCCTGCGCCTGCCATTCCGCCGCGACGGCTTCGGCCAGGCCCTTGACCGGGATGACCACGATCTGCCCGGAGGGCGTGCGGATCGGCCGGTCGTCGAGCGTGACCGCATAGCCGCCGCCCTCGGCCTCCTTCACCCCGGCCTGCTTGTAAAACCGTTTGCGCTGGGGACCGCGCATGGCCTCGCGCGCCTTCTCCTGGGGATCCAGCGGCGACTGGCCGGCAACTTCGTCGAACAATTCCCGCATGCAATATTTCGCCTTCGGATCGGATGATCTTGGACCTTCGGATGTTCTGGGATCAGATAGTCACGGTATCCAAGCATTGCGAGCCGCCGATGCGCCTGACCTTACCCATGCTGGCTTGGCTTGCCGGCATCGCCACCGCCTCAGCCGGCTTCAGCTCGCCGGAATCGCTGGTCCGCAACGTCTATGCCCATTACGGCCAGGGCACGCCCGAATTCTCCGCCGGCCTGCAACGGGATCAGGGCACCGCGCGCCAGTTTTTCGATCCAAGCCTCGCCAAGGCGTGGAGCGCCCCGCAGCACGAGCCCTATGATTTCCTGGTCCAGAGCCTGAACTGGAAGCTCGGCCCGGTCGCGATCGCGATCCTGCGCCGCCAGTTCGACAGGACCTATGTCAGCGCGGCCTTCGACAATCGGGGGCGACGGATCACGATGAACTTCATCGTCGTCAAGGGGCCGGACGGCTGGGTTATCTGGGACGTCGAGACGCCGCACGATTCCTTGCGCTCATTCCTGGAGCAGTTCCGGAATTGAGCATCCGGGAAAACCGACTCTCCTTCCCTTCAGTAGAGGCCATGAAACGGGAGAGCAGCATGCGCGTTCCGGGCATAATCCAATTACTTCGGATCGGAGATCGCCCGGACAATGCCGTCCGAGGGCGAACCAAGTCCTTTCGGCGTCAGGACCACATTGTCACCTGCCACGGTCACCTCGAAGCAGCCTGCGTCTGGCTCCGGCAAATCAATGCAGAGGTCATCTGCGCGGACCAGCAAGGGTGTGCATGAGCTCGCCTCGCCGCGCCTTGGCCCGACGCCTCATGTCTTGGCGATGCTCGCTTCAACACCGTTAGTTGCTGGCGATGATGGTGTAGTCGACGAAGTACATGTGGCTGTCGGCCTTCGACCACAGGCCGATGCGGCCCGATACGGGCTCTGCCAGCGTGTGCTCGAGGTAGAGCTTGCCATCCAGATAGCCCTCGACCTTGGTACCGCTGATCCGAACCTTGAGGTCGTGCCACTGGCGCGTTGGCGTCGGGGTGTTTCGCACCCACTTGACCGAGGAGCGCTTTCCCTTTTCGAACTTCCACAGCACGATATTGTCCTCCAGACAGTTTGCGCGCACTGTCAGATAGTCGCCGTTCGGTTTGAGGTTGAATAGAATTCCCGCTCCCTGATCGACGCGGCCAGACAAGCCTTCAAAGCGCACCGAAATTTCGCCGCCAGTGAAATTCTCGATCTTCGGTACGACCGCGTAAGGGTAGTAGGCATAGGCCTGGATGCGGTCGAGAAATTCGGCGTACCGGTCGCCGTAGAGTGCGCGTGCCTTGTCGGCGATGCCCGCGGACGACTGGCCTTCTTTCCACTGGCGGCCGTCCACCGTGAGCACCTTCTTTCCGGCGTTCTCCTCGATCCTCCAGAAGCCGACGACAGGCACGAATGACGCCGGCTCGGCGCCGGCCGTTTCATTCGAAAGATCAATTTTGATCGGCTCAGCAGTCAGTGCGGCAAAAGCGAGCGTGGCATACCCAATTGCCCCGAGAAGGGTTGCACCGAGAGTCTTGCGTCGGTTCATGGCTTACCTCCTTCATGAAGACATGCTGGTTTGATCGAAGGAAGTCGACGGGCCCACCACCAGGCGAGCGCAATCAGAACCGGCAATCCCCCCAGGAACCAGAGCAACGCCGCGTCTGCGCTCACAACCAGGGGATAACCGGGATACTCATCGCCCGATCCAGGCATCGGTGGTGCCAGGCCCGCAAGCGCGTATACCAGCGGCAGTATCTCGCGGGGGCTGGTGGACCGGCTCCTGTCAGTTCGGCCCCCGTATGCGTATTCGATCTGGCCATAAGCGTCAGATGACTCTGCAATGCTCCGGCGTCCGTTCACGAGAACGACCGTAACGTTGGGCATCGCACGCTCGAGCTTGGAGAGAACGTTCCGCCGCAAATCGATATACCGCGGGTCCTCCGGGACGAGGTTGACCGAGATGATCAGGGGAAGTCGAAACTTTGCCAGCAGCGCTTCATCGGCCGATGAGAATGAGTTTCGGCGATCTTCGCTGACATCGATGGACGTCCTGACTTGCGCCGCAACTCCAAGTGCAAGCACGATCGCAAGCAAACAGGACAGGGAGCGGACAATTTTCACGCGGGCCGAGACGCCAGGCGGAAGCCACACAACGGTCAAGGTCGCCAGTCCAAAGATGACTGCGGCGATCCCAAGCACCAGACCAAGCGAAAGAAGTCCCTGTTCAAACGGACGTAGCGTCTGGGTCAGCGACATCTGGGCCAACCACGACGACAAGCCCGAGCGGCCCGCGAGCGTGAAATCCAACACCCAAGATCCGATCGTCAGCGCAAGCGCCATGATAGCGGCCGTCGACGAACTGTCAGAGATGACGGCGGCAAATAGCCCGACCGCACCGACCAACAAGCCATACAGCAAATGACCAAACACCAGGTTGAGTGTCTCGGTCGCAGCCAAATGGCCACCCAATATGGCCCAGATCGCGATTGCCGATACGGCGGGAATGCTGACCATGCACAAGGCTGCAAGGATCGCGCAAAGCTTCGCGGTCACGAGCGTCGCGTATCGATACGGCAATTGAACCAGAAGGTAGAGTGCGCCGCTTTCCTTCTCCTGGCCGAGCACCCGGATCGCCACGAAAGGAAACAGAAGCGTCACCGCCACATAAAAGGACCCGAAGGTCGGGACGAGGACCCCATCGAGCGGCGACAGGCTCCGTGCCAGAACCGGCGACTGCGTGGCGGCAGAGCTGGATTCGCTGTAAAGCGACACCGCCTCGACGAAGCTGTATCCGACGAGCGGACAGACGAGGAGCAGCATGGTCCAGAGAGCTCGTCCGGCAGCGATCTCGGCGAACTCCTTTGTGAGCAGCGGGACGATCGACGCAGTCGCGCGCAGGTTTGGCTCACGTGATTGCAAGGAAGATATCCTCCAATGATCCCGCCGGCAGCCCGGTTTCCGCACGCAACTCGGCGAGGCTGCCTATCCCACGCACCCGTCCTGCCGAGAGCAGGATAAGCCGGTCACAAACTCGCTCGGCATCGGCGAGCTGATGAATGGATAGAATCAGGGTGCGTCCATGCGTCGTCTGATTGCGCAGCACACCGACTATGTCGTGCGTCTGGCGCAGATCGAATCCATCGAACGGCTCATCCATCAGCAAGAGCGGATGCGGCGCCAGCAGCCCAACAGCCAGCATGAGACGGCGGGCATACCCCTTCGAGAGAGCGTACACGCGCTTGCCCAGTGCAGGCTGCAACCCGAGCTCGGCGACGGCTTCGCCAACTTCCCGATCAGATCGCCGAAAGACGCCTGCAATGAACGACAGCACTTGCAGAGTCGATTGGTCCCGGTACGGGCGCACGGCGTCGGGAAGATAGAAAATCGCATCGCGCCGGCGGGCGAGGCCGAGCGGTTCGCCACGCCAGAAGATCTCCCCCGAATCGACCGGCAACAGCCCGGCAATTGCTTCCAGCAGCGTGGTTTTGCCCGCGCCATTGGGACCGATGATGCCGAGGATCTCGCCCGGCAGAGCAGAGAAGGCCACGCGATCGATAGCAGCGCCCTCACGCCCATAGCGCTTGGTCAGGTTCTCGACACTGAGCAAGGGCGCTGGATTGTGTCCCTCAATCATCGACAATCCTCTCAGAGCCGTGAGAGGTAGTGCGCAAGTGCCGCGATGTCCTGGTCATTCAATTGGTAGGCCACATCGGCCATCGCGGCGACGCCGCCACCGACACGAAGACCTGATTTGTAGTCATGAAGTGCCTTGGCGAGATAATCCTCGCGTTGACCGGCAATACGCTCGACCGCTTTGCTTCCGGCAAAATTGTCACCATGGCACGAGACGGAACGGCCGGTCGTGACCGCTTTCTTGCCGGCCGCCGTCAACTCCGGATGATCATCGGGCGCTGTTGCCGCGGAAGATTCCGGCGGAGCAAGAGCCGCGAAGTAGCCGGCAAGATCGCGAATATCTGTGTTAGCGAACCCTTCAGCAACCGGTGCCAGGACGACCGCCTCGCCGCTAGGGCGAGGAACGCCTGTGCAGCTCAAGGCGCGCGATAAGGGTTTTGGCGGAAGCTGGCTGGTGACAGCAAACATGCGGCGTCCTTCTCCGAAAAGCGGACGCGATGCTTGGGCATGTCGCCTCGTGGGGAGATCGCTATCCCCAGCAGGCAGCGTCCGCCAAAGGACGGTCGCCTGTCAATCAGGAACCGATGAAAGAGGCGCCGGCGATATATTCACTTCCGTTTGATCCCCCGCGCATATCATGCGGCAACGCAATGCGCCCCGACGGATCTAACGCCCACGACGTTTCCGGAATCGGAAGAAGCCGGCGCTGCGATCGTGCCACGGACCTCGGAGAACGGTCGCGAAGCTATTCCTCCGGCGCGTTCTCGATCGGATCGAAACGATCGGCCTCGAGCCCGAGCAGGTTCCAGGACTGCAGCATGTGCGGCGGCAGCGGTGCGGTGGCGTCGATCACGCCGCCGCGCGGATGCGGGATGACGATGCGCCGCGCCAAGAGATGCAGCCGGTTCTNCAGGCC
>NZ_CAFK01000108.1 GCF_000239815.1 Bradyrhizobium sp. STM 3843 | reverse complement strand
TCCCAGCGCATGCCGTGGTCGCTGAACGTATTGCCGGCGGCGCCGACGGCCATGACCATCCGGTCGGGAGCCACCGGATGACCGATATTCACCCACATCTCCCCGCTCGGATGCATGGTCGGCAGCGGCTCGACCGACATGTGTAGAATGCCTGGGATTTCCGCGGACCGCGTCTTGCCGTCGATTCGGAACGTGATGGGTGCTTTGCTCACCCCGAGGTTCTTGCTGATCAGCGGCGTGAACGCGGACATAGGACCACCCGCTGCGCCGGAGAAGATCGCACTCAGCGCTTCGGTCTGCTCATCATCGGCGCGCTGATCGATATAGAGAGCTACCGACCAGTTTCCCTCTGCCATCACTCCCGGGGCGTGAAGGATGACGAAGACATTCAGCCCATCGAGCGGGACGTCGCCATAGCGGCCGCTTTCAACGTGGAAGACCAACGGGACGTTGCAAAAGCCTTCGGTCGGCCGCGCGGACAAGGGCGCTGCCGCCGAGACGAGGCAGGGACACACGATGCTGCAGCTGCAATTCTCGAAATAGTCACCAGAAAGGTGCCACGCGACCTGCTCCGCCATTGGCCACTCCCGCTCGGCCGAGAACCCGACAGATTGCTTTGGAATGAGCTATTTCTGGTAGAATGCTACGCCGCGCGGGAGGGAATCGCAAGCCAATTCCCCCGTGCGAACATCATCGCGCTTAGCCGTTCTCGCGCGCGACCATTCGTCTCCGGGCTCGTTTTGAGTTCGAGAGTTCAGCGATGGGGTGACGATAGGTCTCGACGCGACGCAGCCAGCCCGCCTCCCAGATGCGGTTGGTCGGAAGATTGCGGACCCGTTGCTGCAAGACGGACTGTGCCGCCTCAGTAAATTCCGCCAGCACGGCGGTCGGCTCGCTGGTCGTGCCGTTCATGCTGAGAAGAACCTGTTTGAGCCCCCAGCCCTGCCGATTTCCCGTCTGCGTGTTCACGGCCGTTTCAGCCGGGTTGGTCCCTTCGCCCTTGAAATTGATGTAGTCGATCAGCGGATACAGGTCGTTGGACGCGCGTACGATGCGTGCAAACTGGACGACGATGTGCTCGCGCTCCGCCACGTCAGGCGTGTGATCGAGGATCTTGCCGATGGCGCCCTGGGCGCGCGCGACGAGGAATTGAATCTGTCCCGGCACGGTCGCGAGCAGGAATTGCCGCAACTGTTTCATTTCGGGCGAGTTGAAGTTCTTCTTGAACTCAGCCCGGTTCACCCAGGGACAATGCGGGATTGGCGTCTTGTCGAGCCAGGGCGGGAGATGCGCACCCTGTTTGCGCAGGAAGTCGAGGAGGGCCGGAAAGCTCTCCTCGAAATTCGTGGTCCTGCTGGCCGGAAACCAGATGAAGTGACCGACGCCGAGCGAGGCGAAGTCCTCGTTCGCATTCCACGACGTGACCGCGTTGCGATTGCCATTGGTTTCGTTCTGCCAGATCTTCTGGCCGACCTTTTGCGCCACATCGGCAGGCAGCTTCAGTTGCTGCGCCGGGGCGTCCGCGGTCGCGCGGCCCGTTGTCTCAGTCTCCGGCTTTCGCACGACAACGTTTGTTTCGGGCTTCGACGCCTGCGGTTCGGGCGACGGCGCAACACTGTCGAGGTTCGCCTTCTGCTCTTGGGGCGACGGCGCCAGACTCGGCCGCAGCTCCTGCGCGTCGGCAGGCGGCGCAGACGCGCGCTCTGTCGGGTTCTTCTCGGTCTCGACAACCACCGTCCCGGCCGGAGCCACGTCCTCTGCCGACGCTGCTGGCCTTGCGATCACGCATGAGAGGAGCAACGCCCCGCAAGCAGGCGCCCAGCGCTGCCAACGACTGGAGCTGACCCGCCGCACCGCTCCCCGACGGCCAGCCGCGCCCGGGCTGCCAATCAAATCACCGCCCATATCCATATCTTAAGGAGCCATTTTGCCTGAAGCGCGAGCCTTGAGAATCGATATCGCGATTCGGTTCCTTGGCTGGGCATATTGTTCCCGGGCAACCGCGTCGCGCTTGCCCCCATTGTGGGTCAAAGGCGGCTCGAAAATATGTCAGTCTGGCGCTCGACATAAGGCAGGTGGCAGGCATCGCTCGTGTGTTGCGCGGCGGCCTCATCTTGCACCAGCTCCTGCGCCGGAACGCAACCACCTCAGATTCCCATATGCCTGCTCGTGCTGCGGACCCGCCCCGGGGAACCTGGCCACTAGCCGGTCGACAGGACGCGTCGTGCGATCTCGACGAAGCGTTGCGCGGGGTGGCAGACACCCCAAATCCGCGCGAATCAGCAACGGAAGGCGCTGTATTGTCGGCTGCTAGCGGTGGATGTGCGGGAGACGAGCGTGACTTTGGCGGCGGCCGTCCACTGATCCCGCAAATGACGCATCACCCGACCCAACCCGGGCCGAGTGATGCGATCGGCCGCACTGCGCCCTGTCAGTCTTCGATCTTGATCCGATAGGACTGATGACAGGCGACGCAATTCTGCATGGTTTTGCCAAGCGTGGCGTTGATCTGCTGCGGTGGCGCGTTCGCTGCCGCCTGAGCCGCGATCTCGTCGAAGCCGCCGCGCACCTGCCCGATCATCATTTTCCAGGCGTCGCTTTCCTTCGCTGCGAGCGTCGGCGGCCGAGCTAGGCCGGCATTGGCCTTGCGCCCGCGCGCTGCGGCTTCCTGGGCGACCCTGTCGAGATCGCCAGAGCCGAGCCCTTCTTCGATCGCCGCGACCGACGTAAGGAACAGGCGCATCTGGTCCAAGACGAATGTTCTTTCCGCTTCGGTCCGGGATACCGGCTCCCGCTTATCAGTGAGATCCGCCGCCCGGCTCTCCAGCAGCGAGACAGACGCCAGCAAGAACGGGACAGCAAGCATCGACGTCAGGTGATGACGCATCAGATCAAACTCCAATTCCAAATGGGGAAGAAGGTCCATGGCGGCCGTAAGGTATAAGTTTACGCTTTTAGGTCGGGCTTAAGACGCCATCAGATGTCGTGAATGGGATTGTTGCCAAACTCATGATCCAAAAAGGTCTTTTGCCCCCATTTTCTAGCTTCCAGCCGCAATAGAGCCTGTCTATGGTACTGGCTTGAAAAGTGGAATGAGTGCGCTTCGAATAGAGATATAAGCTGGAAATTATATCTGGCATGCCTCCGCAGGACTTGGATCATCGCATCGGCGATTGGTTGCGGCTGCGCGACCTCCGGATTTTCCGCGCGGTCGTGGAGAGCGGCAGCATGGCAAAAGCGGCCGGCCGCCTTTCGATCACCCAGCCCGCGGTCTCCCAGGCCATCGCCCAGCTTGAAGCCGCGTTGAAGGTTCGGCTGCTCGACCGCGGGCCACGCGGCGTGGCCCTCACGGTTTATGGTGAAGCGCTCATGCGCCGCGGTACCGAAGCCTTCGATGCGCTCCGGCAGGGATTGCGCGACATCGAGTTTCTCGCGAATCCCGGCGCCGGCGAAGTCGTGGTGGGCGCGTCGGAATCGCACATCGCGGGCGGTTTCCTGGCCGAGATCATCCAGAGCGTCGCCCGCGCTCATCCGCAGCTCGCCGTCCGCGTGGTGGAAGCCAACACCGCCGCGGTCGACTTCCACGAATTACGCGACCGCAAGCTCGACATGATGCTCGGACGTATCGCGCGCGACCGACCCGACATGGGCGAAGGCGGCGACTTCAGGGCTGATGTCCTGTTCGACGAGGAGATCCATATCGTCGCGGGGGCTCAGAACGAATGGGTGGCCGTTCCGACCATCGACTTTGCCGACCTCGTCGACCATCCCTGGATCCTCGCCCCCGAAGGCACCGCCGTTTACGAGCTCGTCCGTCGCGCCTTTCAGCGGCGCGGATTGCCGGAGCCGAAGGTCAACGTCACGACCTACTCGATGAATCTCAGGCTGCAATTGCTGATGCAGGGCCCCTACCTCACGGCACTCCCGAGCTCAGTGGTGCGTTTCAATGCGGGACGCTGGGCCCTGACGACGCTGCCACTTTCGCTCGGAAATCCGCTGCCTGTCGCCATCGTCACCTTGCGTCATCGCACGTTCAGCCCGGCTGTCCGCGTCTTCATCGATCACGCGCGCAACGTCACGAAAGCCCTCCGCATCTGATCTGGCCGATGACATCTATTCACGCGACAGCATCCGTCGCGTGATCTCGACGAAGCGCTGCGCGGCTGGAGACAGTCCGAAATCGGCGCGGCTCAGCAGGGAGACATGCCGATGGATCGTGGGCTGCGACAGCGGGACCGCGACGAGCGTCGGAAACTGGGCCTTCGGCAGCATGTGCCCGGGCAGGATGCTGATCCCTACCCCCTCCGCCGTGAGCGCCAGTGCGGTCGTGATCAGGGATACTTCCAGCGCCGGCTTGAGCTCGCGTCCGGTCTGCGCCAGTGCGTCGTCAATCTGACTGCGAATTCGCGTTCCACGGCGCATTGCGATCAGGTCGGAACTCATGATGGCGTCCCAGGTCAGGCGCCGCCGCTTCTCGAAGCTGCCATCCCTGATCCCGATCGCCGAGAGCGGGCTTTGCATGAGCGCCTCGATCCTCGCCTCCGTCGCCCCCTCCTCCTCGACGCTGCCGAGGCCGAATTCCGCACGCCCCGCCATCACGAAGCCGAGGAGCTCGTCGGGCGCGACATCGAACAGGTCGATGCTCACCTCCGGATGGCGAGAGCGAAAGTTCGCAAACACCCGGGGAAGCAGCGCCGAGGCAACGCCCGCGGAAACCGCAATGGCGATCCGGCCAGCCTTGATCTCGGCGAGGTCGCGCATCCGCCGCGACAAGCCTTGCGCGCCGGCCAGGATGCGTTCCGCAGCCGGAATCGCCTCCCTGCAAGCCGCCGTCGGATGTAACGCACGCGTCGTCCGCTCGAACAATTTGAGCTGAAAGTTCTCCTCGATCTGCCGGATCAGCAGACTGATTGCCGATTGCGTGACGCGCAGCTCCGCTGCTGCCTTGGTGATGCTGCCAAGCCGGTACACCAGGACCAGCGCCTCCAGTTGCCGCAGGCTCGGTGACATTAGCCTTCCTCATGAATGGATGAGAATTTTGTGGCTAATCGAAAGAGTTCGATCATGCAACATATTCGCAACAGCGCCATGGCCGCGGTGACGGCCAACCCGCTGCACAAAAAAATCGGGGAGGGACATTTGACGCAAGGGATCAATATCGGTCGCTACGTCGACGACCGTCCGCTGTCGGCGTTCCAGATTCGGGTGATCTGTCTCTGCGCGCTCGTGGTCGGGCTCGACGGGTTCGATGCCCAGGCGCTCGGCTTTGTCGCGCCGGCACTCAGCAAGGACCTGCATCTGGCGCCGGGCGCATTGGGGCCGGTATTTGGCGCGTCCCTGTTCGGCGTCATGCTCGGCTCGCTGCTGTTCGGCGCGCTGGCCGACTATCTTGGACGCAAATGGCTGGTGGTCGCCGGCGTTCTTCTCTTCGCGCTGGGATCGCTGGCGACCAGCCAGGCCACCAGCGTATCGAACCTCGTCGTCCTTTTCGTC
>NZ_CAFK01000109.1 GCF_000239815.1 Bradyrhizobium sp. STM 3843 | reverse complement strand
AGCGCAGCGAGATCAGGCCGTCGCTCGCCAAGCGCTTCACCGACGACGGCACGAGCGGCACCTTCGTCGGCTACAAGGTCGAAGATTATCTGGTGATCGCCAGCGACACCGAGCGCTCGGGCGAGGGCAGGCTGCCTGCTTCGACCTTCAAGATCGCGAACTCGCTGATTGCGCTGGAGACCGGCGTGGTCGAGGACCCCGACAAGGACGTCTTCAAATGGGATGGCGTGAAGCGCTGGAACGAGGCCTGGAACAAGGATCACACTTTGCGCAGCGCCATCGCGGTCTCCGCGTTTCCGGTCTATCAGGAGATTGCCCGCCGCATCGGCCTTGAGCGCATGCAGAAATTCGTCGACCTGCTCGAGTATGGCAATCGCGACATCGGCGGGGGCATCGATCAGTTCTGGGTCAGTGGCGCCCTGCGCATCGATCCGGTGCAGCAGGTCGATTTCGTCGACCGCCTGCGGCGCGGCACCTTGCCGATCTCCAAGCGCAGCCAGGATCTGGTGCGCGACATCATGCCGGTGATCAAGGTGGGTGACGCGACGATGCACGCCAAGACCGGATTGACAGACCGGGATCACGGCTCGCTCGCCTGGCTGGTGGGATGGGTCGACAAGGGCGACGAGCCGACCGTGTTCGCGCTCAACATGGATTGCCCGGAGCCGCGTCATGTCGCCGATCGCATGACGCTGACCCAGGGCTGCCTGAGCGAGATCGGCGCGATCTGAGCGCGCCGATCATTGCTCAGCGCCGCGACAGCTCGAGATTGACGCCCGTGATCTCGGTGCCCGCGGGTCGGATCGAGATCGTCTGCCGGTTGCCGCGCGTGGTCAGCGCGAGCCCAGCCGAAAAGGTCTGGCCGCGCGCCTCCGCCTCGATGCGGTCGCCGCTGGCGCGGCCATCGATCGTGCCGGACGCATTGTGGCTGGCTTCGCTCCACTGTCCGGAAATCGCACCGCCGCGATACGCGACATCGCTGGAGAGATCGATATTGTAGCTGTCGCTGGCGCAACGGATGTTGAGCCGTAGCTGCTCGCTGCCGTCGGTGTCATAGACGGCGCGGCAGCGCAGCCGTTCACGCTCGCCGCTCTGCATGCTCAGCGTGCCGCCGCCGACCCACGCGCCCGCCATGGCGCGGAAGGGGGATGCCGCCTCGGCCGAACCGGCGGCCATGAGTGACGCCAGAAGAATTGAAGCTGGGACGAAGGACAAGACGCGCATCGACGTGACTCCGGTGAGAACGAGCCGGCGTCAACGCGGTACTTGCGTTTGCGTTCACGCCGAACTGAAAATGATCTGGTTGGTGCAAGGCGGTCGTACTAGGCTTCACGCATCACAAAGAAGTGTGTCCGGAGGAAACGACAATGCACGCACCGTCGGTCTGGTTGTCATCGCTGGCTCTCGCAGCTGCGAGCGGCTGGTTCGCTGCCACCATGTTCGCGGCCGGTCCCGCAACCGGCAAGGAGCCGCGCTTTCCGCAGCTCACCATGGAGCAGCTCAGCGACGCGCAACGGCCGCTCGGCGAGCAGATCATGAAGGTGTCGAGCGTCGGCCTCGGCGGTCCCTATAATCCGATGATCCGCAGCCCCGTGCTCGGCCAGCGGCTCTATGACCTGTTCTATTATCTGCGCTGGCAGACCTCGGTGCCGACCAGGCTGAACGAGTTCGCGATCCTGATCATCGGCCGGCAGTGGCGTTCGCAGGTCGAATGGTTCGCGCATGCGCCGCTGGCTGCCAAGGCGGGGCTGTCACAACAAATCATCGCCGAGCTGAAGCAGGGCAAGCGGCCTTCGACCATGGCCGAGGACGAGGCGGTGGTGTACGACTTCGTCACCGAGCTTTCGACCACCAAGAAGGTCTCGGATGAAACCTATGCGCGCGCCAAGACAATCTTCAACGACCAGCAGATCGTCGATCTCACCGCCGTATCAGGCAATTACGTCATGGTCGCGATGATGCTGGCGATGGCCGAGGAGACCGTGCCGCCCGGCAAGGAGGCGCCGTTCAAGCCGGGAGAGGAGTAAGAAGCGGTTGCATGTGCCGCGCTGTGTGGCCGCGACCGTCACCGGCTTGCCGCTGTCATCGCCCGACGGGAGCTGCTGGTCAGCCAGCGTGATCTCGTACATCTGGGCTCGCGCAGTCCTGACGGGTTGCCCCGGAATGAGGACGCTTGTGATGCAGCAAGACCAGCCACGCTGTCACAGTCAAAATGACTGCAAGCTGACGTCACGCTGCAAGCACGGACAATGATCCGTTGCTGGGCAAACGTGATTGTCGCGCGCCAAACGACCGCGATGCCATGATATGCTGTTGCCATGAAGCCCTCCAAATCCGCTCTGTTCGAGGCGGCCAAGCGCTGGGACGCAGTGTCCGTCGCGGCTCTCACAAAAGCCGCGCCCGAGTTCGTACGTGCGACCGACCCGAAGGGGCGTACGGCGCTGCACGTCGCCTGTGCGGTGAAGCCGGCGGAGGGTCTTGGAGAACCCGATGGCATCAAGACGGTCACCGCCTTGCTCAAGGCCGGCGCCGACCTTGAAGCGCATGTTCCAATGCCGGAAGAGGAAGGTGATTTCCGTGCCAATCCGGTTTGGTATGCGGCCTGCCGCGGCGAGAATGTGCCGCTGGTGCGGTTTCTCCTGAAGCGAGGTGGAGATCCAAGCTATTCCCTCTGGGCCGCCGTGTGGCGGGACAGCGCCGACATGCTGAGGACACTTCTCGCCGCAAAGCCGCGGCTTAATCTGCGGGCCCATGGAGAGACGCCGATCTTCTATGCAGCACGCCTCCGACGGCTCAAGACGCTCGAGTTGCTCATCAAAGCCGGTGCCGATCCATCGATCAAAGACGATCGCGGTCGCGATGCGCTCGAGATTGCCAAGGCGAGGCGATTGCCGGAGGACGTGACAACACGGTTGGAAAGGCTCCGCGCCTCATCACGCACCTGAAAGGCGCGCGGGCGCTTCGATAGGTGACCTCGGTGGACAGGTCCTGGGCGGATGCAGCAAGCAACCTATTCGAGCACCCTTTCCGGCAGAGCCGGAACTTGCAGCAGCTCGCAGCGACCCAAGGGGCCGATGAGGATCGCATGAGCCGGGCGCGCCTAGCGCCGAGAGGCGAGGGTTGGACCCGTGGTCCATGTTTGATCGGCAGGGCCGCTCAGCAGCGTCGCTCGCCTTTCGGCAATGGCATGATTGAACAGTTCAAGGACCAGACCGAATGCGGCCAGGTCCTCTTGTTCGATTGCTCCATCGTCGTAGGACTTGAGGGTCTCGCGGATGATCGCGTCGACTTCGCGTTGCCTTGTCAGCAGATCGTGTTCCGACCCAGCATTGTGAACCTCCGATACCGCGGCAAGAATGCGGTTGCGACAGCTGCTGTTGTCGTCCGGTTCGTCCCGGTTCAGATAGCGACGCAGCCAGGCGGCGGCCGAACCGATGCCCGAAAGAAGAAGCAAGGCGAACCAGAAATAATCGCTGTACCTGTCCAGAAAGGTTCGCTCCGTGCCGTTGATGACCGCCGCGGCGCCCCGATGCACGGAGGGCTCAGTCTCCTTGTCCGTCTCGGGTTTCATGATGTGCGAAGCTCCGGCCACGCCTTGCGTGATCGTGTCGCGGACCGCGAAAAGCTGCCGATAGAAGGCGGCCGCTCTGGCTTCGGACAGTTCCTTTTTGGCCAGGATCAGGTGGTTGACGCTGATCGTGTCGACCTTGTCCTCAGGCCAGGCCGGTTGCGCGTTGAAGACGCTGGCCGGAATTTCCTCGGCCTCGTAGCGCGCGTGCTTCAGAGCAATGGCCTCGGATGCTTCGATCGGAAGAAAGGTGGGAGCTCCGCGCGCTCGGGCAGTCGCGGCAATGGCGTCCGCCGTGATTTTGCTGTCGAGCGGACCGACGGCGAGATACGCATCAAGGGTGGGGTCCTGCGCAAGCTTATCGATCTCGTCTGTCCCAAATTGAGCCGTGGCCACCTTGTCGGGCTGCACGCCGGAGCCCTCCAGAATGGTCTGGAGGACTGCGACGTTTGCTCCGGTCCTGCCGATGATGCCGACCTTGTGACCCGCCAGATGCGCGATCTCTCCGATCTTGCCGCTGGCCTTCTTCTTGGGCTGGTTGCCGCGTCGCCCGGAGGGCGACCACAGGACGACGTAGTTCTTCCGCAGGATGGCCAATGTTTGCGCGTCGGGCGGCATGCCAAGGTCACCGCGGCCGACCGCCAGGTCGGTTTTGTCGGCGGACAGCAGGGCGAGCGATTCAGCCGGTCCCCCGGTCGGGATCGGGGAGAGCCTGACAGTCCTACTTTCCTCACTGAAAGCGTCGGCCATCGCCTGGACCACCTGGTAGTCGTCGCTCCCTGCCGGTCCAACGGCGATCCGGAGAGTCTCGGGCTGCAAGACGTAGAAGAGGGCGGCCGCAGCGATGCCGAAGGCAACAAATCCCAAAGCCAACACGATGAGCAACCTTCGTTGACGACCATCGTGAGCACTCCTGACTGGATCGGACGGTGACATCAGCGGACCCTCTGACAACAAACGCCTGTTGGGCTACAAGCGCGGCGGGAACTTGGGGGAACCGGTTTCTGTATGGAATGTTCCGCCGCGCGAGAGTGTTCACGAAAGGTGGCCAGCTTTGCGAAGGGGCGGTCGTTGGGCCGCCGAGGTTCGGATCAAAAACGGCCTTCCGGTCGTCCGACCGCCGATCGGAAAGTCCGGGATGGCCAACAGGCGACATCGGCCGCCCGGAGTGTCTCAAGGGTCCCCGTTTTGAGGGTTATGGGTTATCAATCAGAAAACTGATATTGGGGTGTTGCGTGCCCGGCTCCTGCTCGGGCTCATTGCGGGCGACGCCGCTTCCGGAGGCGCTCTCCGGCGCTGGCATCCGCGTGGCGACCTCGTCGGTGTCACCCTTGAAGATGATTGCTTCGCCATCAACGAAAATGGCTTGGTGATGGCCTTCGCCGATTGTCCGCCCGACAACGAAATTCCAACACCAAACGGTCTTGCCGTTGTATTCCCTTGCACCGAAGGCGGTGTACCAGACGTAATCAAGACCGATTTGCGCGACGAATCGATCAATAATTCGTTTTTCCCAGGGACGAGCGGCTTCATATTCTTCACGACGGTTTTCGAGATCGGGGACGTCTGCTACGATCCTATCGAGGGCCTGTTCATAGTCCGCGCGAGGCAGACGATGCACGTTGTCCCAAGTGCCTATGTAGACGGCGTTCATGACTTGAGCGATTTGCCAACGTTCTGCCCAAGTCCAGCTGTCGTCAACATCCATGCCTAGATGCTGAGACAATTTAGGATTGCTCAGATGCTCGCGTTCAAGCTCATCGAACGAGGCACGGAACCGGGCTGCATCGAGTTTTCCGTCCTCGCGCTCGTATGCTTCGTCTATAATTTGCGCGGCACCATCAAACACGGCGAGATGCTCCGCCGCGCCGATCGCAGCAAGCCCATTCCGTACACCGGCAATGAAATTTTTGTCCCATTTCGAATTGTGCACAAACTGCAGGAAGCCCCCATTCAAAATCTGCCCTATGAGGTAGTTCACGCGTGAGACGTTTATAACGTTTTCGGGCATCTCGTCGTCCCGAATATGTCGCAACGAAAGATCATAAGCGAACTGAGTTACCTGATCGACTTTCGATTGGATGAACATGAATTCAGCAGCGGATTGATC
Source organism: Bradyrhizobium sp. STM 3843 (assembly GCF_000239815.1). Classification (GTDB taxonomy): domain Bacteria; phylum Pseudomonadota; class Alphaproteobacteria; order Rhizobiales; family Xanthobacteraceae; genus Bradyrhizobium. The sequence goes on along the minus strand of NZ_CAFK01000109.1, from coordinate 1,864 downwards.
AACGCCCATCTGCATTAACTCTTCGGGGCTGCTCGAAGGTCGGTCGAAAAGGATGATCTCACGTATCATTGCCGTTGGCCCATCGCGTCGTTTGGCTCATTGGTGGTCGCCATCGGAGCGAGGCGGACAGGCGTTGATGGTGCCAATGTCATGTCTGCCCCTTCGGCGTAGAGAGATACTTTGCCGCTTTGCGGAAACATGGCGGTCGACAAGGGTCGTCAACGTCCCATCCTGTGACCTTGATCAGGATTGCATGTCCCGGACTACACCAGCAGCGCATCCATTGCACTTGATTTACCTCGGCACCATCAGCAAGATCAGTTTGGACCACAAGAGGAGAAGCGCATGGCGCGTATTCTTGTCCTCGGTGCAGGCTTTGCCGGTCTGTGGGCCGCAATCGGGGCGGCCCGGAAGCTTCGAGAGCTAGGTCAACCATCGGCCGATGTCGAAATTCTCGTCGTCGACCGCAATCCCTATCACAACATCCGCGTGCGCAATTATGAGATCGATCTGAGCGAGGCGGCTATCCCACTAGCCGAACTGTTGGATCCGATCGGCGTGAAACATGTGATTGGCGAGGTCCAGGGAATCGATATCGCCAAACAGCAGGTTGCGGTCGCAATGGGTCAAGCAACGCGCCAAGAGCCGCAGACGTTCGATTACGATCGCTTGGTGCTCACGCTTGGCAGCGAACTCGTGCGTCCGCCGATCCCTGGGCTCGCCGACCACAGCTTCGACGTCGATACCTATGCCTCGGCACGCCGGCTCGACGCGCATCTTGCTGCACTTGGCGACCAGCCCGCATCGGAGGAGCGTTTGACGGTCGTCATCGTCGGCGCCGGCTTCACCGGCATCGAAGTGGCGACCGAGATGCCCGCAAAGCTGGATCGGGCACGGGTCATGGGCGATCGGCGCATCGTTCTCGTTGATCCAAGTCCTGTCGTTGGTGCAACTATCGGGCCGAATGCGCGCCCGGTCATTGACGAGGCCTTGAAAGCACTCGGAATTGAGACTCGGCTGCAAGTGAGCGTCACGTCCCTCGATGCAGGTGGCGTCAGGCTCAGCTCCGGCGAGTTCATCCCGACGATGACGGTGGTGTGGTGCACAGGCATGCGAGCGAGCCCACTCGCGGCGACACTGCGCGCTGAGCGGGACCGCTATGGTCGCCTTATGGTGGACCACTTCATGCGTGCGACGGAGCTGACAAACGTCTTTGCGGCCGGCGACGTAGCTTCCGTCGTCGTCGATGGGGTCCATTCCACGGTGATGTCCTGTCAGTTCGCACGGCCGATGGGCCGCTTTGCCGGACACAACGTCGTAGCCGATCTGTTCGGACAGCCGATGCTTCCGCTGCACATCGACTGGTATGTCACCGTGCTCGATCTGGGCTCCTGGGGCGCTCTCTACACGGTCGGATGGGATCGCCAAGTCCGCACGACAGGCGCGTCGGCCAAGCAGACTAAGCAGACAATCAATCACGAGCGAATCTATCCGCCGCGCGGCGGCAAGCCTGAGGATCTGCTCGCTTCGGCTGCTCCTATCCTCCAGGCGCCACCGGCGGTGCGAGCTTAGGGTCTGTACCCAATTAACGGTGTGTGATTCCCTCTCGTCGGAATAATTCGGCACGGGGACTTCGGTGCCCAAAGGGCTGTTTTGGCTGAACGACAAGCAGTGGCTCAGATTGAGCCGCATCTGCCCCGGTGCAGTCTCAGTCCGACTTCTGCATCGGGTCATTTTCGACGATTTCGTCGGGGAGGGTCGGCAGGTTCATGTCCGCTTGCCAGACAGCGCCTAGTCAAACAATCCGACGGGCAATCCGCGCATAAGCGCCATGCCCCAACTGCCCGTCGTGCCAGTTTGTCGC
>NZ_CAFK01000110.1 GCF_000239815.1 Bradyrhizobium sp. STM 3843 | reverse complement strand
TTCGGCTTCGACCTTGCGCACGGCCTCTTCGAGCGACAACCGCTCACGGGTGATTTCCGATTCGGACAGCGGCGGCTGAACGCTGCGCAATTGCGCGATCAAGGCTGCACGGGCCCGCTCATAGAGCGCACGGCGGCTTTCGCCGCTGGCATTGGGATCCAGTCCGGCGATGGCACGGGCGATCAGCGGGTAGTAGTCGGCCATGTCAACTCAACTTGCGCGCTTCGCTGTCATGTCCCGTCAAGCCTCGAACGGGTTCTGCACCAGGATAGTATCCTCGCGTTCAGGGCTGGTGGAAAGGAGCGCAATCGGACAACCCACCAGTTCCTCAACCCGTCGCACATATTTAATCGCCTGCGCCGGCAGATCCGCCCAGGAGCGCGCGCTTGCAGTGGGCTGTTTCCAGCCTTCGATGGTCTCGTATATCGGCTCGACCCTGGCCTGCGCCCCTTCGCCGGCGGGCAGATGGTCGATCTCCTTGCCGTCGAGCTTGTAGCCGATGCAGACCTCGATCGAATCGAAGCCATCGAGGATGTCGAGTTTGGTCAGCGCCAGCCCGTGGATGCCGCAGGTCCGCACCGTCTGGCGCACCAGCACCGCATCGAACCAGCCTGTACGCCGCTTGCGTCCGGTATTGACGCCGAATTCCTTGCCCCTGCGGCCGATCTCCTCGCCGATCTCGTTCGTGAGCTCGGTCGGGAACGGTCCCTGTCCGACGCGCGTGGTGTAGGCCTTGCAGATACCGAGCACATAGCCGACACCACCCGGGCCGATGCCGGTGCCGGTCGCCGCCTGCGCCGCCACCGTGTTCGACGAGGTCACGTAGGGATAGGTGCCGTGATCGACGTCCAGCAGCGCGCCCTGGGCCCCCTCGAACAGAATGCGCTTGCCCTCGCGCCGCTTGGCGTCGAGCAGCCGCCAGACCGTCTCGGCGTAGGGCAGCAGCTCCGGCGCCATCGCGACCAGCCCGCGCAGGATCTCGTTGCCGTCGATCTGGTCGAGCCCGAGGCCCCGGCGCAGCGCATTGTGGTGCGACAGCAGCCGATCGATCTTGTGCGGCAAGGTGCCGAGATCGGCGAGATCCATCAGTCGGATCGCACGGCGGCCGACCTTGTCCTCATAGGCCGGTCCGATGCCGCGACGGGTGGTTCCGATCGCGGTGCCCGTATTCGACGATTCCCGGAGCGCGTCGAGTTCGCGATGCAGCGGCAGGATCAGCGTGACATTCTCGGCGATTCGCAGATTGTCCGGGCTGATGGCAACGCCCTGCGCCTTGAGCTTTGCGACCTCGTCGAGAAAGGCCTGCGGGTCGAACACGACTCCGTTACCGATGACCGACAGCTTGGCCGGCCGCAGCACGCCGGAGGGCAGCAGCGCGAGCTTGTAGGTCTCCCCGTTGATAACGAGGGTGTGACCGGCATTATGGCCGCCCTGGAAGCGCACGACGATGTCAGCCTGCTCCGACAGCCAGTCGACGATCTTGCCCTTCCCCTCGTCGCCCCATTGGGCGCCGACGACGACCACATTAGCCATTCCCAGCTCTTCCCTCTGCCAATATCCCACACAGCACGATCGGCGCGGAAATTAACGGTTCCTAATTCAAGGCCCGCCGTGCCCGAACATGCGCCCAGCCGAAATCGCGGCCAGGACCGCTCGCATGCGAGGCGCTCCACCGGATAAAGGAAGCGGCGGGGCTAGGCAAGCAAGAACGGGGCCCTTGGGACGCGCAATGACGCATCCAAGCCTTTGATAAGCCCCAAAAAATCATGCCGCCCCACTCGTCGGGTCGGATCGCGCCGGGGTATCCCGCTTCTTACGGCGGAGGTTTCCCGGGCTGGCCCCAGTCAACACGGCACGGCGGCAAATGTGGGTCGTGGATGTGGGGGCCATCCGGCGGGTGGGCGCGGTGTGGTCACATCCATGGCATCAGGGCTGGATCCGGCCGTCGACCACCTCGATGATGCGGTCGCAGCGGCGCGCCAAATCGAGATTATGAGTGACGAGAAGGAAGCTGGTGCCGCTGTCGCGATTGACCTGCCGCATCAGTTCGAAGACCGCGTCGGCGGACTTGGTGTCGAGGTTGCCGGTCGGCTCGTCCGCCAGGACAAGGTCCGGATTCATCGCCAAAGCCCGCGCCACCGCGACCCGCTGCTGTTGGCCGCCCGACATGTTGGTGGCGAGATTGTTGGCGAACTTTTCCAGGCCCACCTGTTGCAACAGCTGCAGCGCCCGCTGCTCGATGTCAGCGCTAGGGAAGCCACGGTCGACCAGAATCGGCATCATCACGTTTTCCTTGGCCGTGAACGCCGAGATCAGCAGGTGATACTGAAACACGAATCCGATGGTGTGGCCGCGCAGATGAGTGAGCTCGGTGTCGCCGAGGGCGGCGGTGTCCTCGCCTTTGATAGTGAGCCGGCCGGAGCTCGGCCGGTCGAGAAGACCGACGATATTGAGGAGCGTGCTCTTGCCTGAGCCGGAAGGTCCGATCAAGGCGACGAACTCGCCGCGATCGACTTCGAGATCGATGTCGTGGAGCACCTCTGTCTCGGTTGCGAGACCGACATTGTAGGCCTTGCAGACCTTCTCCAGACGCAGGATTTCGTCAGCCACGGATCGCCACCACCGGATCGAGTTTCGCTGCGCGCAACGCCGGCGCGGTTGCCGCCAACAGGCCGGTTATCGTGGCCAACAGCGCAGTCAGCACGAACAGCCGCCGCTCCAGGATCAGTGGAAACAGCTCCGAGCCGTCGGCCTGTCGCGCAACGGCATGCCAATAGATCAGCGCGCCCGCGCCCATCGCCGCGCCGAACAGGGAGCCGACGAAACCGAGCACCCCTCCCTGCAGCAGGAAGACACGCAGGATCTGGCCTCGCGAGGTGCCCATTGCACGCAGGATGCCGATCTCCTTCGAACGCTGGATCACCGACACGATCAGCACCGCCGCAATACCGAACGCGACAGACAGCCCCACGAATAGCCGGATCAGCGTGTTGGACGTCTCCTGCGCGCGGACCGCGGTGAAGAATTGCGCATTGGTCTTGATCCAGCTGTCGGCCCGCACGACGGTTGAAGCCTGGATACGCTGGGCGATGTCCTCGGCGGCGTAGATATCCTGCACCGTCATGTCGATCGTAGTGACACCGCCGACCATCGCAAGCAGCGATTGCGCCGTGCGCAAGGCGGCGTAAGCGGCGCGCTGGTTGACGCCCTTGTTGCCGAGATCGACCAATCCGGTGATCGTCAACACCCGATTGGCGCCGGAGGCCGCCTGGACGTTGAGCTTGTCACCGACCGAAGCGCCGAGATCCTTGGCAAGCTCGATGCCGATGATGATGTCGTCGCTGGTCAGCCGCGGCTCGCCTGCTGCGATATATTCCGGAATCTTGACGATCTTGAAATAGCTCTCCGGCTCGATGCCGGACAGCGTCACTGCGCGGCTGGCGTCGCCGCGAATCGCGAGCACCGAGCCGGAGATGGTCGGCGACACCGCGGTCACGTCCGGCATCGCCAGCATCTGAGCGCGGATCTTCGGCCACTGGTCGATCGAGATCACGCGCTGGCTCGGCCGCTGCACGACGGCGTCCTCGATCACGCCCTTCTCATTGCGCAGGGGCCGCGCGATCTGATCGGGCGTCAGCAGCTGAATCTGCGGCTGCGAGGTGAGCACGCGCTTGATGAAGTTGGCCTCGAGCCCCGCCAGCATCGCCGACATGAAGACGATCACGGCAACGCCGATCGCGATTCCACCGATGATGAACAGCGTCTGCAGGCGTCCTTCCCGCAGGAAGCGCACGGCGGCGATCCATTCGAACGGCAGCCAGCGGTTCACGGCAGCACCGAGCGCAGGCGCTGGCCGGTCAGGATGCCTGAATTGGCCGGGACCGCGATCTCGCCCACCGACAAGCCGTCGACGATCTCGATATGGCTGTTGCCGCGGATCCCGACCTGCACCGGCCGTTTGACCGCGCGGCCATCCTTGACACCGAGCACCCAGGCCTGCCCCGATGTCAGATCGTGCACCGAACGGACAGGAAGGACCAATGCATCGGGCTTCGACGCCACGTCGATGTCGACCGACACGGTCATGTCCTGCCGTAGATAATCCGGCGGGTCCTGCACCGTGAGTTTGACCTGAACGGACGCGCGCGAAATATCGACGCCGGGATTGATATAGCTGACGATGGCGGGAAAGCGCTTATCCGGATAGGCATCCGCGGACGCCAGCGCCTTCTGCCCGAGCGCGAGCTTGCCGAGATTGCGCTCGTCGATCTGCAGCACGAGCTGCACGTCACCCGCTGGCGCGAGCACTAGCAGCGCTTTGCCTGGCTGCGCCACCGTGCCGCGCTCAACGTTGCGCGTGATCAGCACGCCGTCGCGCGGCGCGGAAATCGTGGCGTAGCCAAGGCGCGACTGCGCGGTGTCGAGATTGGCGCGCGCCTGGTTCAACTGCGTCTCCGCCATCACGTAGTCGCTGCCGCCGGGGCTTGCGGTATAAACTTGAAATTCCGCGGCACGCTTTTGCGCCCGCGCCACATCGAGCGTCTTCTGGGCGTCGTCGAGGGCCTGGCGGGTCGCATAGCCACCTTCAGCCAGATGGGATGTGCGGTCGTAGGTCTGCTGTGCATTCAACAGCGTCGCCTGCGCCTGGGTCAGGCTTTCCTTGGCCGATGGCAGGGTCAGCTCGGCGAGCTGGCGCATGCGCGCTTCAGCTTGCGCAACGGCACCTTGCGCCTGCACCACCGCAGCCTTCAGCTCGCGCGCCTCCAACGAGATCAGAGGCTGGCCCTTGGTGACACGCTCACCCTCCTGCACCAGCACCTCTTCCACGGTGCCGGTGATCTGGCTGCCGATCTCGACCCGGTACGGTGTCTCGACATGACCGCTGGCGACGACCGTCTCGACCAGACTGCCGCGCCGGACCTGGTCCACGACAACAGCAGGGCCAAAGATGACCCTTACGCCCTGCCAGGCACCAAGACCGACAAGCAGCAGAACGGCAAGAATGAACCAGCGGTGCGCTGCGATCGCAGACCACACGGCCGGCATTTCGAGAGTCTTTTTGGACGGAAGGGTGGCCGTTTGTTCAACCATTGCAATCATGACAAACCACGCCTGAAAGCCCAGGCGGATTTGTTTCCTCGATCCTGTCAGCTGTTGTCCGACGGCCGGAGTACGGCGCGCGCCAACAAAGTTAGTGCGCCGTGGCAACCGGGTATTGCGTTAAGTCAATCGCATGGCGATTGCTCATGCAGATCAACATGAAGAGGCATCCATGTTGATGAACGGTCGGCGGAACGATCATCGTCCTGATCCAGGCGCTTTCGATCGGATTCGACACGGAGGGTGCCTGAAGTCGTTCGCCGTCCGACCGATGTTGCGACACGGCAAGTGAAGATTCAGGTCGCGCGCGGCGCAGCGTATGAGGACATGGCAGTGACACTGAGATGATGGATGCAGCGGATTTGATCCTCCTCAACGCGCAGTCACCCGGGATGAACTGACACTCCACCCCAGCGAACGGGAGTGGAGCCATGACGGCCATCGATGCGACACCCAAGACCATCGGCGCCAAAGTGCCGACAAAGCCAGGATGGCTGCGGAGCAATTGGGGACTGTTGCTTGCGATTGCTGCGCTGATCATGGTTGCGTTGCTGCCCACCCCGGAGGGGCTTTCGGTCGCCGGCCATCGGATGCTCGCCATCCTGGCATTCGCCGTGATCGTCTGGATGACCGAGGCGCTGGACTATGCGGTGTCGGCGATCGTGATCGCCGCACTGATGGCGTTCCTGCTGGGGCTGGCACCCAATCCAGCCAATCCGAAGCTGCTGCTCGGCACCAGTGCCGGCTTGAGCCTTGCCTTCTCCGGTTTCGCCAATACAGCATTGGCCCTGGTCGCCTCTGCGCTGTTCCTGGCAGCCGCGATGACCGCAACCGGGCTCGACAAGCGCATCGCGCTGGTCATCCTGTCGCGCGTGGGCGGCGAGATCCATCATGTGATCATCGGCGCGATCCTGGTGGGATTCGTGATGGCCTTCCTGGTGCCATCCACCACCGCCCGCGTGGCCTGCCTGGTCCCGATCACACTCGGCATCATTTCGGCCTTCGGTGTCGATAAGCGTGGCACCTTTGCCGGCATGCTGATGATCACGACCGTGCAGACGGCGAGCATCTGGAATGTCGGCATCAAGACGGCCTCCGCACAGAATATGGTCGCAGTCGGCTTCATCGAGAAGACGTTACAGACCTCGATCACCTGGCTCGAATGGTTCGTCGCAGCCGCGCCGTTCGGCGTGCTGATGTCGGTCGCGCTCTATGTCATCATGACCCGGATGATGCCCGCCGAGGTCAAGGACATTCCAGGCGGGCGCGAGGCCATCGGAAAGGCACTCGCCGAACTCGGACCGATGAAGCTGGCAGAGAAGAAACTGCTGGCGATCTCGCTCGGCCTGCTCGGCTTCTGGTCCACCGAAGGCATCCTGCACAGTCTCGACACCTCCTCGACCACCATCGCCGCGGTCGGGCTGATGTTCCTGCCGGGTATCGGCATCATGACCTGGAAGGAGGCGCAGCCGCGGATTCCCTGGGGCACCGTGGCCCTGTTCGGCATCGGCATCAGCGTCGGCACCGCGCTGCTGCAGACAAAGGGCGCCTCCTGGCTCGCCGATCTTGCCGTCACCAGCTTCGGATTGAAGAACGCCAGCGCGCTGTTCATCCTTGCCGTCATGACGCTGTTCCTCACCCTGATCCATCTCGGCTTTGCCAGCGCCACAGCGCTGGCGTCCGCCATGATCCCAATCGTGATCGCCGTGTTGCAGAGTGTCGCCACGCCCGGCATCAATGTCGTCGGCATGACCATGCTGTTGCAGTTCGTGGTCTCGTTCGGTTTCATCCTGGTGGTGAACGCACCGCAGAACATGCTGGCCTATGGCACCGAGACCTTCTCGGCGCGCGACTTCGTCCGCACCGGCCTGGTGCTGACGGTGGTGGCGGTCGCGCTGGTGATGCTGCTTGGGCTGACCTATTGGCGCTGGCTCGGCTACGTCTAAGCCGTTGTCACGACCGTCTAAAGCGCGCTGAGATTAGGATGAATCGTGATCGCGCGCCTTAGGTTGTGGTTTGAGCATGATCTCCGCGCAAACGCGTTCCGCGTTTGTCGCGAGGGAAAACCGCTTCGCCCTTTTCCGGATCATGCTTGAGGCGGGCGTTCGCTGCATAGTTGCGATGCATCTGCCCCCTTGATGGGCATTTGCAATTGGTGTCTTTGATCCGAGCCGGGGAGGAATCGTGCTCGACGACGGTCGGGCCAGAGGGCCGCGGCATATCGAACCGGGCTTCAGACCTGACCATGTCCGCCGCCGATCCCACCGCATCCACTGGCGCGCCTGCGCGTGCCTGGATCGCCAACCAGCCCTATTTGCTGCTCAGCATCACCGCGCTGTGCTGGGCCGGCAATGCGATCGTCGGGCGGCTTGCTGCCGGCCATATTCCGCCGGTGACCTTGTCGTTCCTGCGCTGGTCGCTCGCGTTCCTCATCATCCTGCCGTTCACCTGGCGACAGCTGCGTGCGGACTGGCCGGCGATAAGGTCCCGCCTCGGCCTGATGATCGTGCTGTCAATCACCGGCATTGGCGCCTTCAACACGCTGCAATACTGGTCGCTCGAATATACTCAGGCGCTGAATACGCTGCTGCTGCAGTCCGCCGGTCCGCTGATCGTGGCGGTGTGGTCGCTTGTGCTGCTCCGCGTCCATCTGACCGTGGCGCAGGCAGCCGGCATTGCGCTGTCGACGGTCGGCGTATTGACGATCCTGACCCGCGGGGACTTGACCGCGATCTCGCAGATCACCTTCAACAAAGGCGATCTGATCTTCCTGGTGGCGCTGGCGATCTTCGGGCTCTATTCGGTCCTGACGCTGAAGCGGCCGCCGATGCACGGCCTCTCGTTCGTCACCTTCACCTTTGGCTGCGGCGCCGCCAGCCTGATTCCGTTGCTGGTCTGGGAGATTCATACCCGCCCCGTCATGGCACTGGACACCAAGAATCTGCTGTCGCTGGTCTATGTCGCGATCTTCCCGTCCACGATTGCCTATCTCTGCTTCAACCGCGGCGTACTCCTGATCGGCGCCAACCGGGCAGCCCCCTTCTTCCACGTGGTCCCGGTGTTCGGCTCGATCATGGCCTTCGTCTTTCTTGGCGAACAGCCGCAGATTTTCCATGTCCTTGGCTTTGCGCTGGTGCTCGCCGGCGTCTTCGCCGCTTCGCGGAAGCAGGCAAGCTAGTCCGTCCACAAGCCGCCCAATCCCTGTAGATGCTGTCACAACCCCGCGCTATGCTGGATGGAACCGGCTGCGTCTGATCCGACGGTCCAGCCGGTGCTTTCGGAGTAGCGGAGATGATGACCGTTCCGGAATTGGCGGCCGATGCGCTGGGCAAATTCATCGCCACCTATATGCGCCGCCGCTTTGGGTCGTCGCAGGCGGCGCTCGTCGAGATGGTGCCCTCGATCGCCCGCATCGCGATCGAATGTATCGGCAACAGCGATGCGCTCTACCACAATGTCGAACACACCATGCTGGTGACCCTGGCAGGCCATGAGATCCTGCGCGGCCGGGCGTTGCACAGCCACATGCCCGCCGAGGACTACGCCCATATCATCATCGCCTGCCTGACCCACGACATCGGCTACGTTCGCGGCCTGTTCATGGCCGACGACGAGGACGGCTATGTGGTCGACGATGGGGGTAGCAAAGTCACCTTGCCGCGCGGCTCCTCGGATGCCGGCCTGATGGCCTACCATGTCGATCGTTCCAAGATGTTCGTGATGGAGCGGATCGAGGGCATCGCGCAGCTCGACAAGGCTCGCATCGCCGGGGCGATCGAGGGCACGCGCTTCCCCTGCAGCCTGCCGGACGGCACCGAATCCAGCGACGATGATGCCGCCATCCTCCGCGCGGCCGACCTGATCGGCCAGCTCGGCGATCCCAATTATATCCGCAAGGCCAATGCGCTCTATTACGAGTTCGAGGAGACCGGCATGAATCGCCAGCTCGGCTATTCATCGCCGGCCGACCTCGTCAATCTCTATCCGCAGTTCTATTGGAACAGCGTCGCACCCCATGTGCAGACCGCAATCCGCTATCTCAACGTCACGTCCGTGGGCCGACAATGGATCGCCAATCTCTACAGCAACGTGTTCCGCGCCGAGCGCGAGATTTCGCTCTCGGGTCCACAGACGTGAAAATGCGGTGATTACTGAAATCTGTCGGCTTCGGATCCGCGACACTTGATTGGCCTTGCGCTTCAGTGCCGCTACGCCAGCGCCTTGAATGCCATGCCGATGACCATCAAGGACAGGAACAGGATCAGCGAGCGCTGCAGCACCACAGGAGTAATGCGGGTGGCGAGCCGCGCACCGAGGTCTGTGCCGACGATGAGGCCAAGAATGACGCCGGCGAGCGTGGACCATGACGCCATTGCGCCGCTCTTCCAATAGATCCAGGCAGAAGGGATGGTTGTCGGCACCAGCGACAGCATCAGACTGATCATCTGAGCCTGATGTTGCGGCACACCGAGCACGACACCAAGCCCGATTACGGTTGCAAGCCCGCCGCCAATACCCAGGAAACCGGAGGACAATCCGGCGAGCAGTCCGACAGCCAGCAGGGCGGCCCAGTGCAGCTCGGGCGATTTGCCGGCTGCTTCGCGCATGCTCTGCATGCTGCGCCCGCGCATGATCAGCATCAGGTCGAGCACGGCCAGATAGGCTACGTAGGACCATTGCAGGGCTGCAGCAGCCGCGAGATTGGCGGCCAACGCGCCGGCAGCGCCTCCGATGAGAAATCCGACCGCGAGCAGGACCAGCCAGCGCAGCGGCTCGCGTTCGCCCGCCGCCCGGTAGCGCTTGATGCCCGACGCGCTGGTGGGCGGGACCTGTGCCACCAGCGAAATGCCCTGCGCGATGTGCTGCTCCGCCCCGAGCAGGAACACCGAGAACACGACAAGCCCGCCGCCGGGACTGACGCCAAACAGCCCCGACATGAGGCCGCCGGCAAGCCCCGTTCCCACACCGCCGAGAAGGTCGGTCAGGGTCATCTCACGCCCTTCACCACGAGGCTCGACAGAAACAGTTCGAACGCGGCCATTGCTTCGGCGGTCGAGAACGGCTCGCCCCACAGGCGCTGCAGCACAAAGCCCTGAAACATCGCGACCATGCTGCGGGCGACGCCGCGCGGGTTGAGCGTCGGATCGATCTGGCCGCCGCGCTGCCCCTGCCGCAACAGCTTGACGATCTCGGCAACCGGCCGGTGAATGCCGCTGGTCACCTGCCGATGAATGGCTTCGTCGCGCAGCGCCTCCGCCCAGAGCTGCAGCGCGATACGCCGGCTGCGCAATCCCTCCTCCCTTTGCAGGTCTGCCAGCGAGGTCCGCGCAATCGCCCGCAAGCCCTCCAGGGGATCGCTGATCCCCTGCGCCCGGTCGAGCAGCGCGGCATCGCGCGCATGCCGCCGCCCACTGATCGCCTGGATCAGATCGTCCTTGCCGGTGAAATGCCCATAGATGCAGCCGGCGCTCAGCCCCGACTCCTTGATGACTTCCTGAATCGTCGTCTGATGAAATCCCTGTCGCGCAAAACACCGCTCCGCGGCGACCAGGATTTCATCTCGCCGCGCGGCGAGCACCTCCGCCTTCACCTTCGGCATCGCCCCTCCCGTTGCAAGGGTCTGCGCCGCGTCCCGCCCGGGACCATCAGACCGCTATCGTGCAGGTGGTTTATAAAGAACGAATATTCGTTTTACAATGAACCCGCATCTGCGGGGGCGATGCGCCGCCGCGCCCGTGGGTCTTGCGCGTGGATGTTTCCAGAGCCTGCCTGTATTCGCGAGAAGCCGGACGAGAGGCTGGCGTACGCCTTCGCTGGATCCACGCATGGCACCAATTCACTCCGGTCGGTTGCGGGCCGGCGCGATTCGGCACAGCCTGCGGCCTTATCAAAGCCCCCGGCCTGTGACCGTTGCCCGCCCTATCCCAGCCTTTCCGACGGCTCCGCTGGCTCAACAACCAGCCTTATCTGTTGCTCGCCCTCGCCTCGCTGTTCTGGGCCGGCAATATCGTTCTGGCGCGCTACGTTGCCGGCCACGTGCCGCCTTTGACGCTGTCCTGCATCCGCTGGATCGGAACCTTTTTGATGCTCTGGCCGTTCGCTCGCCCCCATGTGAAGCGGGACTGGCCGGTGTTGCGGGCGCATTGGCCGTTGCTGCTGGTGTTCGCCCTGACCGGATTCGCGCTCAACAACGCGCTGTCCTATTGGGCGATGCAGTACACTCAGGCGCTGAACGGGCTGTTGATCCAATCATCGACGCCGCTGTTCGTCGCGCTCTGGTCACTGCTGCTGTTCGGTGTCCGGCTTACGCCGGCGCAGTTCGCCGGCATCGCGCTCTCGCTGAGCGGCGTCCTGGTCATCCTGTTGCGTGGCGATCTGGCGGCGCTTGCGAATATTCAGTTCAACCGCGGCGACCTGATGTTCGCCGCCGCGCTCTTCATCTTCGGGCTTTATTCCGCGCTGATGTCACGGCGGCCGACCATGCATCAATTGTCGCTGATCTCGTTCTGCACCGCAGCCGGCGCCGTATTGCTGCTGCCGCTCGCGGCCTGGGAATATGCATCCGGCGCCGTGCTCAAGCCCGATCTGCTGTCGCTCTCGACCCTGGCCTACGTGGTCGTGTTTGCGTCGACGCTCGCTTATCTGTTCTTCAACCGCGGCATCAGCCTGATCGGGCCGAATCGCGCCGCGCCGTTCCTGCATCTGGTGCCGGTGTTCGGCTCGGTGCTCGCGATCCTGTTGCTCGGCGAGCAGCCGCAGCTGTTTCACCTGGTCGGCTACGCGCTGGTTTTGACCGGCGTGATCACCGCATCGCGACAGGGCACCGCAAGGAAGTGAGGTGCCGAACGGCCGCCTCACTTCGCGCTCTCGATCGGAGTTACGCCGCGCGGACCTTGGTGAGGAAATCATCCACGGCCTGCCGCAGCATGCCGGACTGATGATCGAGCTCGCGCGCATTGGCCAGCACCTCGGATGCGGCTGAGCCGGTCGCCGCCGCCGCCTGGGTCACGCCGCCGATATGGGCGCTGATCTCGTTGGAGCCAACCGCCACCGACTGGATGTTGCGGGCGATCTCGCGCGTGGCGTCGCCTTGCTGCGCGATCGAGGTCGAGATCGAATTGGTGATGTCGCTCATCTGCGCGATGGTCTGGGTAATGCCGTTGATCGCTGCCACGGCGTCGTTCGTCGAGGTCTGCATCGCCGCAACCTGCGCCGAGATCTCGTCCGTCGCCTTGGCGGTCTGGTTGGCCAGCGCCTTGACCTCGGAGGCGACCACGGCAAAGCCTTTGCCGGCCTCTCCGGCGCGGGCGGCCTCGATGGTCGCGTTGAGCGCCAAAAGGTTGGTCTGCGCCGCAATGCTGTTGATGAGCCCGACCACCTCGCCGATCTTCTCGGCCCCGGACGAAAGCACCTGCACGGTGGCGTTGGTGCGCTCGGCATCGCTCACGGCCCGGCTGGCGATCTCGCTGGAGCGCGTCACCTGGCGGGAGATTTCTGCGACCGAGCCCGACAGCTCTTCGGCCGCCGCGGCCACCGTGCCGACATTGCTGGTCGCGCTCTGCGATGCCGTGCTCACCGTCGAGGCCCGCGCGCTGGCTTCGCTTGCGGTGGCGGTCATCGACTGCGCCGTGCCCTGCATGCCCTGAGCCGCCGCGGCGACCGAGCGCACGATGCCGTTGACGCTGCGCTCGAACTCGGCCGCCAGATTCTCCATCGCGGCACGGCGCTCGGCGGCGGTGCGCTGCTGGGTGACCGCTTCCGCCTGCTCGAGCTCGCGCATGCGCAGCGCATTGTCCTTGAAGATCTGCACCGTGGCGGCCATCGCGCCGACTTCATCGCCTCGGCTGAGGCCGGGGATCTCGCCGTCAAGCCGGCCGTCGGCGATTTCCCGCATCCGCGTGCCGAGCAGGTTCAATGGACCGCTGATGCTGCGGCCGATCATCCAGGCAATACCGCCGGCGATCGTCGCGATGCCGAGGACGGCAGCGCCCAGCAGCCATTTCAGCGGCCACATGCGCGCTTCGATGTCATCGATATAGACGCCGGTGCCGACATACATGTTGAAGAAGGGAATTGCGGCCGCATAGGCCACCTTTGGAATCGGCTGGGTCGTGCCTGGCTTCATGTAGTCGAAATACATCAGGTGCTCGCCCTTGGCCGCGACATTGTCGCGCCATTCACGGGCGATGAAACGGCCGTTGGTCGAGGTGTTCAGACGGTTGACGCCGATCTGCTTCGGATCCGGCACCAGGATCTGCACCCCGTCCATGTCCGCCCCGAACAGGTAGCCGTCGCCATTGTCGTAGCGCATCGAGTTGCCCTGCCTGCCGAACTCGGCGAGCGCCGCCTCCTTGGTCATCCGCCCCGCCTCGACCTCCTTCTGCAGGCCCGCGGCCATGCTGCGGGCGACGTCGATCACGGCATGGATCTGCTCGATCTTGGAGTTCAGCATCTCCCGCTGCATCAGATAGGCCGCGAGTGTGCCGGCAAGGCAAAGGCCGATCAGCGCGATCCCCACGACGATGGCGAGCTTGGGGGCGATCTTCATGTTGTTCAGCTTCACGGGGGCACTCCAGAAGGAAGGACGCGAGGACGGGCATGACGACCCGATTCAGACCTGCCGTGAAGGTAAATGGAAACCCTTTAGCACCTCCTTACGAATGGCCGGGCTCTCATCGCCCCGGCACAAATTTGCTCCGAACAAAAATTGCAGGAGCCACGAACTCCCGCAATGATTGCGATCATTGATCAGGCCGCGCGCACCTTGGCCAGGAACCCGTCAACGGCCTGGCGCAGCGCGCCGGACTGGTTCTCGAGCTCCCGCGCATTGGTGAGCACCTCGGAGGCTGCCTTGCCGGTCGCCACCGCGGCCTGGCTCACGCCGCCGATATGGGCACTGATCTCGTTCGAGCCCGCCGCCACCGATTGGATGTTGCGCGCGATCTCACGGGTCGCATCGCCCTGCTGGGCGATCGAGCTCGAGATCGAATTCGTGATCTCGCTCATCTGCGCGATGGTCTGGGTGATGCCGCTGATCGCCGAGACCGCGTCGCCGGTCGAGGTCTGCATCGCCGCGACCTGGGCCGAGATCTCTTCCGTCGCCTTGGCGGTCTGATTGGCCAGCGCCTTGACCTCGGAGGCGACCACGGCAAAGCCTTTGCCCGCTTCTCCGGCGCGCGCCGCCTCGATGGTCGCGTTGAGGGCCAGCAGGTTGGTCTGCGCCGCGATGCTGTTGATCAGGCCGATCACCTCGCCGATCTTCTCGGCTCCGGTCGAGAGCGCCTGCACGGTGGCGTTGGTGCGCTCGGCGTCGCTGACCGCCTTGCTCGCGACCTCGCTCGAGCGGGTCACCTGGCGGGAGATTTCGGCAACCGAGCTCGACAGTTCCTCGGCCGCGGCGGCCACCGTGCCGACCTTGTCGGTGGCGCCCTGCGAGGCTGCACTGACGGTTGAGGCCCGCGCCGTCGCGTCGCTTGCAGTCGTCGTCATGGACTGTGCCGTGCCCTGCATGCCCTGGGCGGCCATGGCAACCGAGCGCACGATGCCGTTCACGCTGCGCTCGAATTCGGTCGCCAGGCTTTCCATCGCGGCACGGCGCTCGGCGGCGGTGCGCTGCTGGGTGGCTGCTTCGGCCTGCTCCAGTTCGCGCATGCGCAGCGCGTTGTCCTTGAAAATCTGTACGGTTTCCGCCATCGCGCCGACCTCGTCGCCACGGCCGAGGCCCGGGATCTCGCCATCGAGCCTGCCGTCGGCGAGCTCGCGCATGCGCTCGCCCAGCTGGTTGAGCGGACGGCTGATGCTGCGGCCGATCATCCAGGCGACGCCGCCCGCGACCACGGCAATGCCCAGGATCGACAGGCCCAACAGCCACTTCAACGGCCGCAGCTTGGCATCGATGTCATCAATGTAGCTGCCGGTGCCGAGATACATGTTGAAGCCGGGAACCGCGACCGCGTAGCCGATCTTGCGGGTCAGGGCCTCCTGTCCGGGACGGACATACTCATAGGTCAGAAGAATTTCGCCATTGGCCTTCACGCCGTCCATCAGCTCTTGCGACAGCTTTCGGCCGTTGGTCACCACGTCCATGCGATTGGTGCCGACCTGCTTGGGATCCGGTGCAAGCACCGTGATACCTTCGTAGTTCGTCCCGAACAGATAGCCGCTGCCCTTGTCATAGGTCATGGAATTGGCGCGACGGCTGAACTCGGCAAGCGCGGCTTCCTTTGTCATCTTGCCGGCCTCGACCTCCTTCCAGAGGCCCGCTGCCATGTTGCGCGCGCTCTCGACGATCGCTTTGGCCTGATCGATGCGTGCGTTCAGCATCTCGCCTTCGATCAAATGGCTCGCAAGCGTGCCGGCCGCTCCGAGCCCCAGCAGTGCGACACCGACCACGATGGCAAGCTTGGGGGCGATCTTCATATTGTTCAGCAGCACGGCGCTCCTCCGAAATTGATGCAAGTTCGATGCAATTGCTCTCAACTTAGGTACGCTTCCTTAGCGGTTGCTGTACGCCGGAGTCGGTAGAAATGCGGGGGTGCGCGCGCGATCGATGCACGCTGAGATAACAGCGGCTGATAGTTACGCTCTTAGATCGATCGAAGAATGGAGCTTTCGAGGCAGCACCGCTTCGCGGTCACGAAAATTTCCGCTGCGCGGAAGCGGCGCGCAAGCCTCACCCGTGCAATCATCGCAGTGCATCGACGCGTTGCGACATCCGGCTCGCGGATTGCCGACTCTGCCACAACGATCACGTCACGCTGACAGCTTCTGCTCGGCGATCGGCCGCAGCGGCGGAAACTCGTCTGCCGTCAGCGTCTCCTTGGCGATCAGGAGGCCGACGCCTCGTTCCAGATCCTGGCGGTGGCCCTCCAGAATAGTGCGCGCCCGCGCATCGCCCTCCGCGACCAGACCGCGCACCGCAAGATCGATCTCGCGTCCGGTCTCTTCGGCGGCGCTCACCACCTGATCCTGCGCCTGCAGAAACGAAGCCTGGGGGCGCGGCGCATAGGTGCGCTGGCCGACGGTTTTGTCCATGCCGTATTTCGTCACCATCTCGATCGCGATCTCGGTGGCGCGCTGCAGGTCGTCGGCGGCACCGGTCGAGACGTCGCCATCGAAGATCAGCTGCTCCGAAACGCGGCCGCCCATCAGGACTGCGATGCGGTTCTTCAGCTCGCTCACGGACAACAGAAAGCGATCTTCCGTCGGCCGCTGCATCGTATAGCCAAGCGCGCCGACGCCGCGCGGAATGATCGAGACCTTCTGCACGGGATCGACGCCGGCGAGATTCGCCGCAACCAGCGCATGGCCCATCTCGTGATAGGCGACGCGACGCCGCTCGGCCGGGCTCAGCACCCGGCTCTTCTTCTCGATGCCGGCCACCATGCGCTCGATCGCCACCGTGAAATCCTCGAACGTGACGTCGTGGCCCTTGCGACGCGTGGCGGCAATGGCGGCCTCGTTGATCAGGTTGGCAATGTCGGCGCCGGTGAAGCCGGCCGTCAGACTGGCAACCTTGTCCAGATCGACAGTCGCCGCCATCTGGATCTTGCGGACGTGCACCTTGAGGATCGCGAGCCGCCCGCTTTTGTCAGGACGATCGACCAGCACCTGGCGGTCGAAGCGGCCGGCGCGCAGCAGCGCGGGATCGAGGATCTCCGGCCGGTTGGTCGCGGCGAGCAGGATCACGCCCGAACTCGGATCGAAGCCGTCGAGCTCGGCCAAGAGCTGATTGAGCGTCTGCTCCTTCTCGTCATAACCACCGAACGAGCCGCCGGCGCTGCGGCTGCGGCCAAGCGCATCGAGCTCGTCGATGAAGATGATGCAGGGCGCTGCCTTCCGCGCCTGCTCGAACAGATCGCGCACACGCGCTGCACCGACGCCGACAAACATCTCGACGAACTCGGAGCCGGAGATCGAGAAAAACGCAACGCCCGCCTCGCCCGCGACGGCCCGCGCCAGCAGGGTCTTGCCGGTGCCGGGCGGGCCGACCAGCAGAATGCCCTTCGGCACATGCGCGCCGAGACGGCCATACGCTTTCGGGTCCTTGAGGAATTGCACCACCTCCTGCAGCTCGAACTTCGCCTCCTCGACACCGGCGACATCGGCGAAGGTCACCTTGGTGTCGGTCTCGACATAGACTTTCGCCCGCGACTTGCCGATCGACATCAGGCCGCCGAACCCCTGCTTGTCCATCACGCGGCGGCCGAGGAACACCCAGATCAGATAAAACATCAACGCCGGCACCACCCAGGACAGCAGTGTCTGGACGAAGCCGCCGGATGGCACGCCCGTGACGGTGACGCCCTTGGCCGCGAGCTTCTCGGCGAGCTGCGGGTCCACCCGCGCCGTGATGAAGGCGGTCTTGCCATCCGACTGCTTGTCCTTGAACTTGCCCTGGATCGTGTCCTGGGCGACCGCGACCTCGGAGATCTTGCCGTGGTCGATCAGCTGCTCGAATTGGCTGTACGGGATGGTCTCGACCGTGTTGTAGGTGGTCAGCAGCCATTGCATGAGCAGCATGCCGAAGCCGGCCAGGACGACGTAGCCGATGGCAAAGGCCTGCTTGCGGGAGGACGGATCGGATTCCATGTGAGACCTCTTTGTCGGATGGGACCACGCTATCCATAACGCCCAGAGAGCATCGTCTTTCCAAATCGACCAATTAACAAGCCGCGGGCTCCCGCGTTTGTCATGGATCAAGCCCGGTCTGGGATCACCGTGCATTGTTCATGAAGTCGGACGCTTAAGGGGGCGATCGTGCCCTATGCCGAAATCGATAACCTTCCGCCGCCGGTGCGGGCGCATCTGCCATTGCACGCGCTCGAAATCTATCGCGCGGCCTTCAATCATGCATGGACGCAATATGCCGCACGCGGGCCGCTGGAGCGCGAGCGCATCGCTCATCGGGTCGCCTGGGCAGCAGTGAAGCACAAATATGAGAAGGTGGGCGAGGCGTGGCTGCCGAGGGCTTACGATTGAACGGCAACAAAGCACTTTGTAACTACACGGATGTAGGGTGGGCAAAGGCGCGAAGCGCCGTGCCCACCGACTTGGCTAACCTCACCGGAGGTGGGCATGCTTCGCTTTGCCCACCCTACAGCCACCAGCTGCGATGAACTTGCTCTCCAACTAACCCGATGGCGTCATGACGATGGTCTTGTCCTTCGGCCAGCGAGCCCGCCAAGCAAACGAAATCTCCTTCACCGCGCCCGGCTTGGCGTCGATCATCCATTCCAGCACGCCGCGCCGATCGCGCACATTGGTGCTGGTCGGCGGCGTGGTCGAGGGCAGCATCTCGATCTGAATGTCCTCGTTCTCGCTGACCGGCAGCTGGTCCTGGATCGCGACCTTGACCGGGAAATCATGGCCGTTGCGAACGGTCGTCTTGAAGGCGCGCTCGTCGGTCTTCGCCGTGGTCACGATCAAACCGGCCGAGCCCTCGTTGCGCTTGAGCACCGCACGGTCCACCTTGACCTTGTCGTCGGCACCGAAGCCGAGCCGCACCGTCTCGTCCTTGTCGGTCGCGGCCATCCTGCCGGTACCCACGAACATGCCGTCGCGATAGATCGACACCTTGCCGGGGAGCAGCGGCGCGTCGTCAGTCTGCGCGAAGCTCGCTTCCAGATAGGCGGTCGCATCCAGCACCGGCGCCGAGCGAATGATCAGTTCGGGCGTGATCGTGGCGGTGGAGATGCGCAGGCTTTTGGCGCCGTCATTGGCGCCAACGGTCACGCGCCCGGGAATCCGGAACGCGGTCTGGAAGACGCTGACGTCCGCAACCGTCTGCTGCTCGACAGCCTTCTCGGCGACATCCCCGAAGCTGGTCCCTCCGCCGAAGTGGAACTCCCGCACCCTGCTGTCCGCGGGCATCCCCCTTGCTGCACTGGCGGCTGGCCGCGGCGGGGACGGCGGCGGCGGATATTGCGCAATGATCGTGCTGAGCTCTGGCGCGCTGCCGCCCCCTGCAGTCCGCACCGTCGAGACCGACATGGCGACATCGGACCAATCCTCGCCGGTGGTCTGCAGGATCTCGGCACGACGGATCAGCTCCAGCGTCGGCCTGCGATCCCGGGCCGAGGTGTCGAGCCGCGCATCGTAGATCGGGACCCAACGCGCATTGCGAACGGCATAGGTCACGTGCAGGGTGGCTTTCGTCGCCACCTCAGCCGACAGGTCGATGCGGACCTCGAGCTTGCGCGGCGGCTTGGCGGTGCGCTCGCCGTCGAGCTTCGCGATCTCGCGATCGATGTCGCGCTGCTTGCGCTCGGCATCCCGAATTGCCGTGTCCGCCTGGGCGACCTCCTCCGCGACCGCCGCAAAGGCGCCGCGCCATTCGGCGATCGGACGAGCTTCCCCCTTCTCGCCGAGGCCTGCCGGCGCTTTGTCCGCAAAACGCTCGGCGAATTTGCGCCGCGCCGTGGCGGCTGCGGCCGCGCCATCGAGATCGGCGCGTTGATCGCGGAGCGCCTCGATCTGTTTGTCGATCTCCGGTAAATTGACCGATGGCTCCAGCCGCGGCGGCTTGGTGTCGACCGACCCGATCACGAGCTTTGTGTTGGCATCGCCTTCGACGCGCAGCGAAGAAGCGTCGAGGCCAAGCGGAAAATCCTTCGCAATCAGCGCGCTCTCCCCGGCCGGCAGATCGAGCGTGATGACCCGGGTGACGCTGGCGCCATCGGGATAGACGGTGACGGCCTCGACTGTCGATGTCGCTTCCATCCCCGCAGCGCGGCCCGGCGCTGCAGCTGTGAATGTGACGAGAACAAGACCGGTCGTCACCAGGCATTTCGTTCGCATTATCATGCTGTCTCTCCGCATCCCAGCGCCCTCCGGGACTGGTCAGCCAATCCCCAACCGGCCTTAGACGCGGTGAGACAGATGCAGGTTCAATTGCGGACGGCGTCCCCTGGACTGCACTATACGCCGCCTAAAATCATCGCTCTCGCGAGAGGATGATTAGAAAATCGCGCAGCGACTGCAGACCGTCCTTACGGTGCCGCAAGCGGCAGGGCTACGCCTAAAAAAGCGCAGCGGCAGACAGCTCCTGTGCGGCCGTCCTTCGAGACGCCCGCCGCCGGCGGGCTCCTCAGGACGAGGGCTGACTTCGCGGCAAACCTGAGACCCTCATGGTGAGGAGCGCCGCTCGCGGC
>NZ_CAFK01000111.1 GCF_000239815.1 Bradyrhizobium sp. STM 3843 | reverse complement strand
GAAGACGCCATCTCGGCCTTGATCGAGTTCCACATCAGGTTGAACTCTTCATCGACCAGCGACGGCGGCGCTTCGAACTTGTGTGCCTCGTCGAGCTTGTCGAGCAGCGCCCGCTTGACCCGCTGGCGCGATGCACCATTGAACTCGCTCGCCAGCCGGTCGCGCATCATCTGCTTCAGCTTGTCGAGCGATTCGAGGCCGAGCGTCTTGGCGAATTCGTCGTCGACAGTGGTCTCCTGCGGTGCGGAGATCGCGGTCGCCGTGGTCTCGAACTCCGCCGCCTTGCCGGCCAGCTTGTCGTTGAGATAGTTCGCCGGGAACGTCACCTTCAGCGTACGGGTTTCGCCGGCGCCGATGCCCACCAGCTGGTCCTCGAAACCGGGAATGAAGGTGTTGGAACCGATGACGACATCGATGCCCTCGCCGGTGCCGCCCTCGAACGGCGTGCCGTCGATCCGGCCGGTGAAATTGACGGTGACGCGGTCACCGTTCTCGGCCTTGGCGCCGTCCGCCTTCGGCGTGTAGCTGCGGTTGCTGTCGGCCAGGCGCTTGATCGCCTCGTCGACGTCAGCATCGGTCACCTCGGCAACCGGCTTCTCGACCGAGAAGCTCTTGAAATCGGCCAGCGCGATCTGCGGCACCACCTCGACCGAGACGGTATAGGTCAGGTCCGACTTGCCGGAGAGGATGCTCTCGACGTCCTTCTCCTCGGTCGGCATCGTCACCTTGGGCTCAGTCGCAAGGCGGAAGCCGCGCTCGCTGAAGATCTGGGTGTTGGTGTCGCGGATGGTCTCGTCGACCGTCTCGGCCATCACCGACTTGCCGTAGATCTTCTTCAGGTGTGCGACCGGCACCTTGCCAGGACGGAAGCCGTTGATGCGCACCTTGTCCTTCAGGTCGAACAGCTTGGCGTCCGCTTTGGCATCGAGATCGGCGGCGGGAACGCTGACCTGGAATTCGTGCTTCAACCCTTGCGACAAGGTTTCGGTGACCTGCATGGCGTCAATCTTCTTCCGCTTCGGCTCATCCGTGAGCCAGACCATTTAAATTGTGATCGACGCGCGGCCTTGAGGCCTTGCGCCGGTGGACAGCGACCCCGCTTTCTCCTGGTGAGAGAACGGCTTCGCCGGTAAATCCTCAGGGCAAACGCCAGAATAGCGCTTGGTGCGGGCGGAGGGACTCGAACCCCCACAACTTTCGTCACTGGAACCTAAATCCAGCGCGTCTACCAGTTCCGCCACGCCCGCGTGAACTGCATCGTAAGCCCGGCCGCGATGCCGCGGGCGGCGCGGCTTATACCACGCGCGAACCTCGCCGCAGCAAAAAAATGGACCGTCAACAGCGCTTTGGCCCCAGCCGGGCTGTTAATGCATTGCAGTCAAGATAGGGAGACAAGGATGACTCGCATCCCCCTCAGCGCTCAATCTTTTTTCATCATGGCGAGTTCATGACGCCCGGTCAGAAACTCAGCCGGCGGATCATCCTGGCCGGATTTGGGGCAGGCCTGCTGCGAGTGCCCGCTCTCCGTCTCGCGCGCGCAGCCGAAGCGCCGCCGCTTGAGCTGCGCGCTCGCGCCGAATCTCTGCCGCTGCTGGCCGGCCAGCCCGCGGCCTCGGCATGGGGCCTCGTCGGTCCTCAGACCGCGCTCCGAACCCGGCAAGGCGGCACCCTGTCATTGGCTTTGGTCAACGATTTGCCGGTGCCCACCGCACTGGCCTTTCGCGGCCCGGGGTCAGCCGCCGAGCCCCTGCTCGCGCAACCGGGGCTGGCACCCGCGGCAACCGCGCGCTTCAATATCGGCGCCAGCCGCGCCGGGACCGGCACCGTGGACCTCAGGCTGCTCGCGGACGGCGCCGCCGCGCCAGCGCGGATATTACCCGTCATTATCGATGAAGCTCAGCCCGTAACGGTCGATCGCGACGAGATTTTCCTGATCGAGGACTGGCGCCTCACGGCCAACGGGAGCGCGCTTGCGCCCGGCCGCGATGCGCAGCAAGCTCAGGTCGTCCTGACGGTCAACGGCGCGAGGCTCCCGGAGATTCGCGCACGCGGGCAGGAACGGATCAGGCTCCGCGTCATCAATGGCTGCCAGCGGGCTGTGATCGCCGTGAAAATCGCCGACGTCGACGTCCGCGTGATGGCGATCGACAGCCAGCCGGCCGAACCATTCCTGGCCCGCAATGGCGCCGTGGTGATGCCCCCGGGCGGACGGGCCGATGCCTTGATCGATATGCCGGCCGCGGCCAAGGCGCCGCTGCCAATCCTGCTGCATGACGGCACGGCCGCCCAGCCGATCGGCCGGCTGGTCCTGTCCGACCAACCGCCGGTGCGCGCCACACCGCTGCCGCCGGCGGCCCCGTTGCCATCCAACGGCCTGCCGGAGCAACTCGACCTCAAGACTGCCGTCCGGGTCGAACTGGCGCTGGACGGGCCGGAATGGCTTGCCCCATCGAGGTTCACCGCCGCAAGCCGCCCCGCCTTCCAGGCCAAGGCCGGACGCACCGTGGTGCTGGCGCTGACCAACCGCAGCCCGACGGGTGCGACATTTCATCTCCACGGCTACCCGTTCCGATTGCTTGACCGGCTCGACGATGGCTGGAAGCCTTATTGGCTGGATACGCTCGCGCTGCAGAGCGGGCAGACCCAGCGCATCGCGTTTGCCGCCGAGACCGCCGGCCGGTTCCTGATCGAGAGCATGGGGACCGACTGGGCGGCCCCGCGGCTTGTGCGATGGTATGAGATCAGGTGAGACAACAAGCCCCAGGGACAAGACCAATGACCGTTCCCGCCATCACCGGCGTGACCGCGCGCGCCGTCGTCACCCCACTCAAGCGTCCCTTGCGCAATGCGTTCGGCGTCATCGACTCCGGCCCGCTGGTGCTGATCGATGTCACGACCGATCAAGGCGTCACCGGGCACGCTTATCTCTTCGCCTACACGCGGCTTGCATTGAAGCCGCTGGTGCTGCTGATCGAAGAGATCGGCGACGACCTGGTCGGCAAGCCGGTGGCGCCGTTCGAACTGCAGCGGATGCTGGACGCCAAATTCCGCCTGCTCGGCTGGCAGGGCCTGGTCGGCATGGCCGTGTCCGGCCTCGACATGGCGTTCTGGGATGCGCTGGGCCAGATCGCAGGCAAGCCGGTGGTCGACCTGCTCGGCGGCACGGCGCTCCCGGTTCCCGCCTATGACAGCTATGGCGTGCTCGATCCCGTATCGGACGAACGCGTGTTGCGCCAATCGATCGTGGAATTGGGTTTCCGCGCCATCAAGACCAAGGGCGGCCACGGCGATCTCTCGACCGATGAGCAGATGGTCAGGGGGCTGCGCGCCCTGCTCGGCCCGGACGTCGAGCTGATGCTCGATTTCAACCAGTCGCTCGATCCGGCTGAGGCCATCAGGCGCATTGCGCGCCTTGCCCCTTATGATCTCACCTGGATCGAGGAGCCGGTGCCCCAGGAAAACCTCTCAGGCCACGCCAAGGTGCGCAAGCGCTCGACCGTTCCGATCCAGGCCGGTGAGAATTGGTGGTTTCCGCGCGGCTTCGCCGAGGCTATCGCCGCGGGAGCGACCGACTTCATCATGCCCGACCTGATGAAGGTCGGCGGGATCACCGGCTGGCTCAACGTCGCAGGGCAAGCCGATGCCGCCTCGATCCCGATGTCGAGCCACATCCTGCCCGAAGCCAGCGCGCATGTGCTGGCGGTGACGCCGACCGCGCATTGGCTGGAGGTGCTGGATTTCGCTGGCGCGATCCTCAGCGAGCCGCTTCAGATCATCGATGGCACGCTGACAGCGCGCGGACCCGGCCTCGGCCTCGTCTGGAATGAGAGCGCGGTGGCGAAGTATCAGATCACGTGATCCGCACGCGGATCAGACGACCATTGGTAGAGAATATCAGGCTCGTTTTCCTCGTTGCGGCTGCCGTCAGTCTGGCACACTGCAACGAAGCCGCGCATTTCATAGAAGCGGCGCGCTGCGAGGTTACGCTGGAAGGTCCAGAGCTTCAGGCCGCGCGACGCAGCCTTGGCGATATCGAGCAGCGAGCTACCGATGCCCCTGCCCTGCGCGTTGGGATGCACATAGAGCTGGTCAATCCAGCCTTCTCGAAAAGCAATAATGCCCGTCAATGGGTCGCCATGGAAAGCGCCCCATAGCTCGCACTCCCTGAACACGCGCTCCCGGTAAAACCAGCGATCCTCATCCCGCGTGTGAAGCCCGGTCAGCCACGGGAAGGCCGCATCGAACGCGGCGCGATGCACGCGCGCGGCTGCGTCCAAGTCAGATAGAGCAAGCCGCCGGAGCGCAAGGACCGCGCTCAATACGCGATCCCGAACGCGTCATAGATGCGCCGGAACACTGCCGGCAGCGTCTCGGTCAGATCTTCCGCGATCAGGCCCGGCCCCGCTTCGGTACCGGCTTCGCCGTGCATCCAGACGCCGATGCTGGCGGCTTCGAACGCCGGCACGCCCTGGGCCAGCAGGCCTGCGATGATGCCTGACAGCACGTCACCGGCCCCGGCGGTGGCAAGCCAAGGCGGTGCATTGGCGGCAATGGTGGCACGGCCATCGGGCGCGGCGACCGTGGTGTCGGCGCCCTTCAGGAGCACGACCGCGCCGCAGCGGGCGGCGGCATCCCGCACGCGCTCGAGCTTGGAGCGCCCCGGATGCTTGTTGCTGAGATCGGAGAACAGCCGCGGAAACTCGCCTTCATGCGGCGTCAGCACCACCTCCGGCGCCGTCGCCCCCCTGATCTGCTCGAACAGCCGCTCCGGCGCATCGGCAAAGCTCGTCAGCGCGTCGGCATCGAGCACGAGGTGGCGTTGCGCTGCGAGCGCGGTGTGGACGAAGTCGCGGGTGCGCTCGCCGATGCCGGCGCCAGGGCCGATGATGCAGGTGTTGTAACGTCGGTCGCCGAGCAGGTCGCCGAATTCGATCGGCGTGTCGACCGAGCGCACCATCACCGCCGTCAGCGCCGTGGCATTCACAGCCAGCGCATCGCGCGGGCTGGCCAGCGTGGCAAGCCCCGCTCCGGCCCGCAGCGCGGCGCGTGCTGCCATCCGCGCAGCACCCGTTGCGCTGATGTCGCCGGACACTGCAAGCACATGGCCGCGTGCATATTTGTGGCCGTCGATGCGCGGCACCGGAAACTGCTTCTGCCAGATCTCCGGCACGTTTTCGAACGCCTGCGGCTTGATCTCGGCCAGCACCTGCGGATCGATGCCGATATCGGCGACGCGGACCCGCCCGCAATTGATCCGCGCCGGCAGGAGCAGATGCGCGGGCTTTTTGCGGAAGAAGGTCACGGTCTCGGTGGCGCGCACCGCGATGCCCATCACCGCGGCCGTGGTGCCATTGATGCCGCTCGGCAGATCGACCGCGAGCACCTTGGCGCCGTTGGCATTGATCGCCGCGATCATGTCGTGCGGCTCGCCGCTCACCGCGCGGCTCAAGCCCGCGCCGAACAGCGCATCGATGATGAGCGCCGGCTTGCCGATTGCCTGCGGATTGAACGGCAGCACCGGATATTTCCAGCCCTTGGCGGCGGAGGCCGCATCTCCCTGCAGCGCGTCGCGCTCGCACATCAGGATGACCGAGACCTCGCGCCCTTGGGCAGCCAGCTCCGCGGCGGCCACGAAGCCGTCGCCGCCATTGTTGCCGGGCCCGCAGATGACCAGGATCGGCCCCTCCTCCACCAGGTCCATGGCCGCCTCGGCGACGGCCTGACCGGCGCTCAGCATCAGCGAGAAGCCGGGCGTGCCGGCCGCAATGGTCAGCCGATCAGCGCGCTCCATTTCGCTCGTGGTCAGAACTTCCATCCGCTCTTGTCCCCGCTCACGCCAGCCCAATGCCGCCTCGCCGCCCCCACGGCGCCGATATCGCAGGCCAAGGTGCCAGCCGATATCTGTACAGCCTCTATTGCCGTGACCGCGGCGAAGTTCCAAGCAGGCATCGTGCGCGGCGGTTAACGCGCCGCCTTATCCTGAGGCATTTCCGCCGCAGTGCGGACGCCGCAGCCGCTTCTGCACATCATTTCACCTGTTTGCCTATTTCGCAGGCTCCGGTATTCTGGCTCTTCCAAGAGGGAGTCGTCAGGCTCATGCTAAGAGCCTGATTATCATTCGATTTGGGCCTGTTAACGACTTGGCATAGACCCTGCTTTTGTGGAGCCACTTCGGCGCTGGCAAGACGGGCTGTAAAGAACCAAGCCTCCGCCGAAGCATGTCAGGCCCGGTAACCGAGTGATCGAACGATCTGCGCTGCGTCGCGCAGCCTGGCGATGACCTTGCTGTTTTTTATGTCGGAATGCCCGGGAGGCGCTCAGTGAAGAAGATCGAAGCCATCATCAAGCCATTCAAGCTCGACGAGGTGAAGGAAGCGCTTCAGGAAGTGGGATTGCAGGGCATCACGGTGACGGAAGCCAAGGGATTTGGCCGGCAGAAGGGACATGCCGAACTCTATCGTGGCGCCGAATACATCGTCGACTTTCTGCCGAAGGTGAAGATCGAGATCGTGATCGGAGACGATCTGGTCGAGCGCGCGATCGAGGCGATCCGCCGCGCCGCACAGACCGGCCGTATCGGCGACGGCAAGATTTTCGTATCCAACATCGAGGAAGCCATCCGGATCCGGACCGGCGAA
>NZ_CAFK01000112.1 GCF_000239815.1 Bradyrhizobium sp. STM 3843 | reverse complement strand
GTCGTGGGGCTACCCTCACCCCTAACCCCTCCCCGCAAGGGGGAGGGGAGGGCAGTGTGCCCGCGGCGAGAGAAATGATGAAAGCGCGCCGCGGTCACCGCTCAAAACCCCGCGCGCGTGTTGGAGAACTTCTCCGGCACGCTGACATTGGCGTCGAGCAGCCAGCGGGCACGCGGCGCCGATTCCATGCCATCCACCATGCCGAGCGCGAGCCGCTCGGCGCCGGCCCAGGCGATCATGGCGCCGTTGTCGGTGCACAGCGCCGGCGGCGGCATCACCAGTTTCGTGCCGGCTGCGATCGCGACATTATCCAACGCGGCGCGGATCGCCTGGTTGGCGGCGACGCCGCCGGCCGCGACCAGCGCGGTTGGCACACCGAACCGCTCGCGAAACAATTTCAATCCAACGCTCAGCCGATCGGCGGTCGATTCGAGCACCGCGGCCTGGAAGCTGGCGCAGAGATCGCCGATGTCCTGCTCCGTCAGCGGATCGATCCGGCCGATCTCGTTGCGGACCGCCGTCTTCAGTCCGGAGAGCGAGAAATTGGCATCAGCCCGCCCCAGCATCGGTCGCGGCAAGGCAAAACGCGCCGCGTCGCCGCGTCGCGCGGCCTCTTCCACCTGCGGTCCGCCGGGATAGGGCAGGCCGAGCATCTTGGCGACCTTGTCGAACGCCTCGCCCATGGCGTCGTCGACCGTGGTGCCGAGCCGGACATACTCGCCGACGCCGACCACCGCGACGATCTGGGTGTGGCCGCCGGAGGCCAGGAACAGGCAATAGGGAAAATCGATCGGGTCGGTCAGGCGCGGCGTCAGCGCATGCGCCTCCAGATGGTTGACCGCGATCAGTGGGGTGTCGTGTACCAGCGCAATCGCCTTGGCGGTGGTGAGCCCGACGATCACGCCGCCGATCAGGCCGGGCCCGGCAGCCGCCGCCACCCCGTGGAGCTGTGCGAAATCGATTGCGGCCTCGCGCATCGCAGCGTCGATGATGCTGTCCAGGAGATCGACATGGGCGCGGGCGGCAATTTCAGGAACCACCCCGCCATAGCGCGCGTGTTCCTGGACCTGTGAGCGCACCACATTGGAAAGGATCCGTCCCGTGCCGTTCGAATCGCGCACCACCACCGCCGCGGCGGTCTCGTCGCAGGTGGTCTCGATGCCCAGCACCAGCGCTTGTGAATCGTTACCCAATCTCAACCCTTCGGCTATTATGAGGGACGCGGTCTGGAACCGCCTATCACCACGAGGTCGCAAGGTGCAATCGTCTGTCAGTTGCGGCCCGGCGGCCCGCTTCGCGGGAGCATAGCACATGGCCGTGCTGGTGACCCGCCCCTCTCCGGACAATCTCCGCACCGCGGACGCCCTGCGCGCGCTGGGCTTCAACGTCATGCTGGCGCCGATGCTGCGCTTCGAGCCGCTGCCGCTGTCAGCCGAACCGAGCGGCGACCTTGGCGCCGTGATCGCGACCTCGGCCAACGCGTTGCGGGCGGTCGTGCCGCAGCTGTCCGGCTCGCCGCTGACATCGCTGCCGCTGTTCGTGGTCGGGGCGCAGACCGCCGCCGCGGCGCGCGACGCCGGCTTTGCCGAGGTGATCTCGGCCGATGGCGATGCGGAGCGCTTGCGTGAGCTGATCGTCGACAGCGCGGTCAGGCGCGTGTTCGATCCAAGCAGGAGCCTGCTCTATCTCGCCGGCAGTGACATCTCGCGCGACCTCGCCTCCGAACTGAGCGAGCGCGGCTTTCACGTGGTGACGGAGACCGTCTACCGGATGGCGCCGGTCAAGGCACTGCCGCGCGAAGTCTGCGACGGATTTGCAGCTGATGAGATCGAGGCGGTGTTGCATTATTCGCGCCGGAGTGCGGCCGCCTTCGTGGCGGCGGCGCGTGCGGAGGGCGTCGAAATCTCGGCGCTGTCGGTGCCGCAATGCTGCATCTCCGACTCGGTGGCGCAAGTGCTGCGGGAGGCCGAGGCCGTCCGGGTGACGGTGGCCGACCACCCGGATGAACAAAAATTGTTGGAAGGGCTGACTCGTGCGTTGCGGTCCTGAATGGCGTAAGAGGGCCTGCCCAATGTCTGTCCAAGGGAACTCCCGCCATGGTCGATGATCCGTCTGATACCGCTGGTCCGGTCTCCGAGACCACGCGGCCGAAGCGTCCGCCGCCGACCATCGATCTCGAACCGACCTCGAGCGAGACCCATCCGGCGCCGGCCGAGGCGGTCGCGGAGGGTTCGTCCGAGGCGGCGAGCGAATCACATCCCCATGTCGCGCCCGAGCCTGAACCGGCGCCGGCTGATTCGGCGACCGAAGAGCCTGTCGAAGAGACGGCGGCCGCAAGTGAGCCGCCGCGGGCAGCCTCGCGGCCGATTTCGCGGCCCATTTCCCCGTGGGTGATCGCACCGTTTTCCGGGGCGGTGGCCGCCGCCCTCGTCATCGGCGTCGGCTGGATGCTGGGCTGGCCCCCCGTGCAGCCGCCGACGGCGGCCCCGCAACTCTCCGGCGCGGTCGACGAGCTGAACAGCCGCGTTGCCGGTCTCGAAGCCAAGATCGGCAAGCCGGACAGCGCGCTGACGGGGCGCATCGATGCGCTGGACAAGGCCATTGCCGCGACGCGCAACGAACTGGCCACGCTGCGCGCGCAATCCGACAAGGCGGCGGCGGCGATCAATGAGCTCAAGGCCGCGCCGCGCGACGGCTCCGCGCCGGTCGATCTCTCCGGGCTGACCGCGCGGATCGACCAGCTCGAACGTGCAAGCCGCAGCCAGAGCGCGGCGATCGCGCAGGACAGCAGCAAGATCGCCGCGGTCAAGCCGGATGACACGGCGCTGCGCCGTGTGGTGGCAGCGGCGCTGCTCGACGTCGCGGTCCGTCACGGTGATCCCTATGCTGCGGCACTCGCGACCGCCAAATCGCTGGCGCCCGATGCGGACGCGCTGAAGCCGCTCGATCCCTTCGCCACGACCGGCGTGCCGAACCCGCCCGCGCTCGCGCGTGAGCTGCTGACCATCGTGCCCATGCTGGCTCCGCCGCAACCTGAGACCGCGACGAGCGGCACCTCGATCGTCGACCGGTTGCAGGCCGGCGCGGCGAAACTGGTGCATATCGAGCGCACCGACACCACCGGCACTGATCGCGGCGCTGTCGTAGCGCGTGTCACTGCCGCTGCCGTGCGCAACGATGTCGCCCAGGCGCGGCGCGAACTGATGTCGCTGCCGGAGGCCGACCGTGCCCCGGCACAAGCCTGGCTCGACAAGGCGAAGGCGCGTGATGCGGCGTTCGCCGCCTCGCGCCAATTCGCCGATGAGGCCATGACCGCCCTCGCCAAACCCGCGCAAGCCAAAGCCGAGCAATAGGGACCATGATCCGGATCGTCTTTTTCCTCATCCTGGTCGGCCTGGCTGCGGCCGGCGCGGCCTGGGTCGCCGAGCAGACCGGCAATGTCGTGCTGACCTGGGGCCCGTGGAAGGCCGAGATGGGCCTGCCCGTCTTCGTGCTGCTGTTCGGCCTGGTCGTCGTCGCGGCGATGCTGGCCTGGTGGATCGCGAGCACGCTGTGGCGCGCGCCGGGCCGCATCCGTAATCATCATCATGCGCGGCGCCACGCCCGCGGCCGCCATGCCATCACCCACGGCCTGCTCGCGATCGGCCATGGTGACCCGACTGCGGCGCGCCGCCACGCCGACGTGGCGCGCCGGCTCGCCGGTGACGATCCCCTGACCCTGCTGCTGCACGCGCAAGCCGCGCAACTCGAAGGCGATCCCGACGGCGCACGGCGGGCCTTTCGCGTGATGGCCGAGCGTCACGACACGCGGCTGCTCGGCCTGCGCGGCCTGTTCATCGAGGCGCAGCGCGCCGACGATGCGCTGGGCGCCGTCATGATCGCGGATGAAGCGCTGAGGGTCGCACCGCAGGCCACCTGGGCCTCGCAAGCCGTGCTCGGCTTCCGCTGTGCGCAAGGTGACTGGAACGGCGCGCTGGCGATCCTCGACAGCAACTACACCGCCGGCCTGATCGACAAGCCGACCTATCGCCGCCAGCGCGGCGTGCTGCTGACGGCACGCGCCATCGATCTCGAAGGCAAGAACCGCGATCTGTCGCGCGCCAGCGCCATGGAGGCGGTGAAGCTGGCGCCGACCTTGGTCCCGGCCGCGGTGCAGGCCGCGAAATATGAGAGCGAGGCGCATCAGGTGCGCCGCGCCATGAAGATCATCGAGGCCGCCTGGGTGGCTCAGCCGCATCCGGACCTGGCCGACGCTTACGCCCATGTGCGGCTCGGCGATTCCGCCCGGCAGCGGCTGTCGCGCGTCGAGAATCTGGCCGGCAAGACGCCGGGACATGTCGAGGGCGCGCTGGCGATTGCGCGCGCCGCAATCGATGCCGCCGAATTCGAGCGCGCCCGCGACGCGCTGGAGCCTTTCGTCGCCGATCCGACCCAGCGGGTGGCGATGCTGATGGCGGAACTGGAGCGCAGCGAGCATGGCGACGCTGGCCGGGCGCGCGAGTGGACCCTGCGCGCGGTGCGCGCCCGCCACGATCCGGCCTGGACGGCCGACGGCTATGTCAGCGACCGCTGGCGCCCGGTGTCGCCCGTCACCGGCCGGCTCGATGCCTTCCAATGGCAGACCCCTGTGGCAAGCCTGTCCTCGGGCCAGCGCGGCACCATCGAGTCGCAGGCGTTCGAGGAGGCGATGCTGGCGCCACCAGCCCGCCCGGCGATCGGCGAAGGCCTGGCCGAGCCGCCGCGCGAGACCGCGCCGGCGGAGCCGGTCGCGCCGCAGCCGACCCCGCAGGACAATATGCCGCCGCGTCAGCCGGTGGATGAGTCGGTGGACGACTCTGTTGAGAAGCCTGCGGATAAGCTTGTTGAAATCATTGTCGACAAGGCGGCCGTCGCTGTGCCCCTGGCTTCGGCACGCCCCGAGGCGCCCGAGCCGGCGCCGCCGCTGCAGGCGGCTGCGCCCGAGGAGCCGCCAGGAGCGGCACCAATACAAGCTGCGCCGCCGGTCAATGCCGCCCCGGCCACTTTGACACCCGCAGCCGGTTCCACGCCCTCAGCGCCGACCGCCCTGTTCCGGCCGCGCAACGATTTCGGCAAGCCGCCGGAAACGCCGATTCCGGCGATCGTTCCGATCGTGCGGCCGCCTGACGATCCCGGGATCGAGGAGGAAGAGGTGCCACGGGACGAGTTCGCGGAGCAGATTGCCCCGAAGGAGCAGGCCGGTGGCTGGCGCGGCTTCCTCTCCCGCTTCGGCGGCTGAGGCGGAGGGTTTCGCGTGCGGGCACGGCCCGCTCCGGTAAAGATCGAGGGCGCCGGACCCGTGGGGTCCGGCTTGTCCTTGCCAATCGGCCGCCCGCCCGATATCAGAGGCGCACCCGCGCCGGCCATTGCCGGCCGCGGGCTTTTCGGTACGCCGCAATAGCTCAGCTGGTAGAGCACGTCATTCGTAATGACGGGGTCGGGGGTTCGAGTCCCTCTTGCGGCACCAGTCTCGTGGCGATGCCCGATCATTTCCCATCAGAGAATCCGAGCTGCCTCACGGCTGCCGGCGCTTGAACAGCCGGAAGATCATCAGCCCGGCCTGGGCATAGCCCGGCGGTGAGCTCTGCTCGCCGAAAGGCGTCCGCGAATAGACCGAGCTGGAGACCATGAACCCGCCGACATAGGGTTGCGGAAGTCCCGACAGCGCCAGAAAGCAGCGATGGGTGAGCAGGCCCTCTTCCGGCAGATTGCCGCGCACCAGCCGGCAATCGCCGACGCCGGTGAAGGCGACGCCGGCCACATGGCCTTCGGCATAGGTGCCGAGAACGGTCGGGTCCATCGCCTGTCCGACGCAGATGCGCATGTCGCCGACATCCGCGTCATTGGTGCCGGTCATGCGACCATCGGACGGCCGGGTGTTGACGGATTTGATGCCAAGCTGATCTTCGAGCGCGGGCGCGAAGCCGGTCTTGTTCGGCGCGCAGAACTCGGACGGCACCACGCGTGATTGGCGTACCGACCGCGTGATATAGATCTCCTCGACCTCGTTCTCGCCGCTCTGGGCCCATGCCTGGGCGAACCATAATGTGCTGGCGATCAACGATAACGCTACTCCGACGCGGCGCATGCGCGAGCCCCCTCTGTTGGCGGCATTCCCTCGCGCCGCGATTTCCAAAGCTCCACTAGCCCATTCGCGCCGTCCGCTGAACCGCGCCAACGCGTTGTGTCCATGCATACAATCATACCTCAATCGGGAGATGACTGAGAAACCAGGAGCAACCTTAAGTGTGGCGCCGGCACGGCCTAGTTCATGCGCCGACGCCGCGACGTGACCTCGGTCACATCGCGCGGCGCACTAAGATCATCGCGCGCAGCCCTGCAGGAAGAGCTTGGCGCAGACCTCCGCGCGCTGCGCGAGTTGTTCGCGGTTCGGCGCCGGCGCATGACCGAACAGGACTGCGCGCATCGGCTGAAACGCGAGCATGCCGAGCAGCATGCCGGCGGACGCGTCAGCATCGTCGATTGCGATCAGGCCGCGCGCGTGCTGCGCCTGCAGCCATGAGGCCAGCGTCGACTGGGTTCGCGCGATGGCCTTGTGATAGAACGTCCCGGCGATCTCGGGGAATTTGTCGCTCTCGCCCAGGATCACGCGCTGGAGCGAGATCACATCCGGATCGAGGATCAGCTCGCCGCAGACCACGAGCGCATTGCGCAAGGCGGCTTCGATGTCGCGGCCGTCGCAAGCGCGCAACCGGACCACCGACGCGAAGCGATCGATGCGCTCGGTGATCATCCCCTCGAACAGCGCCGCCTTGTTCGGGATCAGGCGGTAGAGCGTCTTGGTCGAGACGCCGGCGCGACGCGCCACGGCGTCTATGCTGGTGATGGCATAGCCGCTGGACGAGAATTCCTTGCGCGCCGCCTCCAGAATGATCGCGCGTGTCTCCTCGTCCGATCGCGCCTGCGGCCGTCCGCGTCCGCGGCGCGCCTCTGCCATCGGTTCTACCTGCGTTTCGGTCTTCGTGCTGCGAGCCATGCTTTTAAATGATGGTTGTCATTCCATTGACAGTCCAGATATGTGGCCTATTTTGGAAAACGTCAAGTTTCCTAATTCTCCGGATCTGCCGGGCTGAACAGAAAATTCGCCCTGTCCGGCAGGGGATGAAACGAAGCGAGGGTCGCCATGAGCCGCCATTCCATGTCTTTCGAGGCCGAACAGAAGCTTCCACCCAAGACCGTCGAGGAGCTGGTTTCCCCGCCGGCGACCCCCGCCGAGCTCGCCGCGCCGAAGCCGCAAGGGGCGACAAAGAACGGATTCCGCCGCCTCCTGCTGGCCGGAACCGCCGTGGCCCTGCTCGCCGGCGCAGCCTGGTATGGCTGGGATTATTGGACCGTCGGCCGGTTCCAGGTTTCTACCGACGACGCCTATGTGAAGGCTGACAACACCACCATTGCGCCCAAGGTTTCGGGCTATCTGCACGAGGTCCAGGTCGGCGATAACGAACATGTGAAAGCTGGACAGGTCCTGGCGCGGATCGATGATCGCGATTTCAAGGTCGCGCTCGATCAGGCCAAGGCGGACGTTGCTGCCGCCGACGCTGCGATTGCCAGCAAGAAGTCCCAGCTCGACGTGCAGCAGGCCGTGATCGAAGCGGCCAAGGCGACGCTGAATGTCGATAGCGCTGCGGCCACGTTCGCGGCCCAGGAGGACAAGCGCTACAGCGACCTCGCTTCGACGGGCTTCGGCAGCGTGCAGAACGCGCAAGCCGCGCAGTCGCGCAATGCCGGCGCGCTCGCGGCGATTGCGCGCGACAAGGCAAACCTTGCTTCTGCGATCAAGCAGGAAGAACTGCTGAAGGCGGAGATTGCACAGGCGGTTGCCGCGTCCGCCCGCGCGATTGCCCTGCAGCAGCAGGCCGAGCTCAATCTCTCCTACACGACCATCGTCGCGCCGATCGACGGCGTCGTGGGCAATCGCACCTTGCGCGCCGGCCAGTTCGTGCAGGCAGGCACGCAGCTGATGTCGCTGGTGCCGTCCACGGGCGCCTATGTGATCGCGAACTACAAGGAGACCCAGCTCACCGACGTGCAACCAGGGCAGCCCGTCGACATCGCGATCGACATGTTCCCGGACCAGACCGTGCATGGACACGTCGACAGCCTGGCGCCTGCGAGCGGTCAGGAATTCGCGCTGCTGCCGCCGGATAACGCCACCGGCAACTTCACCAAGGTGGTGCAGCGCATCCCGGTGAAGATCGCGCTGGACCGCGCCAGCGTCGCGCTTCGTCCGGGCATGTCGGTGATCCCGACCATTCAAACCCGGAAGCAGACCGAGGCCGACGCGGCGCCGCATGGCGATCGCCGTGCGAGCGTCGCGCTGCTCACGGGCCAGAGATAAGGCAAGAGGTGATGCCATGTCCGACCTTGCGCTTTCCACGTCGCCGGCGGCGGACAGCCGCCGTATCTCACCGCCGGTCGCGGCCACCAGTCCCGAGCGCGCGAGCGCCGCGATCTGGATCTCCGTGACCGCCGCCATGATCGGCGCGTTCATGGCGATCCTGAACATCCAGATCACCAACGCCTCATTGCTCAACATCGAGGGCGGCATCGGCACCGGCGTGGATAACGGCTCCTGGATCTCGACCTCCTATCTGATCGGCGAGATCGTGGTGATTCCGTTGACCGATTATCTCAGCCGGATGCTGTCGTTCCGCAACGTCATGCTGTCGTTCGCGACCCTGTTCGCGGCCTTCTCGGTGGCCTGTTCTTTCGCCCATGACCTGCCGACCATGATCGCGCTGCGCGGCTTCCAAGGCTTTTTCGGCGGTGTGCTGATCCCGATGGCGTTCACGCTGGTCTTCACCAAGCTGCCGAAGGCGCAGCAGCCGATCGGGCTTGCGATGTTCGCACTCGCCGTGACTTTCGCGCCCGCGATCGGTCCGACCATCGGCGGCTATCTCACCGAGAACTACGGCTGGCAGACCATCTTCTTCGTCAACGTGGTGCCGACCGCGGTGATGGTCACCACGCTCTACGTCACCCTGGAGCGCCAGCCGATGCAGCTCGCTTTGCTCAAGGAGGGCGACTGGTTCGGAATCGCGACCATGGCGGTCGGGCTCGCATCGCTGCAGGCCGTGCTGGAGGAGGGCAACAAGGATGATTGGTTCGGTTCGCCCTTCATCGTGAAGCTCGCGATCGTCGCCGCACTCAGCCTGTCGCTGTTCGTCGCCAATGAGCTCCTGATCGACAAGCCGCTGGTCCGCCTGCGGCTGCTGACGCAGCGCAATTTCGGGCTCGGCACCATCTCCGCCGTCTTCCTCGGCTTTGCTCTGTTCGGCTCGATCTATCTGCTGCCGGCCTATCTCGGCCAGGTTCAGCGCTACAATGCAGAGCAGATCGGCAATGTGCTGGCCTGGACCGGCCTGCCGCAGCTCCTGCTGATCCCGCTGGTCCCGAAGCTGATGCAGCGCTTCGATGCCCGCTATATCGCAGTCACCGGCTTGCTGCTGTTCGCCGCGAGCTCCTTCATGAACACGGCGATGTCGCTCGACTATTCCGGCGATCAGTTCTGGATTCCGAACATGGTACGCGCCGTCGGCCAGGCGCTGACGCTGGCACCGCTCAGCGCGATTGGGCTCGGCAGCGTCGCACCGCAGGACGCGCCCGCGGCCTCCGGCATCTCCAACATGATGCGCAATCTCGGCGGCGCCATCGGCACCGCCGTGCTCGCCACCATCGTCACCAAGCGCGAGCAGTTTCACTCCAACATCATCGGCCAGTCCGTCGACCTCGGCCGTGACGAGGTTCGCACGCGGATTGCACAGATGACGGACTATTTCCTCGCCCACGGTACGGTCGACCCGACCGGCGCGCGCCAGCAGGCGATCATCGCCTTGGGCAATGCGGTCAAGCGCCAGGCCCTGGTGCTGGGTTTCAGCGACACCTTTGCGGTGATCGGCGTCGTGCTGATCCTCTCGGCCATCGCGATCCTGCTGACAGCCAAGCCGAAGGGCGGCGCGGCGGCTGGAGGGGGACATTGACGCGCAGAACTACCGCCAACCGAAAAGGCCGGGCTAATCTTTCTACGTCGCAGTCTGGAGCATGGAGTTCTTCGTCATTCCGGGGCGATGCGACAGCATCGAACCCGGAATCTCGAGATTCCGGGTTCAGCCCTAGCGGGCTGCCCCGGAATGACGGCAATCATTATGTAGCAAGACCAACTAACTCCCGCCTTTGCAAACGGAGAGCGTAGGTCTCGGCTCTCGCTACTGAGAAATCGTCTGGATCACGCTCGAGATCGGCCGCGCATTGGTCATCGTGGTCGGCAGCTTCGGATCCTGGCCGATCATCGCGTCATATTCCGGCAAGGTCTCGAATGAGGTCTTGGCCTTCATCGCGACCACCTTGAAGCCGCCGGCCTTCAGCCGACGCAGCAAGGTCGGCAGCGCCTCTGCGGTGTGCTTCTGGAAGTCGTGCATCAGGATGATGCCCTTGCCCTTCTTCTCCAGCCCCGTCATCACGGTGTTGACGACCTGGTCGGCGTCCTTGGAGCGGAAATCGAACGAATCGACATCGCAGGAGAACATCGCGACGTTGCGGGTGCCGAGATAGGCGACGGCGGAGGGGCGGTGCTGCAGCTGCGGGAAGCGGAAGAACGGCGACGGATCGCTGCCGAGCGCGAATTTCACCGCGCTAAAGCCCTTCTCCACTTCGTCCTTCGCGACCTGATCGGTCATCTTCTTGCCGTTCAGATTGGCATGCGCCCAGGTGTGGGCACCGACGGTATGACCGGCAGCCAGGACCTGGCGCAGGATCTCCGGGTGATAGGTCGCGTGCTTGCCGATCGGGAAGAACACCCCGGTGGTGCATTCGTCGGCCAGCGCCTTCAACACCGCCGGCGTGTTGTTCGGCCACGGACCGTCGTCGAAGGTCAGAACGACCTCGTGATCGGTCAGGAAGTCGAACTGCTTGAAATGATCGAGGCCGAAGCCGGGACCGCCGGTGGTATCGACCACGACGGTGCGCGAGATGCCGAGTGCATCCGGATTGGCGCAGGTCGATTTCGCCAAGGACGAGGCAGCCGGCGCCGCCGGCTTGGCCGGCACCGTCGCGGTGAACTCGACATCATCCTTGGCTGCTAACTTTGGCAGCGGCGCGGCTGGTTCCGGAATACGCGCAGCTGTGGTTTGCGGCGCGGCTTGCACCGCATGCGGTGCGGACACGTAGCGCCACACACCCGTGATTGCCACCGCCGCGATGATCGCGGCCAGCATCAAGCCCAACGCATTACGCATGTTACTCTTCCCGAAAACGCGACACTCGAGACGCAGGACGCGCGGTCGTCCGGCGCAACGTGATTAGGTTCGATTAATGACAACGAAGTCTTAACGCGGTGCCAACACGCGTCCGATTGACGAAGATTTCCAGTGATCTCCGAACGCGCCCTGATGTCGCAGGCAGACCGCCACGCGACCATCGTCACGGTTGTTCCATGAGGCCGCCGTCATCATCCTGCCTAGTCAACACCGGGCGTCGTGAGCCACGATGGCCAGAGGGAACCGACCATGACCGCCTCCGTCTTGACCCTGCGTCAGGTCGTTATTGCAACCGCCTGCGTGGCGGCCGTGACGATGTTTGCCCCGCGGCAGAGTTTCGCCTTCAGCGCCGAGGCGCAGCAGATGTGCAGCGGCGACGCCGTCCGTCTTTGCGGCAGCGAGATCCCGAACATTCCGGCCGTCACCGCCTGCATGATCAAGCATCGCTCCGACCTGACCGCGGCCTGCCGCGCCGTGCTCGACCGCGAGGTCGGCAGGAGGTCGGGCAGGGCTGGTGACGCCGAATGAGTGAGAGCATGATCCGGAAAAGGGGAAACCGGTTTTCCGAAAAGGTCATGCTCAATCAAAGAGATGAGATCTTGATGCGGTTCCTTCTCATCGCATCATGATCGGGAGGTATCGAAGTCCGGTTCCCGGTCGATCGTCCCCGCTTGCAGCCGGTTCCGGTCCTATTTAGAACGCGTGGAACAAGCCAAGGATCGGGAGTGAGGCGTCGACCATGAGCAGAATTCTTCTCAGCATTTCCTTCGTCGTGCTGGCCTCCGCCGCATTCGCGCAACAACAGATCGGCCACGACGCCTGCGCGCGGGACGTCTCGCGATTCTGCCGATCGGTGATGGGCAACGGCGACCAGGCCGTGCTCGCCTGCCTGAAGGAGCACCGGGCGCGGCTGTCCAAGGCCTGCGACAAGATCATGACCGAGCACGGGCAGTGAGTGCAGTCGGTCGTATCGAAGAGGTCGGCCTGGCTGCGATGTGATCTCCGGGCCTGTTGATCGGCCCGTCGGCAAAGCGCAGAGAAATACACCAAGCGGCAGGCACCGCTCTTCGGACCCGTTCGGGGAGCGGCCTACGCGCGGAGCCGCGCGCGCAATCAATCCATGGGGAGACGCCAATGAGCCTGACGCGACGCACTCTCTTGCAAGGCCTCGGCAGCCTGCCGCTGCTCTCGAGCACGTTCTCCATTCCCGCATTTGCGCAGATGCCGGCCACTTCGGGTGGCGAGATTCCGCCGGTGCTGTTCGTTCACGGCAATGGCGACCACGCCGCATTGTGGATGACGACGCTGTGGCGGATGGAATCGAACGGCGTGGCCCGCGGCCGAATGGCAGCGATGAACTTCACCGATCCTTTGGCGCGCAATGACGACGCCGTGGCCCAGACGAACCGATCCTCGACCGATGATCAGCGCCGCGAACTTGCCGACGCCATCAAGGCGCTGAAGAGCGAAACCGGTGCGCCGCGCGTCGCTTTGGTCGGCAGCTCCCGTGGCGGCAACGCGATCCGCAACGTGGTCAAGAATGGCGGCGGCGCCGACGTCAGCCACGCCGTGTTGTGCGGGACACCCAATCACGGGGTCTTCGATACCGACGACAATCCCGGCAGCGAATTCAACGGCCGGGGCGCGTTCCTGCGTGGGTTGAATGCCGGTGACACCGAAGTGACTGAAGGCACCGCGTTCCTGACCTTGCGCAGCGACGGCCTCGATAAATACGCGCAACCCGACGGCCGCCTGATCGGCAAGCCGGGCGTGCCGACCGGGATCACCGCCGAAGGACCTGCGCTGAAGGGTGCGACCAACCTCGTGCTCGGCGCGCTCGATCACCGCGAGGTGGCGTTCCATCCGCGCGCCTTCCGCGAGATCTACAAGTTCATCGCCGGTCGGGAGCCCGAGCGCATCGCGATCGTGCCTGAGAAGCAGGTCCGGCTCAGCGGCCTGGTGACTGGCACGCCCGACGGCGCGCCAACAAATCGCCCGGTTTCCGAGGCGATGGTCGAGGTCTACCGTGTGTCGCCTGACACCGGCGAACGCATCGGCGAGATGGTCTATCGCGGGCAGACTGCGGCCGATGGGCGCTGGGGGCCTGCGGAGGTGGATTCGGCATCCTGGCTCGAGATGGTGCTGACCTCCGCCGGTGCGCCGACCACGCATTTTTATCGCTCGCCATTCCCGCGCTCGTCGGAGGTCGTGCATCTGCGCGCCGCGCGTCCGATCGGGCCGGCTGACGCCAGAGCAGGTGCCATTCTCATCATGTCGCGGCCGCGCGGCTATTTCGGCCTGCCACGCGATATCGTGCTGCTCGACGCCAAGGAGCCCACGGACGTGCAGAAGGGCGTGCCGACCGACGCAGCAACCACGTTGCGGCTGGCTGCCGGCGAGGTCGGACGCAGCGTCATCGGCCAGTTCAACGAAGAGCGTATCGCTGCCCGGCTTTGGCCGGCATCGGAAGGCAGGATTGCGGTGATCGAGCTGACGACATAGCTCTGGGGAGCTGGGGGTGGTCCCAATCGACCTTGAGCTGCGGGGCTGATTGTGAGGTCACCAATGAGCATCGCCGACGTCCATTATCTTCCCCGTGCGCGCTCGCCGCTGGTGCCGCCAATGCCGCCGCGGGCGCCGGACAGCATGGGCGTGCTGCGCCGCGTTCTGAAGATGGGCGAAAACGCCATCGCGACCTGGGGCCAGCGGGCCTACGAGGAAGACATCCTGCGCGGCCGCTTCTTCGGCCGGTCCAGCTTCACCCTCAATGCCCCCGACGCGATCAAACATGTGCTCATCGACAATTACGAGAACTACACCCGCACGGCCGCCGGCATTCGTGTGTTGCGGCCGGTGCTCGGCGAAGGTGTCCTGATCGCCGAGGGCAAGGCCTGGAAACATCAGCGCCGTACGCTGGCGCCGGCCTTCACGCCGCGCGCGGTCGCAAACCTGATTCCGCTGATGGCGGATGTGATCGACGACACCGTGGCGCGGCTCAAAGGCGAGTGCAACAGACCGTTGGATCTGCGCGAGATCATGCAGCACATGACGCTCGATATCGCCGGGCGCACCATGTTCTCGTTCGAGATGGGCCGACACGGCGCCACCTTGCGCGACTTCGTGTTCGAATATGGCGCGCGACTGGCCAGCCCGCATCTGCTCGATATCGTGCTGCCGGTGTCCTGGCCGACGCCACGCGATTTTGCACGGAGCCGTTTCCGCAAGCGCTGGACGAGTTTCATCGCGATGCTGATGGCGGAGCGGCGGGCGGCCGGCAAGCGCGAGGACGCGCCGCCGCGCGACCTGTTCGACCTCATGGGCGCGGCACGCGATCCCGAGACCGGGGCTGCGTTCACCGACGCGCAGCTGGCCGACGAAGTTGCGACCATGATCCTCGCCGGACACGAGACAACCGCCACCGCTTTGTTCTGGGCGCTCTATCTGCTGGCGCTCGATCCGGTCACGCAGGAGAAGCTGGCGCTGGAGGCGAGGGAGGCCGCCGCGACGAAAGATCCGGAGCGCCTGCCGTTCACCCGCGCTGTCATCGACGAGGCGCTCAGGCTTTATCCGCCGGCCTTCCTGATCGCGCGTGCGGCATTGGGGGCTGATGTCATCGCGGGTTTGCCGGTCAGGCGCGGCGACGTCATCATGATCTCGCCCTGGCTCCTGCACCGGCATGAGAAGCTGTGGCAGGCGCCGAATGCCTTCCTGCCGGAGCGGTTCCTGCCGGATGCGCCGCCGCCGGAGCGGTTCGCCTATCTGCCGTTCGGCGCCGGCCCGCGGGTCTGTATCGGCGCGCATTTCGCGCTTACCGAGGCGGTGCTTGCGCTGTCGCGGCTCGTCAGCGCGTTCCGGATCGAGCTGTTGGACAAGGCGCCGGTGACGCCGGTCGGCGTGGTGACGACGCAGCCGGACCGTTCGCCGGCGTTCCGGATTGTGCCCCGCTAAGCGGGTGGCTTTACCCGTCGCGTCATGTGATCGAGACGGTGGCGCGGTTACACTGCGGGGCAATCGAGGTATGCTTCTCTCGCTTTCAGCTGCGTGCATGCCCATATGTTCGCGCGCAAGACAGATGTTGGTTGATCCATGAACGCCACGGCAATCCAGTTTTCAGCTCTCAAGGAATCCGCCGATCCCTGCGTGGCCGACGCGATCGCACAGCTGATCGACGGCGGTGCCGACCACGAGCTCAATCGCATCAATGCGCTCGATTTCTCCAAGCGCACCGGGCTCGACGAGGAGCGCGTGATCTCGGGCTTCATCCATGCAGCCCGGGCAGGCCTATTCGACCTGACCTGGAACGTGCTGTGTCCGGGCTGCGGCGGCGTGCTCGACGCTCACGGCACGCTGAAATCGCTGCGCTCGGACGAGTATCATTGCGGCCTGTGCGCCTGTGGCTATGAGGCGACCGTCGACCAGCAGGTCGAGGCCGCCTTCACCGTCAGCCCGCGCGTGCGGCGGATCGCGGCGCATGATCCGCATTCGCTGCCGATCTGGGACTATTTCAAGCAGGTGTTCTGGAGCTCGGGCGTCGATTTCGACGAGGCATCGATGGCCTCGCTGTCCGACGAGGTCGTGCTCGACGCGCGTGAGCTGCCGGCCGGCGACCACGCGACCGTCTCGCTCGACCTGCCGCCGCAATTCATCATCGTGTTCGAGCCGGTGACGCATGCCGCGCGCTTCATCGACGTGCAGGGCGAGCCGACCGAGGAGGTGCAGGAGCTTGCGTTGAAATATGACGGCGCGCGATCTGCGGTGGAGACCACGGTGCTGCGCCCCGGGCCGCTCCAGCTCACGCTGGACAACAAAGCGGGCCTGCGCGTGCTGCCGACCGTGATGGTCGCGGCCGACGCGCTGCATCACCTGATCGGCA
Source organism: Bradyrhizobium sp. STM 3843 (assembly GCF_000239815.1). Taxonomy (GTDB): domain Bacteria; phylum Pseudomonadota; class Alphaproteobacteria; order Rhizobiales; family Xanthobacteraceae; genus Bradyrhizobium. The sequence continues at coordinate 22,159 of NZ_CAFK01000112.1, read as the reverse complement.
GGCGCAAGCCGTTCCTGACGGCCAAGCGGATGCTGTCGAATCAGACCTTCCGCGACGTGTTCAAGGCCGATCAGCTCAATATCGATCAGCGCTTGAAGATCACCTCGCTGACCTTCCTGTTCACGGATCTGAAGAGCTCCACGGCCCTCTATGAGCGCGTCGGCGATCTCGCCGCCTTCGATCTGGTGCGGGCGCATTTCCGTGCGCTGCTCGAGATCATCAATTCGGAAAAGGGCGCGGTCGTGAAGACGATCGGCGACGCCGTGATGGCGACATTCATCCGGCCGGAGAACGCGCTGTCCGCGGGCCTGCGGATGCGCGCGGCGATGGAACGGCTCAATCGGGAGCGCGGTACCGAGGATCTCGTGGTCAAGATCGGCATCCATGAGGGACCGTGCCTCGCGGTGATGCTGAACGACCGTCAGGATTATTTCGGCCAGACGGTGAACATCGCCGCACGTGTGCAGAGCCTGTCGACTGCGCAGGAGATTCATCTGACCGCGCCGGTGATCGAGGCGCCCGGCGTCATCGACATTCTGGAGAAAGCGCATATCACGCCGATCCAGAAGCGCGCCGCCCTGCGCGGCATCGCCGACAAGATGATGGTGTACGAGATTCCGTGATACGCCACGCCAGCGCAGCAGCAGTCGAACCGGGATCTGGTGGTATCTTCGGTACGCTGAGTTCACCGCTCTGTGCAAATCGCAAAGCCATTGTCGCGCGTGGGTGTCACGGTACGACGTAGTGGCGGGCCGGCATCAGTTCTCCAGACACTTACCGAAATGTCATGCGGTCGAAAGGTCGCAGCGGATTGCCTGCGCCATGGCGTCAACGCATATTGGAAAGAGCGTCGCCATTCCGGCGGCCGCCGCGACAGCGAGACCAAAGAGCACGAGCACCCATGCTGGAAGGACTGCGCCAATTCATTGCCGATGTGGTCTCGCCGCATGAGACGCCGGCCTTCGACGACGATAGCTACCAGCTCGCCGCGACCGCGCTGTTGATTCACGTGATCTCGCTCGACGGCCAGCCGAGCGAGCTTGAAAAGCGCAAGCTGCACAGCCTGATCGAATTACGTTTCGGGCTCGATCCGGGAACGGCCGACCGGCTGATCAGCTCGGCCATGCTGGCCGAGGGCGAGGCCGTCGATCTCTACCGCTTCACCAGCGTCATCATGCGGGAGCTCGATGAAGCCGGGCGGCTGCGCATCGTCGAGATGATGTGGGAGCTCGTCTATGCCGATGGCAAGGTGACGGAGTTCGAGGACAATGTGGTGTGGCGCGCCTCCGAACTGCTCGGCATCTCCTCGCGCGACCGCATCGATTTGAAGCAACGCGTGGTCGCCAGACAGTCGGATGCGTCCTCGGAAAAATCGACGGCGCCTTAACCCCGAGGCCGAGTGCCGCGGCTGTTCATGGATAAAGTTTAATGTGACTTCGATTCGGGCGGACCTGCTAAGCCCGTAGAATTACAGGCATTAACCTCCTGTTCGGGACCGCCGCAGGCGGTTCCGAGTGGCTTGCATGTTCCCTCTCGCCTATGCTCTTTCTGCTCGGGAGATGATGTCCGAAATTTGATCTAAGAGCTTTATGTCGTGAGTGAACGTGTGACCCTCGTGACCGGCGCCTCCGCAGGCATCGGCGCCGAATTGGCCCGCGTCTTCGCCGCGAACGGGCACCGGCTCGCTCTGACGGCGCGGCGCGAGGACCGGCTTGCGGCACTGGCGCGCGAGATCACCGCCAAGGGTGGACCGGCGCCGATCATCATTCCCTGTGATCTCACCGCGCGGGACGCTGGCGACCACATTGCTGCAAGCTTGGCGGCCGCAGGCGTCGAGCTTGATCACCTGGTCAACAATGCCGGCTTCGGTCTGTTCGGCAAGGCGATCCAGCTCGACCGCACCGAGCAGCTCGACATGATCGCCGTCAACATCCGCGCACTCACCGACCTGTCGCTGCGGTTTGCCGATCAATTGATCAGGAATCGCGGCGGCATTCTCAATGTCGGCTCTGTTGCAGGCTACCTGCCGGGGCCGGGGATGGCCGTGTATTACGCCTCCAAGGCCTATGTGATTTCCTTCACGGAGGCGCTGCGCCAGGAGCTGAGCCGCCAAGGTGTCCGCGTCACCGTGCTCTGTCCGGGCCCGGTGCCGTCAGAATTCCAGGCCCGCGCCGGCTTCACGCCTGGGATCGATTCGGCGATCCTCAACGTCCCGCCTCGGGCGGTGGCGGAAGCCGCCTATCGCGGACTGATGGCGGACAAGCGCGTGGTCCTGCCGGGCATCGGCATCAAGATCGTGCCTTTCATGCTGCGCTGGTTCCCGCGCGGCTTCATCCTGGCGGCGGTCGGTCGCCTGCAGCTAAAGCGAAGTTGATCCGGTCTGGCCCGGGGTTTGCTTTAAAAAATGCGCTTGCTCACGCGCCATTAACCTCTGCTTAGCTACGATCAACAGGTGATGCTCAGGCAAAACCCTTCGCTCCAGCCGAACGGGGCCGCCCAGGCCGACATTCGGCAGCTTTTTCCGACCTCAGGCACCGCACGTGTGCCGAAGCGGCCGGTCCTCGTGGTTCTCCATCAGGAAAGCTCAAGTCCTGGTCGGGTCGGCAACGCGCTGCGCGCGCTCGGCCATGCGCTGGATATCCGCCGGCCGCGCTTCGGCGATGCCTTGCCGGAGACCTTGGATGAGCACGCGGGTGCCGTCATTTTCGGCGGTCCGATGAGTGCGAATGACCCGGATGAGTTCGTCTGCCGCGAAATCGACTGGATCGAAATACCGCTTCGCGAGCAGCGGCCGTTCCTCGGCATCTGCCTGGGGGCGCAGATGCTGGCGAAGCAATGCGGGGCGCGCGTGGCGCCGCATCCGCAAGGTCGCGCCGAAATCGGCTATTATCCGATCCGGCCGACACGGATCGGCCGCAAGCTGTGCCCGCATTGGCCGGACCACGTCTATCATTGGCATCGCGAAGGCTTTGGGCTTCCGTCAGGCGCCGAGCTGCTGGCCGAGGGCGATGATTTCCCGATCCAGGCATTCCGCTACGACAATGCCTTCGGCCTCCAGTTTCATCCCGATGTGACCTACGCCATGATGTGCCGCTGGACCACCCGCGGCCATGACCGGCTGGCCACGCCGGGTGCGCGGCCGCGGCATCACCATTTCGAAGGCCGCGCCGTGCACGACCTCGCCGAGCGCGCCTGGCTGACGCACTTCATCGAGGGGTGGCTCAAGCGCGAGCCGATGCAAATGATGGCGGAGGCAGCGGAGTAGGGGGAAGGTGCCCCTCATGGTGAGGAGGCGCAGCAGCGCCGTCTCGAACCATGAAGCCCAGATCTCGGCCTCATCCTTCGAGACGCTTGCATGCGCAAGCTCCTCAGGATGAGGAGATGTGGCCGAAGCGGACGCCGGAAGTAGATTTGATTGTCGGCCCGTCTTCGCCCGTTGGGCTTCGCCGGGCACCACGCTTCGCCCTTCAGGCTCTTGCGTGGCCGTGCCACGCGTAGCCTACTCCGGTGGAGCTGCCTGCGATCCGATTGTGCAGCTTAGGTCTGCCTTCGCCCGGTGGGCTACGGCGCGACAGCCTTCGCTACGAAAGGCTCGGCTGCGAAAGGCTTGCCGAGCCGAAGCTGGCGAAGCCAGCGAAGGCTGGTGGAGCCAGGCGGGATCGAACCGCCGACCTCATCATTGCGAACGATGCGCTCTCCCAGCTGAGCTATGGCCCCATGAGCTTGTCATGATTTGACCAGGACACCGCCAGCCGAAAACCGCGAGCAATGTCCGAATCATATGTCGGTCGCTGCAGATGATTGGGATGGCGACCGGCAAGTCGGGCCATTTACAGTCCGAGCCCCGGGCAAGTCAAGAACGTCACATCGCTCATTATCCTTGACGGGCGGCTTCCCTTGTTTGTGCAGGGCGGAACCGATATCTAGCCTCAACCAAGGTCGAATCCGCGACCGAGCCCCCGAGTCATCCCGCATGCGTGCCGTTCTCGACATCATTCTGATCGTTCTGGATCTCTATGTCTGGCTCCTGATCGCGTCGGCCATCCTGTCCTGGCTGATCGCCTTCAACGTCGTCAATACGCGCAACCAGTTCGTGGCGGCGGTCGCCGAGTTCCTGTACCGAATCACCGAGCCGGTGCTGGCCCCGATCCGTTCCATGCTGCCGAACCTCGGCGGGCTCGACATCTCGCCGATTATCGTGATCCTGATCATCATGTTCCTCCAGCGGGTGATCACCTATTACATCTACCCCGTCGTCTTCTGATCCTTCGCCTGTTCCCTGGCGCGCGGCTGCCGGCGGATTGAGCTTGGCGCTGCGGGTCACGCCGCGCGGCGGTCGCGACGCGATCGACGGCGTCGAGACCTTGTCCGACGGCCGCAGCGTCCTGAAGGTGCGGGTGCGCGCCGTCGCTGATGCTGGTGAGGCCAACCGTGCGGTCACTGAGCTTCTGGCCAAATCGCTTCGTGTGCCCAAGGCTGCGGTGCAGCTGACATCAGGGGCGACATCGCGGCTGAAGCAGGTGGCAATCTCAGGCGATCCGGTTGCGCTGGATCAGGCCTTGCGCGCTGTCACTTCGGCGAATAAGCCGACGAAATAGCCCTCATCGCAAAGGACGACAGATGACCGCGCAGATCATTGACGGAAAGGCGATTGCCGCGGATCTGCGCGCGCGGGTGGCGGGCGAGGTCGAACGCGTCAAGCGCGACCATGGCCTGACGCCGGGTCTGGCCGTGGTGCTGGTCGGCAACGACGCCGCGAGCGAGCTCTATGTCCGCAGCAAGCACACGCAGACGCAGGCCGCCGGCATGGCCTCGTTCGAGCACAAGCTGCCTGCCGACGTGTCGCAGGACACCCTGTTGGCGCTGATCGGTAAGCTCAACCGCGATCCCGCCGTGCACGGCATCCTGGTGCAGCTGCCGCTGCCCAGGGGATTGGTGACGGAAGCCGTCGTCAATGCGATCGATCCGGCCAAGGATGTCGATGGCCTGCATCCGCACAATGCCGGCCGGCTCGCCGGCGGCTTGTCCGCGCTGTCGCCCTGCACGCCGCTCGGCTGCATCATCCTGAGCAAAACCGTGCACGCGTCACTTGAAGGCATGAACGCGATCGTGATCGGCCGCTCCAATTTGGTCGGCCGGCCGCTGGTGCAATTGCTGCTCAACGAGAATGCCACGGTGACCATCGCGCATTCGCGGTCCCGCAATCTGCCTGAAATCACCGCGCGCGCCGACTTGGTCTATGCCGCGGTCGGCCGCCCCGAGATGGTCAAGCGCGACTGGATCAAGCCGGGTGCGACGGTGATTGACGTCGGCATCAACCGGATTCCGACAGCCGAGGGCAAGACCAGGCTAGTCGGCGACGTCGCATTCGCCGAAGTCTCTGAAGTTGCCGGTGCGATCACGCCGGTGCCGGGCGGGGTCGGCCCGATGACGGTCACCTGCCTGCTGGTCAATACGCTGCGCGCGGCCTGCGCGATCGCCGGCCTGCCTGCGCCGGCGGTGTAGCTCAGGACAGCGGCGGCGGCACGTTGGCCGCGTACCAGTCACGCAACGGCGACAGCGCCGGATGTGCGAGCGCGCGGGAGAGATACGTCCAGATCCGCGGCTGGTGCTTCAGATAATGCGGCTTGCCGTCGCGGCGGTTGAGCCGGGCGAAGGTGCCGAGCAGGCGGGTGTTGCGTTGCGCCGACATGACTGCGTAGTCCGCGCGGAACGCCTGCGCATCGAAGCTCTCGTCAGCGGCCTCGCGCGCGGCGATATAGCGCGCCAGCAGGACCTGCTCGATCTCTTCGGGCACATCGACACGTGCGTCCTGCAGCAGCGACACGAGGTCATAGGCCGCAGGCCCCATCATCGCGTCCTGGAAATCGATCACGCCGACCCGCGCAGTGCCTTCGCGGCTCGCTAGCCACAGCAGATTGGGCGAGTGATAGTCGCGCAGCACCCAGGTCCGCTTGGCCGCAAGCGGCTCTGCGAGACGCTCCCGCCACATCGTCATGAAGGCGGTGCGCAAATCATCTGACGGCTGCACGTCGCGGTCGGGCAGATACCATTCCAGCATCAAGCCGATCTCGATCAGCATGGCCTCGATGTCGAAGATCGGAATCGTGTAGGTGACCTGCGGCGCCAGCGGCAGCACGCCCGGCGTGTCCTCGCCGTGCAGCTTCGCCAGGAGATCAGTCGCAGCCTCGTAGCGTTCGAGGATCGGCTGCGGCGGCGCGCCCGCGACGACGCCGTCGTTGCCGAGATCCTCGGTGATCAGAAAACCATGCTCGAGATCGGCATCGTTGATCCTGGGCGCGGAGATGCCGCGCGCGCGCAAGCTCCCGGCGATCGCGACGAAGGGGCGGACGTCTTCGGCCAGATGCACGGCGGCGCTGTAGGACTTGCCGTCATAGATCGCAGGACCGTCGGGCCGTTTCGGCGAATTCATCAGGATGAAGGCGCGCTCGCCCTTGAACAGCCGCGCATAGGAACGGATCGATGCGTCCCCGGCCATGCGCTGGCGTCGCGACTGGGCGTGGCCGGCTTCGGTGAGAAATTGCCGCAGCGCCTGCAGGCGGGCGACGATCGCGGCGGACTTGCCGTAGCCTGTAATCTCAGCGCTGCGCGCGGTGTCGCCCTTGGTGCTGTCATGGCGGAAGGCGATGTCCAGTCGCTCTCGCGGCAAGCTGCCGTTGGCCCGCTCCGGCCATTCGATCAGCACCACCGTGGCCTCGGGCAGCGGCGCCAGCCCTATCTCCTCGAGTTCGGACGGATCGCTGATCCGGTAGAGATCCGCATGAACCAGCGCAAATGACGGCAGGTCGTAGCTTTGTGCCAGGGTGAAAGTCGGGCTCGGCACCTCAAGCTCGCCGTCGCCGGCGAGATAGCGGATCATCGCCCGCGCAGCGGCGGTTTTGCCGGCCCCGAGGTCGCCGGAGAGGGTGATCAGATCGCCCGGGCCGATCAGGAGCGCGAGATCGGCCATCAGGCTCGCCGTTGCGGTCTCGTCCGCCAGCGCAACGGTGAATGTGGTCCTGTCGGTCATTCCGCGGCGTTACGCTGCGCGATCTGGTCGGTCGGGAAATCGCAGGTCACCGTGGTGCCCTTGCCGACCACCGAATCCATCCGCACCTTGCCGCCATGCAGCTCGACGAAGGAGCGCACCAGCGACAGCCCAAGGCCGGCGCCGCGATGCCGTGAGCCCTGCGAATGGCTTTCGAACCATTCGAACACCCTGTCCTTCACCTCGGGCGGAATGCCGGGACCGGAATCCGTCACTGCGAAGCTGACGCTGTGATCGGTCCGCCGTGCGCTGACGACTACCAGTGTGTCAGGTGGCGAGAAGCCGACCGCGTTGGCGAGCAGATTGTAGAGCACTTGCACCACGCGGCGTTCGTCACCGATGAAGGAGCCGACATCGGGAGCGACCTCGACCTTGAGGCGGATGCGGTCGGTGGCGAGCCGATCCTGCACGCCCTCCGCGGCGGCGGCGATCGCCTTCGCCGCGTCGACCGGGCCGAGCTCCAGTTTCATGGCGCCGGCGTCGATGGTGGCAAGATCGAGAATGTTGTTGGTCAGCGCCAGCAGTGCGTTGGTCGATTTGGTGACGTAGTCGAGATATTCGGCCTGCTTCGGCGTCAGCGGCCCGGTCGAGGGATCGGAGAGGAAATGCGCGAAGCCGATGATCGTGGTCAGCGGCGCGCGCAGCTCGTAGGAGACGTGGTGCACGAAGTCGATCTTCATCTGGCCGGCCGCTTCCAGCGCCTCGTTGCTCTCGCGGAGCGCACGCTCGACATTCTCCGTATCGGTAATGTCCTGGAAGGTTAGCATGGTGGCGCCGTCCGGCAAGGGCCGGCTCATGCAGTCCAGGACGCTGCCGTCCTTGCGCTCGAGCTTCAGCGCCAGGTCGCGGCGGTTCTCGATACCGGTGATGGCCTCGCGCAGGCTGCGCCAGTCAGTGACGTCGTCATAGAGCGGCCGGCACCAGGCTTCCACGGTGTCGATATGCGGCCGCTCGCGCAAGGCTTCGGCCGCGAGCCGCCACATCTTGGCGAAAGCCGGATTGAACAGCTCGATACGGCCGTTGCTGCCGAACACGGCGACGCCCTCGGCGAGGCTGTCCAGCGTTTCGCGCTGAACCCGGATCAGGCCGTCATAGCGGCGGGCAAGGTCGAAGCTCTCGGTGACATCGTCGAACAGGTAGGTGACCCCGCCTTCGGGGTTGGGTGTGGTGACGACGGAGAGCGCGCGGCCGTTGGGCAGGAACCAGGTGTCCTTGGCGGTCTCGACGGCACGATAGGCTTCATGCAGCTTGGCCTTCCAGGCGCGAAAGTCGGCCTGTTCCGGCAGCTTGCGGGCGGCGCGCAGCCGGTCGAGCACATTGGAATCGTCCGGCTGGCTGTCGAGGAAGCTGGTCTCGAGATCCCACAGCCGGCGATAGGAATCGTTGTAGAAGGCGAGCCGCCGCTGGCCGTCGAAGACCGCGACTCCGGAGGAGAGCTGGTCGAGCGTGCGCCGGTGCGCATCCGCCATGCGCACCAGCGCCGCGCGCAGCTCCTCCGCCTCGCTGGCATCGACCGCGATGCCGGCGTTGCCGCCAGGGAGCGTGAAGGCGCGGACGTCGTAGATGCGTCGCTCGCCGCCGGTGACGATCGGCAGCCGTGCGCCGAAGCTGCCGGAGCTTCCGAGCGCCCGCTGCATCTCGGCACGATCGTCGCTGTCGAGCAGTTCGAGGTTGCGGTTGATCGCATCGGGAACGTCTTTGGCCTCGATGGCGCGCGCATAGGCCGGGTTGGCATAGAGCAGGGCGCCACCGGCCTGCTTGGCCCAGACCGGCCAGGGCAGCGCTGCGGCCAGACCGCGGAGCAGCTCGGTCTCTTCGAACAGCGCCTTCAGCCGGAGCTGCGTCTCGGCGAATTCGCGGCGCAGCCCGGCGAGCTCACGGATGCGCACGATCGCCTGGCCGCCGATCGCGCGACCCATCACTTCGACCACGTGGCCGTGCGTGGTGGTCAGCTGCACCAGGAAGCTCTCGCCGATCTCACGCAGCGAATCGACGGCGCGGTCGAGCTCGAGCGCCGGCTCGGCCGGCAGCCAGGTGCCGAAAGCGAGAATGCGTTGCGGCTGGTCGGGCGGGACCAGCAGCGAGGTGTCGCCGGAAATCTGCGGGCGATGGCCGCCGGCCGGCCATGAGATCAGGATCTGTGGCTCGGCAAACAGCAAGGCGCGATAGCGGTCAGCCCGCAGCTGCAGCTGGGCGATGTCGGCGCGCAGCCGCGCCTCTTTCCGCCCGGCGTGGATTCGCGTGCGCACCAACGCGATTGCGGCCACCACGGAGAAGCCGAGCAGCGCCAGCGCCGCTGCGACCACCGCGGCGTCCTGCCGGCTTAGCTCGACGAGGTTTGCGACGACGTTGATCGGCATGCCGTCGCCAGCCAAGGCTGGCTCGGCCGGCGCAAGCGCGGCCGCTGCCAGGCCCAAGGGCCCGACGCGCGCGAGAGACGTGCACGACAGCAGCGTCCGACGCATCACCACGATCACGCCTGACATCTTTGCCCCAAAACCGCACGAAATTCCGCGCGGCGCCGATCGCGTCGATCGCGCCGTTTCGCGAATCAATCAACAATACCCGCTTCGGGACTCCAGCGGTAAGAGTCCAGACCGTGAACGGCAATATGGCCTGAGGAAAATGCGCCGCATGTGTTTGTGGACAAACGAAATTGCGCGCAATGCCCGTGGATTAACGGCCCGTCGAGCCGAAGCCGCCCTGCCCGCGCGCGGTCGTCGACAGCGATGCCGTAACGACGAGCTCGGCGCGCGCGACCTGCGCGATCACCATTTGCGCGATCCGCTCGCCGCGGCGAATCGTGAACGGCTCCTCACCATGATTGATCAGGAGCACGCAGATCTCGCCGCGATAATCGGCATCGACCGTGCCTGGTGAATTCAGCACGGTGACGCCATGGCGTGCGGCGAGCCCCGAGCGCGGCCGCACCTGCGCCTCATAGCCTTCCGGCAACGCGATGCGGAGGCCGGTCGGCACCATCGCATGGCGGCCGGCCGCGAGCACGAGCGGCTCGGCATCGGGAACCGCAGCCAGCAGGTCGAGGCCCGCGGCATGCGCGGTCTGATAGGTCGGCAGCATCAGACCTTCGCCATGCGGCAGGATTTCGACATCGATGGCGATGGTGCTGGTCACGGTGGCGTGGTTCCTACGGCTTTGGCGATCTCGGCAACCAATGCGGTTGCGACCTCGTCCTTGGTCATGATCGGCCAGGAGTCAACATGGATGCCGGCGCCGTCGCGGGTCAAGAGGTGCACGGTGTTGCGATCGCCGCCCATCACGCCGGTTGCCGGCGACACGTCATTGGCGACGATCCAGTCGCAGCCCTTGCGCGCGAGCTTCGCTCTTGCGTTCTCGATCAGATGTTCGGTCTCGGCAGCGAAGCCAACCACCAGCGGCGGCCGGTTCTCCGACAGGTGGGAGATGGTGGCGAGAATGTCGGGATTCTCGACCAGCTGCAGCGGCGGCATCGCGGCGGTGGTCTTTTTCAGCTTCTGGCCGCCTTCGTTCGCGACGCGCCAGTCGGCCACGGCGGCCGCGAAGATCGCAACGTCGGCCGGCAGCACGGCTTCCACCGCCTGCAGCATCTGTCGCGCGGACTCGACATGCGTCACCGTCACGCCCTTCGGCGCATCGATTTCCACCGGCCCTGAAATCAGCCGCACATCGGCGCCGGCAGCCTGGGCGGCGGCAGCGATCGCGTAGCCCTGCTTGCCGGAGGAACGGTTGGCGATGTAGCGCACCGGATCGATGGGCTCGTGGGTCGGGCCTGCGGTGACCAGCACGCGCTTGCCGGCCAGCGGTCGCGGCGCGGCCGGCCTCAGCATGCGCATGACGACATCGGCGATCTCCAGCGGTTCGGCCATGCGGCCGACGCCGGCCTCGCCCGCTTCCGCCATCTCGCCCGCATTCGGCCCGACCATATGGATGCCGTCGCGCTGCAGCGCCGCTGCATTCCGTCGCGTCGCCGGATTGCTCCACATCATGGGGTTCATGGCCGGCGCGAGCAGGATCGGTCGGCTCGCCGCAAGCAGGATCGCGCTGGCGAGATCGTCGGCCGCGCCATGTGCGATCTTGGACATCAGGTCGGCGGTTGCCGGTGCCACCACGATCAGGTCGCAGTCGCGCGCGAGGCGGATGTGACCGGCATCGAATTCGCTGCGGGGATCGAACAGGTCGGTGAAGACGCGCTCGCCGGACAGCGCGCTGGCCGACAATTCGGTGATGAATTGCGTCGCGGCCTTGGTCAGCACGCAGCGGACCTTGATGTGCCGCTCCTTCAGCCGCCGGATCAGGTCGAGCGATTTGTACGCGGCGATGCCGCCGCCGATGATCAGGGTGATGCGAGGCTCTCGCGCGGCGCCGGGCAGGGCGGCGGGCGCAGGTTCCGGGGAATCTGACGGTGGCGGAGTGGCGCGTTGGTCGGCCGGATCGACCGGTTCGATCAGGCCGCGCAGGATCACGCGAACCTCTTCCTCGACCGAGCGGCCATTCTGCGCCGAGCGCAGCCGAAGATAGGTTTTTAGCGCGTCATCGAGCTTGCGGATGGTCAGGCTGGCCATCGCGGCCTCCCGGAAGCACCATGCTTATGATTGCAATGCTATCACAGTGTGATTGCATTGCAATCGTTTGTGCTAGGCCAATCTCAGGACCGCGATCAGGATGCCGATGAAGGTGGCGGCGATGATCCACAGTGCGATGGCGCGCCAGCGGCTCTTCTTGCCCTCGGTGCGGCCCATGGCGGCGATCGACTCCGGTGAGAGCCGCAGGCCGTCGCGGGTCATGATCTCGAAATGCTCCAGCACGGAGGCGGCGCGGTAGGCCAGCTCCGGCAACGTCGATGCCAGCCGCGCCAGATCGCCGACCCCGGAGGCCGCGCTCTGGATGCGGCCGATCGGCCCCAGATTGCGCTCGATCCATTCGCGCACCACCGGGTCGGCGACTTTCCAGATGTCGAGCCTGGGGTCGAAGCCGCGCGCGACGCCCTCGACCACGACCATGGTCTTCTGCAGCAGGATGAGCTCCGGGCGGGTACGCATGTCGAACAGGCCGGTGACCTCGAGCAGCAGCGTGAGCAGCTTGGCCATCGAGATCTCTTCGGCGGTGCGATTGTGGATCGGCTCACCGATGGCACGGATGGCTTGGGCGAAATTCTCCACCGAGTGGTGTGGCGGCACATAGCCGGCCTCGAAATGCACCTCGGCCACGCGGCGATAGTCGCGGGTGATGAAGCCGAGCAGGATCTCGGCGAGGAAGCGCCGCTCCTTCAGGCCGAGCCGGCCCATGATGCCGAAATCGACCGCGACCAGCCGGCCCTCCTTGTCGAGGAACAGGTTGCCGGGATGCATGTCGGCATGGAAGAAGCCGTCGCGCAGCGCATGGCGGAGAAAGCTCTGGATCACCTTGCGGCCCAGATCGGGCAGATCGACACCGGCCGCCTCCAGCCGCGCCCGGTCGTTCAGCGCGATGCCGTCGATCCATTCCATCGTGAGCACATTGTGCGCGGTGCGGTCCCAGTCGACGGTCGGTACACGGAAGTCCGGATCGTCTTTGGTGTTCTCCGCCATCTCAGAGAGCGCGGCCGCTTCGAGGCGGAGATCCATCTCCATCGCGACTGAGCGCGACATGGTGTTGATGACCTCGATCAGCCGGAGCCGGCGCGCTTCGGGCGAATGCGCCTCGGCCTTCTCGGCGACGAAGAAGAAGTCGGCGAGGTCGCGGCGGAAGCGCGACGCCACATTGGGCCTGAGCACCTTGACCGCGACCGGCGTGCGGATGCCGTCGCGTTCGACCTCGCCGCGGTGAACCTGTGCGATCGACGCTGCGGCAACCGGCGGGCCGAATTGGCAGAACACCTGGTGAATCGGGCGCTCGAGCGCGGTCGCGATCACCACTTCCGCCTCGATCTGCGAAAACGGCGGCAGCCGGTCCTGCAGCGCTTCCAGGTCGCGCGCCAGGACCACGCCGACGACGTCGGGCCGGGTTGCCAGGAATTGGCCGAGCTTCAGATAGGCCGGGCCCATGCGCTCCAGCGCCCGCGACAGCCGCGGGCCGGATTTGGCACCGTGCCGCTCGACCAGGCGGGCGAGCTTCAGCGCCCATTGACCAGGTGGCGCGACCAGGACCGGATCGACCACGCCGAACACGCCCTCGCGCGCGAATACGAAGGCGGCCCGGGTGAGCCGCAGGATGTGGACAGATGCAGAGATCACAAACGCCAACCGGAATGGAGCGCGACGATGCCGCCGGAGAGGATCCGCCAGGAGACGCGGGAGAAGCCTGCGTTGGAGATCATCTCACCAAACAGGCTGGGGTTTGGAAACTTGCGGATCGACTCGACCAGATAGCGGTAGGACTCGGCATCGCCGGTCACCGCGCGGCCGAGCTGCGGGATCACGTTGAAGGAGAACAGGTCGTAGAGCCGGTCGAGGCCGGGCACCTGGACAGTCGAGAACTCCAGGCAGAGGAAGCGCCCGCCATGCTTCAGGACGCGATAGGCTTCGCGCAGAGCGAGATCGATTTGCGGCACGTTGCGGATGCCGAAGGCGATCGTATAGGCGTCGAACGAGCGGTCCGGGAAGGCAAGCGCCTCCGCATTGCCCTCGACGAAGGAGACCTTGTCCTCGAGATATTGCTTGAGCGCGCGCTGGCGTCCGACCTCGAGCATGTCGGTATTGATGTCGCAGACGGTGGCGTGGAAGCCCGAGCCCGCCGTTTTGGCTGCCCGGAATGAGATGTCGCCGGTGCCGCCGGCGACGTCGAGCAGCGCGAACGGCTGATCGCCCTTCGGCGGGCTCAGCGCGTTGATCATGATGTCCTTCCATACCCGGTGCAGTCCGCCCGACATCAGGTCGTTCATCAGGTCGTAGCGGGACGCCACGCTGTGAAATACGTCGTTTACCAACGTCTGCTTCTCGCCCAGGGGCACATCCCTGAAGCCGAAATGCGTGGTTTGGTCCGGCCGATCCATCACCCTACTCCGATACGGGACCATAGCGTGCCCGTTACAATGGCGCTATCACGTCACTTCGATAAGGTGAATGGCGACAGAGGTGAATTGATTGCCTGAACTGCCTGAAGTCGAAACCGTCCGCCGCGGCCTGCAGCCGGTGATGGAGGGGGCAAGGATCGTGGTTGCGGAGACCAAGCGCAAGGATTTGCGGTTTCCGTTCCAGAAGGATTTCGTCGCGCGACTGACCGGCCAAACCGTGACGGGACTCGGCCGCCGCGCCAAATATCTGCTGGCCGATCTCAGCTCCGGCGACGTGCTCTTGATGCATCTCGGCATGTCCGGCTCGTTTCGCGTGCTCAAGCCGGATGACGCGACGACGCCCGGTGAATTTCATCATCCGCGCGGCAAGGACGAAAGCCACGACCATGTCGTGTTTCGCATGTCGTCCGGGGCCGACATCGTGTTCAACGATCCGCGCCGCTTCGGCTACATGAAGGTGATTCCGCGCAACGCGCTGGACGGCGAGCCGCTCCTGAAGGACCTCGGGCCCGAGCCGCTCGGCAACGAATTCGATGCGGCGATGCTGGCGCGGTCGTGCGCCAACAAGAAGACCAGTCTGAAGGCCGCCCTGCTCGACCAGCGGGTGGTGGCGGGGCTTGGCAATATCTATGTCTGCGAGGCGCTGTTTCGCGCGCAGCTCTCGCCGCGACGGCTCGCGGCAACGCTGGCCACGAAGAAAGCCGAACCCACCGAGCGCGCCGAGAAACTGGTCGAGGCGATCCATGCGGTGCTGAACGAGGCGATCAAGGCCGGCGGATCGTCATTGCGCGACCATCGCCAGACGAGCGGTGAGCTCGGCTACTTCCAGCATTCGTTCCAGGTCTATGATCGGGAAGGCCAGCCCTGCCGGACCAGGGGTTGTGACGGCGTGGTCAAGCGATTCACCCAGAACGGACGCTCGACCTTCTGGTGCCCGAAGTGCCAGAAATAACGAATTGCGGATGGGTGACGCGCAGGCTTCGTCGCCCGGGCGCCGATTGAATCTCCTTGCGCCGCCCCTAGATCCTCCTGCAGGTCTGTCAAGCGGAGGTTGCTATGAGCGCTCGACCGACGGCATGGCTGGTCTTTGTCGCGTTCATCATCGTGCTCGCGCTGGGAACCGGTGTTCCCGACGTGGGGCGAGCGCTCCAATATGGTCTTTGGGGCTTCTGGCTCGCGATGATGGCGCTGTTTCTTTTGCGCTACGCGCGTGAGCCCTCGCAGGCGGATCGTTTCCGCCTGATCGATTCGCGTGGCATCGATCTCTTGCCCCGCGCCTGGCGCCGATGGCTGTTCGACGATCGCTGATGCGCCGCAGCTGCAAAAATAACCCAGAACGGACGCTCGACCTTCCGGGACCCGAAGTGCCAGAGGGAGCGCCCGTTCTGGGCCGGGGCTGCTCGTATCTCACGCGAAGCGCGTGAGAGGTCCTTGCGAAGGCGAATCCTATAATCCGGTGTCCCAGGTGATGTTGCTGTCGGCCCAGGTGGGATAGGCACGCGCCGCGGTGGCCTCGTGCTCCTCGACCGTCGGCCGGAGCAGGATCGGGAATTGGACCTCCATCAGCTCGTTCGCCTCCTGCACCACCTGGTCGCCGGCGACCTTGCCGAGGGTCCAGCGCCACAGGCTGCGGATTTCCTGCGCGCATTTGCCTTCGGGCGCGAATTCGTTGACGCCGAGGCCGGCAGCAAGCGCATCCTGATGGTCGTTGCGCATCATGATGAAGGGCTGTGCCAACACTTCGGCGATGTCGCGCGGAGCGTCGTTGTCGAGCGCCGTGGTGGCGTCGCTGACGCGATGGCCGCCGCGGATCGGCGTCTGGTTGAGCACGAAGGCAAACGCTTTGCGCCAGGCGCGCACCACGCTCAACGTTGGTGCAGTAGCTTCGATGTCGGCGACGCTCGGGCGGGTCGGGATCAGGCAGAGATCGCAATGGCGGATCGCAGCCGTCGTCGCCGCGTTGATGCCGCTCGCGGTATCGATGATACAGACCGTCACACCCCCGCGCGCGAGCGCCTCCAGGCGCTGTTCGATCATCTTGGCGTCGTACACGGCTTCGACGATGGGCTCGGCCTGATGGCGCCTGGCCTGCCATTTCGACAACGTGCCCTGACGGTCGGTCTCGATCACGCGCACATTGTGTCCGGCCTCTTGAGCGGCCACGGCGAGGCCCATGGCCAGCGTGCTCTTGCCGCTGCCGCCTTTCTGGGTGGCCAGAACGATCGTATACATCGGGAGACAGTCCTTCGGATGTTGACGGAACTTGATGGGAACGCCAGCTGAGTTGCACCGCGCAACTCGCGATGCGGAGCTATTCTCGCTCAGGACGGTCCCGGTCCGATCCAAAGGAAATTGGAATCGCGGTGGTCCGAATCAGCACGCCAACAAAACTGACCGAACTATGTCATGCCTCGGTGATGTCTTCACATTCCGGTTGACTACGGCAGGACTCGTTCTGAGTTGATAGCAAGGTGCGTCGGGGTCCAACGGCTTAACGCGCCGCCGATCGGGCGCTCGGGACCTTAAAAGCCGTGCCGCGATGATCTGGTCTTCGCTGGCCACAGGCTCCGCAACGCCAAGAGCTTCCTAATTTTTTGTAAAATGACTTGCTTAATTTTGGGTAAACGTAGTTCATCCGGCGTGCCGATCTACGCGCGCCGCAACTACTGATTGAGCGAAGTGGGCCAAAGTTGCCGAGCCCAGAGCTGCGTGCGCGCCGGAGCTATTCGCGGCCTATTTCCGCACGCAGATCACCCGCAGGGTGGCGGCTCTGGCATCCGATGACTTGCCATCGATGCTGACGCCGTTGCCGGCGAGGAAGGCGCGCACGATCTCGCCAGGCACCAAGACGGCCTGCGGGTTCGGAACCGTTGTCGTCGCGCCGGCGACCGTCGTCTGTTTCGTAAGCGCAAGGCCTGCGAATTTGCTGTTGGCATCGAGCGCTGCTGCGCCGGAAAAGCCGAGCCCCAATGCGGGCATCAGCGGAGCCTCGCCATCTCCGGCGGAGGCCGCCTGGGCCTTGATGCTGCTGACCGCCGCACCCCCGCCCTGACTTTGCGGATCGGCGATGCCGATAATGTCGAGGCCGGATTTGGCGCTGCCGGATGCGAGATTAAGCGGCATCAGCCCGCGCGCGCCATAGACGCGCAACAGCGCCAGGCCGTGCTCCTTGTCCTCGGCCACGCGGTCGGCATGGCCGATGCCCGCGATCGTGATCGCCAGACATCCGTCGGTGACCTCGCGGTCGGTGACGACGGCACCGTCCGCGCTGACTACGACGCCGGTGCCATAGTCGACCATACGCCGCGGCGGAGGCGATGCAGCGGGTGTGGGGAACGCGTTGAATGCGCTCGACATCGCGATCACCACCGGCCCGACCGTGGTCTCCATCGTCTGGTCGTAGAGGATGGTGAGAATGCGCACCTCGTCGCCCTTGGAGGTGCCACGGATGTAGAACTTCTGCTGGCCCTGCAGGCCCGAGAGCACGAAGAAATCCAGCTTCACCGCCGTGTAGTCGACCGCGCGTCCGGCCGGCTCCGTCTTCTCGCGCTCAGCCAGCGCTGCCGTGGTCGGATTCGCCTCCTTGCGTCGCGCAAGGATGATTTGCACGGTTCCGGTCGGCGAATTCCATTTGGAGCCGTTGGCGTCGCTGGCCTGCTGGGGCACCAGCTTGGTCGGAATTCCGACACGTGCACCCGTCACAGGCTCGGTGACGATTTTCCAGCCGACGCTCTCCTGTTTGCGCCGCGCGCTATCCGCGAGCACGCTGCGCTCCTGCGGATTGAGCACCCCGGTCGGCTTGCCGCCTTTCAGCTTCTGATACTCCTTGACCGCATTGACCATGCGATCACTGGCCTCGCCGGTGATAGCGCCGTTGTATTGCCCGACCCAGGCGAGATCGGATTGCAGCGCGAGCCGTTCGGCCTGGGCCATCGCATTGGCGGTATCGGCCGGCGCCTGCACGGCCGGTCGCACCGGCACGGTCGCGACCGTCTTGGGTTTGGCGACCGTGGAAGCTGGCGGGGTCATCTGCGCCAGCGCCGGCGCGCCGCAGAGCAGCACGGTTGCGGAGATCGATGTTGCCCAGCCCGACAGTCTCATGACAAATCCCAAGCTCTTGCGGCGGCAAAATCCAGCCACATCTGCTTGGTCGGTCGAATCGAGCCTGGGTTCAGGCACGTGATGGGCGCGCCGTTCTGGATTCTGCGAGGGACTGGTCAGACGATGCTGAGCGAGGAAGAACTGGAGCGCTACGCCCGCCACATCGTGCTGCGCGACGTCGGCGGGCCCGGGCAGGCCGCGCTGAAGCGGGCCTCGGTGCTGGTGATCGGCGCCGGCGGGCTCGGTGCGCCGGCCCTGATGTATCTCGCCGCCGCCGGGGTCGGCACGCTCGGCGTCGTCGACGACGACGTCGTCTCGCTCTCCAACCTGCAGCGCCAGGTGATCCATGCGACGCCTGATATCGGCCGGCCGAAAATCGAGAGCGCCGCCGAGCGGATCACTGCGCTCAATCCGCATGTCGATGTCGTTGCGCATCGCACCTGGCTCAATGCCGACAACGCGCTCGATCTGATCGGCGGCTACGATCTCGTGCTCGATGGCTCCGACAATTTCGAAACGCGCTATCTGGTGTCGGACGCCTGCTTCCTGGCCAAGAAGCCCTTGATCACGGGCGCGCTCGGCACCTTCGATGCCTCGCTGACGACGATCCGCGCACACGAGACCAATGCGCAAGGCGTTTTCAATCCGACTTATCGGTGTCTGTTTCCCGAACCGCCGCCGCCCGGCACCGTGCCGGCCTGCGCCGAGGCAGGCGTCATGGGCGCGCTGGCCGGCGTGTTGGGCTCGATGATGGCGCTGGAAGCCATTCGCGAGATCGTCGGCTTCGGCGAGGGCTTGGTGGGACGGCTCCTGATGCTGGATGCGCGCACCATGCGCTTCGAAACCTTGCGCTACAGCCGCGATCCGAGCAACCCGCTCAACGGCGATGGTCCGGTCATCGCCGATCTGAGCGCGCATCGCTGACGGGTTCTTCGCTCCAACATGGCGCCGAGATGCAGATCGGGCGCCCTGCACCTCACGCGCTCAGATCCACTGCCGCCTGCAGCGTGCCGCCGTTCAACGACAGCTCGCCTGCCTCGCCCTTGATGGTCGCGATGTTGTTCGCGTAAGCCTGCCATATCGCGTCATGGCCGTTGGAATTCGTCTTCATGTAGTCGGCGAGTTGCCTGCCGATGGCGTTGGAGAGTTCGGTGTTGGCGATCTTGCGATACTCATTTGCAAACGCGGGATCCGCGGCGAACACGGCATCGATCTTGTCTGCGTCCTTGGTGCCGGTCTCGGCTTTCACCTCTCCATCGCTGCCGACTGTCAGATTGATGGCGTGTGACGTGTCCACGCCGGCCGCCTGAAGGCGTCGCGAGAGGTCGCTCGCGAACGCCTGTTCTTCCTGCGGGCTGGCGAACAACAGGCTCAAGTCCGAGCCGAGGACCGTTGGCGAAGCTGCGCTGGGGGACGATGTAGGCGATGTCGCAGCGGGCGACTGGTCCGCGCCCGAGGAAAGCGCGCTGTCAAAGTCGCCATTATTGGCGCCCTGGCTGGCCGAGCGAAGATTGGTGCGCGAGGTTGCAGAGCCGACGGCTTCGATCATGGTCTTCCCTTCATGAAAAAATTGCCGGGCAGGAAAGGCGCGATGGGCGCCTTTTGCCCGGTGCCGGCCGGTCTGAATTCCTGCCCCGCGGGCCGCCGATTTCGCTCCTGGTGATCCGACGCCGTCATTCGCTTCGCTTTCAGAGCCGCGTTTACGAATGTCGTGTCAAAAGGGCCATGAGCTTCCTCAGCGAACCGCGATCTGTTGGAATCCCGCGAGCGCTTGGCGAATCCCTCACTCGCCGGCCAGATGCGCTGGAGCAAGAGCGGTGCCAGCGCACCGCGAGATGACGCGACGCGTCAGGCCGTCGCCGTCCTTTCGCTGTCCATGTGCACGAGCTGCGCGGCTTGATAGCGCGCGCCAGCCGCAATGCCGGGCGGAAACGCCTTGTCGAGCTCGGCGAGTTGCTCCGCAGTCAGCTTCACGTCGAGCGCGCCGAGCGCTTCCGACAGGCGATCGCGACGCCTGGCGCCGACCAGCGGGACGATATCGTTGCCATGATCTTGGCCTTGCGCTGCGACCCAGGCGATCGCGACCTGCGCGGGAGACGCGCCGATGTCATCGGCGATCCCGCGCAAGGTCTCGACCAGGGCGAGGTTCTTGCCGAGATTGTCGCTGGAAAAGCGGGGGGCGCTGCTGCGGAAATCGCTGACCGCGCGATCCTTCGACCAGTGGCCGCTGATCAGGCCGCGCGACAGCACGCCATAGGCGGTGATGCCGATACCGAGCTCGCGGCAGGTCTTGAGGATGTCGCTCTCGATGCCGCGCGAGATCAGTGAGTATTCGATCTGCAGATCGGAGATCGGATGCACCTTGTGGGCGCGGCGGATCGTCTCGGAGCCGACTTCGGAGAGGCCGATATGCTTGATGTAGCCGGCTTGCTTCAGCTCGGCCAGCGCGCCGATGGTGTCCTCGATCGGCACCGCGGGATCGAGCCGCGCCGGGCGATAGATGTCGATCGCCTCGACGCCGAGCCGCTGCAGCGAGTAGGACAGGAAAGTGCGGATGGCTGCGGGACGGCTGTCATAGCCGAGCCAGCTCTTGTCTGGGCCGCGCAGCGCGCCGAATTTCACCGAGATCTGCACGTTGTGCCGACCGACTGAGGCGAGCGCCTCGCGGATCAGCATTTCGTTGTGGCCCATGCCGTAGAAATCGCCGGTGTCGAGCAGCGTGATGCCGGCATCGAGCGCGGCGTGGATGGTCGCAATGCTCTCGGACCGGTCGGCCGGACCATAAAAGTCCGACATGCCCATGCAGCCAAGACCAATGGCGGACACTGTGGGGCCAGTCGCACCGAGCTGACGGGTTTCCATGATTGTTCTCCTTCGCTGAAACGGCTGCCGCGGCGGGCCGCCTGGACAACGCGGATATCGGCCCTTTTCATTGGTTCGATAAGCTGGACAATTACGAATGCAGTGTTCAGATTGGCGAACAATGAGCGAGCCCGACCTGCGCGATCTCCAGGCCTTCGTCGCGGTCGCCCGCAGCGGCAATTTCCGCCGTGCGGCGCGCGAGCAGGGGGTTGCCGTCTCGAGCCTGAGCCAGCGTCTCAAAGACCTGGAGGAGCAGCTCGGGGTGCGGTTGCTGAACCGGACGACGCGCAGCCTGGCGCTGACCGAAGCCGGTGAATTGCTGCTGGCGCGCCTCGGGCCGGCACTCGGCGAGGTCAGCGCCGCGATCGACCAGGTGCGCGGCTTGCACGAGGTCGCTGCCGGACGGCTGCGGATCAACGCGCCCCCGCCGGCGGTCGATCTCGTGCTGGCGCCGATGGTGGCGCCGTTCCTGGCCGCCCATCCCCGGATCGAGCTCGAGATCGTGGCCGACAGCGGTTTCGTCGATATCGTGCGGGGCGGCTTCGATGCCGGCGTCCGCTACGGTGAGCATCTGGCGCAGGACATGATCGCGGTCTCGCTCGGCGGCGAGCAGCGCTATGCCATCGTTGCTTCACCGCAATATGTGGCTCGGCACGGGCGCCCCGCGCATCCGCGCGATTTGTTGCGGCATGCCTGCATTCGTACGCGGTTTTCGTCCGGAGCGATGCTGGACTGGGAGTTCGAGAAGGATGGCCATGTGATCAAACTCTCGCCGCCCGCGCAGCTGATCGCGATCTATTCGGGGCTTGCGTTTCGCGCCGCATGTGACGGCGTAGGCTACTGGGCGACCTTCGACGGCTATGTGCGCGAGGCCGTCGCCGCGGGCGCGCTGGTCAGCGTGCTGGAAGACTGGTGCCCGCCGTTTCCCGGACCGTTTCTATATTATCCGAGCCGGCGCCAGCCGCCGCCGGCGCTCGCGGCTTTCGTCGCATTCGTTGCGGAATGGCGGAAGCGTGATCAGCAAACGAAGTCTGTCTAACTTTGCTCAAAGTCGTCGCGGCGAACGCCGGGACCATAATCCGTGAAGCTGATGTTGCGACGGCTGCAGCTCCGGCTTGCCCCAACCACCTTTGCTGGTGGTTATGGGTCCTCGCCTG
>NZ_CAFK01000113.1 GCF_000239815.1 Bradyrhizobium sp. STM 3843 | reverse complement strand
TTGGAGAAGAAATTCGCCGAGATGGCTGAGGCCACCGAGATGTACATGAAGAAGTCGTACCACTCGATCACGGTGCCGGCAGTGGCGGCGATCATCACCTTCCGTTGCAATTCGGCGGTGGGTTCCGCCGTACCGGCGGCAGCACGCTCGCTCATCAAAAATCCCCACAATGAATGGCCGCTTTCGCAGCCAGGGTTAGCCCGGCTTGCTTTGGTGCCCACCCGCGTGAGATAATTGAAATCGATATAAAGGATACCAGGTATAACCTTCATGGATATCAAGGGACATGACCTGCCTTTGCTGGTGTCGCTTCGCGCGATGCTCGACGAAAAGAATATCACTCGCGCCGCCTCGCGGCTTGGCATCAGCCAGCCGGCGCTGTCGGCTCAGCTGGCCAGGCTGCGCGATGTCTTCGGCGACCCGCTGCTGACACCCGCCGCATCGGGGAAAGGCATGGTCCTGACCCCGCGGGGCACTGAGCTCAAGGAACCTCTGAGGCAGGCGCTGCAACACCTCGAAGACGTCGTGAGCAAGCCGTCGGCCTTCGATCCAAAGCACTCGGCGCGGACGTTTACTGTCGGTGCAAACGACAATGCGACCGCCATCATGGGATCGCGACTTGTGGCGCTGACCCGGCATCGCGGCCTGTCCGGCATCCGGCTCGCCTTCCGATCGATCGACTTCACGAAGTTGAACGATCAACTCGAATCCGGAGAGATCGACGTCGCATTGGTCTCCAAGAACGTCGTGCCGAACAACATGCCCAGCCAGCCGCTGTTCGAAGAGAACTTCATGATGGCGCAGCGCAAGAATCACCCGCGCGGATTGCGGCCGCCTTCGTTGAACGAATATGCGCGATTGGAGCACGTCATCGTATCAGGCGACGGCGGCGGATTTCGTGGTTTCATCGACGATATCCTGGCCGCGAGCGGGAAGCGACGCCATGTCGCCGTTTCAGTGCAGCATTACAGCGTCGTGCCCCTGCTGCTGCAATCGACCGATCTCGTCTGTACGCTTCCGCAGCGATTTCTCAGTCGGTACAGTAATGCGCTGCGGTCTTTGCGCCTTCCTTTTGATACCCGACCCTTTACGCTGCACGCGACCTGGCATGCCAGGTTCAATAACGACCAGGGGCATCAATGGCTCCGGCAGCAACTCAAGGAATGTGCTGCAGATTGATGGGCTAAATGATAGCGGCTCCGATCGATGCCGATCGGCCGTCACACGGGATGGCGGACATCACGTATCACCAGCAAGCCGCGCCGGCTCGGGCCTTCCGCATCGGGACTTTTCTCGGCTCCTGGGCACATTTGTAACTGATACATTCCTTCAAACATCGCGCTCGTGGCCGGTTCCGGACGGCCCTCCCGCATGACGGCGCGGCGTTCTGCGCGGTCAGCGCCAGAAAAGAACGTGCTGCCACGGAATAGAAACCCTCGCTGGGCGTTTTTATCTCTGCGATCACTTTTCACGAGGACATTGAGATGACCCGGCTTTCAACGATGAGTTTGCTTGTTGCGGCAACCTCGCTCGCCGCGATCGCAACTGCGAACGCGGCACCTCCGACCAAGACCAGCAGCAGCGCAAAGGGCGAGATCCTGACCGACGCCAGCGGCATGTCGCTCTACACCTTCGACAAGGACAGCGAAGGCAAGTCGGCCTGCAACGGACCATGCGCCACCAACTGGCCGGTCTTGAAGGCGAGCGCAAGCGATCAACCGGGCGGCGGCTACACCATCATCACCCGCGACGATGGCTCCAAGCAGTGGGCCTACAAGGGCAAGCCGCTCTATACGTTCGCCAAGGACCAGAAGGCTGGCGACGTCACCGGCGACGGCTTCTTCAACGGCGCCTGGCATCTGGCGAAGCCGTAAGGGGATGCTCTTAGCTCGTAAGGTGGACAGTCTTACTGAGCATCTCCCCGCCTTCATTCCGGACCCGCGAATGCGCGAGCCCGGAATGACGCGCAAGGAAGGTCGAGTTCAGTTCAGCTATGATGTAGCAAGTGCAGTTCGCCAACGAAGCGGCTGAGGGGCTGCACCTAAATGGTCCAGCTGACGGGGCCCGCACGGCCGCCCCGACCTGCTTCCGCCGGATCGATTGGTCTGCGGATCGCGTTTCGGCGCCTCCGGCTCGCAGAGCGCAAAGCCTGACATCTCCGCAATCCGGATCGCTACGATCGCCCGCACGCTCAGGCGGCGTCAAACCACGCGGCAAGAACGGGCTGATGCTGCACCGGGTCGAACTCGATGACCCTGCAAAAGCGCATCAGCTTCGCCCTGCAAAACGGCTCCTCCGCCAGGAATTCGTCGAGTTGCTCGCGCGATTGAGCGCGCGCAATCAGCACGCCGCCGGTCGGCGGAATGCTGGGCCCGCTCAGCAGGAAGCGGCCCTCGTCGTAACCCTGCTGTAGAAACCGGCGATGCGCTGCGATCATGTCCGGATCGCGCTGCTCGAAGGGCACGAGATGCTCTCCCTCCAGGAAGAAATACTTCATCGCGCAACCGCTCCCCAACGTTGGATGAAAGTTGTTCACCTCAGCGCAAACTTTCGCTATGATACGAACCGGTCGGTAACATGTCAAGCGATGGAGAGACCGTGAGG
Source organism: Bradyrhizobium sp. STM 3843 (assembly GCF_000239815.1). Classification (GTDB taxonomy): domain Bacteria; phylum Pseudomonadota; class Alphaproteobacteria; order Rhizobiales; family Xanthobacteraceae; genus Bradyrhizobium. Next base: position 25,435 of record NZ_CAFK01000113.1, on the reverse strand, counting down.
CAGCCAACGGCGCGGACGGAAAAAGGTGCAGGCGACAAGCGCGCCGGCGAGCGCGTGTTCGATGCGGCCGCTGAGCTGTTCTATAAAGAGAGCATCCGCTCGGTCGGCGTGGAGACGATCGTCAAGCAGGCCGGCGTTTCGAAGATCACCCTCTACCGAAACTTCGAATCGAAGGACGATCTGATCGTCGCTTACCTTGAAGATCGTAACGAGACGTATTGGCGCATGCTCGACCGGCTGCTGGCGAAGCAGGCAGGACATCCCCGCGCGCAGCTCACGGCTCTTATCGACACCATCGCTGATCGTACAACGACGCCAGGATATCGCGGCTGCCCGTTCATCAACTACGCAGCCGAATTTCCCGATTCCTCCCATCCAGGACACAGGATCGCAGCCGCCAACAAGCAACGGATGCGAGATCGTCTCAAAGACCTGGTCGCGGCGATCGGGGTCCGCGATGCCGCACGGCTGGCTGACGCGCTGTTTCTGATCGTCGACGGCGCCTATGCGAGCAGCCAGACCCTCGGCGGCCGCAACGGGCCTGCCGCCGCGGCCTCCTGGGCCGTCAACGCGCTGATCGATTCACAGCTCACCGGACGAATGGACGGGGCCTGACCCGCCAACGAGGCGGCTTGTGACTGCGCCTCACCTCAAGCGGCCGTCCTGGAATAGCCCCGCAGCGACGCGCCGAACGCCTCAAACAGCTTGCGGTTGATCGGGTTCTTCTGCGGATCATATTCGGCATGCCATTGCACGCCGAGCGCAAAGCTCGGCGCATCCGCAATTCGGATCGCCTCGATGGTGCCGTCTTCGGCGATACCCTCGATCACCACGCGCGCGCCCGGCTGCAGGATGCCCTGCCCGTGCAGCGAATTGACCTTGATGGTGTCGCAGCCGAGGATGGTCGCGAACGCGCCGCCCGGCGTCAGCTTCACCTCGTGGCGATCGGCGAAGATGACGGTCGGATCAGGATGGATCTCGCCGTTCTCGAGCCGCGGCATGCGGTGATTCATCCGGCCCGGAATTTCACGAATCTCCGGGTGCAGCGAGCCGCCGAAGGCGACGTTCATCTCCTGCAGGCCACGGCAGATGCCGAACAGCGGGATGCCGCGCGCCACGCAGGCTTCCGAAAGCTTGAGGGCGACCTCGTCGCGACTGATGTCATAAGGCTCGTGCTTCAAACTCGGTTCGGTGTTGAAGCGGCTCGGATGCACATTGGCACGGGCGCCCGTCAGCACGATACCGTCGACGATATCGAGCAGCGCGCCGATGTCGGTGACCTCAGGCCGACCAGCGAACATCAGCGGCAATGCGCCCGACACCTCGGCCACGGCGCTCAAATTGCGCTCGCCGACCATCTGAACCGCAAACCTGTTCTCGATGCGATGGGCGTTGCCGATGACGCCGACCACCGGACGTTTCATTATCCTTGATCCGTTTCTCCCGAAAGAAGCACAAATCATGCCTGCGTCGCGGCGCCCGATCAACACCTGAACGCGCGGAACGGCAATGCCGTTTCAGGGCAACCTGCAGCAGTCGCGGCAAACCGGCGCGGCCATGCCGCTTGATCCGGACCCGGTTTTCGCCCATTTCTGCAAGCACCCCTTGAGAAGGAAGCTCCATGCTCGTTCCGCCCGAACCGCGCCTGCAGGCCCGCAGCGACATGGCCTGGGCGATCGCCGTCGGCGGCATCGGCGTGGTGCTGTGCATCGCGGCTCTCGCATTCACCTGGTATTATTCCGCCGCGATCTTCCTGATGTTCGCCGGCATGCTGCTCGGCGTCGCGCTGAACGCGATGACCAGCCGGCTCGGCTACGTGCTGCCCTGGCCGCACGCCATCAGGCTCATGATGGTCTGCGTGACCTTGGCGCTGCTGCTCGCCGGCGTCGTGTTCCTGTTCGGCGCCACCATTGCCGATCAGGCCAAGGTGCTGAGCGACACCATCAAGTCCCAGCTCGGCAACGTGAAGGCCTTCCTCGACAGCCACGGCATCGACACCAGCTACTTCAGCAATGCGGCATCCACGGCCTCGGAAGGAACGGCGCCCGCCGCTTCGCAATCCCACGGACTGCCGGGCGGACTGCCCTCGCCCAGCGCGCTGGCCTCGAGCGGCGGCGCGATCGTGAGCCAGACGTTGAAGCTTCTGCTCGGCACCATCAGCGCCGTCGGCAACATCTTCATCGTGCTGTTCCTCGGCCTCGCCTTCGCCGCGCAGCCGTCGGTCTATCGCCACGGGCTCCTGTTCCTGGCGCCTGCGAAATATCGCGACGAGGCCACCGTGATCGTCGATCGCATCAGCGACACGCTGGAGCGCTGGCTCATCGCCCAGATCATCACGATGTTCGCGGTGTTCCTGGTCACCTGGATCGGACTGACCATCATCGGCATCCAGAGCGCATTCATCCTCGGCATCCAGGCCGGACTGCTTGCGTTCGTGCCGACGGTCGGCGCCATCGTCGCCGGCCTGATCGTGGTGTTGGCGAGCCTCGCCTCAGGCTGGGTGGCCGCGGCCAGCGCCGCGGTCTTGTTCCTCGGCGTGCACGCGATGGAGAGCTACGTGCTGACGCCGCTGATCCAGCGCCAGGCGCTCGACATTCCGCCCGCGACGCTGTTTGCCTTCCAGATCCTGCTCGGCATCGTGTTCGGCATCTGGGGGCTGACCCTGGCGTTGCCGCTGCTCGCGATCGCCAAGGTCATGATCGACTATTTCAAGACCGATCGCGCGGCCGAGGACCCGGCCGCCGCGATCTGACCTATTCGGCCGAGGTCACCACGGTCTCGGTATGCTCGACCTCCGGCGGGCTCGCGAAATACGGCCCGACCAGCGCGCGCCAGGCGGTGAAGTCCTCCGAGCCGCGGAAATCCACGGTGTGGTTTTCCAGCGTCTCCCATTTCACCATCAGCCGGTAGCGCTGCGGCTTCTCGATCGACTTGTGCAGCTCGACCCCTTTAGCGCCCTTGGCACGCAGGAACAGAGGCCGCGCCTTCGCCACCGCGGCCTCGAAATCCTTCTCCGAGCCGGGCTTGACCTCGATCTGGGCGATTTCGGTGATCATCTTGCTTTGCCTCCGTGAGTTCAGGAGGCGTGTGTAACGCAGTGCAGGCGCAAGCAAAAGGCCGGGCGTGCGCATGATCGCCCCGCCGACCGACACTTCCGGTTACGGATGGAACAGCAGCACCGCGCCGGCCACGATGATCGCGCAGCCGACGAACATGAGCACGGCCCAGTGCCGGAACGGCTGGCGATAGCGGCCCTCGGCGCGGCGGCGCACGATGAGCGCCTGCTCAAATTCATCCGCGCTGGAGAACAGGCAGGCAAAGCCGCTGCGCGCCGCGGCGGCCTCCACCTCGAGCGAGGTGAGCGCAGAATGGTCTTGGGTTTGGGCTTGGGCTCCGATCATGACGGTGAACATGAGACAGCGGCGGTTAACCAGACCTTACCGCGACGCTGACAAGGCTTCACGTCGGCGCGATCAGCTGATCCGGCTGCGCCGGGGCGGATAGCGCCGCCCGCTGCCGGCGGAAGCGATCGAGCGACAGCGGTAGTTCGGACGCCGTTTCGACGCGGTTGCGGCCGGTGCGCTTGGCCTTGTAGAGCGCGGTGTCGGCGGCCGCGAGCAGCACTTCGAGCTCGGTGCCGGCGGGGCCGCCGGCGACGCCGATCGAGACCGTGGTATCGACCGGGCCCTCGTCGCAGACGATGCCGGACGCCGCGAACGCCTCGCGCACCCGCTCGGCGGCCACGACCCCTTCTTCGAGCGTACAGGGCAAAAGTGCTGCGAACTCCTCACCGCCGATCCGCCCCGAGAGATCGGTGATGCGCAGATTGTTGACCACGACCGTTGCGAACAGTTTGAGGACCTCGTCGCCGGCAGGATGGCCGAACCGGTCGTTGATCGACTTGAAATGATCGATGTCGAAGATCAGCACCGTCACCGGCCGGCCCTCGCGCGCCTCGCGCTCGATCAGCCGCGCGCAGGCGTCGGCAAAGCCGCGGCGGTTGAGCAGGCTTGTCAGCGGATCGATCGAGGCGGCGCGCTTGTGCGCGCTGACCACCCGCTCATTGACCAGCATGAAGATGATGAAGACCGTGCCGACCGCATAGAGCACGAGCTCGATCGAGAAGATGGTGACCCAGGCGGTGGAGAAGGCGCCATTGGCGTCGCGCAGGACGTGGCCGAGCAGGATCGGCAGCATCAGCACGAAGCCGTGCAGCGCCGGCACCAGCACGGCCGGCCAGCGTCGCTGCAGGCTGGCGCGGCGCTCCTGCCACAATTGCGCAGCCGTCAGCGTCGCATAGATCACGACCAGACTGGCCCCGATGGTGAGGCGTTGGGTATGCGCCGCCGGATCGAGCAGCATGCCGCTCGCGATCCAGACGACCGCACCGAGCACGAGGCCGGCGAGGCTCGGAGGCTTGCCGTGAAACACGCGTGCGGCGTTCCAGACCATCGCCGAGGCGATCAGGCCGACCGCGCTCAACAGCATCGGCATCACCTCGCCGAAGCGGTCGCCGATCACGGTCCACAGTGCGACCGACACCGAGCCGAGCACATAGGCCGCGCCCCACCAGCGCAATGCCGCGATGTTCTGCTCGCGGCCGAAGAACAGCAGCATGACCCCGAGCAGGGCCGCAACCATCGTGGCCACGATATAAAGCGTGAGGCTGTCCAGCGCCATCATCTTCCTCGGTTGCTACTGCAGCGCAATGTTCGGTTAGCGGAGCCTTTCCGCGATCCAAACTACCGGGCGGTCTGTTCGAAAGAGGTTTGCGCGCGAAGCCAACTTTTCGCGAAAAATCCGGCTCAACTCGACGGCAATTTGTTCGATAAAAAACGACAAACAGGGTTCAAAACAAAACGGGCGCTCCGCAAGGAGCGCCCGTTGAGCAGCGCCGCGCAACCGCGGCGAATGGTATCCGGATCAGCGCTTCGAGAACTGGAAGGACCGGCGGGCCTTGGCCTTGCCGTACTTCTTGCGCTCGACCACGCGGGAGTCGCGGGTCAGGAAGCCGCCCTTCTTGAGCACACTGCGCAGCTCCGGCTCGAAATTGGTCAGTGCCTTGGACAGGCCGTGGCGCACCGCGCCGGCCTGGCCCGAGAGCCCGCCGCCGGCGACCGTGCAGATCACGTCGTACTGGCCGGCGCGGGCGGCAGCGACCAGCGGCTGCTGGATCATCATGCGCAGCACCGGACGGGCGAAGTAGATCTCGATGTCGCGGGTGTTGACGGTGACCTTGCCGGAGCCCGGCTTGATCCAGACGCGGGCGACCGCGTCCTTGCGCTTGCCGGTGGCATAGGCGCGGCCGTATTTGTCGATCTTCTTCTCGTATTTCGGAGCGTCAGCAGCAGTGGTGCCGACGGCGCCCTTCAGCTGCGACAGCTGATCGAGAGACTGGATGCTTTCGGCCATCTTATGCAGCCCTCATGTTCTTGCGGTTCATCTTGGCGACGTCGACCTTCTCGGGGTTCTGCGCCTCGTGCGGATGATCAGGGCCGCCATAGACGCGCAGATTGCCCATCTGCACCCGGCCCAGCGGTCCGCGCGGGATCATGCGCTCGATCGCCTTCTCCAGCACGCGCTCGGGGAAACGGCCCTCGAGGATCTGGCGCGCGGTGCGCTCCTTGACGTGACCGACATAGCCGGTGTGCTTGTAATAGACCTTCTGCTCGCGCTTGCGGCCGGTGAGCACCGCATGCGCTGCATTGATGATGATGACGTTGTCGCCGCAATCGACATGGGGCGTATAGGTCGGGAGGTGCTTGCCGCGCAGCCGCATGGCGACCAGCGAGGCGAGACGGCCGACCACCAGACCCTTGGCGTCGATCACGACCCACTTCTTCTGCACCTCGGCGGGCTTGGCCGAAAAGGTTTTCATGAGAACTATCCGTGACAGGGAGATCGCGGCGCAATGATCAGCGCCGACTTGGCCGCAGGTTCTAGAGAAGCCGCGCGTCAGCGTCAACGTCCAATCGAGAAAAATACTCTTTGTATATCAGCATGTTATAAATATGGTGTAATAATACCTGCAAAAACATCACGTGTTCGGAATGGAATAGGTCGCGGTGACGTGGGCGATCGGGTCGGGCGAATCGCCTGAGAGCAGCGTCACTTCACCGACCGCGAGTCGTTTGCCGAGCTTCAGGAGCTTGGCCACGGCCAACACATCCTCACCGGCTGCGCCCTTGCGCAGGAAATTGATGTTGAGATTGGTGGTGACCGCGAGGCCGACGGGCCCGATCGCCGACAGCAGCACGACGTACATCGCGAAGTCGGCCAACGCCATCAGCGTCGGTCCGGATACCGTGCCGCCCGGCCGCAGCATCCGGTGATGGAAGCGCTGGCGCAGCCGGCAGCTCTCGCCGTCGGCCTGTTCGATGTTGATGTCACCATCCAGGGTGAAGGCTTGCGGGAATTCCGCGTGCAGGAACGCTTCGAGTTCCGCCACGCTCATCTTCGCATCCGCCATGTGCCCCCCTGCTCTGTCTATCGGCCTTCTGTTACATTAGCTTCCGATCGACGCCACTGGGAATTCCGATGCCTGCCCAAGCCGCTCGCGATGCCGCCGCTGCGCCCGCCACCTCAGGCGCGATCCTCTTGCGCGAGATCGCCGGCAATGTCGCGGTGCTGACCCTCAACCGCCCGGCGCAGCGCAACAGCCTGTCGGAGGATCTGATCGCGCGTCTGCATGAGACCCTCGCCGAGATCAGCGCCGACGCAGCGGTGCGCGCGGTGGTGATCGCGGCCGATGGGCCAGCCTTCTGTGCCGGGCATGACCTCAAAGAACTCACCGCCCATCGCACCGGCGCCGACCGCGGCCGCGCCTATTTTGCTACCCTGATGAACGCCTGCAGCGCGATGATGCAGGCGATCGTGCATCTGCCGAAGCCGGTGGTCGCCGCCGTGCAGGGCATCGCCACTGCAGCCGGCTGCCAGCTCGTGGCAAGCTGCGATCTCGCCGTGGCGTCGGAGCAGGCGAGCTTCGCCACGCCCGGCGTCGATATCGGGCTGTTCTGCTCGACGCCGATGGTAGCGCTGTCGCGCAACGTGCCGCGCAAGCAGGCGATGGAGATGCTGCTCACCGGCGAGCCGGTCTCAGCCGCGCGCGCCCGCGAGATCGGCCTCGTCAACCGCGTGGTGCCGGCCGGCAGCGAGCGCGACGCCGCGATCGCGCTGGCGCAGCAGGTCGCGCGCAAATCCGCCTACACAGTCAAGCTCGGCAAGGAAGCGTTCTATCGCCAGGCCGAGATGAGCCTTGCCGATGCCTATCGTTATGCGGCAGAGGTGATGACCGAGAACATGCTGGCCCGCGACGCCGAGGAAGGCATCGGCGCCTTCATCGAGAAGCGCGCACCGACCTGGCGGGATGAGTGATCTCTCGCCTCCCCCGCTGTCATTCCGGGGCGCGCGTGTTAACGCGCGAGCCCGGAATCCATACTCCCGATCGTGGTTATGGATTCCGGGCTCGCCCTTCGGGCGCCCCGGAATGACGATAACTAACAGAATCGCACATCATGAATCACGACAGCTACGATGACGACTACATCCGCAGCATCCTCAATGGCGTGAAGGTGATCGCCATGGTGGGTGCCTCGCCCTCCGAGATCAGGCCGAGCTTCTTCGCTTTCAAATATCTGGTGCAGCGCGGCTATGACATGATCCCGGTCAATCCCGGCCATGTCGGCAAGAGCCTGATGGGCCGCCCGTTCGTGGCGAAGCTCGCCGACATCGGCCGTCCGATCGACATGGTCGACATCTTCCGCAGCTCGGCGCACATCATGCCGGTGGTCGACGAAGCCCTCGCACTCTCGCCGCTGCCGAAGGTGATCTGGATGCAGCTCGGTGCCCGCGATGACGAGGCGGCCGCGAAGGCGGAAGCCGCAGGCCTCAACGTCGTCATGAACCGCTGTCCCAAGATCGAATATGGCCGGCTGTCGTCGGAGATTTCCTGGATGGGCGTGAACTCGCGCACCATCAGCTCCAAGCGCGCGCCGATCCCGACCCAAGGCATGCGATTGTCACTCAATCGCACGAGCCTCGGCGGTGCCGCCACATTGGCGTCGGATCGCGCTGCGAAGAACAGGAACGAGCCAAGTTAAGGAATTGGCGAAAAGATTGTGTCGCGAGGATCGTGCGACACAGCAGCGCATTTCAAATCCGACCCATCGTTGCAGCGCGCCTTGACGGCGCCTCACCCTGACGCAATTGTCCCGCGCGGAAGGACGGAGCGACGATACCGCCGACCGGCCACCAACATCGCCCGACCGCCACGCGCCGCGCATGCCGCCGAATTTCAAGCGGCGGGCTCTCAAGGTGAAGGAAACAGAATGACCGACCGTACTCCGGGATTTTCCACGCTCGCCATTCATGCCGGCGCCCAGCCCGACCCGACCACGGGGGCGCGCGCCACGCCGATTTATCAGACCACGTCTTTCGTCTTTAACGATGCCGACCACGCCGCCTCGCTGTTCGGGCTGCAGGCGTTCGGCAACATCTATACGCGCATCGGCAATCCGACCAATGCGGTGCTGGAGGAGCGCGTCGCCGCCCTCGAAGGCGGCACCGCGGCACTCGCCGTCGCTTCGGGCCATGCCGCCCAGGTGATCGCGCTGCATCAGCTGCTGCGGCCCGGCGACGAGTTCATCGCTGCGCGAAAGCTCTATGGCGGCTCGATCAACCAGTTCACGCATTCGTTCAAGAGTTTTGGCTGGAACGTGGTGTGGGCCGATACCGATGACATCAAGACTTTCGAGGCCGCAGTCAGCCCGCGCACCAAGGCGATCTTCATCGAGTCGCTGGCCAATCCCGGCGGCACCGTCACCGACATCGAGGCGATCGCGCAGGTCGCCCGCAATGCCGGCGTGCCGCTGATCGTCGACAACACGCTGGCGACGCCCTACCTCATTCGCCCGATCGATCACGGCGCCGACATCGTCGTGCACTCGTTGACCAAGTTTCTCGGCGGCCATGGCAACTCGATCGGTGGCGTCATCGTCGATGCCGGCACCTTCGACTGGGCGGCGGGCAACAAATATCCGATGCTGAGCGAGCCGCGCCCCGAATATCACGGCATCAAGATCCAGGAGACGTTCGGCAATTTCGCCTTCGCGATCGCCTGCCGCGTGCTGGGCCTGCGCGATCTGGGCCCGGCGCTGTCGCCCTTCAACGCCTTCCTGATCCTCACGGGCATCGAGACGTTGCCGCTGCGCATGCAGAAGCATTGCGACAATGCCAAAGCGGTCGCCGAATATCTGAACCGCCATCCGGCGGTGGCGTCGGTGAGCTATGCCGGCCTGCCGGAAGACAAGGGCCATAACCTGGCGCGCAAATATTGCCCGAAGGGCGCCGGCGCAGTCTTCACCTTCTCGCTCAAGGGCGGCTATGACGCCGGCGTCAGGCTGGTGTCGAACCTGAAGCTGTTCTCGCATCTGGCCAATGTCGGCGACACCCGGTCGCTGGTGATCCACCCGGCCTCGACCACGCACAGCCAGCTCGACGACGCCGCCAAGATCAGGGCCGGCGCTGGCCCCGACATCGTGCGGCTCTCCGTCGGCATCGAGGACAAGGAAGACCTGATCGCCGATCTCGAACAGGCGCTGAGCGCTTAGCAAAGACTGCTGCGAAGCGCGCTGACAGTGTCTTCGCAGCCATCCTTCGAGACGCCCGCCTTCGGCGGGCTCCTCAGGATGAGGCTGGAATCGCGGCGAGATGCTAGCCCCTCATGGTGAGGAGCGCCGCTTGCGGCGCGTCTCGAACCATGAGGCCCGCCAATCCCACCGAAACCGGGGCACGCGCGGGATTGCGTAGAGCCTCCAGCTCGGCAGGTCCGGGGGGGGAGGGGCTGCAGCCGTGGATCCAGCGCCAATGACAGGCACCTGGGCGCCCAGTAGCTAATCGTTAACCATACCGGACCCATCCTCCGCGCCAATGAGACTCAACACGCGCAGGAGACGGCCGATGCGCTCAACCATCATCATGTCGCTTCTGGCGGCGACCGCCATTAATGGCGCGACGCTCGCCGCCGATCTGCCGGGAGTGCATTACAAAGCGCGCCGGGTGGTCAAGGCGCCTCCACCGCGTCCGGTCGTGGTCGAGCAGGACGAGACGCTGATCTCGCCAATGACACCCTCGACCCCGCTGCTGCTCGGACGCCAGGAACTGCCGGGCTATTACGGCCGCGCCTTCTCCTACGACTATCAGGGTCCGTATTACGGCGGCGGAGGCTATCCGAGCTACATCTGGCGCTTGCCGTACGCGTGCGGCGTGTATGGGTATTGCTGAGCGAAGATTGCATCGGCCCTAAGGCCCGCCGGGCGGGCGCCAGCAAAAGCCTTCATTCCAAGGGGAGTGACCACCAACTCCCTTGAAAGCGAGCTCCATCAGGCCCATTCTAGTGCTGAAAGGATCATCACGAGGAAGCAAAGATGCAGGTCATCAAAGTGGACAAAGGCCTTGCGCTCCTTTTGCCGAAGGCCGTGGTGGAGGAACTCGGACTCAAGGAAGGCGATGACGTCAGCGCGCTGTCCCTGACCAAAGACACCGTTAAAGAACAAAAGGCTATCATTCGCGAGGAGTTCTTACGGCAGTTGGAGCAATTCCGTTTTCCTCTTCCTGATGACTACAAGTTCGACCGCGACGAGGCCAACGAGCGGTGAGCGCGTTCTTCGACAGTAACATCCTGGTTTATGCCTATTCATCCGACCCACGCCGGGATCGCGCAGTTGCTGTGATTGCCGATGGCGGCGTCATCAGTGTGCAGGTCTTGAACGAAATTCACCAACGTGCTGCGCAGGAAGCAGAAGCTGGATTGGCCCGTCATCGAAGCCGCGTTATCCTCCGTCGTCTTTCGTTTCCCTGACGCGCGGCCACTGACCACGACCACGCACTCGGTGGCGCTCGCTCTCGCCCGTGATCATAGCCTCCAGTTCTACGACGCGCTGATCGTCGCCGCGGCGCTCGAAGCGGGCTGTGACACCCTGTTCAGCGAAGACCTGCAGCACGGCCGCACCCTCAGCGGCCTCACCATCGTCAATCCGTTTCTGTAAAGCTCGCGATAGATCCGCAACGCTCGTCGCGAGGTCGCGGCCGAAGTGGTCGCGAGCCTGCAGATCGCGCTGGATCCTTTTCGCAGCGTCGCGAAGGCGCTTGGCGAGCCGGGGCGGCCTGACGTTCAGCGCTCACAGCCCCGCGGCCTTCTTCAGGGCTTCGTTGATCCGCATTTGCCACCCCTGCCCGGTCGCCTCGAAATGATCGACCACGCGCGCATCGAGCCGCAGCGTCACTTGCGTTTTGGTCGGTGCCTTCTGCGGTCCGCGCGCACGCCGAGCGAGGTCCGGAAAGGTCTCATCGAACGATTTGGAGCGCGCCGTCGTCGCCTTGGTCCAGGCCGGATTATCCGAGACCGCATCCATGTTGGCCTTGGTGAAGCCGGCTTTGGATTTGCTTAAAGATCTGGTCACAACTCCCTCCTTTCCGCCGCGCTCGACGGCCGCAAACGCCAAAGAGGAACTCATCAAGCCTATTCTCACATCGCCGCAACAGCCCGGATTTCGAGCCGCACGCCTGTCTCGGCCTGCAGCGTGCCGATCACCCCGAGCAGGTTTTCCGCCGTCGGGTTGCCTGACGGCCCGAACATCCGCATCAGGCTCTTCTGTGGGCGGCCGAGCACGGTGCTCAATCTATCGAATCCAATCGTCGCGTTGATGTAGCTGCGAAGGGCTGCCCGGCCGCCATCGAGATCGCCCCTCAGCAAGGATTCCACAGCTTCCTGAAACATCGCCTCCTGGAACGCAGGATCGCGCGCGGCGCGGGCCTGCACCGTTTCGCGGAAGTCCCTTGTCAATGGCATCAGATACGTCCTCCTACTCGGCGCTTGTAATCGCGCCAGCGCCCGAGCGCCGCCTCGATGTCCTTCTGCTGCCGCCGCTTGGTGCCGCCACCCAGCAGAATCACCAACGCCTTGCCATGCCAGCCGAAGTAAACGCGATAGCCAGGCCCGCGATCGATCCGCAGTTCGGCCGCGCCCTCGCCGATCGGTTTGACGTTCGAGGTATTGCCCTCGGCAAGGCGATCGATTGCGACCGTCACGATCGCGGCCGCCCGCGGATCGAGATCATCAAACCACCGTCGGAACGGGCTAACCCCGTCCTCCGCGACCTATTCCTCGATCTCGATCATTTGGTACCATATACGTTACTAAATGAAAAGAAGAGCTGACCTTCGCCGCCACGACGATACCTCTTGCCAAATTCGGCAAATCAGCTTATGTTCTCTTTTTGTTCTTGTCCACTCGAGGGGCGCATCCGGATCGTCAGTTGCGTGGGATAGGAATGCGGTGGACGTGACGCGGCGTGCGCGGGTCTTGGCTCGCGCGGACGAGCGGTGTGTCACGGACGGCGAAGGCGTGTGGTCCTGGCGTCTCGGTGCTGGCGTCAAGTTGGCGACGATGCTTGCGCATCGCGCGGATGACGGGGGCAATCAAGCCGATCCCCGGGGAGAGCGCGCAGGAAACCGTTAAAACCATCGCGCAGGGAAGGCCGGGTGTTTTCGGCCGTACCTGTGGTAACCGCCGCGTGCATTTTCTTCCGCACGCGGGCCATGGGTGCCGACCAGGCATCCGGCCTTCCCTGCGCCCTCGTTATCGCGAGGGTGATGTGATGAGCAGAGCTCGGCGCGAAAGCTGCGCGAGGACGAGAACGTGTGCCTTCCGCTCGTCATTCCGGGGCGCCCGCAGGGCGAGCCCGGAATCCATCAAGCATCGAGTTCAACTGCGTGATGGATTCCGGGCTCGCGCGTTCCGCGCGCCCCGGAATGACGACGGAGGTCAGAGCAACACGGCGCGCCAAATGATGCGAGAGCCCCTACCCCGCCTGCCCGACCGGCACGGCATCGTCAGGCATCGGGACCGGCACCCGCCGCGGCGCGAGTTGCTCGGCCTGTAGTACCGCCAAGGTGAGCACCACGATGGCGACCGCCTGATGCGTCAGTGCGAGATGGATCGGCACCACCATCAGCAGCGTCGCGATGCCGAGCACGGCCTGCACGAGCACGGCGGCGAGCAGCCGGTGCGCGCCGCGGGTCGCCTCGCGGGCCGCGCCCGCGCGCATCACGTCGAAGGCATGAAACGCGGCGAAGAGCAGCAGCGCGTAAGCGGTCATGCGATGCTCGAACTGCACCGTCAGCCGGTTGTCGAACAGATTGCGCCACCATGGGCTCTCGAACCACAGCGACGCGCCGTCGGGGATGAAGCTGCCGTCGATCAGAGGCCAGGTGTTGTAGATGCGGCCTGCACGCAGGCCCGCGACCAGCGCGCCGAAATAGAGCTGTACGAAGGTGACGACGACGAGCAGGTTCGCCGTCCAACGCAGCCGCGCCGGTGCCTCGCTCTCAGCGCCCGGCCTGAGCCGGCGCAAGGTCCAGACAATAGCCGCGTAGATCAGCAGCGCGAGCACGAGATGGGTGGCGAGTCTCACCTGCGACACTTCCGTGCGCTCGACCAGACCGGAGGCCACCATCCACCAGCCGACCGCGCCCTGCAGCGCGCCGAGGCTGAAGATCAGCCACAGCCGCCGCCCGAGCGGACCCGACACAGCGCCCCGCCACAGGAACCAGAGGAACGGCAACAGGTACACCATGCCGATGACGCGGCCGAGCAGCCGGTGGCTCCATTCCCACCAGAAGATGGTCTTGAACTCGCCAAGCGTCATCCCGGCGTTCATCTGCTGGTATTGCGGAATCGCCTTATAGCCCTCGAACGCCTCGGTCCATGCCTGCTCGGTCAACGGCGGCAAGGTGCCGGTGACCGGCTTCCATTCCACGATCGAGAGCCCGGATTCGGTGAGCCGCGTGGCGCCGCCGACCAGCACCATCAGCGCGATCAGGCCGGCCACGACGATGAGCCAGAGGCGGATCGCGGCGAGGTCTTGGGTGCGGGAAACCGTGGCCATGGAGGTTGAACGCTCGATTGAACCGGGGCTGACAAGCCCTTATAATCCCGGCAAGATCGCGCGCAAGCCGCGCCCGCCCGTCCCTCCCTTACAATCGCGTTTGCAATCGCGTCATGACCATCCGCACCCGCAAATTCTTCGGCGCCATCGCGCTTCTCGTGCTCGCCTTCGTCTGGTCGATGATGGGCATGGTGATGGCGCAGTTTCCGGTCATCGCCAATTCCGGCACGCTGCAATGGATCTATTACATCGTGGTCGGCATGGGCTGGGTGCTGCCGGCGATGCCGATCGTGAGCTGGATGCTGCGCCCGGACGCGAACGAACCCAAAGCCTAATCGTCCTCAACCTGAATCTTGGCATGCGGAGTCGGCGCCACCGGCGGGAAGGTCGCGCCGGACATCAAGACGCGCAGCGCCCGCAGCGAGCGCGAGCGCCCATCCCAGGCGATCCGCGGCAGCACGTGGAGATTGGTGCGGCCTTCGGTCTGCACGACGCCGGGAATGGCCGAGACGGCGCTGACGAAGCCCGCCTCCTCCGCCATCACCACATGGGCCCGACGGAACGACGTTTGCTCGCCGAAAGGAAATGCGAGATGCCGGACCGGGCGTCGAAGGGCGGTCTCCAGCACCGCCTTGCCCATCGCGATCTCGCGCCAAGCGTCGCTGTCCTTCATGTTGGACAGCACCGGATAATGCACGGTGGCGCTGCCGATCGTGACCTTGGGGTCCGCGGCGAGCCTGGTGATATCGGTCCAGTCCATCGAGGCGGCGCGCGACAGCGCGGCAAGGGCGACCGCATGGCGGGAACAGAGGTCTTTCAGGGCGGCCGAGAGCTCGGCCGGCGGCAGGCTGCGCAGCCAGCCTGCGAGATAGGTGAACAGCTCGCGTTTCTCGGCCGGCTTGAAGACGGTGAAGCGCTGCACCCGTCCGTCGATCACCAGGCTGATCCGCGCCTCGCGGGCGATCATCGCCTCCAACGCGAGCCACCAGGGTTCCCCCAGCCCGTCCGGGAACGCAGTCGGCACATACACCGCAAACGGCAGCTCGTGGCGCGCGAGCACCGGGTAGGCATGGGTGATCACGTCCTTCGACGCGCCGTCGAAGGTCAGGCAGGCGAAGCGCCGCGGGCCAGCGAGCCGCACCGCCCGCTCGCAGGCCTCGTCGATGGAAACGATGTCATAGCCCCAGCGCTTCAGCGCGCGGATGATGCGCTCCAGAAGGCGCGGCGTGATGTCGCGCGATTTCAGCGGCTGAAAGGCGTCGCGAGACCGCGGCCTGACCCGTTCGAAGCGAAGAATGACCCCGGCGCCGCCGGCTGCGCGAGAAGCCCATAAAGCGCGGCCAGAAAAATAGGCCAGTTCGAGCTCGAGGCACGAAAGCCAGCTAGCGTATGACGACAAATCCCAACGCCCTCATGATGCGGCCACTTGAATCGGATGTCTCCACGCCCACCTGATCAGGATTGAAAGCGGCGCAACCGTGTCATTGTTTCAGTCATATGGATCGAGGGGCTTTTTGGCGCGCCGGCGTCGGAGCAAGATCCTCCCATCGCCCCTCGCTCGAGGTTTGCCCGTTGTTATTACCTTTTGTTGACACTTCTTTGCAAAGGTCGGCCGACGCGGAAGCATCAAAACTCCCCCAAGAACAGGTTGTGCGATGACCATGGCGGCCGTGATCGAGAGCCGGACGGCCGAGGCGCCCGCGCAGCCGCTGACGTCAGGCATCACCCGCGTCGATATCCTGTCCGACCTCGCAGCCGCTGAGCCGATCTGGCGCGCGCTCGAGATGTCGGGCCTGTCCACCCCGTATCAACGTTTCGACTTTCTTGGCGCCTGGCAGCGCCACGCTGCCGCCCAGCATGACGCAACACCGCTCATCGTCGTCGCGTGGGATGCGCAACAGCGGCCGCTGCTGCTGTTACCGCTCGCGTTAAGGCATGCCTGCGGCGCGCGCGTGGCCGGCTTCATGGGCGGCAAGCACACGAGCTTCAATATGGGCCTGTGGGACCGCGCCTTCGCCGCATCGGCGACCCCTGGCGATCTCGATGATCTCTTGAATGGCTTGCACCAGCGGGACGTCGTCGATGTGCTGGCCTTGACGCAGCAGCCCATGCGCTGGCGCGATCAGGCCAATCCGCTCGCCCTGTTGCCGTATCAGCCGTCCGCCAATGGCTGCCCCGTGCTGACAATGCCGCCCGGCGCCGACCCGACTGCGCTCGTCTCGAATTCGTTCCGCCGCAAGCTGAAAGCCAAGGAGAAGAAGCTGCAGGCGCTCCCAGGCTACCGTTATCTCATCGCGGAGACCGATGCCGAAATCGCCCGCCTGCTCAACTGGTTCTTCAAGGTGAAGCCGATCCGGATGGCCGAGCAGAAGCTGCCGAATGTCTTTGCCGAGCCCGGCATCGAAGCGTTCGTCCGCGAAGCCTGCTCCGCGCGCCTTGCATCGGGCCGCCGCGCCATCGAGATCCATGCGCTCGATTGCGACGAGGAGATCATCGCGCTGTTTGCCGGCGTGGCCGACGGCGAGCGCTTTTCGATGATGTTCAATACCTACACGCTTTCGGAGCATGCGCGCTGGAGCCCCGGGCTGATCCTGATGCGCGACATCATCGACCATTGTGCCGGAGCGGGCTATCACCGCCTCGATCTCGGCATCGGCACGGACGACTATAAGCGGATGTTCTGCAAGGATGATGAGCCGATTTTCGACTGTTTCATTCCGTTGAGTGCGCGCGGCTGGCTCGCGGCCATGGCGCTATCGGCCCTGCATCGCGGCAAGCATCTGGTCAAACACAACCCGGCGCTGCTCGACCTCGCGCAACGGCTCCGCGGCGCGCTGCGCTGAGCGGCGCCCGCGCGCCATAGCATCAGGCGGCGACGCCGCGCTTGCCCTTGTAGCCGGCGGCCGGAGCTTCGATCGGCTTGTCCAGCATGGTGACGGCGGCGAAGCCCACCGCCAGCAGCTGCTCCCGCATCCGGCTGCGGCTTTCGCTGGACAGTCCGGCATCCGGCACCACCACCGCGCGCGCGCCGGATGTCAGCAGTTCGACCGAAAGGTTGGCGGCGTTGCCGGCGTCGAGCAGCACATGGTCGTAGGCCCGCTGCAAGGCGTCGATGGCGAGCATGAGGCGCGGCGACTGCAGTTCGGTGCGGTCTCCGCGGCCGGCGCTGACGAGGTGGAGTTTGGACGACCGGTCCTTGGTGATGATGCTGGAGAACGAGGCCGCACCGCTCATCAGCTCGGTCAGACCGGGCGCGACCGGATCGACGGAGGCGGCTGCGATGACCTCCGACGATCCGGCGAGGTCGACCAGCACCACCCGCGCCCGCATGGCCATGGCGCGGGCCAGCACCAGCGCGGTCGCAGTGATCGCCTCGCCCGCGGCGGTGCCGAGCATGGTGATCTTGCGAGCGCCTTCGGCGGCGCCGAGCAGGTCGGCGGCGAGCTTTTCGGCCTCGCCGAGTTCGGGTGCGGGTTCGATGGCGGCGGGGGTCGCAGCAGGCGCGGCCTCTATTTTCAATGCAGGCACCGGCCGAGGCACCGGGGCTGCAGGCGGCATCACCGATGCAGCCGACATCATCATCGGCTCGATTCGCGCAATGACGGCAGCCTGCACCGTGGGAGTGGCTGGAGCGGCAGCGCCCGGCGGCATCGTGATGCGCAGCAATTCGCCGGTGATCACCAGGCCGGATGTCAGCATCAAGGTGGCCAAGGTGGCGATCAGCACGATCGGCAGCTTCTTCGGATAGGCCGGCGTGTTGGAGACGATGGCACGCGAAATAATCCGCCCTTCCGCCGGCGCGGTGTCGATGCTTTCGCGGGTGTTCGCCTCGCGATATTTCGCCAGATACGATTCCAGCAGATCACGCTGCGCTTTGGCTTCCCGCTCCAGCGCCCGCAGCTGGACGTCCTGGCCGTTGGTCGAGGACGCCTGCTTTTTCGCCTGCTCCAAGCTCTGGCTCAGCTCCTGGACCCGCCCCGCGGCGATCCGCGCGTCGCTATCGAGCGAGCGCGAGATCTTCCCGGCCTCATCGCGGATCTGGCGGTCGAGATCGGCCAGTTGCGCTTTCAGCTCTTTGATGCGGGGATGGTTGTCGAGCAGCGTCGACGACTGCTCTGCCAGCTGCGCGCGGAGATTCACGCGCTGCTCTGACAGGCGCCGCATCAGCTCGGAGTTGAGCACCTCGGAGGCCTCGATCGGCTGCCCGCCCTGCAGCATCTCGCGGATCAGTCGCGCCTTGGTTTCGGCATCCGATTTCAACGCGCGCGCATTGTTCAGCTGGGTGTTGACCTCACCCATCTGCTGGTTGGACAGCGAGGTGTTGTTGGTGCCCATGAAAGAATTCGACTTGGCACGAAAGTCTTCGACCCTCGATTCCGCCTCCTCGACCTTCTTGCGCAGGTTTTGAATCTCGCCAGCCAGCCATTGGCTCGCCGTCTTGGCCTGATTCTGCCGCGCATTCTGCTGCAGGACCAGATAGCCTTCGGCGACCGCGTTGGCGACGCGCGCCGCAAGCTCGGGATCCTGCGACTGGAACTCGACGACGATGACGCGCGACTTGTCGACGGCATAGACGGTCAAACGCTCGTAGTAGGCGTCCATCACCCGCTCTTCGGGGGTCATGGAAAGCGGGTCGCGCACAAGGCCGATCATGGCGGCCACCGATTTCAGCGGCGACACGCCACGCAGCACCGGATCGAACTCAGGCAGTTCGGCAAGCTTGTTGTTCTTGATGATCTCACGCGCCAGGTCACGCGACAGCACGAGCTGAACCTGGCTGGTCACCGCCTCTGGGTCGAGCGCGGTCCGCTCTTCGTTGCGTTCGCTGTTGGGGCGCAAGAATACGTTTTCGCGCCCGTCGATCAGGATCCGCGACTCGGACTTGTAGCGCGGCGTCGCGGAATTGACGGCAAAGATCGAAAGGGCCAAGGCGAGCAAAGTCGGAACGATGATGAAGAGGCGCTTGCGCGCCAGGGCGCGGCCAAGCAGCCGCAAATCGAGATCGCCGCTCGGCACGCCTGACTCCGGTGCGGATCGCGTGATCTTCTCGGCAGCCCGGGTCTCGGCGGCTTGCGCCTTATCTTTGCCGGTACGCCAAAACGCCAAACGCATCGCTCACTCCCGCGAAGTCAACGCCACATCGCCACTCTACGTGGTAGAATTACACTCCATTAAGGTTGCTACCGGGTTAATCGGAACCAGATCCAACACGATGTGGGAAGACGCGCCGTGGAGATGGTACTCTACGCCGCCCTCCGGGGCCGGTAACGCCGCTCCTTCATCATCGTGGAAAATCGGTTGCATTCGTTGAGGCCATTACGCTTCGTTAACCATAGAAGTCTTATCCAAATCTGGACTTGTCGATGCCTGCCGCAATGAAACGCGCCGTCGCTTCCTTTTTCCGCCCGCTGCCGCGTATGCGAACGTGCATGCGCTGGGCGCGATGCGATGTGTCGGACCAAGTGTGACGATGCCCGTGTCCGAGCGACGATTTCGTATTCTCCATGCAGTCCGCGCGCCAGTCGGCGGCATTTTTCGTCACATTCTGGATCTTGCTAACGGCCAGGTCGATCGCGGCCACGAGGTCGGTATCATTGCGGACAGTCTCACGGGCGGCGACCGCGCCGATCAGGCGCTCGCCGAGATCGCTCCCCGCCTCAAGCTCGGCGTCCATCGCATTGCCATTCATCGCGAACCACGACCAAGCGATTTCGCCGCTTTTGCCAAGTTCAGTCGGCTTGTCAGCAAACTGAGCCCGGAAGTGCTGCACGGCCATGGCGCCAAGGCAGGCGCCTTTCTCCGCATGCTTCCGCGCCAGCCCGGAACGATTCGAGTCTACACCCCACACGGCGGTTCCCTGCACTACCCGCTCAGCACGGTGAAAGGCGCGCTTTATGCGCGCCTTGAACGGGCACTGATGAATCGCACCGACCTCTTTTTGTTTGAAAGCATTTTCGCGCGAGACACATATCAGCGCACGATCGGCGCGCCGAAGGGGCTTGTGCGCTGCGTCTTCAACGGCGTGACCGCAGCTGAATTCGACCCGATCGCTAAGGCCACCGATGCAACTGATATCGTCTATGTCGGCGAGTTCAGGGCCATCAAGGGCGCCGACATCCTTGTGGACGCACTCGCCCGCCTGCATGCCGAAGGTAAGCCGTTGACGTTGACGCTCGCCGGTGACGGCGAGGAGATGGAGCAACTTAAGGCCCAGGTCGAAAAGCTTGGCCTTGCTCAAGCGGTCCGCTTCATCGGCCATGTCAAGGCGCGCTACGGTTTCTCGCATGGACGCCTTCTTGTCGTTCCGTCACGCGGCGACTCGATGCCTTATGTGGTGATCGAGGCGGGCGCGGCGGGGATCCCGATGATCGCCGCCAAGGTCGGCGGTATTCCCGAGATTTTCGGTCCCTATGGTGATGCCCTGTTTGCGCCGAACAGCGTTGGAGCGATGGCGGATGCGATCGAGGCGGCGCTGGAGGATCAAGATACAGTGCGAAAGCGCGCCCAAGCACTGCGAGAGCGCATTTTCCAGCATTTTTCGCAAAACGCCATGGTTGAAGGAGTGCTGGCAGGCTATCGCGAAGCATTTACCAAGACCTGACGACGTTTACCACTGCTAACAGATTCTTCCGAATTGCCGCCTAACCCGGAGCATGGGGATTTCCCTCATGCGTTGATTGCGCATACATCACGAAAAACCTTTTCGGGCTGGTACGACTGTGGACCCTATTAGCGCACGCTCGATGTTGAATGCTGCGGCAGCCGCCGCCACCACCACCTCGACCGGCGCTCCTAGCGTCGAACGCCGGCGCCGCTTGACGCCCGCAGCGCTTGCCGTCGCCAATCAGAAAGTCCGTCGCGCCTATTCGCCGATCGTGATCGCCGGCGTGGTGCGCATCGCCGACTTCCTTCTGCTCAGTCTGGTAGGCAGCGTCATTTATCTCAGCTATGTCGTCCCCCTGAGTGGCTTTCATTGGGAATATCTTGCAGCCATCTTCGGCGTGGCCGCGACCACTGTGATCTGCTTCCAGGCCGCAGACATCTACCAGATCCAGGTCTTCCGAGGTCAGGTGCGGCAGATGACGCGGATGATCTCGTCTTATTCCTTCGTCTTTCTGCTGTTCATCGGCATATCCTTCTTCGCCAAGCTGGGCAGCGAGGTCTCCCGCCTGTGGCTCGCGGCGTTCTTCTTCACGGGCCTTGCCGCACTCATTGCTGCCCGCGTGTTTCTGCGCAGCCTCATCCGCGGATGGGCGCGGGAGGGCCGGCTCGACCGGCGCACTATCATCGTCGGCGCCGATGAGAGCGGCGAAGAGCTGGTCCGCGCCCTGACGGACCAGGAGGATTCCGACATCGAGATCCTCGGCGTGTTCGACGACCGCAACGACAGCCGCGCGCTCGAGACCTGCGCCGGCGCTGCCAAGCTTGGCAAGGTCGACGACATCCTCGAATTCGCGCGCCGTACCCGCGTTGATCTCGTGCTGTTCGCGTTGCCGATCTCGGCTGAGACGCGCATCCTGGACATGCTGAAGAAGCTGTGGGTGTTGCCGGTCGACATCCGGCTCTCGGCGCACACCAACAAGCTGCGCTTCCGTCCCCGCTCCTATTCCTATCTCGGCGAGGTGCCGACGCTCGACATGTTCGAGGCACCGATCACCGATTGGGACCTCGTGATGAAATGGCTGTTCGACCGTCTGGTCGGCGGCCTCGTCCTGCTGCTTGCTTTGCCGGTCATGGCGCTGGTCGCGCTCGCGATCAAGCTCGACAGCCCTGGTCCAGTTCTGTTTCGGCAGAAGCGTTTTGGCTTCAACAACGAGCGGATCGACGTATTCAAATTCCGCTCGCTGTACCATCATCAGGCCGATCCGACGGCTTCGAAGGTCGTCACCAAGAACGACCCGCGCGTGACCCGGGTCGGCCGTATCATCCGCAAGACCAGCCTTGACGAGCTGCCGCAACTGTTCAACGTCGTGTTCAAGGGCAACCTGTCGCTGGTGGGGCCGCGGCCGCACGCCGTTCAGGGCAAGCTTCAAAACCGCCTGTTTGACGAGGCCGTCGACGGCTATTTCGCCCGCCACCGGGTCAAGCCGGGCATCACCGGATGGGCGCAGATCAACGGCTGGCGCGGCGAGATCGACAATGAAGAAAAGATCCAGAAGCGCGTCGAATTCGATCTCTATTACATCGAGAACTGGTCGGTGCTGTTCGACGTCTACATCCTGTTGAAGACACCGGTCGCGCTGATGACCAAGAACGAGAACGCGTATTGAGGCCGGATCTCGCGCCGGTCGGCATCTCGTCCGATCAGCGGTTCGAGGTCGCGTTGTGAGTGTGTGATGGCGTATGCGGCGACAGCCGGAGAGTTCACGTCCCGACCGGCCGTCCCTCCCGGCATCGTCACGCTGCAGCGCGCGCTGATCTGGATGGTCGGCGCCTCCAGTGCGATCGTCTTCATCGAGCCGAGCCCCTATGAGCTGGTGACGCTGGCGTCGGCCTCCGTCTTCGTCGCCACCGGCGTCCGGCTCAGGCTGGTTCTGGTGCCGCTGCTCCTGCTGCTGTTCCTGGTCAATCTGGGCTATACGATCAGTGCCATCCCCCTGCTCGGCGAATCCACGGTGGCAACCTGGATCGCGACCTCCTGGTACATGGCCGTGACGGTGGTGTTCTTCGCGCTGGTCTGCGCCGAGGATACCGCTGCTCGTCTCGACATGCTGCGCCGGGGTCTCGTGGTCGGCGGCGTCATCGCCGCGCTCGGAGGCGTCGCCGGCTATTTCCATCTCGTGCCCGGCGGCTATGATCTCCTGACGCTCTATGGACGCGCACGCGGCACGTTCAAAGACCCCAACGTGCTCGGCGCCTATCTGATCCTGCCCGCGCTGTTCGCGCTGCAGAATGTCGTCACCGCGCATCTGGTCAAGGCATTGCGCGGCACCCTTGCGCTTGGAATCATTGTGCTCGCCATCCTGCTGGCGTTCTCGCGTGCGGCCTGGGGCGGCCTGATCCTGACTGCCGCCTTCATGCTGGGCCTGATGGTGCTCACCAGCCGCTCGCGCGGCGAACGCTCGCGCGTTATCATCATGACCCTTGTCGCCGCGCTCGCTGCCGTGCTGCTGATCGCGGTGCTCTTGTCGTTCGATTCCATTGCCGACATGTTCCGGCAAAGAGCGAGCTTCGACCAGAGCTACGACGAAGGCCGCTTCGGACGGTTCGGCCGGCACATTCTCGGCGCCGCCATGGCACTCGACCTACCGTTCGGTATCGGGCCGCTCCAGTTCCACAACTACTTTCCCGAAGACACCCACAACTCCTACCTGAATGCCTTCATGTCCGGTGGCTGGTTAGCAGGCATCTGCTATCCGACCCTGGTCTTCATCACCGTGATCCTCGGCTTCCGCCACACCTTCATCCGCGTGCCCTGGCAGCGCACCTACATCGCGATCTTCGCGGCCTTCCTCGGCACCGTCGGCGAGAGCTTCATCATCGACACCGACCATTGGCGCCATTTCTTCATGATGCTCGGCACCATGTGGGGCATGTTCGTCGCAGCCCAGCCATACAAAAGCGAGAGACGATCGGCTGTGATCGTCCCTCGCTAAGCCCAGCGGTTCACCTCAAGCCCTCGACCTCGAATGTCAGGTCGGCGTGCGCCACCAGTCGCTTGATCAGTCGCTCGCCCATCGCCGCACCCGGGGTCCAGAAGCCGCCTTTCACGTCCGTCGCATCACGCAGCAGACACATCGCGCATTCCGAGATCATCTTGGCCGTCAACCCATAACCGGGATCGCCCTTGCCCTTCACGGTCGCCGCAGCCCGCCGCCCGTCAGCACCGACGGCAACGTACAGCAGGTCGAAATACCCGTTGTCGCGCTTCTCCTTTGACGGCCCCTCGCCCACCTTCGGCGCATTCGGGCCGGTCTTCTCGGCGTTGGCCGCCATCACCAGCTTGGCGTTGGCCTGGCCCTGCTCGCCGTCGCCGGTCAGCACCATCTCGTCGTAGACGAAGTCCTGACCATAGGGAAAGCCCATCAGCATGTTGGAGCGATGGACGTTGCGCGTATTGACCAGCGCCATCGCGAACGGCGCGGCCCAGGATTGGAAATCCTCTTCGTAGAGCGGCCTATTGCCGGGCGGCTGCTTCGGCCCCTTGAAGCCGGGCGTGAGCGCGAACGGATCCTTCATGATCGCAACCAGGCTCAGATCACTGGTCAACGCGGCGGCGGTCGCCTTGGCGCTGGCCGCAGTGCCGCCCGAAAGTGAGCCGCTCATGCCGCGGATGCGCCCCTTGACCCGCGCTGCCGGTGCGCCCAGCACCTTTCTCGCCTGCTCCTGCACGAAGAACACGCCGAGCTCGAATGGCACCGAGTCAAAGCCGCAGGAGAACAGGACGCGCGCACCGGTCTTTTGCGCTTCTGCCTGATGCTTCTCGATCATCTGATGCATCCACAGCGGCTCGCCGCAGAGATCGACATAGTCGGTGCCCGATGCCACGCAGGCGGCGAGCACATCGGCACCGTAGAGCTGATAGGGGCCAACGGTGGTCAGCACGAGATTGGTCTGATCGACCATCGCACGAATGGAGGCGGGATCACTCGAGTCGGCCACGATCAGCGGCGTGTCCGCGGGCGCGCCGATCGCGTCGCGGACGGAAGCGAGCTTGTCGCGGCTGCGGCCGGCCATCGCCCATTTCAGTCCGCCGTCGCGATAATCCGAGGCAAGATATTCGGCGACGAGCTGGCCGGTGAAACCGGTAGCGCCATAGACGACAATGTCGAATGTCGACGAAGACTTCATACCTTCATTCCTGCAATCAGTGCATCAGTTGTGGATTGCTTCGCTTCGCTCGCAACAACGGACGCCATTCCTATTTCTTTCCATACGACACGCTCATGCCGGCGCGAACGTCATTCTGGATGCCGTAAGGCGCGATCGGATAGCGCAAGCCGTTCTTGGCGAGCTGCTTCATGCCGGCGATCGCCTTGGCAAGATCCGTAGGGCTCAACGCCATCAACATCTCCTCGTCCGGCACGCCGCCATAGCGCCGCTCGGCAAAGCACGGCAGCGACAGGCTGGGCTCACCGGTCTTCAGCGCCCGCCCCCAGGAATCCGCGCAAGCGGTCTCGCCGACCACACCCCACTCGAACTTCTTGTAGCCCACATATTGCAGGCCGTTGATCAGGATGATCATCTGCCCTGGCGTCGCGTAGACCAGGCAGATGTCCGGCGGATTGAGACGTCCGCTGGCGAGCGGGCTCACCGCCATCGCCTGATAGCGGCCGAACGGAACCACGTCCAGCGCCTCCTGGCGCTTGCGCGCATCCTCAGGCGTGCGGTGCCACACCCCGACATAGTTGGCGCCGGCGCGCCAGGTCTCGTCCTGCGGGCCGAGCCCGATCACGGCGCGACACTGCGCGCCGACGAGATCGTCGCCGGTGATGCCAACGGTCCAGCCGAGCCGCGAAGCCATGCTGACGATCTGGTCCGTCGTATGG
>NZ_CAFK01000114.1 GCF_000239815.1 Bradyrhizobium sp. STM 3843 | reverse complement strand
GGGCAATCGCTATATAAGCGGTCAATACTGGAATCCGGCGACGCGGCGCTGGATGTGGAAGCCCGCTCCATTTCAGATCCCGGATGCATTCAACCAGCGCGCGCTGTTCATTGCGCCTTTTGTTATCGACCCTAACCAACCCAACCGGCTTCTTGCTGGCGGCGAATCACTTTGGCGAACAGATGACGCCAAGACCCCGAACACACCGACCAAGGGACCAAAGTGGACGCGTATCAAAGCGCCCTCAAATGGATTCATCAGTGCGATTGCTGTGGCGCGAAAAGATTCCGATCTGGTTTGGATTGGCTACGACAAAGGAGAGATCAGCAAGTCGATGAATGCGACGGCTGTCAATCCGGTTTGGTCGCGCGTCGACGGGCCGCTGCCTAGCGGACGCTATGTGACGCACATCTTGATCTCGCCGCATGACAAGAACACTGCGCTGGTCGCATTCGGCAGCTTTGCCAAGAGCAACCTCTGGATAACCAGGGATTGCGGCGCTACGTGGAGTGATATCGGCGCGGGCTTGCCGAACGCGCCGGTCCGGACCCTAGCTATTCATCCAAGTGAGCCGGATTGGATCTATCTCGGCACTGAGGTGGGAGTGTTTGCAAGCGAAGATGGTGGCGCGAACT
The DNA here is from genome assembly GCF_000239815.1 of Bradyrhizobium sp. STM 3843. Classification (GTDB taxonomy): domain Bacteria; phylum Pseudomonadota; class Alphaproteobacteria; order Rhizobiales; family Xanthobacteraceae; genus Bradyrhizobium. The sequence continues at coordinate 11,478 of NZ_CAFK01000114.1, read as the reverse complement.
GGTCGCCAACCAACGAGGGACCTGCCAATGTCTCGGTCGAAGACTTAATTTGGATTGGTGAAACCCTCGTATGTGCCACCCACGGCCGTGGGATTTTTCGCATTGATTTGTCGGCTGCTGCTCCGATTGTCGCAAAGGCCAGCCCGCGGGCGGTGCCAGAATTCGCCTTTGTATAGAGTTGACTTCTCCTCTTGCGCCGGTCTGCATGTCGAATTGAGAACCCGCCATCAGCCAGATGGTTGCCGGTTATCTTAGATCTTGCCGCGGGACTGGCCGAGTTCGACATGACGGCTCGCAGAGAGCACTAAAGTAAGATTTCTCGCCAATCGTCGGCAAACAGCTAGTTGGCCACAGCTATCCCATCTACGCACTCAACCGCATGGCGGTTGGTGGATTGGACCGGTATAGGGCTGGCATTGCGCGTATGTGCCATCGCTTTGAAGGAAGCATATCATCCAGGATCCATCGGCCAATTGCTGGTAGCAGACCGGCGCTTTGTTGTGCTGGTTGCTCCGCGTTGTCAGACTTCTAAACACTGCGTGATGTTGCGAAGCACCGGGGATAGCGCGCCGCCTTACTACGCGTTTCTTAGCCTTCTTTGCCGCCAAAGTCCTTTTGTTCGATCCCCGTCTTGTCGCGGAACGTTTGCTTTGTTTCAATCCTCGCTTCTTTGTGCCTTTTGCCATTCAACACTCCTTCTGGTGGGGAACACTCGTCACCAGCTCATCGCGACAGAATCGACCTGACGCCGGTCGTGTAGCCGCTGGTGAGTTGCGAGATAGCGTGCGATTGCTCGGCGATCGCAATCAGCGACTTACCGCCCCCGGGCTTGTCTAGCGGACCAAAGGTGACCACAAGATCATGTGTCCGGTCTCGGCTGCCGCTCAGGAAGGTTCCTGATCCGTTGATCGTTGCCCGCGTCAGTTGCAATGTCGGGGTCAGGCCTCCACTGGTCACGACCTCGAAGGTGACCTGGTGCGATAAGACGTTCTTGTCTCCGCTGGGCGCAGTCGCATTACCCGTTACGACAGGTGTTATCCTGAGATCCAGGAGTTCTGCGATCTTGAGATCGTTCTTAATAAGAAAGGAGCCGCTGGGATCTTCCCCGCTGGCATCGCAAACCTGACCATCACGGAGGTAAAGATCCTTCACCGTGTAGAAGAAATTCAGCTTCTCGACACGGGTTGCGTCCGCTGACACTGTGGCGTTCCCACCCAGCGTGAAGATTGCAGACGCCGGTGATGGTGGCATCCACACGGCGGTTGGATTGACAGCAGTTTTTTCGTCGATCGTGAAAGTAAACGCTACCTCCGCGCCCCAATCGTTGAGGAAATCCGTATAGGTTCGGTGGCTAGCACGTAGACGCGCGGCGCGAACATCGTTATTGACGACCCTTGTGACCGCGTTCTTCAGTTCGCACTCGACGCTGCGAACGATTGCGTGAACCATCGTGACCGCGCCGACCTCGCTGTTGTTGGGCCAGTCGCGTATGTCAGGTACGTAGGTCCCGCAGCCGCTTAAGCCAAACAGCAGCATAACTCCAGCTACAAGCCTTGCCACGCCCATATTCGCCCCCTCGCCGTCATTGTGCGAGACGCGCGCAATCGTCAACTTACTTCGAAGCGAACTCGGGATGCCCGGGTCTTCGCGGTCTCCTCAAAAGTGAAATGTTAGTGCTCTCCTCGCCACCGCGCAGTAGCAAAAAGATCACAACGCATCGGAAAGTTGTTGCTTTCGGCTGACGCTGACGTGCGCATAAAGGCAAGACATGAAATGGCGATTCGGCTGGTTGGCTGGCTCGCCAAGCGACCGGGACCGGAAAATCGGAACAAGATGGCTTCGAGAACCGGAGGTCCGAAAGGAGCGCCGGGCAGTCCTGGTCCACCAGCCCCACCTAGTCCGCCCTGACCTCCAGCACCGCCTTCGCTCCGAAGTTGACTCAGGGGAGCGTGTTCAATCGCCCTGGACCAACTGCGCTTGAAGCACCTGCACGCGTAGTCGGCCTGGCTCACCCGCCCGGTGCCACCCTTTCCTTCCGCAGGCCCAATAGCTCCAGGTATTTCTTGCGCCTCGACTGCCAAGTAGGGGTCGTCGCACAGAATGAGTTTGCAGTCGGGTTGCTCGAGGCAAGTTCAATGGCCGATCGATTAACATCGAGCAGAGCCCCTCGCTGAGGTCGATCACCTAACGGCGAGGAAATTCAGCGCAACCACATCCGCGCCACTCGCGACTTGCAAAGCGCCGCCGCATTCCCGGCAGGGGACCGGCTGCGGCGATTGGCGTCGCAGTCGGCGCGGACAGGCGCTCCCCTCGCCCGCCGAACGCTCAGAGCCCCGCGACGATCTCGGAGAAGGTGAGCTCATCCCGGCGCTTCGCCTTGGGGGCGCGCGCCTCAACGATCTGCGCGAGAGAGCGCATCTGCGCCCCCACGGCGCCACGGCCCGAGCCGCCGAGTTCTGCGAGCTCCGCCTCGATCGCGTCGGCGACGCGGCGACGATCTCCGACCGCCAAATCGGGCGACTGCCATATCACCAGCAGCGCCGCCGTCTTGTATTGCTTCGCCTTCTCGGCGTCGCCCTCGAGCGTCGCCTGGATCGCTTGGTTGAGCGGCTCCTCGATGTTGGGCATGCGCCAGTTGTCGCGCTCCGTGCGGGCTTCGATGCGAAGCAGCAGGTAGTCATACCCCTCGAGCGGCGCGGGAGGACCACCGTTCTCCGGGTAGTGAAGTCGGCTTCCCTTCACCGACAAACTGGCCTTGTCGATCTGCTGATCAGTCGCCGCGACAAGCGCGATGTAGCAGGGCTTGATCACGTTTCCGGCGCCGCCGCCCGGGGCGACGAACTGCTTGTGGAATCCGACCGAGATTGCATTCGCACCGCCTGTGAACAGGGTCTGCATACTGCTCGACACCTTTTCGGCGATGTCCAGGGTCTGATTTAGCGGCGCAGCGATCAGGCCGGAGAAGTCTTTGAGAATGCTGATCGATTCCTTCAGGTAGTTAGTTCCTTTCAGGGCCAGCAGGGCTGACTGGATCTCGACCGTGCCTCCACCGAACGGAATGAGGTCGGTGAGCGCGTAGTCGCCCTGCCACCCGGGGCCGACCTGCCCGATCCCGTCGGTCACGTGGCTGATCTTGACCGGGTCCTTCCCGAACTTCAGCCCAACCGAGGTGTGAACCGCTGGGAACTGATTCTGGAACCATAGCCGGCTTTGGGCGAGGTACATGTCGGCGATCCAAAGCCGCATGTAGCTCTTGTAGGGCACGAGCGGATCGTCCGGCCCGGTCATATCTGTGCGCTCGTGAGGAATGACTTCGCAGACGTACTGCGTCGCATTCTGCGTGGCCCAGCCCTTGATGGTGTTCCAGATGGCGTCGATTGCACTCATGGCGTCAGCCTCCTCTCTGTGTGAAGCCGGGTATCGCGTCGAGAAACTCGGCGTCCACGTCGGAACGCAGATCCTGTGGCGGCTGGTCGCGCGAAACGGCACTGGGCGAACAGAACGACCCAATATAGGGCAAAGGCACGCTCCGTAGAGCAGCCTTCGCCTTGCGAACGGGCTGGACGTAGCCGCTCCAGATCACCTCGTCGGCGGTGACCGGAATAGCCTTGAGCCGGTCGTCATCGCGCTGGCCGAATTTATCCCGGAAGTATTGCCCCAGGCGCCGCACCACGAGCAGCCGGCAATCCGCCTTGCGACAGTCGGTATAGGCCTGCAATGGCGGCGGCGCCAGGCTGATCTCGCCTAGGCTGCGCTCGATCTCGCCAAGCATAAACTCAAACTGCTGCTGCAGGGTCCTAAGCTGGGTCGCGTGCCGCTCGCGTACGTCGAGTCGACGACGCCGGGTGCGCCAGTCGCAGATCTCCGCTCGCAGCCGCGATAACTGGCGCCTAGTCTGGCCGACTCGCAGGCAATTGACCCGTGACGATTCGTACATCTCTGGGCGCCATCCGACCTGCCGCGCGTCTCCCGGCGGCGAGCATACGGCAGCCATTGCTCGCCGTACGAGCGGTCTAATCTAGCTCACAGGCGGACGTACGGCAATCGGGTCAGAGGCGCGCCGCACTGCTCAGGATAGCCTGGCCATGCAGCAACCGTTGGACGCCAACTCGCTACCGCCGAATAGACACTGCCCACGCGAATGCCGAGGTAGTCATCGCAGCCGCTTAAACCAGCGCTCATGATTGACGAGGTCACCGCTTCGCCGGATGCCGATGTCCTGTTCGCAAATGACGGCTAACCGGCTCGCGCGAGTGTGCCACAGCCACGAGCAGGCAATAATGAAGGTGCGCGTGATTAATTGCGATCCTTGATACAGATGGCCGCAGTCAGCCGTGCTGGGTTGACTGCACTTGCTGTTGCGATTGGCCTCTGTGGCGTAGGGCCGTAGCAGAAAGGAAACCAGCAATGTGTCGTCCCGCGCGGCACAAGACTCCGATGCTACACTTTGATTGCCAAGCACTTGCATTTCGAGCACAATGCGGCAGCAAATGGGGGGCGGAGTGCCGTCCTCTTCATGTCGACAGCTCCCGTGCTTCCGCAAATCATTGAGAGATGCCGCCCGATGCGCGAAGACAGCAAAGCGATCGAAGCTCTTCTCATCGAATTGAAGCGAAAGGCTAAGCTCGTCTCCCTTCATCATCATGGCGTCCAAACTGCGGAGGTTAAGGATTGGCCGCGCGACGCAGAGGTAACGCTGATCGAGCAACTGGTAGAGGAAAGAGCGCGAGAGGTCCTTAAGGGGCGCACACTAGAGAGCTCTCCTTGGAGGCGGTGCAAAGAATTTGCTCATGAGCATCAGGCAAGGTGGTCAACCCCTGCGGACTTGCACCCTCACATAGACGAGGGAAACGACGGGCGCCAGTCAAAGCACAATCACAGCGAGGGGCACTTCTTTGAGGGGATAGCGCTTTGGGTAGATCACACACTTGATTTTCTCCGGTATTTGGACGCGAGCTGCGCTACGACGACGAGAGAGACGATCTTGTTCTTGGCGGCTAACCCAACAGATTCGACTGTGCTCCGGCTGAGCGAGGAAGCAAGAGAGATCAGAGAGGAGTTGGAGCGAGCGGGGCTACGGGACAAATTTCTGTTCCACGAACGAGGTGCCGTTCGTCCGAAAGATTTGAGCCGAACGCTGATCGATCTCTCTCCGCGCTATTTACATTTCTCCGGGCACGGGGGGCCTTCAGGCGCTATCTTTCTTGAGAACGAGGCGGCAAAGTCGATACCAGTGTCCGCCAGTGCCCTGCGGACTCTGTTTCGAGCGAGCGGAGATCATCTTCACTGCGTACTGTTGAACGCGTGCTATTCACGCACTCAGGCGGACGAGATTCTGACCTGCGTGCCGTTTGTCATTGGGATGAAGGACACAATTGGCGATAAGGCGGCCATTGCGTTTGCGCGCGGTTTCTATCGAGGGATTGGAGCCGGTAGACCTGTGCCGAATTCGTTCGATCTGGGGATCGCCGAGATGTTGATCCATTCAATACCGGAGGACTCAATACCGGACTTGCTGCAGCGCTAGGCGCGCCATCGCGTGCCAAGGAACTCCGATTCTGCGTCCCGCCGGTCGTTGGCTCGTTAGGGCCAAAACGCAGATCTGCCGAACTTCTCCTCGTGTCTTGGCCGTGTAGGAGCGGTCTTAAGGCGGGTCATTTCTGAGAGCCGGGAGCCGAGGGTGTCTCAGGCTACGAGTCGCAGCGACCGGTGTCTTTGTCTACAATGTTCAAGACCCGTGTGAGATTATGGGCCAGAACCCGGGAGCGCCAACAAGGCAGCTATTTTGGAAGCGCTTTGGTGAAGAAGTGCGTCGCCCCCATAAGGGCCTTCATCGTGCCGAACGAGTTTTCGATCGATCGTGCTGGGTCGAGCGCGGCCGCGACGTCGTCATTCTTCTCGACTCCATCACGCGCCGTTGTTGGTCCACATAGTCGCGCAGTCTAGCGAGATGCATCTGTTTCCAGGGTACGCATCCGGTGAAGGCCCCGGGTCAGCCAGCTTGTGTCAAGTAGCAGCCTGACCTGAACGATCAGGCTGCCGCGGAGACGTCAGGGTGTTTCCAGTTCCATGGAAGCAGTTCGGCGATCTTGCTGCCGGATGATCTAGCAACCTGGTGAGCACGTCGGCGAGCCAGGCTTGCGGATCGATATCGTTGAGCTTGGCGGTCTGGATCAGCGTGTAGATGGCCGCAGCCCGGCGGCGCCTTCGTCGGAGCCGGCGAAGGTCCAATTCTTGCGGCCGACGGCCACAGTGCGCAGCTCGCGTTCGGCGGCATTGTTGGACATGCAGAGCCGGCCGTCGTCGGGGAAGCGGGTGAACACCTCCCAGCGCTTGAGGCTGTAGTCGATTGCCCGGGCGGTCTCGCTCTTGCCGGAGAGCTTGGCGCGACGCCCGCGCAGGAAGGCATGGAGTTCTTCGACCAATGGACGGCTGCGCTCGTTGCGCATGGCGGCACGTTGCTGTGCCGGCACGCCGTTGATCTCGCGCTCGATGGCAAATAGCGTGTCGATCTTCTGGACTGCTTCGCTCGCGATCGGCGCCTTCTTCAGCCGCGCGAGCTCGAAAAACTTGCGCCGCGCATGCGCCCAGCAGCCGATCTCGATGATCGGGCCCGGCTTGCGCGAAGCCTCGTAGAGCCGGTTGAAACCAGCATAGGCGTCCGCCTGCATCAGTCCGGCATAGCCCTTAAGATGCGCTTCGGGATGTGTGCCGGAGCGGTCAGGAGAGTAGAAGAACACGGCCCCCGGGCGGAGCATGCCCGGCGAAGGGGCGATCGTCGCGCACATAGGTCCACAGGCGCCAGTTCGCGTCTTGCCCTTGGCCAGCACCGGCACCGTCGTATCGTCGGCATGGAGGCGTTCGGCTGCGAAGCCGTGGGCCTGTAGCACGTCAACGAGAGGCTTCAAGGTCACAGCTGCAGCGCCGACCCAATCGGCGAGTGCCGAGACGTCGAGCGCGATGCCTTCATGGGCGTAGGTCATGCTCTGTCGATTGAGCGGCAGATGCAGTCCGTGGCGACCACGATATGCGCCAGCAAACGCGGCCCGGCGCGGCCACGCGCGATGGCGTGGAACGGCGCCGGCGGCTGGCTGATCGTCTCGCAGGCCCGGCAGGAGAACTTCTCGCGCACATGCTGGATCACCTTCCACTGCCGTGGAACGAGTTCCAGCGTCTCCGTCACGTCTTCGCCGATCTTGCGCAGCCTGTCGCCACCGCAGCATGGGCAACTGACTGGCGCGGGATGAACGATGCGCTCGCGCGGCAAATGCTCGGGCAGCGGCCGGCGGGCCGGATGCCGCCGTTCGAATGGCTGCACCGCGATCCGCTGGGCCCTGGCGCGCTCGGCAGCCAGCCGCGCCTCGGCTTCTGCCTCTGACGCATCCTCCTCGAGGTCGGCAAGCTCGAGCTCGAGCTGCTCAAGCACCGACGAACGCTCTGAGGATGGCCCATACTGCTCGTGCTTGAGCTTGGCGATCGTGAACTTCATCTGCTCGATCAGGAGCGTTCGAGCTCGCACTTCGGCCTCGAGATTGCGCGCCTTGGCTTCCGCCGCAAGCTGGGCCGCCTGGCCGGCGAGCACCAGCGCCTTCAGCGTCGCGACATCATCGGGAAGCGAATCGGCTGTGATCATCGCTGGAGATGGAATCACAGCTCCGGTGCAGTTGCACCATCCGCCTTCTGCGCTTCACACTCGCGCAAGTCAGCCCGCCGCTTCGGGCCGCCAGCTGTGCTGCGGATGGCGCCAGTCTATGCCTTCGAGCAGGTAGCCGAGCTGCGCCGGTGTGATCGCGACCGTTCCGTCCCGAGGCGATGGCCAGATGAGGCGACCGCGCTCCAGGCGCTTGGCGAACAGACACATGCCCTGGCCATCATGCCATAGCGCCTTGATCAGACCGCCGCTCTTGCCACGGAACACAAACAGATGGCGGCGATGCGGATCGCGCTTCAACGTCTCCTGGACCAGCAGCGCCAAACCATCGAAGCCCTTGCCCATGTCGGTGTGACCGGTTGCGAGCAACACCCGCGTGCCGGAAGGGATCGGGATCGTCATCGCGAGCCCGCCCGCAGCGCCCCGATCACTGCCGTCACGGTCACCGCATCGGCCGCGCCGCTGATCCGGATCCTGGCCCCGGTCTCAAGCTCAATCTCGATCAGCCCCGGCAACGAGGGCGCTGCCGTCTCCGGCGCTGCCGCGATCCCCACCCGCACAAATCCAGATGCCGGAGCGGCAGCCTTGCCGCACAGTTCCTGCCGCCAGCGAAAAACCTGGCTCGAATGAACACCGAACTCGCGCGCCACACCCAGGATCGTCGCTCCCGGCTCCAACGCTGCCGCGACGATACGCTCCTTCTCCACCCGTGACCAATGCCGCCGTCGCCGCTCCGACGTGATCACTTCCACTTCCGCCGTGGTCATAGGACTAGCTCCAGGACTAGTCCTATGCCTTCCGCAAGCGTCACTTCCTGCGCAAGGCGACCACTACCGGAAGCTTACGATGCTTCCATGGACGCGAGACATAGCCAACGGCATTGTACCACGCTTATGTAGCGGGCAAGTCGTTGATTCTGCTAATTCGTTTGGGATTTCACTCTCTTAGGAGAGTGATGGTGCCCAGGAAAGGACTCTGGCAGAGCGCCCGTGTCAACCTGTCAACCGTGTCAACCCAAAAACCGCCCAAACTGGCTGGCGAAGCTTGGGGGCGCGCTTGGGCCGTGTGGGGCGGGGGGCCTAGAAGGACCCGCAGTCCCATGCTCCCAGACCCTCGCGCGGGCGCCGGTGGGTCGGGCGCGGAGATCGGTACTCAATGCGCTGATTGAGCCTCGCTTAGGCCTGCCGTTGCGTGCGCACCGGTACGAGCTCGGTGTTGAACACGGGCTTGCTCGCTCACACCTCGACGAGCTCGGCGCGGGGCGCGGCACTGTCGAAAGCTCATAGCGGTCATCTTTCGGCGCGAGCATTTGTGGGCACGCGTTGCTCAAACCGAGTTGGGTCGCGAACCTTGCGTGCGATCACCAGGTATTGCGGCGGTCTAAACCCGCGGGCGCCGACCAGGGCCTCACCTCGCAGCAACGGCCCGCGAGTTCGCGAACAAATGCAAGCCCTCCTCCAATCAGCCTGCGCGCCCGATGAGCGCGTCCTCGCGCGGTCGCGGCGAAAAAAAAATCCGTCGCGTAGCCCCTTGCTGCACACCACCCGTGCCGAGCGTGTCATATCCGCAATTGCGTCCCAAGCGGCTAGGTGACGCCGCAGCCTTTTCTGCAATTCGTCGCGAACGGTCCAACGCAACAACTTTTCAATATCGATCTTGCGATTCACCGGTTCGATGCCCCACCTTTGTGGATGGTTGATGTAGGGCTGTAGGGTTGATGTAGGGTTTGAATATAACCCTACATGGTTGTTTGTTGAATGTTTCCATATATTTGCTTCCTGTCATGTAGGGTATGTAGGGTTTAGACTCTACGCACACATGAGAAGCTTGATCTTCGCTCCGCCTGCACTTCGAAAGGGTAGGAGACGGGAAGCTGCGAAAAACCCTACATACCCTACATGGTGACCCTTAGCCTATTGATCCCACTTGCCTATTTACGCATGTAGGGTTTTTGAAACCCTACATGCATCTTGCAGCCCTACATGCCTAGACCGGCGCGAAATCCTCGTCGCCAGGATGCGGAGGCACCTCGTCGCGACGCCTTGGCGCAGCCGGCACGTTTTTGAGCCGCACGTGCAGATAGCGTAGGCCCGAGGCGTGGCGTTGCTTGACGAAGCCCTTTTGCCCCATGGCACGGCCGAACATAGTCTCTTTCCAAGCGCGTACGGCATTGGCCTCGGCCCAGGCGGTAAAGGCGTCGTACACATCGCGTGCAGTCACGTAGGAGGCTGGCGAGCCGTCGGGATTGGGCGGCACACTTTCGATGCAGGCGTCAGTAAACATGCCAATAGGATCCATTTCGTCGCGGTATTCGGCCGTCGCATCCATCACTTCGGCCGGCGTCCGCAAACCGCGATTGAGGTAATCCAGCGCGCCGGCGATCAGCCAATTGAGGATTCCAGAACGCTCGGGCCAAATCTCGCCCATGACCTCTTCCATCGGCCGCCGTTCGTGATCTGCAATCGTGACCGGCCATGGTACGAATTTGATGCGCCGCCAGATGCCATGGTCGACGCCGCTGACCTCGGGCTTATGATTGCCACTCAGAACCATCTTGAACTCAGGCCGGAACTCGAAAAATTCCTTGTTGAGTGACCGCACGAGCATCGGCTCGCTGCCAGTCAGCGATTTGATCAGCGCCTCCTTGAATTGCACGCCGCGCTCGGGCTCGGAGGCGCGTACCAGGCGCGCGCCGGGCAGACGGGCGAGATCAGGCGTTGCCTGCGATCCGGAGCGCTGCTGATCGCCCGACAGCGACTCGAACGCGATCGTCGCACAATAGGGCCCCATGATACGCGCCACGATTTCGACGAACGTCGATTTCCAGTTGGCGCCGGTGCCGTAGGAAAACACAAAGCATTGCTCGCCAGTCAAGCCGGTCAAGGCATAGCCATGATAACGCTGCACGAAGGCGCGCACCGGCTCGATCGGCAGGAAGCGCGTCACCGCCTTTTCAAAATTGGGGCATCTGGCGCCCGCAACATATTCCACCGGCGCCACCTTGGTGATGTGATCGGCGCGGTCGTGCGGCGTGAGCTCGACGTGCCAGCGCTTGACCATCTTGGTTTCATGATCGTGCGCGTCCGGATCAGGTTCCTCAGTGCAACGGAAACGCACCGTACCGTTGAGCACGTTAAACGAAAGCCCGTCCGCGTCGAGCTCGTCGACCGTCACCGTTCGATGGGGCATCGCTTGATCGAGCATGCCGCGAATTTTTGCGGCATTGCCGCTCGATACCGAATATTTGCGGCGGGCGATCTGCCGAGCTTGCAAAGCGCCGCTCGCCTCCGCGCCTCGCTCGACGACGCGCATCATCGTTTGCCAGCGTTGATCCTTGCGGCAGTCGACCAAGCCCTTTTCTCGCTCGATGGCCGTCATCTGAGCGCGCGCCTGGCTCGCGGCATCGATCGCGGCTTGCTCGTTCTCCGTGGCCGCCATCACGTCAGCCTCAAGCGCGATACGCGCGGCCGTCTTTTGCGCGAACCGCGTCGCGAGTTCGTTGCCGCCCTCGCGTTCCCAATGCGTGCCGGCCCACGCGTGCCAGCCAACATTTCGGATGTGCAACAGATCTCCGCCGAAATGGTGCAACAGCCGCTGCCCGTTCCCGGTGTCGTTTTGCGGCTCGGCGGCGCAGAGTGTAAGCACATCTTGCGCGGTTTCGGCGGCGTCGGCGCAGAGCGCATTGCCAGCCGGCTCGACATCGGATTTGCGCTGCCCGTCATAAGGGCGACCCCCATCTGCGGGGTGCGGGGCGAAGGACGCCGCACAAGCAAAGTTCCCATGTTCGATGATATCAGCGATCCGTGCCGGATCGACGCCGCTCCTGA
>NZ_CAFK01000115.1 GCF_000239815.1 Bradyrhizobium sp. STM 3843 | reverse complement strand
TGCTGGACCTGGCGCCGGCGCAACTGCCGCCGCCGGGGCCCGCCGGCGGCGCGGTGTTTCCGGCGCAGGGTCAACGGCGCGGGCGGGTGGCCTTGCTGCAGGGCTGTGCCCAACAGGTGCTGGCGCCCAGGATCAATCAGGCTGCCATCAACCTGCTGACGCGGCACGGCGTCGAGGTCGTCCTGGTCAGGGACGAGCAATGCTGCGGCGCGCTGAACCATCACATGGGGCAGGACGACGACGCGCTGGCGCGGGCCCGCGCCAACATCCGCGCCTGGAGCGCGGAGCTCGAGCGCGGCGGCCTCGACGCCATTCTGGTCACCACATCCGGCTGCGGAACCGTGATCAAGGACTACGGCCACATGCTGCGCGAAGACCCGCAATATGCTGCGGCGGCCGCCAGGATTTCGGGATTGGCGAAAGACATCACGGAGTATCTCAGCGCAGTCGAATTGAGATCGGCGGCACCGAAAGATGAGATCGTGGTGGCCTACCACTCAGCATGTTCGCTGCAACATGGGCAGAAAATCACAGCTCTTCCGAAAGAATTACTTTGCAAGACGGGATTCGTAGTGAAAGATGTGCCGGAGAGTCATTTGTGTTGCGGTTCGGCGGGGACCTACAACATTCTCCAGCCTGAGATTGCGGTGAGGCTGCGTGATCGGAAGGTCGCCAACATCGCAACCGTCAAGCCGGATGTAATAGCTGCGGGCAATATCGGCTGCATGATGCAGATCGCCAGTGGCACGTCAGTTCCCGTTGTCCACACCGTTGAGCTTCTCGACTGGGCGACGGGCGGTCCTCGGCCAGGATTGAATTGAGCGATGGGGGTCGTGCGTCACGAGCCGACCCCATCCGGCGTCCGCTGGAACGTTCGGCGGCAACAGGAGGGTCACGATGGCGAAAGACAAAAAGGACAACAAGGACAAGAAGGACAAAAAGAAAAAGAAGCTGATGGCGCAGGCCAAGAAGGCAGCCAAGAAGACGGCAAAGAAGTCCGCCAAGAAAGCCGCAAAGAAAGCTGCGAAGAAATCCGCCAAGAAGGCTCCGAAGAAAGTCGCAGCCAAGAAGGCTGCAAAGAAGGCACCAAAGAAAGCTGCGAAGGCCGCCAAGGCTCCTGCCAAGAAGGCCAAGACGGCTGCGAAGAAGGCGGCCAAATCAGCAAAGTCGGCGCCGACAAAGCCTGCGGCAGAGCAGCCTGCGGCTCCGAAGAAGGCAGCCAAGAAGCGCGCCCCGAAGGCTGCGCCAGTGATGGAGCCGATGCCCGAGATGGGCCACGCTGATACGCCCGAGACCGAATCGGCGCATGGCGAAAGCTGGGCCGGTTCAAGCTCTGAGCACGGCGGCCACGACTCGGAGGGCGACGAAGACGCGGCCGGCGCAGGTCATTAGGGCTGACCGCGCGTCCGTCGGACGAGATCGGACGAGAATCAGTTGACGAAGGCCGCGGCTCCGCCGCGGCCTTTTCGTTTGCGAGTTAGCGCCTGCAGCAACAACTCCGCTCGCGTGGCTCTCTTCAAGCCTCCGCCCATCTCGGTACCGCCGCGAGCAAACCGTCGCCGCCAACCGGGCTCCCCGACCGAAATGCAACGGACTGATTCGTCTTGGCTGCGCCTGACGCCCGCGGTGTGACTCGCGGGCCCCCAATGCATCTTGATGTATCTAGCGGCGGAAAAGCTTGTTGTTCAAATGCAACAGCCGCCGACAACCCGCCGCAGAAAAGCCAAAACGCCCAAAAAGTCGGCAGATGCCGCGCTTTTTTGCTTCTCCTGTCAACTACACCTGTCACAAATTGCCAATGGTTTGACGCAGTCCGTTCGTTTGTGTCCCGGGGGGATCGGAAATCGGACTGATGTTTGGAATCTTTAGGTGATGGGGATCGTCATGAAGAAGTGGGCTTTGTTGGCAACGGCGCTGGCAATGGTATCGGGGTCGGCCTCCGCTGCTGATTTGGCTGTGAAGGCATTGAAGGCTCCGCCGCCACCGGCCTTCGAGCCTTGGGATATCGCCTTCGGCGGCGCGATCATGAACGACTACATCTTCCGTGGTGTCACCCAGTCGAACCACAAGCCGTCGGTCGCCGCCTATTTCGAGCCGCGCTACAACGTCAACAAGGACCTGCAGCTCTATTTCGGCGTGTCCGGCGAGAGCATCTCCTTCGCCAACCGCGCCGCGGCCGAGATCGACGTCTACGGCGGTATCCGCCCGACCTTTGGCGCCTTCGCCTTCGACATCGGCGTGTGGGGCTACCTGTATCCGGGCGGCACCTGCCAATACGGCGCGGCCAACGCCTTCAATGGCGGCCTGACCGACGCCGCGGGCCGTCCGCTGAGCGCGGAGTGCTTGGCGAACGCTCTGGTAAACGCCAACACCATGAAGAAGGACGTCAGCTTCTTCGAGGTCTACGGCAAGGGCACCTACACCATCAACGACAGCTGGGCCGTCGGCTTCACCGAGTTCTATACGCCGAGCTTCCTGAACTCCGGCGCGTGGGGCAACTACACCTCGGTCACCGGCAAGTGGACCGCGCCCAGCGCCATGTTCGGCTCGAGCGGCGTCGGCATGTATGTGTCCGGCGAGTTCGGCCGCCAGTGGTTCGGCACCACCGACAGCTTCTACGGCACCCCGGCGTTCCCGAACGGCATCCATTATGCCGACTACAACACCTGGAACGTCGGCATCGGCTTCACCTGGAAGGTGTTCACGCTGGACCTGCGCTACTCCGACACCAACCTGTCCAAGGGTGATTGCAGCGTCTTCACCGGCGCCTTCAACGCGAGCGTTGGAACGACCACGATCACCGGCAACAATCCGCTTGGGAACAGCTCGAACTGGTGCGGCGCGGCCGGCATCGCCAAGCTCTCGTTCGACCTGACCGCGATGAGCAATCTGAAGTAAGCCTGTCTCAAGAACTGAGAAGCGGGGCGGCAGAGAATCTGCCGCCCTTTGCTTTTGTGCCAGCGCTGAAAGAGCCGTCGGGCAGGCGGAGCAGGGCATCTCACCCCCGGTCGCCGATCGAGAGGGTGGCGAAGCCAGGGCCTGCAGCTTATCGGCCCGACGATCTCATCAGCTCAGGGGAAATCGGACAGCGCACAGGCCCACTGGATGTCGTCCTGGCCGGGCTCCGTCGTCCCGTTACTCGCCGCCGCCCGCGGAGAACGCCGCGGCTTCCTGGTCCTTAGTCCCAAGCGAAAAGCGATCGCCGTGACGGGTCAGCTCGACCCTGCGGTCGTGAAGATCGTGCAGGGTCGAGCGGTGACCGATGGAGACGATCGTGGTTTCCGGCAGGCGCTCGATGAGCACGCGATAGAGCTTGGCCTCGGACGGTTCATCCAGGGAGGCTGTCGCCTCGTCCAGGAACAGATATTGGGGCGCATGCAGCAGTGCGCGGGCGATCCCCAGCCGCTGCTGCTCGCCGAGCGACAGCATGCGATTCCAGTGGGCGTCGTCTCCCAGGTGCTCGCTGAACTGTGGCAGCCCCACCGCCGCGAGCGCGGCCTGGACCTGGTCATCGCTGAAGGCGTCGAATGGCGCCGGATAGGTGATCGCCGCTTTCAGTGCCCCGATCGGGAAATAGGGCCGCTGCGGCAACATCATCAGCTTGGCATGGGCAGGCACGCTGATGACGCCGGCGCCAAACGGCCAGACGCCGGCAATGGCGCGGAACAAGGTCGACTTGCCTGCTCCTGATGGGCCGGTCACCAGGGTGCTTTCGTTACTGCGAATACTGAAGCCATCCGCCGAGATCAACGGCATGCCGTTCGGAAGTTTGAGCAGCAGTTGCTCCATCTCGATCGCGTCGCGGCCGGTCGCACTCACAAGGTCGACGGTCTGCGGCTCGCTGGACAGCGATATCGCGCTGTCGATGGACATCTCGAAACCATCAAGGCGGGCGACGGTCGCGCGCCAGTCAGCAAGCGTTCTGTATGCACTGACGAAAAACGACAATGCACTTTGTACGTTCGAAAACGCGGAGGCAGTCTGCATCATGCCTCCCAGCGCAATCGTTTTGGCAAAATAGGCTGGTGCAACCACAACATAAGGAAAGATCACGACAGCCTGCGAATAGCCGGCTGTGAATGCCGTCAGCCGCTTCGTCCGGCTCATGATCTGATACCAATTGTTCACAACGCGGCCGAAGCGGGTCGACAGCTGACCCTGCTCGGCCTGTTCGCCTCTCAGGAGCGCGATCTGCTCGGAGTTTTCGCGGACACGGACCAGATTGAAGCGGAAATCGGCTTCGAGCCGCTGCTGCTCGAAATTGAGGTTGACCAGCGGAGAGCCGATCCATTGCGTGAGCGCGGTACCAAAAATCGCATACATCAAGGCGATCCAGACGAGATAGCCGGGGATTGCGACGTCACTGCCAAACAGTTGCAGCGGAGCAGCGTTTGACAGACCCCACAGAACGACGACGAAGGAAGCCAGCGTCACGATCGAACTGAGCAGCCCGATCGAGATGCTCAATGTCTGCTCGATAAACTGCCTGACATCTTCGGCAATGCGCTGATCCGGGTTGTCGGCCGCATCGCCCTTGAGCTGCATCCGATAGTGGTTGGCTCCGTCGAGCCAGCGGCGGAGATATACCTCCGTCATCCATCGTCGCCAGCGGATCTGGAGCCATTGATTGAGATAGAGCTGGTAGACCGACAGAACGATGAAGGCCGCTCCCAGGACGAGAAAGACGCCGATCAGCCAAACGAAGGTGTTCCAGTCGTATTGCTGAAGGGCGTTGTAGAACCGGTTCTGCCACTCATTGACCAGGACCTGGATGGCCACCAACGACAGCTCGATGGCGATCACGGCGGCGAGCAGAACGCGGCCAGCGATCTTGTCCTCTGAGCGGAAATACGGGATGGCGATTCGCCAGACGATGGCGACGGTCGAGCGAAGATTGTTCACAGACGGTCTGCTCCGGAAGACGGGGCCTCGGGACCCCAACGGGAAAATTGCCGCAGCGCCGGGCGGTCGGCGGAGACTGTAGACTAAAGTCGTAAGTCGCGCGGCCGGGGCTCGCTTGTCGTTCACTTGCCCAAGACCCTAGCATGGGCCTGCGGCATGGGGTGGGAACGGCCTGCAGATTTCGCGAGAATTTGAGCACAGTTCGGCACTGCCGAATTCGTGAGCACATTCCGGACGTCCCGAGCAGCTTCACCTTGTGTCAATTCAGGCCTGACCCGCCCCGCCGGGCCGAGGCCCAAGAAGACCAATGGGGAACGCAGTCGGGGAGGAAAACCATGTGGAATCAAATCTATAACCCGCTGGGAAATGCGGCTTTGTCGACCATCGCGGCCGCGGTTCCCGTGGTCACGCTGCTGGTCTTGATCGCGAGCGGCAAGGTGAAGGCGCATATCGCCGCGATCGTCGCCGTTATCGTGACCAACCTGATCACGATCTTCATCTTCACGATGCCGCCCAACATGTCGATCCGCGCCACGGTGCTCGGCATCGTCACTGGTTTCTTCCCGATCGGCTGGATCGTGCTGAACGTCATCTTCCTCTACCAGGTGACGGTCTCGACCGGGCGCTTCGAGTTGTTGAAGCGTGCGGTTGGCGGCGTAACCGAGGACCGGCGATTGCAGCTGCTGCTGGTCGCGTTTTCCTTCGGCGCGTTTTTCGAAGGCGCCTCCGGCTTCGGAACGCCGGTGGCGATCACCGGCGCCGTGCTGATCGGCCTCGGCTTCTCGCCGCTCGCGGCCTCCGGCCTGTCGCTGATTGCCAACACCGCGCCTGTTGCCTATGGCGCGTTGGGCACGCCGATCCTGGGCCTAGCTTCGGTGACCGGGCTCGACCCCTACATTCTCGGCGCGATGGTCGGCCGCCAGCTGCCGGTGTTCTCGCTGATCGTCCCATTCTGGGTGGTGTGGGCGTTTGCCGGCTGGAAGGGCATGAAGGACGTCTGGCCGGCGGTTCTCGTCACCGGCATCTCCTTCGCGGTCCCACAATTCCTGATCTCGAACTTCATCAATCCCTGGATCGTCGACATCGGCGCTTCGCTGATCTCGATGGGCGCCCTGATCCTGTTCCTGCGGGTGTGGCAGCCGAAGCAGCTCTGGCTGTCGCCGGCCTTGCGCAGCCGGGATGAGTCGGCCGCCACCATGACGACGGCGAAGCCCCTCGATCGCACGCCGCTGACGCAAGCCGAACTGTGGAGCGCGCTGCTGCCGTGGATCATCGTTTGCATCATCATGCTGATCTGGGGCAACGGCAGCTTCAAGACCTGGGCGAACTCCATCTTCACCTGGAACTATCCGGTGCCCGAGCTGGACAAGATGATCAACAAGATGCCACCGGTGGCCGCGAAGCCGACACCGGAAGGCGCGGTGTTCTCCTTCACCTATCTCACCTTCACCGGCACCGGCATGCTGATCGCAGCGATCATCTCCGGCTTCCTGATGGGGGTGGGGCCGGGCAAGCTCATCGCCGAATATGGCCGCACCATCAGGCTGTGCTCGATCTCGCTGATCACGATCTCCGCGATGCTCGCGATCGGCACGCTGACGCGGCTGTCCGGTGTCGACGCCACGCTCGGCCTCGCCTTCGCCGCGACCGGCGTGCTCTATCCCTTCTTCGGCACCTTGCTCGGTTGGCTGGGCGTGGCACTGACGGGATCGGACACCGCCTCCAACGTGCTGTTCGGCAACCTGCAGAGAATCACCTCGCAGCAGCTCGGCCTGTCGCCGATCCTGATGGCCGCGGCGAACTCGTCAGGTGGCGTGATGGGCAAGATGATCGACGCGCAATCCATCGTGGTCGCCTCCACCGCGACCAATTGGTACGGGCATGAAAGCTCGATCCTGCGCTATGTCTTCCTGCATTCGATCGTGCTGGCCTGCCTGGTCGGCATCTTCGTCACGCTGCAGGCCTATGTGTATCCGTTCACGGCGATGGTGCTGAAGTAGCACCGCCACGAATCGCAAAAAGTCCCCGCGCGAGGTGAGCTCGCGCGGGGATTGCTATTTTTGGGTCACAATTATGCGGGAGCCGTGCCGCCGGCGTGATCGCCGCTATGAAGAGGCGGGCGTCGAAAGGTCGAGAGGGGCTATGGGGTCAATGAAGCGAATCGTTGCCGGCGTTGCGGCAGCTCTTGTGATGTCGGGCGCAGTTTGCAGTCTCGCGCGTGCCGATACCGGGTTTCCCTTTGGCATGGAGATGACTCTCGACGCACTGCCGCAGCCCGGCTCGAAGCGGGTGCCCGATCTCGACATCGGCGATCATGGGGAGACCGTGCTGGAGCTGTGGTGCAAGGGCGCGAAAGGGCAGTTCTCCGTCGCTGGCGACAGCGTGATCTTCATCGCCGGCGCGGTCGAGGACCGCAACTGCCCGGCCTCGCGCGCGCAGGCCGATGACGAGTTGATTGCAGCACTGAGCGCAGCCACGAACTGGAAGCGTCAGGGCGATTCGATCTTCTTTATCGGGCCGAAGACGCTGCACTTTCGACTGAATACGAACTGAATCCGTCCCCGCAGGCAAACGCGCCATCGCTGGCACAGCCGCGATCGCGCCGCTGTCGCGCGCCTATTTCCAGACGGAGTTGTCGGCGTCCCAGCGTTTGGCCTTCAGCGCCTTGGCCAGTTCGTCGATGGCCGCGCCATCATCGCGCTGATCACCTTCTTCGTCGCCTGAGGACTCCTCGGACAACGCCAGCTTTGCGCCGGCGGATTCGTCGACCGTGGTGGTGACGGGGCTGCCGACCCACAACATCAGCGCATCCGAACCACCGGGCTTATCCGGTGCGACCAGCCCGGCGACCTCGATCACCTCGGTGAGGTCGAGGCCCGGTATCAGCTGGCTCGGCCGCTTGAATGTCAGCTTCATTTTGCCGGTGACGGAGTTCCAGCTCGCGGCGGTGGCTTTGGCTCCGTAGCTCTTGGCGAGCACGTCGGAGACAGCGGCCGCCAGCTTGTCCTTGTTGATCTTGTCACCATCGCGCCAGTCGGCGGCAGCAAAACGCAGGGCGCGGTCCATCTCGACGGCCCCGGCCGTCCAGCCGGCCGAGACGACCCCGTTCATGGTTCGCGCCTTGGCGATCAGCGCCGCGGCGCGGTCGGGATCGACCGTCATGCTGATGGTCTGCTCGCCCGCGCGCAAGGCGTCGCAGCCAACGGTCAGGCTGGACAGCCCCACCTCGACCTCCTGACCTCTGAGGCTTTTCAGGAAATCGAGCGCCGCATCGAGCTTGACGCGCACGGCAACGGCTTCCGGCGAGACCTCAGTGAAATCCTTGGGCTGCGCGACGATGCCGTCATCGGTCGACTGGCTTTCCAGGAATTCCTTTTCGCTGATGTCGGAGTTGTCCGTCGATGCGACCTCAGACACGGTCTTGCCGATCGCGATTTGGCCGCGGAATTCGAAGCTCTCGCCGCTGGCCTTCTGTGTCAGCTTGACGGAGACCGGGTCCTTGGTGCCGTTGCTCTGCGCCGTGCCGGTCAGCGTCTGGCCGTTCACCGTCAGATTGGCCACGAAGCGATCCTTGCGATCGGAACTCTTGTCCACGGGATAGCAGACGTCGAGCACCGCGGCGGTGACGGTCTTGCCCTGCCGGGTTTCCTTCAGGATCACATCGGCATTGCCGTCCATGAGTCCGTCGATCGCAGTGAAATATCTGGTCTCGCTCGTGCTCGGAGCGGCCTTGGTTCCAGTCTTGGTCTGGGCCCAACCGAGTTCCGGCACAGCCGCCACGACAACGGCCACAGCAAGCAAAATCGCGCGCATTATCAAAATCCTCGTGACGGACAGAAGAGAAAGGTTCGAGGGAGCTTGAATCCAAACTTCGTGAGTGACCCGCGGCGCTCTTCCTTAAGCGAAGTTCCGACTGGCGTCGACGCGAAACGCGTGAAACAGGCGGTCCACAAGACGCTTGCCAGGTAGGGTTGCGCATGAAAAAGGCCGCCCGGAGGCGGCCTTCGTCATCTGTCTTCGAGCGAGGGTGGGCTTAGAAGCCCATGCCGCCCATCCCACCCATGCCGCCTCCGGCGGGCATTGCGGGGGCCGACTCCTTCGGCAGCTCGGCGACCATGGCTTCGGTGGTGACCAGCAGACCCGCCACCGACGATGCGTCCTGCAGCGCTGTGCGGACCACCTTGGCCGGGTCGATGATGCCCTTGCCGACCATATCGACATAGTCCTCGCTTTGGGCGTCGAAGCCGAAAGTCTCCGACTTCTCTTCGAGGATCTTGCCGACCACCAGCGAGCCCTCGACACCGGCGTTTTCGGAGATCTGACGGACCGGAGCCTCCAGCGCCTTCAGCACGATGTTGATGCCGGCCTGCACGTCCGGATTGGCGTTCTGAATGCGGCCGACCGCCTTCTTGGCGCGCAGCAGCGCCACGCCGCCGCCCGGCACGATGCCTTCCTGCACCGCGGCGCGAGTCGCGTTCAGCGCGTCCTCGACGCGGTCCTTCTTCTCCTTGACCTCGACCTCGGTGGCGCCGCCGACGCGGATCACCGCGACGCCGCCGGCGAGCTTGGCGAGACGCTCCTGCAGCTTCTCGCGGTCGTAGTCCGAGGTGGTCTCCTCGATCTGCGCCTTGATCTGGGCCACGCGCGCCTCGATGTCGGGCTTCTTGCCGGCGCCGTTGACGATCGTGGTGTTCTCCTTGTCGATCACGACCTTCTTGGCGCGGCCGAGCATCTTGACCGTGACGTTCTCCAGCTTCATTCCGAGCTCATCGGAGATCAGCTGGCCGCCGGTCAGGATCGCGATGTCCTCGAGCATGGCCTTGCGGCGATCGCCGAAGCCGGGTGCCTTGACGGCTGCCACCTTCAGGCCGCCGCGCAGGCGGTTCACCACCAGGGTCGCCAGCGCCTCGCCCTCGACGTCTTCGGCGATGATCAGGAGCGGACGGCCCGACTGCACCACCGCTTCGAGCACCGGCAGCATGGCCTGCAGGCCCGAGAGCTTCTTCTCGTGCAGCAGCACGTAAACGTCGTCGAGCTCGGCGGTCATCTTCTCGGCATTGGTCACGAAGTAGGGCGAGAGATAGCCGCGGTCGAACTTCATGCCTTCGACGATGTCGACCTCGGTCTCGAGCGACTTGTTCTCCTCGACCGTGATCACGCCCTCATTGCCGACCTTCTGCATCGCCTGGGCGATCATCTTGCCGATCGCGGCATCGCCGTTGGCGGAGATGGTTCCGACCTGAGCCACCTCGGACGAGGAGGCGACCGGCTTGGCGCGCTTTTCGAGATCCTTGACCACGGCGGCCACCGCGATGTCGATGCCGCGCTTGAGGTCCATCGGGTTCATGCCGGCGGCGACCGCCTTGCCGCCCTCGCGCACGATGGCCTGGGCCAGCACGGTCGCGGTGGTGGTGCCGTCGCCCGCCGTGTCATTGGTCTTGGAGGCGACTTCGCGCAGCATCTGCGCGCCCATGTTCTCGAACTTGTCTTCGAGTTCGATCTCCTTGGCGACGGTGACGCCGTCCTTGGTGATGCGCGGGGCGCCGAAGCTCTTCTCGATCACGACGTTGCGGCCCTTCGGACCGAGCGTGACCTTGACGGCGTTGGCGAGAATGTCGACGCCGCGCAGCATGCGCTCGCGCGCGTCGCCGGCGAATTTGACGTCCTTGGCTGCCATGTTCAAATGCTCCTGGGGGTGTGACCTCATCGGCGAGGGCGAAGTCCGCCCGTCAGTCGCCCGGATGAGGTTTGCAAAATCGGTTCCCCGGGTCGCACCGGGGAAAGGGGGGATCAGGCCAGCACGCCCATGATGTCGGACTCCTTCATGATCAGGAGTTCCTCGCCGTCCAGCTTGACTTCGGTGCCGGACCACTTGCCGAACAGCACGCGGTCGCCGACCTTGAGGTCGATCGGGATCAGCTTGCCGCTTTCGTCGCGGCCGCCGGGACCAACGGCGACCACTTCGCCCTGCGACGGCTTTTCCTTGGCGGTGTCGGGAATGATGATGCCGCCCTTGGTCTTCTCCTCGGCGCCGATACGCTTGACCACGACACGGTCATGCAGCGGACGAAATTTCGATTTAGCCATGACGTTTCCCTTTGCGGGCGCTTCGAACGGGGTTGCTGTCGGAAGAGAATCTGAATGCGGCCACATCTGACGCCAGGTTGGCGCCGACTGACACGCCCCTTTGGCAATCGTGCCCTCCGAGTGCTAAAGGTCGCCCGGGAAATATGGCTTGCCGCTGATCCTGTCAAGCAAAGTGGTTAAGTCGTTCTTGGGGCTGTTATAAGATGCTGCTTTCGGTAAACCATGCTGGCAACGCGACGTCGGCATGCGACGTCATTGCCCTGACGTCCGATTTGCGCTTGGTTGCCGGACGGGGCGGCCACG
>NZ_CAFK01000116.1 GCF_000239815.1 Bradyrhizobium sp. STM 3843 | reverse complement strand
CGCGCAGAGGGGAGAGGGTGCACCGAGAACGCCGCGAACATGTGTGTTCAAAGTAGCCCCAGAAGCGAGAGGGTCAGAGCCCTCCGCGATTTCGCTTCCGCCTTGGCGCACAGAAAAGCCGCTCCCGGCCCGAGCCAGCGCCACATGCCATTGCCAAACAGCCGATAGAACCGCCCATGCTCTCGCGCACCGCCGAAAATCTCTATTGGCTGGCCCGCTATGTCGAGCGGGCCGAATATCTCGCCCGCACCATCGACGCCACGTTGCGCGTCACCGCGCTTCCCGCCGCCTATATCGGCAAGACCAATGAGTGGGAATCGGCGCTGATGACGGCCGGCGTCAATGTCAGCTTCTTCGAGGTCTATCAGGAGGCCAACGAGCATAACGTCGTCGAATATCTCTCGTTCAATCCGTCCAATTCCTCGTCGATCAAGAACTGCATCGAGGCCGCCAGGCTGAACGCCCGCTCGGTGCGGACAGCCCTGACCTCGGAGATGTGGGACACCATCAACGGAGCCTGGATCGAGCTGCAGGAGGTCTGGAGCAAGGGCACCAAGACGCGCGAGGAGCTGGCGCGTTTCCTGCGCTTCGTGCAGGAAACCTCGCTGCGCTTCGACGGCTCGGCCTACCGCACCATGCTGCGCAACGACGCCTACTGGTTCTCGCGGCTCGGCCTGCATCTGGAGCGTGCTGACAACACCGCCCGCATCCTGGACGTGAAATACCACGTCCTCCTGCCCGAGGAGGAGCATGTCGGCGGCCCGCTCGATTTCTATCAGTGGAGCTCGATCCTGCGCTCGGTGTCGGCGCTCACCGCCTACCATTGGGTGTATCGCGAGACCCTGAAACCCTGGCTGATCGCCGATCTGTTGATCCTCAACGATTCGCTGCCGCGCTCGCTGGCAAGCTGCTACGGCAATCTCGTGCGCAATCTCGACCAGATCGGCGTCGCCTATGGCCGGCAGGGTCCGTCACAGCGCCATGCCCGCGGCGTCCGTAACCGGCTGGAACATTCCAATATGGATGATATCTTCCAGCGTGGCGTCCATGAGTTCATCCAGGAGTTCATCGCCGACAATTCGCGGCTTGGTGAGATCATCACCAAGCAGTATCTGATCTGATCGAGTTAAGGTGAAGGTTCTTGGTCACCGTCATGGCCGGGCGAAGTCCCGGCCATCCACGTCTTGCTTTTCCCTCTCGGCGAGAAACTTCGTGGATGCCCAGGCATGACGATGGATAGACCGGCATTCCATCGGACACGACTATGCGCCTGCGTATCTCGCATACAACCACCTACCGCTACGAGCCGGCGGCCACCGGTGTCATCCAGATCATCCGGATGACCCCGGGCAGCCATGACGGCCAATATGTCGCGGAGTGGCAGATCGACGTCTCGACCGATTCGCGCCTCCAGATGCATGAAGACGCGTTCGGCAACGTCACGCACGTGATCACGCATGGCGCGATCGAGGACCTGACCATCACCGCCGAAGGGCTGGTCGAGACCCACGACACCGGGGGCGTGCTGAGAGGCGCCGACGAGCGCTTTCCTGCGGGCTTCTTCCTGCGCCCGACAGCGCTGACCACGGCCACGCCGGCGATGGCGAGCTTCGTCCGCGAATTGCGCAGCGAGTCCGAGGACGACGTGCTCGGTTTCCTGCATGCGCTGATGACGCAGATCAACGAGCACATGACCTTTGACGAGGATCCGACCAACACCGGCACCTCGGCGGCAGAGGCCTTCGTGCTCAAGCGCGGCGTCTGCCAGGATTATGCCCATATCTTCATTGCCTGCGCCCGTGCCGGCGGCGTCCCGGCCCGCTTCGTCTCAGGGCATTTCCTGCGGTCCGATGGTGCAGCGCACCAGGCGGCCGGCCACGCCTGGGCCGAAGCCTTCGTGCCCGATCTCGGCTGGGTCGGCTTCGATGCCGCCAACTGCATCTGCACCACCGATGCGCATGTGCGCGTCGCCATCGGCCTGGATTATCTGGGCGCGGCACCCGTGCGCGGCACCCGCTATGGCGGCGGCTCGGAGACCCTGACCGTCAAGGTCACGGTGGAACAGGCCGGCCGCGGCAGCGGCCAGTTGCAGTCACAATCGCAGCGGCAGTCGTAATTTTCGGCGCACAGCCTTTGCGCGGATCACTTTCTCCTGGAACGGCGGCATGATCGCACGTGCTGCTTCCGCAACGACGGTGCGCTCCCTCCTTCCGCTTGCGGGCTTGCCTCCGCGCAAGCGCGCGATCGTTGATCCCGCAGACCACCAAGCCATCCGCAGCGAACGGCGCAGCAGGACTGGGTCATGTATGATACCAATCACGCGTGACGGCAAACCAGCGGGACTGGACCATGGCGACTGTAAAACTGCTCTCGGATAATGAACTCTCGCCGGAGGCGCGTGCCGTCTTCGACGACATTCGCAAGACGCGGCAGTCTGATTTCGTCAACAACTTCTGGCGTGCGCTTGCGCACGACCCGAGGACCCTTCGTCGGACCTGGGAAAGCGTCAAAGAGGTGATGGCGCCCGGTGCGCTCGATCCCAAGGTCAAGGAAATGCTCTACGTTGCCGTTTCCATCGCCCATGGCTGCACTTACTGCATTCATTCTCATACCGCGGCCGCACGAGCGAAGGGCATGAGCAACGCGGAATATGCCGAGATGATTGCCATTGTCGGCATGGCTGCCGAGACGAACCGGCTCGTCACGGCGTTGGGTGTGCCGGTTGACGACGCATTCCTCGTCGATCCGGAACAAGGCTGAACAGAGGATCGTAAAGGTCGCGGCATGCCCGTTCGTGCGCGCTGGGAATACGGGGGTTGGACGGTCAGCCGAAATTGGCTAGTAATTCCGGCTCTCAAGTGCGGGGATCGGGCATGACCTACTGCTGCGGAATATTGGTGCGCGACGGCCTCGTGATGATCGCGGACACCAGGACCAATGCCGGCCTCGACAACGTCTCGACCTTCCGCAAGCTGCACATCTTCTCCAATCCGGGCGAGCGGATCCTGGCGATCGCCAGCGCCGGCAATCTCGCCATCAGCCAGTCGGTGCTGTCGACGCTGACCGAGGGGATCGAGGATCCTGACACGGGCGAGGTCGAGACCCTGATGAATGCGCCAACCATGTTTCAGGCGGCGCAGCGGATCGGCAAGGCCATCCGCATGGTCCATGCCACCGAAGGTCCGGCGCTGAAGGCCGAAGATATCTCCTTCGACGTTTCCTTCCTGTTCGGCGGCCAGATCAAGGGCTCGCGGATGCGGCTGTTCATGGTCTACACGGCCGGCAATTTCATCGAGTGCACCACCGATACGCCTTATTTGCAGATCGGCGAGCACAAATACGGCAAGCCGGTGCTCGACCGCGCCATGCATTACGACGTCGAGCTCTATGAGGCGCTGAAGACGGGGCTGATCTCGATGGATTCGACGATGCGCTCCAATCTCGGCGTCGGCCTGCCGCTCGACGTGCTGGTGGTCCGCTCCGACGTCTGCGAGGCCGATCTCAATCATCGCATCGAGGCTGGCGAGCCTTATTTCCACGACCTGCGCTCGCGCTGGTCGGCGGCGCTGCGGGCGGCGCACAACAACATTCCCCGACCGCCCTACAAGACCCAAAGCGAACCGAAGCAGTAGAGCATGATCCGGAAACCTGCGAAGCGGTTTTCCGAAAGAGATCAGGCTCGATCGACACCAAGAAGATCGACACCAAGAAAAATGAAAGGTGAGGAAACATGACCGAGGCTGGACGCAAGATCGCCGTGGTGACCGGCGCAGGTACGGGCGTTGGCCGCGCTGCGTCGCTGGCATTGATGAAGACCGGCTTCACGGTGGTGCTCGTCGGCCGCCGCAAGGAGATGCTGGAGGAAACCGCCAAGCTCGGCGAGCCCGGGATGAGTCTCCCGGTCACCGCCGATATGACCGATCCCGGCTCGATCGCGGCGCTGTTCGCCAAGGTGACGGAGACCTACGGCCGGCTCGATCTGTTGTTCAACAATGCCGGCATGGGCGCGCCGCCGGTGCCGTTCGAGGATCTGCCGCTCGCCCAATGGCAGGCGGTGGTCTCGACCAACCTCACCGCGCCCTTCCTCTGCACCCAGCACGCCTTCCGCATCATGAAGGACCAGAACCCGCGCGGCGGCCGCATCATCAACAACGGCTCGATCTCGGCGCATGCGCCGCGGCCGTTCTCGGCCGCCTACACCTCGACCAAGCACGCCATCACCGGCCTTACCAGGGCCTCCAATCTCGACGGTCGCGCCTATGACATCGCGGTCGGCCAGATCGACATCGGCAATGCCGAGACGCCGATGACGGACCGGATGGTCGCCGGCGTGCTGCAGCCCGACGGCCGGATGATGCCGGAGCCGCGCATGGATTCGAAGGCGGTCGGCGACGCCGTGGCCTACATGGCCTCGCTCCCGCTCGATGCCAACGTCCTGTTCATCACGGTGATGGCCAGCAAGATGCCGTTCGTCGGACGCGGCTGACGGACATCCGTAGCCCGGATGCGCGACGCGACATCCGGGCTGCATTTGCAACGATCCCGACCTGTCCTGCGCGGGCGCGACCCGGCCGCGGCCTGCGCGCGATCCGGGATCAGAGCACCGCGCGGAACATTTTGCACGTTGCTTCAATGGTATCTTAATCGGCAACTTTTAGGATGCTGAGGCTCGCGACCTCGTGCGCGGCGCTGTCCCGCGATCCGAGCTGTGCCCATGCAGCCCTCCGCCATCCTCGGCCAGGCTCCTCTCAGTCGCCTCAAGCGGCTGCTCGAGCTTATGACCCCAGCGGCCGCAAATGAGGCCGATCGCGAGATGCTGCGCGGCCTGGCCATGCTCGGCGGCGGCTTTTTCATCTTCACGTTCCTCACCTTTCTCTGGTCCACGCAGTGGAGCTGGCCGTTCCCGCGCGACGGCTCGACGCTGGTCGTCGGTCGCGATTTCCTGAATTTCTGGATGTATGGCCGCGCCGCATTCACGCCCGATCCGTCGCGCTTCTACGATCTGTCGATCTACAATGATGCGCTCACCGCGCTGCTCGGCGCTGGTTACCCCGGGCAGAACGTGCCCAATCCGCCGAACGCGCTGGTGGTGATGGCGCCGTTCGGACTCTTGAACTACGTCCCGGCCCTGCTCCTCTGGTTCGCCCTCGGTCTGCTCGCCTTCTATCTGGGTTGCCGCAGCAGCTTCGCGGACCGGCGCGCGCTGCTCGTCGTCGCCATCTCGCCGGCGGCGCTGATGTGCATTCTGTCCGGTCAAAGCTCGTTCCTGACCACGGCCGCACTGTTTGCGAGCTTTGCCTTCTTGGACCGCCGGCCGGCGTTCGCCGGGCTCTTGATCGGGCTGCTCACGATCAAGCCGCAGCTCGGCATTCTGCTGCCGGTACTGCTGGTCGCCTCTCACCGCTGGCGCGTCATGGCCTCCGCGGCGGTTGCGGCGGCGGCGCTGTTCGCCGCGAGCGTCGCCATCGGCGGGGTGCAGGGCTGGGTCGACTATGTCACCAAAGCGCTGCCCGTCATGCGCGAGGTGTTGCGCGATCCCAGCGGCATCGCCATGCCGTATCATGCGACGCTGTTCATGAGCTTCCACGGCCTGCTCGGCGATCAGGTGGCGGATGCGATCCAGGCCGTTGCGGCAGTGGCCGCGGTTGCCGCCGTGTATGCCGCCTTCCGCTATCGCAAGCACGGCGATCCGGCGCTGCTCAGGGCTCTGCTGCTGGCCTGCACGATCTGCGCCTCGCCCTATATGGGCACCTATGACGTGCTGCCGCTGACCGCTGCTGCGATAGCTCTGCTAGCTGACGGAAAGCTCGATACGGTCGGCCGGCGGCTGGCTCAGCTCGTCTTCTGGCTGCCCGCGCTGCAACTGCTATTCGGCAATCTGCAGTTGCCCGGGCCGGGCCTGATCCCGGCGGCCTTCGCGCTCTATCTGTTGCGACGGCTGTTTGTGCCGGCAAAAACCGTCCTGCCGGCGCCTGCCTCGATTTCCGTGACCGGCTGAACTATTCGAGACGTTCGACGGCCCGCAGCGCCGGAAACAGCTTCATCCACAACAGCGCAATCGCAATGGTGCCGACGCCGCCGAGCACGGCGGCGGGCATGGTGCCGAACAGCGCCGCGGTGACACCGCTCTCGAACTGGCCGAGCTGGTTGGAGGCGTTGATGAACAGGAAGTTCACCGCGCCGACCCGGCCGCGCATCTCGTTCGGGGTGGCCAGCTGCACCAGCGAGAAGCGGATCACGACGCTGATCGTATCCGCTGCGCCGAGGATCGCGAGCGCGGCGACCGATACCCACATCCAATGCGAGACCGCGAACACCATGGTGGCGGCCCCGAACACGATCACCGCCTGGAACATGCGCAAGCCCACATGGCGGCTGATCGTGTGCTGCGCCAGCACCGCGGTCATCGCGAGCGCGCCGACCGCGGGTGCCGCGCGCAGGATGCCGAGCCCGAGCGGACCGGTCTCGAGAATGTCGCGGGCATAGATCGGCAGCAGCGCGGTGACGCCGCCGAACAGCACCGCGAACAGGTCGAGCGAGATCGTGCCGAGGATCGCCGGGTTCTGCCAGATGAAGCGGACGCCGGCGAACAGGTCGGCATTGGTCGCATCCTCCTTCGGCGCAGGCACGTCGTCGGGCACCTCGATGACGCCGGTGAAGAGCATTCCGAGCAGCCAGAACACGACCATGATGCCGTAAGCGAGACCGGGTGCGACCGCATAGGCGAAGCCGCCCAGCGCGGGACCGATGATGGTCGCGAGCTGGGCCGCCCCGCTGGACAGCGCACTGGCCCGCTGCAGGCTGCCGCTGGGTGCGATCAACGGCAGCAGGGCGGCGGTGGCTGGGCTCTCGAAGGCGCCGGTGATGCCAAGCACGAAGGTCGCCGCGAACAGCTGCAGCTCCGTGAGCACGCCCGCATAGGCGCCCCAGCACAAATAGAGCGCAGTCAGCGCTTCCGCGAGCTGGCAGAGCTGCACGACACGCTTGCGCGGGTAGCGGTCGGCGGCGCTGCCGGCCACGAACACCAGAAGCGCGGTCGGCAGGAACTGAATCAGCCCGACCATGCCGAGATCGAAGGCGCGTCCCGTGAGGTCATAGATCTGCCAGCCGATCGCGACGCCTGCGATCTGGCTGGAGAAGCGCGACAGGCTGCGCGAGAGCAGGAAGAACAGGAACGAGCTTTGCTTGAGCAGCGTGCCCGCGCCGATCGGGATGGTGGAGGACATGGCACGTTTGCGTGACCCAGCACCGGGGCCTTGTCAACTTCAGCCCCGAGGTCTGCGCATGGCATTGCGCTTTGCTATCTGGGCTGCTCATAGTGACCAAACTCGGGGGACCAATGCTACAGCTGCAATCCGCGTTCGGCGTCGTCGCGCTGCTCTTGATCGCCTGGGCGCTCAGCGAGGACCGCCGCGCGGTGTCGCTGAAGCAGGCCGTGCTCGGCCTTGTGGTCACGCTGGTCACCGCGGTGGTCCTGATCAAGGTTCCGGTGGTCGCGCGCGCCTTCGGCGCCATCAACGACGCGGTCGGCGCGATCTCGGCGGCCTCGCGCGCCGGCACCTCCTTCGTGTTCGGCTATCTCGGCGGCGCCGCCCTGCCCTTCGACCTCAAGGCGCCCGGCGCCGATTTCATCCTCGCGTTTCAGGCGTTGCCGATCGTGCTGGTCATGAGCGTGCTGACCACGCTGCTGTTCTACTGGCGCATCCTGCCGCCGATCGTGCGCGGCATGGCGTGGCTCCTGGAGCGCACATTGGGCGTCGGCGGTGCCGTAGGGCTGTCGACCGCAGCCAACATCTTTCTCGGCATGGTGGAAGCGCCATTGTTCGTCCGGCCCTATCTCGCGCAGATGACGCGGAGCGAATTGTTTCTGGTGATGACCGGCGGTATGGCCGGCATCGCCGGCACCGTGCTGGTGCTCTACGCGACCCTACTGGCGCCGCTGATCCCCGATGCGGCCGCGCATTTCGTCATTGCCTCCGTGCTCGGCGCGCCGGCTGCGATCCTGGTCAGCCTGATCATGGTGCCGGAGACCGCGAAACAGCTCACCGGCGGTGCGCTAACCGATCCCGAAATGGACGCTGCGAGCACGATGGACGCCATCGTCAAGGGCACGAGCGCAGGGCTCGAGCTCCTGATGAACATCGTCGCGATGCTGATCGTGCTGGTCGCTTTGGTGCATCTCGCCAACGCGATCCTGTCGCTGTTGCCTGCGATCGGGGGCGCCGACATCTCGCTGCAGCGGCTGCTCGGCCTGGTCATGGCGCCGGTGTGCTGGCTGATCGGGCTGCCCTGGTCGCAAGCCGTCACCGCCGGCAGCCTGATGGGCACCAAGACCGTGCTGAACGAGCTGATCGCCTATGTCGAATTATCCAAGCTCGACGCTGCCGCGCTCGATCCACGTGCCAGATTGATCATGCTCTATGCGATGTGCGGCTTCGCCAATTTCGGCAGCCTCGGCATCATGATCGCAGGGCTCGGCACCATGGCGCCCTCGCGGCGCGAGGAGATCAATGCCCTCGGCTTGAAATCGATCGTCTCGGGCACGCTCACCACCTGCCTGATGGGCGCGATCGTCGGCGTATTGACTTGAGCCATACCCTTTACGGCAGAACCATCTTCAGGCTCGGCGCTACCTTCGCCATCACATAGACCGAGCCTTCGGCCGTCAGATGCGCATGATCGAAGGACAGCGGCAGGCTGTGTTCGGTGAGCGGGCAGCGCTGCTCCGGACAGACGGCATCCAGGACCGAGAGATAGGACAGGCCTTCGCCGACCGGCAACGCGTTGCGCATCATCTGGTCGAGCGCATAAATGTCGGCGCGCACGAATTGCTCCGACGTCGCGGCGATGCCGCGCAGCTGCGCGCGCGCCAGCATGGACGGCAGACGTGCGCGGAACTGCAACGAGGGACCGAGCAGGACGACGGCAATGCCGGCCTCGTTCAGGCGCGTGATGGTCTGCCTCAGATCAGCGATCATGCCGCCAAAGCGCGGCGGCCGGGCATATTCCAGCCAATCCGCCGACATCACCACGAGGTCCGGCTTCTGCTCGCCGAAATAGTCCCGCATCTGCGCGGCGAATGCGCGGCAGGAGGCGAGGCCTTGCGTCTCCGCGCTCAGCGTCGGCATGCAGGCCGGTTGTGTCGCCTGCATGATGTTGATGACCTCAGGATCGAGGCTGGCCTTGAGGCCGTAATAGTAATGTGCGGCAAAGCTGTCGCCCCACAGCAGGATGTTGGTCTTGCCGGGCACCGCAGTCAGGCAGGCGTCACCGAGCCGCCCATCCGATGTCGTGAAACAGGTGCCGTAGCGATAGACCGGCTTCATGTCGTAGTCGTTGTAAGCATCGAGCTGCGCCGCGGCGCGATCGGCCTCGGAGCTGAAGCTGCCCAAGATCTCTCCCACACCGCTGCCGAGGAGCAGCAGCAGGCTTGCGACCGCCGCCATGCTGAAAGCGGCACGCGGGGTCGCGGCCAGGCTGCGGCTGCGGAACGGCTGCTCGACATAGCGCCAGGACAGATAGGAGACGCCGACCGTCAGCGCGAACAGCGCGGCCTTTTCGTGAGCCTCGAGCACGAGGCCGGGCTTGGCAAAGCGCGCAAAGGCGAACAGCGGCCAATGCCAGAGATAAAGCGAATAGGAGATACGGCCGAAGAACTGCAGGAGCGACAGCGGCGACAGCGCGCCGCGCGCGGGGCTCGCGACACCAATCCCGCTCCAGATGAACATGGCCGCGCCGAGGCACGGCGCCACGGCGTTGAGGCCGGGAAAGCCGGGCCCTGGCCGCAGCGACAGGATCGGGATCGCCATCAGCAGCAGCGACAATCCGCGTGCGCTTCGCTGCGCGAGCCCGGGCCGCGGCTGCCGCACGCCCGGCAGCGCCACCAGTCCGCCGATCAGGAATTCCCACGCCCGCGCCGGGCTCAGGAAGAAGGCGCTCGCGGACGCGCCGTCGCGCATCAAAATGAGACCGAGCGCGAATGAAGCTGCGGCCAGCATCACCAGCGTGATCGGCAGCACCAGTCGGCGGCCGTGGGCGAACCGCAGCACGCCCCAGATCAGGACCGGCAGCACCAGATAGAACTGTTCCTCGACCGCAAGCGACCAGCTGTGCAGCAGCGGCTTCTCCACCGCTGCGCGATCGAAATAGCCCGACTGCTGCCAGAAGAAGATGTTCGAGGTGAAGGTGACGACCGCAACAGCGGAGCGGAAGAATTCGGCGCGTTCGGAGTTGAGCAGGAAGTGCAATGACGGCAGCGCGGTCAGCACCACCATGACATAGAGCGCCGGCAACAGCCGGCGCAGCCGCCGCTCATAGAATCCCGTGAAGGAGAAGCGGCCCTGCGCGATCTCGGATTGCAGGATGCCGATGATCAGATAGCCGGAGATGACGAAGAAGATATCGACGCCGACGAAGCCGCCGAAAATTCCCGGCGTCTCGAAATGGAAGGCGACAACGGACAGGACTGCGATGGCGCGCAGCCAGTCGATATCATCCCGATGTCCAGGGCTGGCGACATCGTCGAGATAACGCGCCGCCGGGAATGACGCGCCTGGGAAGGATACCGATCGGAACTGGGCGGCTATTGACGACAACGGAACGCATACGCCTGACACAAGCCCACGGCGGACGCGATGCGGACATCGCATTCCTTGCGGGCCCATCCCGCCCAACAACGCCGGGCAAAGATGTGACAAACACCATGCGGTCAGGCCGCCGCGACCGCAGGGCGAATGTTTCCAGCTGTTTCAGACCGATTTACGTCGAGAGTTCGACCGTTTTGAAGTCGGCCGGCAGGATCACCTCGAGCAGTTCGACGTCGTCGGAATAGTCGAGGATCATGTGGCGGATGCGCGGCGGCTGGGTCCAGGCGCTGCCCTCTTTCATCAGCGTTTCGCCGACACCTTCGAGATAGCTCTTCACCCAGCCCTTGAGCACATAGACCATCTGGAATTCGACGTCGTGGGTGTGCAGCTTCGCAACCTCCTGCGGGTTGCAGGGCGGCAGCAGCCGGATCACATGGGCGCGCGCGAGCCCATGCGTCGCGTCAGCAATGCCGAGGTCGCGGTAGTGCGCGTAGGCGCGCAGCCCATCGGCCTTGAAGTCTTCATCGCGATGATGGCTGATGGCGATCCGCTGCTTCTTCCGCCGCACGGCAGGCGCGGCGGCAGCTTTGCGCGGGAGTGGTCGGCGCGCAATCGATTTGGCCGCCGCAGATTTGGCTTTCGCCTTGGCGCTCTTGCGCGGCGATGTCTTGCGCGTCGCCGCCTTCGCGGCGGTCCGTAATGCCGCCTTCTTCGCACGGCTCTTGCTGGCCATCGTGCTCTCCTTCGGTTTCCTCGAGCGAAGGGTAGCACAGATTGAAGGAGCTCCGCTGTCGCGCCTCGATATATCGTCATTCCGGGGCGTGCGAAGCACGAGCCCGGAATCCACGTTGCCACACGTTCTGCCGCCCGATGGATTCCGGGCTCATCGCTACGCGATGCCCCGGAATGACACCGTGGTTGCCGCTTCTACTATGGCTTCCGCTCAGTTCAGCCGGAACACACCGTCAACTGCGCGCAGCTCCGCTGGCTTGATCAGCTTGGAATGCGCCACCGTCACCGAGAACAGCGGCCCTTCGAGCTTACTCTGCCAGAACGCCAGGAAGTCCTGCAGCGCGGGGAATTTCGGGAACAGGTCGTAATTCTGCCAGACGTAGGTCTGGAGCAGCGAGGGATGATCCGGCATCCGATAAAGGATCTGCGCCGTCGTCAGCCCGTAACCCAGGACCTGTTTCCGAAAATCCTCGGAAACGGCAACCTTCGACACCATGCCAACCTCCGTTTTAGGAAGCGCATTGTCCCCGCGTGGCACCTGCGATGGAGTCACCCGGTGAAGATGCGCTCACATGAGAGAAATGTGACGCATGACTTCAATCCATCACAAGCCTAAATGTTTAACGGGTTGTTGAAATTTCCTGCACTAGCAGCGACTTAGCGGGGGTGCTAATACTGGGTTTCACGATCCGTTCCGGCCTCGTTAACGATGCCCGGACCTTCTGGCAGACCGCGTGATTGACTGCTAATTTTTCTGCTAGAAGCCCTTGCCGGCTCCAAAACTCTCGCCTATGTCCAGCCCGGCAGGCTGGCACTCGCTGGCATCGACTGCCAATCTCCAGAAACTGATAATCGCCTCAATAGCTTAGGAGGACTGTATGGCTTTCCGTCCGCTTCACGACCGCGTCGTGGTCAAGCGCATCGACGCCGAAGAGAAGACTGCCGGCGGCATCATCATCCCCGACTCGGCCAAGGAAAAGCCCTCGCAGGGCGAAGTGATCGCGGTGGGCCCCGGCGCCCGCGACGAGAGCGGCAAGCTGGTCCCGCTCGACGTCCAGGTCGGTGACCGCGTGCTGTTCGGCAAGTGGTCGGGCACCGAGGTCAAGATCGACGGCCAGGAGCTGTTGATCATGAAGGAAAGCGACATCATGGGCGTGCTGACCGACGTCGGCGCCAAGAAGAAAGCCGCCTAATTATCCGCTCGCACACGCTCACCCTGAGGAGCGCCCCGCGGGCGCCCCGGCAAGGGTGAGATAGACGTTTCAACTCAGGGAAACCCAATATGTCAGCCAAAGACGTGAAGTTCGGCGTCGACGCCCGCGACCGCATGCTGCGCGGCGTCGAGATCCTCTCCAATGCCGTGAAGGTCACCCTCGGCCCGAAGGGCCGCAACGTGGTGCTCGACAAGTCGTTCGGCGCTCCCCGCATCACCAAGGACGGCGTCACCGTCGCCAAGGAGATCGAGCTCGACGACAAGTTCGAGAACATGGGCGCGCAGATGGTGCGCGAAGTCGCCTCCAAGTCCGCTGATGCTGCCGGCGATGGCACCACCACCGCGACCGTGCTCGCCGCCGCGATCGTGCGCGAAGGCGCCAAGGCGGTTGCCGCCGGCATGAACCCGATGGACCTCAAGCGCGGCATCGACCTCGCGGTCGAGGCGGTCGTTGCGGACCTGTCGAAGAACTCCAAGAAGGTCACCTCGAACGACGAGATCGCCCAGGTTGGCACCATCTCGGCCAATGGCGATGCCGAGATCGGCAAGTTCCTCGCCGACGCCATGAAGAAGGTCGGCAACGAGGGCGTCATCACCGTCGAGGAAGCCAAGTCGCTGGAGACCGAGCTCGACGTCGTCGAGGGCATGCAGTTCGACCGCGGCTACATCTCGCCCTACTTCGTCACCAACGCCGACAAGATGCGCGTTGAGATGGACGACGCCTACATCCTGATCAACGAGAAGAAGCTGTCGTCGCTGAACGAGCTGCTGCCGCTGCTCGAAGCCGTCGTGCAGACCGGCAAGCCGCTGGTGATCGTCGCTGAGGACGTCGAAGGCGAAGCGCTCGCCACCCTGGTCGTCAACCGCCTCCGTGGCGGCCTGAAGGTCGCGGCCGTCAAGGCGCCAGGCTTCGGCGACCGCCGCAAGGCCATGCTGCAGGACATCGCGATCCTGACCGGCGGCCAGGCGATCTCGGAAGATCTCGGCATCAAGCTCGAGAACGTCAACCTGTCGATGCTCGGCCGCGCCAAGAAGGTCATGATCGACAAGGAGAACACCACGATCGTCAACGGCGCCGGCAAGAAGGCCGACATCGAGGCGCGCGTGGCCCAGATCAAGGCGCAGATCGAGGAGACCACCTCGGACTACGACCGTGAGAAGCTGCAGGAGCGTCTGGCCAAGCTCGCCGGCGGCGTCGCGGTGATCCGCGTCGGCGGCGCGACCGAGGTCGAGGTCAAGGAGCGCAAGGATCGCGTTGATGACGCGATGCATGCGACCCGCGCTGCTGTCGAGGAAGGCATCCTGCCGGGCGGCGGCGTCGCCCTGCTCCGTGCCTCCGAGCAGCTCAAGGGCCTGCGCTCCAAGAACGAGGACCAGAAGACCGGCATCGAGATCGTCCGCAAGGCGCTCTCCGCTCCGGCCCGCCAGATCGCCATCAATGCGGGCGAGGACGGTTCGGTCATCGTCGGCAAGATCCTCGAGAAGGAGCAGTATGCCTACGGCTTCGACTCGCAGTCCGGCGAATACGTGAACATGGTCTCGAAGGGCATCATCGACCCGACCAAGGTCGTGCGCACCGCGATCCAGAACGCGGCCTCCGTGGCCAGCCTCCTGATCACCACCGAGGCGATGGTTGCCGAGCTGCCGAAGAAGAACGCGGCCGGCCCCGCAATGCCTCCGGGCGGCGGCATGGGCGGCATGGACTTCTAAGGTCCAACTGCTCTGAACTTTACGAAGGGCGCGGTGCGAACCGCGCCCTTTTTGTTTTCAGACCAACGAGAGACTTGACTGATACGCGATACGTATCACATCATGGCGCATGATCCGCAGCTTTGCCGACAGGGCGACTGAGCGGCTGTTCCGGGACGGCGCCTGCTCTGCGAAGTGGCGGAGCTTCGAAGTGGTCGCCCTTCGGAAGCTCGACATGGTGGATGCTGCCGTTCGTCTGGAGGATCTGCGCTCCCCGCCGGGCAACCGGCTGGAAGCTCTGAAAGGCGATCGTCGCGGTCAGCATTCCATTCGGATAAACCAGCAATGGCGCCTCTGCTTTCGATGGACCTCTGACGGTCCAGAAGAAGTTGAGATCGTGGACTACCATTGAAGGAGAGGACGATGCCCCGCCTGCGCACCCATCCCGGCGAAGTGCTCCGCGAGGAATTCCTGATTCCTCTTGGCCTGTCTGCGCGCGCCCTGGCAAAGCTGCTCGACGTGCCGCCCAATCGTCTCACCGAGATCATGCGCGGCACCCGCGATGTTACGGCCGACACCGCGATCAGGCTCGGCCGCTATTTCGGCACCGACCCCCGCTTCTGGATGAACCTGCAGACCGCCTATGATCTTTCCAAGGCGGCACAGACACAGAATTACAAGAAGATCGTGCCGCGCGACGCGGCTTGAAATGCCCCTGGTGCGATGACAGGGCGATGCGCGGTATCCGTGCTGACGCAGCTAACTAAAGTCACCGTACCATCATCCCGATCCGCTCGAAGCGGATCCGGCCCGGCTCCCCCTTTTCGCCGCCTGTGACCGAGAAATAGATCATCGCGGCGCGGCCGATGACGTTCTCGATCGGGACATAGCCGACCTGACTGAGCACGCGGCTGTCGGTGGAATTGTCGCGGTTGTCGCCGAGCATGAACAATCGATCGGGCGGCACGGTATAGACGGGCGTGTTGTCAAAGAAACCGTTGTCGAGGCAATCGAGCGTGTCGTAGCTCACGCCATTCGGCAGGGTTTCGCGCCAGCGTTTGACGCGCTCGCGGGACTCGTCGCCGCAGGCGCTGAGCCCGACCGCGTCGTCGCGCCGCTCGCGCACGACCGGCGTCTCGTTGATGTAGAGCCGCCCGTCCTTCATCTGAATGCGGTCACCGGGCAGCCCGACCACGCGCTTGATGTACACGGTCGCATTATCCTTCGGCAGGAAAAACGCGACGACGTCGCCGCGCGCGGGCACAGCACCCCAGATGCGGGCCGAAGCAGCCAGGGAGGACGGCCAGGACAACGGCCACGTGTAACGGCTATAGCCGTAGGGATATTTCGCGACGAAGAAGACGTCGCCGACCAGGAAGGTCGGCTTCATCGAGCCGGCCGGAATATTGAACGGCTGATACAGAAAGGCACGAACCAACAGCGGCGACGCCGTCAAGAGCGACAGCAGCACGAAACCGAGCACGAAAACAGCCGCGATCGACCACCAGGGCTCCCGCTTCGACCTGATCGCTCCAGCCTCGACGCCCGTCACCACGCCCCCCAATGCATCTCACCGCAAGGATGGCCGACGGCAGCACCACACGCAACCGCCAATTGGTTGCGTGTGGTGCGCCATGCCTCACCCCTGGCGACGATACATGATATCGGTTCGCAGCACGTATTTGCGCCCCTTCGTAACTGGATCGCCGCGATGCATGATCGGATGGTGGAACAGGAGCGCCATTCCCTTCTCCGGCCTGATCCGAAACGGATCACCGATCGAGGCTCCTCCATAGCCATCTTTGAATGACGTTGCTCCGCCTTCGAAGTCGTCATTGAGATAGACCATGAAGGTGAATTGGCTGCGCTCACCGAGTTCGCGCTCGAAATGGCCATCGAGATGCCAGTCGAACTGCTGCCCGACATCATACCGATAGAGCCGCAGGCGTTCGTTCAGCGCGACGGGCACCCACGTCTTCTGGAATCGTAGCGCCAAATGACCGGAGAGCCTTTCATAAAGCGCCTGAGCCCGCGCGGAATCGTCAACCATGACCCGATCGTTGTTACGAACGTCCTTCATCATGATCATGCCCTCCAAGGTCGATATCGGTGCTTCGGCGAAGCCGATCGCCTCGCCGAACCGAACATAGTCGTCGCATTCGCCGAGCGAGAGAAAGCCCTCGATCGTACCGACATTCTTCGCTCTCCACCGGATCTCGCTCATGTCTCGCCTCCATCCTGCTTGGCCGGAGGCCGCCCGTGGGCGGCCTCTCCGATCTCGCCGAAACTTTCGCGCGACGTCCCGTTCCGAACCTCACCGTCCCTTCCGCCACGGCGCATCGGCTTCCCAATCGCCGGCCATGACCGAGCCGTACGGGATCACCTCGTCGATCACTTCACCGAGGCGATAGGCCTCGATCTGCGCACGCACCGAGGCCGCGTTCTTGTAGGCCTGCGGCAGCTCGGACAGGTCCGGCTTACCGCAGTAGAAGCGCGCGTCGATGCCATCAGGCAGCTCGGGCCGGTTCTGGCGCAGAAACGCTTTGCGCCCGAGATTACGACCGGCGCCGTGGGGCGCAAAGCCAAGCGCGTCCTTGTTGTCGGTATGCTTCAACAACAACACCGGCTCCGCCATGTTGAGCGGCACGATGGTGCGCCCGTCATCATCGGCGGAGAAGCCCGCCCAGTTCGGGGTTGCGCCCTTGCCGTGGTAGAACAGGCCGTCCGTCTTCCTGAAAACGAAATTGTGCTCGTTCCAAAAACGATCGGCGATCTTGTTACCAAGCTTGGCGGCCGCGAGATCATGGATGGCGTGGTGGTTGGCCTTGGTCCA
Organism: Bradyrhizobium sp. STM 3843; assembly: GCF_000239815.1. Lineage (GTDB taxonomy): Bacteria > Pseudomonadota > Alphaproteobacteria > Rhizobiales > Xanthobacteraceae > Bradyrhizobium. The sequence goes on along the minus strand of NZ_CAFK01000116.1, from coordinate 35,500 downwards.
GAGCCGCACCACCTGCAACGCCTCCCAATAAGCGCGCCCGTCGTCGTTCGACGCTCTGATCCAGGCATTGTGGTCCGGGACCTTCGGCGCATGGATCGCGGTGTGCTTCCTGGCCGCGGCCATGCCGCGCTTGTAGACCTGTGCGCCGAGGCCGCGCGAGCCATGGTGGGTCACCAGCGCGACCTGGCCCGTCGACTTCAGATGGCCGACAAATGCAAAATGATTGCCGTCACCCTGCGTGGCGAAGTGGCCGACCGCGAAACGCTCCAGGCCCTTCAGGAACGGATTGGCGTCGAACGCAGCCATCACCTCGTCCGGCGGACTAAGCAGCTTGTCGCGGCCGCCCGGGCCGAAATGAGTGACGGCGTGAACGGCATCGAGCACGCGTTTCGGATCATCCTTGCGCGTGAACACCGTGATCGCGACCGAGCAGCAGATGTCCGAAGAGTGGAAGCCGGGATGGATCGCATCCTCGCAGGCGACCACGCCGCCCACGGGAATCGTGCCCGTCGTCGTCCCGGACGGGCAGGCATCCGGCATCACCGCGCCGATCACAATGGTCGGGACTCTCATCAGCGCATCCATGTGCTGCGCCACGGCCGCGACGTTGGCACGTTCCAGCTCGTTCTCGGCATCGATCAGCATGGAGAACGGGAGTCCATTGGTGCGCATCAAGGTTTCGAGCGGCTGCAATGCCTGCAAGGCCGCGAAAATCGCGTCGTCGTCGGCGCCCTCGGCGCGCAACGCGTTCGCCGTCGCCAGTCCATCCCTGAACCAGCGGCCCGGCTTGAACCCCCAGGCGATCAAGGTGTTTCCATCGATCATCGCTCGTCTCGCATTCCAATTCAGAAATATTTGTCGTACCCGGCCTCGACGATGTTCATTGGGCGAAAAGCCGCCCGTGGGCGGCTTCCAGCAATTGAGCGCGACGGCCTCAAGCGAGGCGCCGGTACATCACATCGCTCCGCAACACATATTTGCGCCCCTTGGTGACGGGATCACCGCGATGCATGATCGGGTGGTGGAACAGCAGCGCCATGCCCTTCTCCGGCGTGATGCGAAGAGGACCATCAGGCGTCAGACCGCTGTCATCGCCAAACGATGTCGCTCCTCCTTCGAAGTCATCGTTGAGATAGACCATGAAGGTGAACTGGCTGCGCTCGCCGTTCGGCCGCTCGAAGTGGCCGTCGCGATGCCATTCGAACCGCTGCCCGACATCATAGCGATAGAGCCGCAACCGCTCGTTCAGCCCGACCGGCGTCCAGCGATGCTGGAACGACGGCGCGAGATGACCAATCAGCCGCTGATAGAGCTCCTGCGCGCGCTCGGCGTCGTCGACGATGACGCGATCATTGTTGCGTACGTCCTTCACACCGCGTGGCGCAAACAAGGTCGCCTCCTCGAAGCCCATCATCTCCGCGAACGCGATATAATCGTCGCACTCCGCAGCCGAGAAAAAGCCCGCGATCGTTTCGATGTTATCCGCTCTCCATGTCAGCTCAGCCATCATCATCCTCCACCGGAATGACAAGCCGCCCGTGGGCGGCCTGTCCTCTTGAATTGAACCACACGTTGACCGCCAATCGGCCGTGACGACGAACTCAATCCTTGAACGGATCGAACTCGCCCTCGCCGGCCATCACCACCGCGAACGGACGCAAGGTGTGAAGCACCTTCACCGAGCCCGCGTGCTCGGCGATCACCTCCGGCAGACGGCGATAGGCCATCGGACTCTCGTCGAGGTCGGCCCCGATCAGGGTAACGCCCCGGCCCTGCAGCCACGCGTCCATCTCGGCGCGGGTGAAACGCCGCTTGGCTTCCCGCCGCCCGAACAGCCGCCCGGCCCCGTGCACCGTCGAGTACAGCGAAGCCTTCGCCTCCTCGGACTCCACGCCCTCGATGATGACGGCATCGTCCCCCATCGAGCCGCCGACGAAGCCGCGCTGGCCAGGAAAGGCCGGCGTCGCCCCCTTGCGGACGACCCACAGGTCCTTGCCGCCATGGGTCTCGCGCCAGGCGTAGTTGTGGTGGTTGTGCACCATGTCCGTGACGGCGCCGCCGATGATCGCGCGCACGCGCTCGACCACCCACTCCCGTCCGGCATAGGCATAACGCCCCGCCAACTGCATCGCGGCGATGTAGCGCCGCCCGAGCTCCGAGTCCTCGTCGACGACGGCAGGTCATGCCGTCCTTGCCACCGGCCGCCTTGAGGTAGCGCGTCGCGCTGGTGTGGCCGAGACCACGGCTGCCGAAATGCACGCCGATCCAGACGAAGCCGGCCTCATCGCGCATCAAATCGACATAGTGGTTGCCCGAACCCACCGTGCCGAGCTGTCCGACGGCCTTCTGCCGGTACTCGCCCATGTCGGACTCGCGCCAGGCATCGGCGTCGTCGAACAGCTCATGCTCGACGCGCTGTGCATTCTTGCGGCCGACGCCGAAGGAGATCACCTTGGCGACATCCTGGGTGATCGCACCGACCTTGTTCTCGATCTCACTGAACTGAGTATCGAGACGCACGGCCATGTTGCCGCAGCCGATGTCGAAGCCGACGCCGGAGATGCTGATCTGCTTCTCATAGGCGATCACGCCGCCGACCGGTTGGGCATAGCCGAGATGGCCGTCGGCGCAGATCACGCCGGCCACGGCGTTGCCGACCGCCATGCAATTGCGCATCTGCGCAAGCGTCGCGTCCTCGTGCTGGCCGAACACCTTCAGCGGGCTGTTCTGATACTCGGCCGCCTGCGGCCGGCCCGCCACGGTGTTGGCGAGCGCCTCCGCGTCACGCGCAAGCTGCTCCTTGCGGGCGGCGTCGTGAAACGTGCACCACAGCGGCATCGGCCGCTGCCCGGGCCGGTCGATCTTGGCATCGGGATCGAGGCCGGCTTCAACCGCCAGCTCTCGCGCCCGCTCTCGGTAGGGATCGGATCGCATCTGATCCTCCTCTCTCAAGCAGTTACAGGTCCGGAAACCCGACATGGGCTCCAGATATCAGGCCAGCGCGATGTCAGATCGCGCAAACCGTTGTGCAAGCAGAGAGGTCGGTCGAGATCGTCCCCGAAGGGACCACGGCTTTGCGGATTTTCTCTCTGCCCAAGGCAGAGGGAAAACCCGCCGCCTTTACGCTATCGGTGCAATATTGCCTGGCAGCGCCTTGCCTGCGGAGACCGCCGGCACGCGCGCGGAATTCAGGCATTGCCGCATCAGCGGCAGCGCTGCTTCCTTGATCGGGCGTGGATACGAATACGGCATAGGTCTCTCGCTGGCGGAAATCCGCAACGTCGTGGCCCGTGCTCTTACAGCAATTTCGGAATTTGTAAAGTGTCAGTTGGAGCGCTGATACAAAATGAGATCCGCATCGTGCTCATGGAGCACATTGCAAATGAGCGCGTGGTTATGGATTCCGGGCTCATCGCTGCGCGATGCCCCGGAATGACGAGTAGAGGGAGTACACAATTTATCCTTCATTCCGGGGCGCTTGCGGAGCAAGCGAGCCCGGAATCCATAACCACGAACGCATGTTGAAGTCGCAAGTGCCGGCTCAATCGTATCGCAAGCACCAAGATCATCCTGTTCGAGGAGCATGGGGAGAAGAGCTCGGAACCGATCGGCGAAATGCTACAGTCTGTCGGTCATTCGATATTCGGGATTTCGCAAGAGCCTCACAAAACTCACTCTTGATCCAATCAATTCGAAAGCGGATTGCGTGCGCAACGACTACATTGCGGCGTCGCGAGCGCGGCGGCTCCCGAATCGCGCCATCAACAAGGTACGGGATTAACCGTACCTCTTGAACCCGCCATTCGTATAAGCGATTGAGCATCTATTGTCGTTGACCGGGTCACCCGCCACGCCGGCAATCGCAGAGAACCACCCTTCCGGATAGTTCGTCCCGTCTGAATTCGTCATCAGCGTCCAGGTGCCGGCGCCTGTGCTCGGGTTGAAGTTGTTGCACTTGTAGATGCCGTAGGTCGCCGTGCTGGCGCGGTGGGCGGCGATGTAGAGCGTTGGATAGGATTGGCCCGCGACGACCGTCCCGAAGCCAATGTCCTCCACGCTGTGGAAGTCAAACAGCGTCGAGAACGAGGTGCCGCTCTTGGTGGACCACTTCAAGATGGCGCTGGGCACTGGCTGCCGATTGAGCGAGTTTCCGGTCACGACGAACACATGCCCGGCATTCGCAGGCACGCATTTGACTCGCGCGAGCCCGAGGGCGTCGGTCAGCGCGCCGGCGGCCTTGAACGTCGCCCCGCCATCCGTGGACACGTACATCTTGTCGCCGGCGGAAAGCACATAGAACTTTCCGGGCGTGACGCGATCGGCTGCGATGACACATTCATAGAAGAATGGGAAAGACGGCATGCCACTGCCGGCATAGGACGATTTTTTCCACGTCACCCCGTTGTCAGTCGTGTAGATTAGCCCTGAGCCGACACCAAAGAAAAGATGGTTGGTCGGGGATGACGATGCGACGCAAGCTCCCTGATAATAGGTATCTCCCAGCGCCGCCTGGTTTGACATCCGCGACCAGGTGCTGCCGTAATCACTGGAGTAGTACAAACCGAACGAGGTCAAGCCAACAAGGAAATTTGGTGAGCTTGAGGCATAGTCGATCATGTGACCACGCTTCAGAGCCACGCCGTAGGTTGGCATGTTGGCATAGAAGTCGTCGTCCGGACCGTACTTCGATGGATATGCCGCGCCGTAGTCCGGCCACCGCCAGATCGGTAGATCCCATGCAGTTCCGATCGGGACCCCGCCCGGAGGATGGATAACACAGGTGGCATCAAGCGCCTCAATGCCGCGAGACTGTGCCCTATAGGTGATATTGTTGGGATTCGCGAACGGCGTCGGCGCTGAGAAAACCCCGAACCCTTGCGCCATGTAGACGACGCCGGTGCTATCGAACAGAAGCCTGTTGGCCGAGTATCCATAGGATCCTCGGCTATAGCCGCCGTTATTTGTTCCAGCGTAGCCAGCAGAAGGTCCCCAATTCTGCCAAGGCGCGTCTGCGCTGCCGTCAACCCTCGAGGTGATGATCGACGTGGTCCAGGTGCTCCCACGATCAGTCGAGATGTACATGCGACCGCCGAGGCTGCAGCAGAGCATATTATTAGGAGTAAGAGGCGACACCGCGATCCCGCTGAGACCTGCGCCATCCCTGAGTGAGTTTCTGACCCATCCAGTTTCAGACGTCCACGACCGGAGTGCACCTCCCGCGCCTGTCGTGATCCATAGCGTCCCGAGCTGATCTACGACCATATCCCAATAGGCGGTCGGCATTCCCGTCGTGTTGAGCCTGGTCCATGACGAACCGCCGTTGGTCGAATGCCAAACCCCTTGCCCGTTCGAGACGGCAAATATGCCTTGAGTTGCGCCGCCAACCACCGAGGACGTGGGATCGAAGACAATTCCGATACCTTGCGACGTCGCAGCGGGAACGCCACTGTCGACGACCCACTTCCCGCCGCTGTTGCTGGTCTTGAGCAGACCGTTTGCAGGCGATCCCACAAACACGATCTGGTCATTGGCGGGATCAACCGCCATGTTGCAGACGCCGTGATCGCCGTTCGCCTCAAACCAACCGGCAACGCCATTGTTGGCAAAGCTCGGCCACGCACCGGATTTGATCGACGTCCAAGTCCGCCCGCTGTTCGTCGAAACGAATGGCGTGCTGAGATAGACCATATAAAGCTTGGTCAACGTGCTCGGGCAGATGCGCGCTTCCCATACGCCATCCGCGAAGACGTTGTTGCCATAGGACGCCACATAGTTGGATGGCAACGAATAGGACGTGACTAAAGGGTCCCATCTGTTGGCCGCCGAATCCCAAAAATAGAGCGCTGGGTGAGTATCCGACCGCGCAAGGAGCGTGGTCCCGACGACATCCATACCGCGCATGTTGCCGCCGCCGCCGACCTTGAGCGTTTGCCAGGTTGGAGCGGCAGTGGATGCTGACCGTATCCCGCCTCTCACAAATGCGAGGGCCTTTTCACTAACCGAACTAACCGCTGTGGCTACGAATGTCGTTAAAATGCCGCGCCGATTGATATTCACTGGATGTTATCTCCATGGCACTGCGGCAATCCCGAAATACTGAAGCCCATTTGTTTCAAAGCCTGGCGTCACTGAGCCTGCGTGGTTGAACTTGCATTCGAACCGACGCCGGCGACACGCCCATGGCGTTGAAAGCATTGGTTCCCGGGCTGTCGCGGTGATCGTCACGAGCCACCCGTCGCCATGCCGGCGTATACGGCCGAAGCGGGATTTCGCACATGCTCGAACGATCATCGCCAGGCAAGAAATCCACAAATCCTGCAAAACGACAAGCCGAGAAATTGCCGCGCGTCAGGCTGCCAAGGAGGAACCGCGCGAGCGGAAACGTCATCTCGATGGACCAGGCTCGGTCCTGACCTTCGCCGACAGAGCAGAGCACCGTCGTAAGGCCGGCCGCAAGATTGCTTCTTGGACCGAGTTGAGGGGAAGCTTGGCGGTACGCTGGTCCAGGACATCACGGCAGGCATGGTTCGAACCGTGGCGAATCGAGACGTTTCCAGCTTGCACCGGGGCCCCTTGCAAGAGGCTGAGTTACGAAATTTTTGTGTCGCGCACGCTGTGTGACGACGCCGTCACAGCTTGTGCCCCTTCTGCCGCAGCGCGTCGGTCAGGCGCGCTTTCAGCTCATCGGCAGCTTTGCGGCTGATGTCCTGCACCACGACCTCGCGCTGTTGCGCCAGCGCGGGCACTTTCTCCAGCAATTTCTGACCGACTGCCGTGCGATAGAACGCCTCGATCTGATGCAGCTCGTCGATCGTAAACGCGCTGGCATAGAGCGCGGCGACGCGATCGACCATGGCCTGATAGAACGGCGTGTAGGCGTCACCAACCGTCGCCGCCATCGCCTCGTAGTCGCGCTCGATCTCCGGCCGGTCCTGCACCAGCACCGGCTTGATGCCGAGCAGGATGGTCGGCAGCATCGCCTTGTACTGATCAGCCAGCTTCATGGTCACGACCAGGTTGCGCGCGGCCTCCAACGCCTCGGGCGACGGCGCTTGCGCGCCGGCGTGACCGGTCAGAGCCAGGACCATCGCAACGATCATCAGGATCCGCGCAGGCATCGATCTCTCCCCCGGCATCAGGCGCTCTCGGTCCCGGCCTCTTTGCTCTCCAGCACCTCGACGAACAGGTCGGGCACCTCGTTGGTGCGCTCGAGCAGCCAGGCGAAGCCGATCATGATCAGGATGCCGGCGGCGCTGACCGCCAGCTGCTCCCAGACGCCACGCGTATATTGCATGAGGATCCAATGCGCCGAGAACGACAGGAACACGCCGAGGCAGAAGATCGGCAGCGAGTGCCGGCCGCAGAGCCGCATCGGGAATGTCCAGCGCGCCTTCAGCGGCGGCCAGTCGCGCGGCACGAGATAGGAGACCCAGGTCGCCAGCGCGAGGAAATGCGTCAGGCGGAACAGGTCGAGGTCGGTCTTGTCGATCGGATAGATCACCTTGATCATCCATTTCGGCACCAGCACCGCGAGCGCCGGGATGTGCCAGGTCATCACGATCAGGAAGGCGAAGACCAGCCACGCCACCGCAAGCCACATCACCGCGCGCGACCACACCCACCGCGCGATCAGCGCAAAGCCGCCATTGCCGCACCATGCCGCGAACACGAACAGAAGCTGCCAGCAGAACGGATTGAAATACCAGGTCGTGCCCGCCGGATACGATGGGACGTTCCAATCGAACCAGCGCGAGAACGCATAGAGCACCACCGACGCCGCGAGCGTCAGGTTCGGCCGGCGCACCAGGCACCAGAGCATGAACGGGGCTGTTGCGACCAGGGTGATGTAGAGCGGCAGCACGTCGAGATTGACCGGCTTGTAGCGCAGCGTGATCGCCTGCCCGATCAGCACGTCCGGATGCTCCAGAAAATTGTGGATGTTGAATTCGTCCTCATATAGCGGATTGTCGAACCGCCGCACGGTACGCGCGATCTGGGCGGTGAACAAAAGAAACAGCATGATATGGGCCACGTACATCTGCAGCGCCCGCCGCAGCAGCCGCTTGGCGGCGGCAAAGAACAGTCCGGCGCGGATGATTGGCGCGTAGATGAAGCCGACCAGATAGCCCGAAATGAAGACGAAGAATTCGGCGGCGTCGCTGAAGCCGTAATTGCGGAGCGTCAGCCAGGAGACGACGTCATGCGGAATGTGATCGAGAAAGATCATCCACAGACCGATCCCCCGAAACAGATCGAGCCGCACGTCGCGTTCGATCCGGCGCAACCCCGCTAAGGCATTCGGATTGATCATCGTCGCCCCCTGCTCCGGAATCGTCCGTTGCATCGGCACACATCAAGAGAGCGCCATTTTCAGCGCGATCGCAGGGTGATGTAAATGGGGTTCGTGGTACCGTCCATCCGCCATCTGGGCAGGGCGATAGGCCGGCAGGCGCTCGCGGATTGGGCGCCGCGAGGGCGCTCGTCTATGCGATATAGTCGGCCAGCAGCGGCGCGCCGGCCCTCACCTCATGGCTGGAACCGTCGAAATCCCGGTCGATCGGCTCGAATGCGCCGCCGAGATGGCGCGCGAAGAAGGCCTCCGCCATCGCGATATAGGACAGGCGGTTCTCCGGCTTCTGGAAGCCATGCCCCTCGTCGGGATAGACGATATAGGTGACCGGAATACTCCGCTGTCGCATCGCGGCGACGATGGTATCACTCTCCGCGATCAGGCAGCGCACGTCGTTGGCGCCGTGGAAGATCAGCATCGGCTTTGTGATGTTGTCGACCTGATGGATCGGCGAGCGCTCGGCCAGCAGCGCCCGCCCCGCCGCGGTGCGCGGATCGCCATAGCTGCGATACATGAACTCGGCAAATCCCGACCAATACGGCGGCATGGATTCGAGCAGCGTCTGCAGGTTGGTGATGCCGACCACCGGCACCGCGCAGCAGAACACCTCCGGCGTGAAGGTTGCGGCGACGAAGGAGGCGTAGCCGCCGTAGGACACGCCGGTGATCGCGATCCGGTCGCGCAGCGCTACTCCTTGCGCGACCGCCCAGTCGACCATGTCGATGAGATCGTCGTGCATCTTGCGCGCATGCTGCTTCTCGCTCGCCGAGACGAAGGCTTTGCCGAAGCCGGTCGAGCCGCGATAATTCACCGAGAGCACGGCATAACCGCGATCGGCGAGCCATTGATGGTCGCCGCGATAGCCGTGGACGTCGCGGCCCCAGGGCCCGCCATGCACGACCAGCACCATCGGCAGCGGCTCTGGCGGCCGGTCGCCGTCGATGTCAGACGGCAGGGTCAGATAGGACACCAGATCGAGCCCGTCGCGTGCCTTGGCGCTGATCGGATGCATCGGCGCGAGGCGGTATGATTTCAGCTCCGGCCGCGCGGTGAACAGCTCGGTCACCGTGCCACTGTTACGATCGTACAGATGGAAAGTGCCGGGCTGCTGCGGCGTGTAGCTCATCAGAGTCCAGCGGCGGGCGTCGTCGGACTGGCTGATGACGTGAAAAGCATGGCCCGGCAGCGCATCGCGGATGAGCGCCAGATCATTCGCCACCGCGCCGGAGATCGCATGCCAGTGCTGCCGGCCGGGATCGATCGCGGCCGCCAGCGGCTCGAAGCTCTGTCCATCCAGGATCCAGCCGGTCACGTCGGCCTCATCGCTGGCAAACAGCACCTGCTCGTCGCCGGTCGCCCAGTCCATGCGCACCAGCGCCGTCTTGTCGTGATGCAGGCAGGAGAACAGATGCAGATGGCGTCCGCTGATGTCGAAGGTCGCGACCCGCGTGCTCCAGCTCGCCTCGAACGGCACGTCGCACCAGGGCACCAGCGTGCCGTCCTCGATCCGCCACAGCCGCGCGCCGCCGTCGGGTGCGTAGCTGCGGGCGTGCCGCGGCTTGAGCTGCCAGTCCAGGCCGACGAACTCGAGCTGCTGGGTGTTCTGCCAGATCAGCGTACGCTCGCCGCTGTCGAGATCGAGCGCGAACACGTCGGGACTGCGAGGGTCGCGATCGTTGAGCGTGACGGCGATCTGGTTCGGCACGGCGCGCGACCACAGCGTCGGCATCGCGCGCACGCCCGGATAGGGCGTGAGGTCGCGCAACGCGCACGTCCATGGATCGACCACGAACAGATGAAAGTTCTCATCGCCGTTCTCGTCCTTGATGAACATCAGGAAGCGCCCGTCGGGGCTCCAATCCTGCCAGGTGATCGGCCGGCCCTTCGTGCGCGTCACCGGCTCTGCGCCGGCAATGTGATCGCACGGCGCGACCCAGAGATTGAGCACGCCGTCGACCGGCGCGAGCCAGGACACGAATTGTCCGTCCGGCGACAGCTTGGCGTCGAAGAACGTCGGATTGTCGAACAGCACGCGACGGGGAATGAGCCCACGTCGCGCGCTGTCGAATGCCCGGCCGTCGGTCGCTGAGTTCATGCCAACAGACCCGCCATAGGCGCGAGGTCGCCGCTATCAGGGAAGACGCGCGCCGCCAGCGCCTGGTCGTCGACGCGCAGATGATCCCTGAGCAATCCCTTGAGTACAGCCCGCAGATCGGTCGTCGCCCTGAGATCGCGCTGCTCGTAGAGCTGGGCGAGTTTTAGGCCCGGCCAGTCCGCAATCACGCGGCCGCCATTCAACGCGCCGCCCGCGAGAAAGGCAACCGTGCCGGTGCCGTGATCGGTGCCGTTGGTGCCGTTGATATGCGCGGTGCGGCCGAACTCGGTGACGACGGCCACGACGGTCTCTCCCCACGCCGGCCCCATGCCGGTCTCGATCGCAGCAATCGCGCCGTCGAGCGCGCCCAGCAGATTGGCGAGCTGGCCTGAGCCCGCACCCTCATTGACATGAGTGTCCCAGCCGACGAAGCCGAGGGCGCCGACGCGCGGACCATCGGCCCGCGCCAGGAAGCGCGCAGCAGCGCCTGCGGTGTCCGCGAAGAAGGTGCGCACGCGGGCGAAGCCGAGCAGCGCGGCCGCGGGATCATCGGTCATCGGCGCGCTCGGTGCGGCGGTGCCGCCGATCGCGGCAAGATTGATCCGCCCCTCCATCGCCGCCGCCAGCTTCGGATCAGTGTGGCGATAGAGATCGAGCAGCCGCATCTGGGTGTCCGCGCTCGCAGGCAACAGAAGTTGCGGCGCCCAGGACATCACCGGCGCCTTGCCGCGCACGACCAGCGGCGTCACCGCGCCGACGCCGAGCACGCGGCTGCCGTTGAGATTGACGCGGCCGTCGGACTGCATCTCGCCGAGCGCGCGGTTGAGCCAGCCGGTGTCGGTCGCGCCGGGCTTGACCATGCCGCTTTCGAGCACGTCCTGACCGTCGAAATGCGAGCGCTCGCGATAGGGCGTGCAGGTCGCATGCACCACGGCGGCCTGTTTCGCCTGATACAGCCGGTGCAGGTTCGGCATCGCCGGATTGAGCGCAAAGAAGCCGTCAAGCGACAGCGCCGGCGGCTTGCCGTCGAGGAGCAGCGCGCGATCGCCACGCAAGCCGACCCAGTCGGGATCGCCGACCGGAGCCACCGCACCGAGCCCGTCGAGCGCGCCGCGCAGCACGATCACCAGCAGGCGCGGATCGCGCCCTTCCGCGCGTGCAAGGCGCGGCATCTGGGTCCAGGCGAACAGCGCGCCCGAGCCGCGCAGCACATCGCGTCGCGTCGGCAGATGAAATCCGGCCATCGTCACCTCCTCTGAAGATCCGCCGACATGAACAGCAGCACCAGCGCCTGCTGGCGGCTTTCGGCGTGCGCGATCGCCTCCATCACGTCCGATGACACGCAGGACTGCAGCACGGTCTCGGTCACGAATTGCGGATCGACCTGGCCGGCGATGCGCTCGGCAAAGACATTGGCGACGTCGAGCCGCCGGCCGAGGCCGTCGATCCAGCTCGCCTCGTCATCGGCGTAGCCCCTCGGCGACGGCGGCCGCCACAGCGCCTCGCCCAGGATCCTCTGCCCCTGCGTGAAACGCAGCGCATCGACTTCCGTGATCCCGGCCGCGCGCACCATCCCGACCACCCATTCGGACGGGCGCTTCAGTTTGGTCGGCGGCAGAGTCCAGGCCGCGGGCGATGCGACCATCGCCTTGGCAACCTCCTTGAGATCGCCAGCGGTGTCTCGAAACACCCGCGCCATGTCGTCCACCAGCTCCTGAGGCGGCTGATCGGCGATGAAATCGCGAGCCAGCTTGCCCGCCACATGCGTTGCCGTCGCGGGATGGGCGGCGAGATCCCGCAGGACGGCGCGCCCCTGCTCGACACCTTCCTCGGCATAGCTCTTCCCCAGCACGGTCTGGGCGCCCGGCTCGTGCAGGCGCGGATTGAAGCTGAACTCGCCGCCATGCTCGGGATTGTCGGCCGGCGGCAGCAGCGTCCAGCCGGTCAGCACGTTGGCGAAGGCGATGACGTCATCCTGGCCGTAACCGCTGCGCACGCCCAGCGTATGCAGCTCCATGATCTCGCGCGCGAAGTTCTCATTGAGGCCGCGCGTGCGGTTGATGCCGGCGATCGAGTTCGCGCCCATCGAGACGTTGTTGTCGAGATAGAACAGCATCGCCGGATGCCCCTCCGCCGCGAGCAGGAGGTCGACGAAGCGGCCGAGCGCGTAGGGGCGGATCGCCTCGCGCTCATAGCCGCCCGACATGCTCTGGATCTTGTCGGCGGAGATGCAGAAATGATTGGACCAGAACCACACCAGGCGCTCGGCAAAGCCGATCTCGGCGGTCAGCGCCGCCTCGGTCCGCACCTTCGCCTCCTGGAGATAGAACTGACGGCCGGGATCGGGCACCGCTTCCGCTGCCGCCTTGGCGTCCGCTTCGGTGTCGGCCTGCCCGCTATCCGCGACCATGGTCGCGCCGGCCGCAACCTGCTGCCGCTTCGCCTCCTCGCGCGCCTTCTTCGCCGCGATGGTCTTGGCTTGGCGGCGCGCATTAGCCTCATTGACGGCGCGAAAGGCCGTGGCCGTGGACGGCAAGGCGGCGGCCGCTGCAAGCATCGCCGGCGCCCGTTCGAGCTCGGCCAGCAGCGCCCCGCGCGGATCCGATGCGATGCCAACGATCGAGCCGGGACGAGGCCCCAGTCCGAACCGGTTCAAGACCAGCACCGCGTCCGCCTTGGGCGAGCTCTGCATCGCGCCGTCCTCTCATGACGATCTGTAGCGCTACAAATTGTAGCATTTGAGACGCAGCCCCGCAAGCCGAGATTGCGCCAACGGGGATGGTACCGCGCGGGCAGCGAGCTGACGGTGCGGATCAGCGTGCCGTCAGCTCAGCACAGGTTCAGATCGGCCCGCCCGAAAGATCAGTACGACGGACCGAGCGCGATGCGTCCGATGCTGCCGTCTCTCGCAAGGCCGATGCGCCATTCGGCGGTGCCGTTGGCGAAATGCACCATGTAGATGTCGCTATCCAGCGCGGTGACGCCGCGGAAGCTGATCGCCCGCAACGCGCCGAGCCGCGCCAGGATGGCCTGGTTCATCGCCAATTGCTGCCGCGTATAGGCGGCGACCTCGGTGGTCATGTGCTCATAATCCGGGTGGCCGTCGGCGATCGATTCGATATAGCGCCGCAGCTTGTCCTCGCTGCCGGGCGCGGGCGCGCCCCGGCGTTCGCCGAAATGGTCGGCTGCGTTGCCGATCCGCTGCGCCTCGACCATGTTATAGCGCGTCCGCCGCCCCGGCAGGATGATCTCCAGGCAACGCCCATTCGCATCGGCGACGATCCAGGGACTGCCGATCTCGGTCAGGAACGACGACGACAGGTCGTCCTCGACCACGCCATGCGGCGACCGCCGGCCCTGCGCGTCGACGCGAAACAGGCGGATCTCAGCGCCGGTCGCGTTGTAGATCATCAGCTTGATCGGCGTCTGATCCGGCTGCGCGCGCAAATTCGCTTCGCTGGCGCAGTTCAGCACCTCGCCCGGCGCATCATTGCCGTCGGGCCGGAACAGCACGTCATCGACCCTGCCCTCTGGCCCCACCAGAATGCGGAATTCTGCCGAGCCGTTGGCGAACTTCACGCCGTAGATGTCGTAGCCGCCTCCGCCGACACCGCGGAAGAAGATCGATTGCACGTCGCCCAGCGTCACCAGCGTGCTCCGCAGCGACGACATGTGCTGGCGGATATAGCTCGCGAGCGCCGCCCCCATGCGTTCGTAGTTCGGCGCGCCCCGTTGCAGATCTGCGATGCCCCGCAGCACCATCTCGCGGCTGCCGGGCGTCGGCACCTGCTCGCGGAAGCGGTCCGGCACTTCGGCCATGCGCCGGGCGAAATTATCCTCGATCTCTTTCGCTCGCGGCTCGTCGACCCGGTGGGCAACCCGGGCACCGAGCAGCGGATCCTGCAGCAGCAGCCGCGTCACCTGTTCCTTGCTATCGCGCAGGAACAACACGAGGTCGTCGCTGGCGCTCGAATAGGCATCGGGGCAATCAGCCTTCACCTCGAAAGAGCCGCGCCCGGTCTCGCGAAATTGCAGCCGCTCGCCGCTCGCGGTCACCGCGAGCACCCGGCTCGGGCTCAACTCGTAAAAGCCGAGATAATCGGCGGCAGGCCTGGCCTCGGCCTCGCTGTCACAGGGCGATAGTTCGGCGATGCGCCCGGCCTGCCACTCGCGGCTCTCCTGATGTACGACCAGATCCGGCGGCGCGTCATTCCCGACGACGAAGTTGAGCAGGCCGGTGGTGTCGGCGTAGGAATAGGCCCCCTGCCCGATCGATGCGAGCCGCAGCCGGCGTTGACCGGTGAGCTGCCCGAACAGCGCGTCACCATGGCGGGAAATCGCGAAAACCCCGCGCGGCCCCAGCGAATAGAAGCTGATGCGCTCGGCCTTTTGCGTCGACATCCCCAACTCGGTTGGCCCGGCCACGGCCTTCGCCTTCGCTATCTCCGTCCGCGTCGCGATCGCGAGCGCCGATACGATGATGGCTGGCAGGATGGCCGCGGCCACGGCGATGCGCCCGCGCAGGCGGACCTTCGCCGGACCGGCGCCGCCGCCCAGGATACGCTCGATCCGAGCGCGCACCGTCGAGGCGCGCGCCATCTCCAGCGCAACGGCGCTGCCCCGCGGGGCCTGAACGATCTCGAGCAGGATCTCGGCATAGGAGACATGGTCGTTGAGCGCCTCGATCGCACTGGCGTCGCTGATCATCTCGGCGAGATCGGCGAGCCGGCGATACTGCCACCAGGCAAACGGACTGAACCAGAACAGCGCACGATTGACCGCTGCGATCAGCAGCACATAGAAATCGCGGTTGGCGATATGCGATCGCTCATGCGCGAGCACGGCTTCGCGCTTCACCGCGTCCCATGACAGCCATTGCGACGGAACGAGGATGGTCGAGCCGATCGTCACCGGGCTCGCGACGACATCGCTGATGCGCAGATCAGCCGTCTGACCGCCGGGAAGCGGCCGCGCCTTGCGGACGAGCCTGTAGGTGAGCCGTAGCCCGATCGCGAGCCGCAGCAACAGGCATCCGGCCACGAGCAGGTAGATGATCGTGGCGATCGTCCATGGGCTCACGACATGAACGTTCGCGACCGGCGCGACGTCAACGGCCTCAAATTCGTCCGCCAGCGGAGCCGGCGCGGACGCCGGCAGCAGATCCTCGATGGGGCCGACCGGGCTGATGCTGGCCGCCTGCGGCGCATGCAAGGTGATCGTCACCGTGCTCCAATGCATCAGCAGCGGCATCACCAGGGACGCCGCTAGCACGACCAGCCACGCCGTCATCTGCAGCTGCGGATGACGGACCCGAAACAGATAAAGACCGAAACCAACGACGCTTCCCAGCAGGACGGTGCGAAGCGCCGCTTCCGCCAGAACGGTGAGCATCATTTCCTCCCGCCTGTTGACCTCTTCACTGGCTTCACCGGCGATTTGTCTTTCCTGGCCGCAGCGATCTGATCCGCCAGCATCTGCAGCTGGCGCTGGTCGAGCATCGCATTGTCGACCATGCCGACCAGCACCTCCTCCACCGACCCGTCGCAGAACCAGTCGACGATGCGCTGCACCGCCTTGGCGGCAACGCGTGCCCGCGGCTCGGCGGCGGTGTAGACATAGGTCCGGCCATCGACGGTGTGGGTCGTGTAGCCCTTCTCTTCCAACCGCCGCAGCACGGTGCGCACGGTCGATTCCTTCAACGGGCGCGACAGCTTCTCGCGGACGGTTTCGGCTGTGACCGGATTATGCTCCCAGACCAGTTGCATGACCTCGCGTTCGAGGTCGCCGAGTTCGGGAAGGCTGCCATCCATGGACCGGTCCTGTCGCTTAAGCTCTGTAACGCTACAGATTGTCGCGCAATGTCCGGCCGCGGGCAACCGTTTTCATGGGGCTTACGATCTTGATCGAGGGGGAAAATGGCCCGTCCCGCGGTATGAGGAACTACCGCGTTGTGGCAACTGCAACTCGCCACACCAGCTGCCCATTGGTTGACCGGCACGGCAATAGGAGGCCGGCCTGCACCAACTGGAAGCAGGTGTGCAAAAGCCCTGCGTATCGTGTCCTAACACTCTGGTCCGGGTTCACGCGGAGCTGACACGCTGCCCGCGATGATCGGCCTCACCTCACCGCCAGCGCCTCGAAGCCACTGCGCTTGTTGATCGGCAGTTCGAACATCGAGCCGACCGCAGCGGACGAGATGAAGGTCCGCATTTCGGGCCAACGCCATAACAGCATCGAGGCACATTGGTTGATCGGAGTCTTCTGGTAGGCCTTGGCGAGCACAAACCCCTTTAGTCCCGCCTTGATCCAGGCCGTGCGCTCGGCGAGGTTCTTACGGATCCGATGGTCCCCGGTGACGACAATCCACACGTCATTGTCCGCGCCAAGTCGCTTGATCCAATCGACGTCCTTGGTGTCGTGGGTGAAACCGTACTCGTGCATGAATCGGACGTGGTGCGCTTCGTCGCCGTCAGGTCGGACGAGAGCGTCAAGGCATCCCGCGAACACGGGTGTTGTGCAGTTATCGAAAAAGACCTTCACGCCGCAGCGAGCTGCTGCTCGAAAGCAACAGCGCGATGAACGGACGCAAGGGGCACCATAAACCGCTTGGCGGCGAGTGCAGGAGAGCCCTCGGCCTTGGCGGCTTCAGCCAGCACACTGGTCGGGACGCCGGTCGCATCATCGATGGGTTGGCCGAATTGGCGCTGTGGATCGATCACTACGCCCTTGCCCCGCCCGAGCGGCCACCACCGCGCGGCGGTCTCGGCCTCGTCAAACTCCAGATTTTTCAAACTTGGCTCGATCACCTTCTGCATCAGGTATTGGCCCTGGCTGAACAGATCGATCAACTCCTCGTCGCCGTCGGTCTTGAGCACATGCAGCACAACGGTTTTGCCGTCGGTACGGAAGCGTGCGCTGGCGAACGGATAATCCGAAGCCACGATCTCGGACCCGAACTCAATCGCCCGCCGCACCTTCTGCGGCGACAGGCCCGCTTCGATGAAAGCCTTTGCGACCCGCAACTGCACCAGATCGAGAAAGCTCAGATGGAGCTGCTCCATGTCGAACTTTTCGAGTTGGCTTTTCCACAGTGCAGGATAGGTCTTGTCGCCAATGACATGACCACACAGCCAGCGACGGATTTTCGGGGGCTCGACATGGGTGAGGGCCGCCGCCTCCACCGGAGTATACAGGCCCAAACCGATCATCGAGAGGTCTCTTTTCACCGGTAGGCTCCGAAAAACGACTCAAAACCACGGTAACAGGTATTGCCCAGCGATTAAGGGCTCGTCAACGGCGGATACCCGTAAGAGTCGCCTGCACGCGGTCGCGGCGTGCCGCCCTACTCCGCATCAATTGCCGCTTCATCAACCGGCGCGGCAACAGGCCAAGCGCACACGCCACTGGAACAGGATGCGTGGAAAGCCTGATTTCGTGAGCGCTTTCAGCCCCATCGCTCTGGTCGGGAGGCACGCGAAAAATCGATTTCGCTTTTCCAGAAATTATGTTATGCTAGTCGCGTCCCGCCTCACCAGAGGGACGTACGCGTCGTCACGAACGTCGGGTGCGGGATGCGGTGGGCGCGTCGGGTTGCAGCGTGATTTCATGCGGACGAACAATCCCGATGCGCACGGTCAAGTCGTGTGGTCCTGATGTCCCGGTGCTGACATCAAGTTGGCGACGATGCTTCTCGACATCGCTTTGCGACGCGAGGGCATCGCGCCGATGACAGGGGCAAGAACGCCGGTCCCTGGGGAGAGCGCGAAGCAGCCGTAAAAACCATTGCGCAGGGAAGGCCGGTGGCGGCTCGTACCTGTGGTGACTGCCGCCTGCATTTTCTTCTGCAGGCGGGCCATGGGTGTGGGCTAACACCCGGCCTTCCCTGCACCCTCTTCTGAGCTAGAGGGTCACAGCTATAGCAAGACTCGGACACAAGGTGCCGCGAGATGGCGGACGTATGCCCGCTGCTGTTTGAAGCGTGGATAGGAGTGTACGAAGATTCTTTCCGGCGTCATTCCGGGGCGCGCGGTCGCGATAAAATGGTGAAGCCATTTTACGCTGTACGCGCGAGCCCGGAATCCATACTCCCCGACAGATGTTTGTTGAAGCAGGCTTGGTCTGAGAGCGTGCCCTACATGCCGGCCTGTGGTTATGGATTCCGGGCGCGCCCTGTGGACGCCCCGGAATGACCAGGAAGACGCAGGGTGGACATACAATGCAGGGCAAGCGGCGCAATGGTCGCCCGCCCTCATCCGCCTCAGTTGATGCGGGCGAGGACCGCGAGCTTGCGGATACCCTTGTTCTTGTAGGCATCGAGGAAGGCGTAGTAGTCGCGGAACGAGACGCAGCCGTTGGAATCGCCGTTCGGCCCGAGCATGAAGGTGTGCGCGAGCAGGCCGTCGCGGCCGTGGATCGACTCGCTGCCGCCGATCGGATTGAGACGCAGCGCCGGCACGCCGTGGAACAGCGCCTCGCGCGGCTTCAACTCATAGATATGCGGCGGGGTGACGCCGCGCATCCTGACGTTCTCCGAGCGCGGATTGTCGAGGTTGTCGCCGAGGCCGGAATGCGCCTCGAGCTTGGTGCCGTCGGGCAGATAGACCATCTTGGCCGAGATGTCGTAGACCGCCGTCGAGCGATCATACGGCGGCTGGCCGCCGTGAGTCGGATCCTGGCCGATGCTCGCGGTGATGTTGGCATCCGCCGAGGCATAGGCCAGCAGCCCGCCGTTCTGGTCGGGCTTGCCGCCCCAGAGCTTTTCCTGGATCGAATGGCGCTCGCCGGTGATCGACAGCACGGCCGCTTTGGCGCGCTCGGTCATCGCGCGGAACGTGCTCATGCCGGCCTTCGGTTCGCTGCCGTCAGCCGACGGCGCCGGCTGCGCCGCTTGCTTCGGATTGGCGAGCGCCAGCCGCATCGGCGGCCGCGCGTCCTTCTTCGGAGCCTCGGCCTTTTGAGCCTCGGCGACCTTCTCTGCCATCCTTGGCGGACCGGCGGGCTTCTCGTCGGAATCGGCGGCTTCCGCAAGCCGGGGCAACGGCGGCGGCGCTCCGTTGGCGGCGTTGGACGCGACGCCCTGGGGCACGGCAGCGGCAAAGCGATCGTTGAACATCTGCGACGTGATCGCGGGCACGCTGGCGACCTTGGCCATCACGGGCGCCGTGTCGGGGAGCGCCGCGAAGGCGTCGTTGACGGCATCCGATGCATTGCGCGTACCGATGGGCGACGAGAATTTGACCACCGGCTCGTCATAACCGTCGGTCCCAAGCGTCGGGTAGGCGCTTGCGGCGATGATCTTGGCGTAGACCAGAACGCCGCAACCCGCCACCAGACACGCGATTGCAGCGCCGCCGAACAGTTTGTGAGAAAACGCTTTCAGGGAAGATTTCCTGCGGTTTCGTGCAGCCAACGCAGCTCGACTCTTACTCATTTACTGACGCTCGGAACGGAGACTACGGAAACTCGAAACTCTCTTTTCGATGCGTCGCGGATCGCCCAACCGCTGTGCATCTCGCAGAGGCACGGAGCGTCATTAAGGCGACTTTTAGTTAAATGCGGATTAAGTTTTGGCAGATTGAAGGCGGGTTAACCATTTCGGCCTGTGTCGCCGGCAACCTGGGCGGAAACAGGGCGCAATTGCGACGAGCGCCGCGAATCGCCTCAATCCGGAGCCTGCCGGAATGTCCGCACCGACGGGCGGCCGGAAGCGGCATGGCACAGGAAACCAATCCCAGTAAGATGTCGCTGGCGATTCGTATGGCGTCCGCTCCTACCGACACGGCACCCAAAAGGACTCGTAGATGCAGACCGTCGGACGCAAGCTTGCCTTCGTGCTGGCCTCGACCAACCACGGCACGATGATCGTCAACCGGCTCGACTATCGCATGGTGGACGCCACGCGCGGCTACGGCGTCGGCTTCCAATTGTTGGAGACAGCCACCTTCGACCCCGGGGAAGTACAGCTCGCCGTTCGCATCCTGAGCCTGCGCCGCAAGCACTATGGCGACGGCGCGGTCGCCATCGACTGCGGCGCCAATATCGGCGTCCATACGATCGAATGGGCGAATGCGATGACCGGCTGGGGATCGGTGCTCTCGATCGAGGCGCAGGAGCGGATCTACTACGCGCTCGCCGGCAATATCGCGATCAACAACTGCTTCAACGCGATCGCGATCCATGCCGCGGTATCTTCGGAAGCTGGGGTGCTCAAGATCCCGAACCCGAACTATCTGACACCGTCGAGCTTCGGCAGCCTCGAACTGCGCCAGCGGCCCAATACCGAGTTCATCGGCCAGGCCGTCGATTACGCCAACGACACGGTCGAGGTGCGGAAGCTCCCGCTGGACGATTTCAACCTGCCGCGCTGCGACCTCATCAAGATCGATGTCGAGGGCATGGAGATGGAGGCGCTCGAAGGCGGCAAGGCCACGATCGAACGCTGCATGCCGATCATGCTGATCGAGAAGATCAAGACCGATGCGGATCAGCTGCGGCAATGGCTCGACGGCCGCGGCTACAAGATCATCGAGGCCGGCATCAACATGATCGCAATCCACGGGCGCGACAAGACGCTGGTCGACATCGCCCCGCAGCTGATGGCGGCCTGAGGCCCGCTCGCCTCAGCGCTCCAATTCCGGCGGCGGCGAGTGGTCGATGACATCGCGCTTCGGATGGCTCACCGCATAGAGCGCATAGGTCTCGATCACCAGCGGTCCGCGCATGCGCGGCGCCTCCGCAACCTTGTCGATCTCGGCGAAGGTGGTGCTCGGATAGAAGCGGATCCCGATCTGCGCCTCGTCGACGAACAGCAGCGTGCCTTTGAGCTGTTCCGGATCGGGTTCGGGGAAATTGACCCAGCGGATGCGCTGGATCGGCTGCAGCACGCAGGTGCCGGGCGGCAGATAGAAGGAGAGCCAGGCGGTGGTGCCGTAGTCCATCGCCAGCACGCAAGTCGCGCCGACGCGGGCGCGCACTGCCTCGATCTGGTCGGCCAGCGGGCGCCAGCCGACGCCGACGCTACGGACCGTGGAGTCCCGGACGTAGCCCGACAGCCAGCCGGTGTTGGCCTGCACGATCAGGGCTACGAACATCACGATGCCGACCGGCGCCGCGAAGCGCAGGCAGAAGCACACGGTCCGCTGCTCGCGCGGCTTCCATGGCGCAAGATGCGCTGCGAATGCGGCAGCCACGACGAAGGCCGGATAGATCGGCGCGAACCAGTTGGCCTCGACCCGGGCATGCAGCGAGTGCCAGATGAAATAGGCGACGATGACCCAGACCATCACGCTGACGAGCACGCGCCCCGCGGCCTCGCCCGCCTTGCGCGTCAGCAATGCGTAGACACCCATAACGCCGAGGATGAAGACGAGCGGTGTCGCGAACGCAAACTGGGTCGGGATCAGCTCGGCGATATAGGCGGGACGGAAATCCTCGATGCGGGCGCGCCCGAGTTGCTTGATGAAAGACACCCATTGATGCTCGGCGTTCCAGACAATCACAGGGCTGAAGATCGCAAGCGCGACCAGCCCGCCGAGATAGAGCCAGGGCGAGCGCAGCCAGTGCCGGAGCTTCGGCACGGCGACGAGCCAGATCAGGATCGCCGCGCCGAAGAACATCGCGGTGTATTTTGCGGTGAGCGCAAGTCCGGCGGCTGTGCCGACGCCGAGCCACCATGCACCCCGCTCCGTCTCCAGCACCTTGGCGCAGCAGAACAGGACGAAGCTCGATGCCACCAGCAGCGGCGCATCCGGCGTCACGATCATGGTGCCGACCGCGGCCATCAGGGTGACGTTGAGCAGCAGCGCGGCGGTCGCGGCCACCCGCACGCCGCCGAACAGGATCTCGGCCGTGCGATAGACCGCATAGCTCATCGGCAGCGCGAGCAGGATCGAGACCAGGCGTACACCGAGCTCGGTATCGCCCGCGACCAGGGTGCCGAGCCGAATGACGAGCGCGACCAGGGGCGGATGGTCGTAGTAGCCGAAGGCCAGATGCTTCGACCACATCCAGTAATAGGCTTCGTCGAAGGTGATCGGCGTCACCGCGGCCGCAACCAGCCGCAGCACGGTCAGCGCGACAATGGTCAGCCAGACGTTGCGGACCAGCCGCGCGTCCTCGGCCGCGGCGGCAGAAATCATCGCTTGCGCCAGACGAACAGCCCGGAGATCGCGTAATTCCAGACCACGCCCATCAGCGCGCCGGCAGCCCCCGCCAGCCACCAGATCGGCTCCTGGTCATAGACCGAAAAGGCCACGCCGACATTGGCAAGCAGACCGACCGAGCAGACGACATAGAACGCGACGAGACCGCGCAGGACGGCAAAGCCCTTCAGCCGCTGGTCGCGATAGGTCAGAAAGTTGTTGAGGATGAAGTTCGAGGTCATCGCGGCGAACGCGCCGATCGCCTGCGCCTCGGTAAACGGCAGGTCGAACAGCTGAAGGCCGAGAAACAGCGTGCCGAGATGCACGAACAGGCCCGTGCCGCCGACCATGGCGAACAAGAGAAAGCGCAGCGACACGGCATCGTTGGTCATCTTGGCCAGCACGAGGCCGAGGAAGTCGAGCGCGACCATCGAATCGAGCTTGCTTTCACCATGCAGGCGCGAACCGAACGTATAGGGAATTTCCACCGTGCGCAGGCCGCCCTCGGCGCTGGCGACGATGTCGAGCAGGATCTTGAAGCCCTGAGTCGAGAGTTTCGGCGCAATCTGTTCGAAACGGTCGCGGCGGATCATGAAGAATCCGCTCATGGGGTCGGCGATCTCGACCCGGAGCAGGCGGCGGGCGATTTCGGTGGCGAAAGCGGAAGCCCCTGCCCGCTGCTTGTCGAAGCTCGCCGCGCTGCCGCCCTCGATATAGCGGCTGCCGACCACGAGCTCGGCGGCGCCGCTCTGGAGCAGCGCCAGCATCTTCGGCAGCTGCGTCTCGTCATGTTGCAAATCGGCATCGATCACGGCGGCATAGGGCGCGCTAGCGGCGAGAATGCCCTCGATGCAGGCGCCGGAGAGCCCGCGGCGACCGATACGGCGGATGCAGCGGACGCGGCTGTCGGTCCGCGACAGCTCCCGCACCACCTGCCAGGTGTCATCCGGCGAATTGTCGTCGACGAAAACGACCTCCCACGGCAGGTCCTTGAACGCCGCCTCCAACCGCTTGTACAGCGTCACGACGTTATCGCGCTCGTTGAAGGTCGGAACAACGACCGTCACGATCGGAATGGCAGCGGATTGCAGCGGCACGGCCCCGGCCGGTCTGATGGCTTCGTTCATGGCGGGGATGCGTATATCCGCCGCACCCTGCCATGCCAAGCTCGGGGCCGTCCCGGATGCGCAAAAAGCCGCAAGTGTGACGGTGCGAGATACCGCCCAGAATGCCAACGACCACAAACAAAGGGAGCGCGTACATCCGGCGCAGCCGCTCTGCCGTGGTCGTCCCAGCAACGGAGCCCGTCAAGGCTCAACGTCGCCGTTAGAAGCTAGATAAGAGGCCCAGTGCGATCCGCAAGGGGCGATTTCGGCTAGTTCGGAACCTCCCGCACCACTGGCCCACGCGGTGTCGGCGTGATGGGCACGGTCTGAACCGGCTGGGCCGGCACCTCGACCCTGGCCGGAGCAGGTCGGGCAAACGGCCCTACCGGAACATAGTAGAACGCCGCCGTCAGCACGATCGCCGCGACAATGAAGCCAAGAACGCCGCCAATGGATTCCGATGTCATCCGAATGTGTCCCCGTCGCCCCCGCGGCCTGGATATCACGGAACCTCGGCGGCTTGAAAGAGTGTCACGGCGATACCGCCCAACTGGTCAAGATCGCAGGGTTTGACTACTCTCTCCACTCAATCCCCGCCTCTTCCCTCCGAACAACGGAACCTCTTCCGTGAGCAAAGCCCCCGCGCGCGCCGCAAAGCAAAAAAGCCACATCTATATTGGAATCGGCGGCTGGACGTTTGCGCCCTGGCGCGGCGTATTCTACCCGGAGAAGCTGCCGCAATCCAAGGAACTGGAATACGCAGCCTCCAAGCTGACGTCGATCGAGATCAACGGCACCTATTACGGCTCGCAGAAGCCGGAGAGTTTTCGCAAATGGGCGCGCGAGGTGCCGGACGGCTTCGTGTTCTCGCTCAAGGGTCCGCGCTTTGCGACCAACCGCCGCGTGCTCGCCGAGGCCGGCGACTCGGTCAAACGCTTCTACGACACCGGCGTGCTCGAGCTCGGCGACCGCTTAGGCCCGGTGCTCTGGCAGTTTGCGCCGACCAAGAAGTTCGACGAGGCCGATTTCGGCAAATTCCTGGAGTTGCTGCCGCGCGAGATCGGCGGCCGCAAGCTGCGCCACGTCGTCGAGGTCAGGCATGACAGCTTCTGCGTGCCCGGCTTCGTCGCTCTGCTGCGGGAGTTCGAGACCCCGGTCGTGTTTGCCGAGCACGGCAAATATCCGGCCATCGCTGATGTCGCCGGCGATTTCGTTTATGCACGGCTGCAGAAGGGCGATGACGAGATTGCGACCTGCTATCCGCCGAAGCAGCTCGACGCCTGGGCCAAGCGGCTCAAGACCTGGGCCGAGGGTGGCGAACCCGACGATCTGCCGCGCGTTGACGACAAGCCAGCCAAGAAGAGCCCGCGCGACGTTTTCGCCTACGTCATTCACGAGGGCAAGGTGCGCGCACCCGCCGGCGCCATGGAGCTGATCACCCGGGTAAGCTGAGGCAGAGTGAGATGGCCAAAGCCAAGACGTTGTTCACGATCGGATATGAGCAGACGCCCGCCAAGGCCGTGCTCGACGAGCTGCAATCCGCAGGCGTGAAGCTTCTGGTCGATGTGCGCGCGATCGCAGCATCGCGTCGCCCGGGCTTTTCCAAGACCCAGCTCGCGGCAGGTCTCGACGAACGCGGCATCGGTTATGTGCACCTGCGCGGGCTGGGCACGCCGAAGGAGGGCCGCGAGGCCGCACGCAGCGGGCACTACAGCACGCTCCACAAGATCTACAACGCCCATCTGAAGACGCCGCAGGCAAAAGAGCAGCTCGACGAGCTATCCGCGCTGGTGAAGACGGCCGGCCCGATCTGCCTGCTCTGCTACGAGCGCGACCACAGCCACTGCCACCGGCAGTGGATCGCCGAGATCATCGAGGACCGCGATCACGTCAAGGTCGAAAACCTGGTCGCGCCGCAAACGTGAGCCTGGCTAGCTCAGTTGCCAGACGTCGACGCTTCGGTCATAGCCGCGGACTGCGACCTGACCATGCGGCACGGCGTCGTTGCCTTCCTCCCCGATCGCGGCGCGCACGTCGGACGAGATCAGAAGCTGAGAGTTGAATTCCTTGTTCAGCGCCTCCAGCCGCGAGGCGAAATTCACGGTGTCGCCGATCACGGTGTATTCCTTGCGCCGCGGGGAGCCGATGCTGCCGGCCACGACCTCGCCGAGATGAATGCCGATACCGATCCGTAGCGGCCAGTCCGATCCGGCATTGACCTGCTCCATCGCGGCCACCATCTCGCGCGCCGCGGTCACGGCGTGCTGTGCCGCGTCCGGCGTCTCGAACGGCGCGCCGAACAGGGCCAGGAAGCCATCGCCGAGGAATTTATTGACGATGCCGCCGTGCCGCTCGAGGATATCGACCAGCACCGCGAACGCGCCATCGAGCCGGTCGACCACCTCCTGCGGCGTACGCGACCGCGAGGCCGCGGTGAAACTGCGGAAGTCGACGAACATCACGGCGACCTGTCGGATGTCTCTTGCTTCCGTCGGCCCCTCCTTCATCAGGCGCTCGACCACCTGGGGCGAGACGTGCTGGCCGAACAGATCCGTGACGCGATCGCGCGCGGTTGCGGCATGAATGCTGGCCACGAATTGGCGTCGCAGCTGGACGCCGACCGCGCCGGCCAGAATGCCGCAGAGCAGGATGATGAAGCTGCGCTCGGCATGGAAATAGATTTCGGGATTCCGACTGACATCGAGGACCGGACGGTCAAAGAGCGCGACGGCCAGCAGCTCTGCACCCGCCACGAATCCGGTGAAGCTCGACAGCCAGAAGTCGAGCCTCAACGTCGAAAGGATGATGAAAACGAAGTATGCGAGCGGCATGCCGAAGGCGAGCGCCTTGTCGAGACCGATGCTCTCGATCTGCATCAGCAGCACCAGCGTCGGCAGGGAGGTCTCGATCACGGCGCTGACGTAGCGCCGCACGACCGGCACATCGCGGCCACGCCCGATGTTCTTAAGGATCTCGGAGTGGATCCAGCCCTCGAACAGAATGAAAAGGATCAGAATTGCGTAGCTGGTGAGCGCTCTGGAGCCGCCGTGCCAGATCCACAGCATGATCTTCGGCTCGAAAATATCGACGAAGACGGTTATCGCGAGGAAGAGCGCCGCTGTGCCGATCAGCACCTTGACGCGAAGCAGCTCCGTGCCCATGACCTGACGCGTCAGCGCCTGGTTGAATCCAGCCGAAGCGACGGCCTCCTCTTCCTCGTCCCTGCCCCATCCCACGGTCGGCATCCATCCAGCTCTCCGAGCTATTCTGCCTCAATCGAGGGTGCGGCGGAAGCGCAGCACAGCGACCGTCATCGCAAACAGCATCAGCCCGAACAGAGCGATGGTGTCATATTGCAGGTTCTGCAAGGTCGATCCCTTCAGCATGATCGCGCGGACGATACGCAGGTAATGCGTCAGCGGCAGACCCTCGCCGATATATTGCGCCCATTGCGGCATGCCGAGGAAGGGAAACATGAAGCCCGACAGCAATATGCTGGGCAGGAAGAACATCATCGACAGCTGCATCGCCTGCAGTTGGTTCTGCGCCAGGGTCGAGAAGGTATAACCGATCGCCAAATTGGCGCCGATGAACAGCGTCGAGAGCAAGGCCAGCAGGAACAAACTGCCGAACACAGGCACGCCGAACAGCAGCACGCCGATGCCGATGATGATGGACGCCTGAAGGAAGCCAACCATCACGTAAGGCAGGATCTTGCCCAGCATCACCTCGACCGGCTTGATCGGCATCGACAACAGGCTTTCCATCGTGCCGCGCTCGATCTCGCGCGTCACCGACAGCGCGGTGAAGATCAGCATGGTCATGGTCAGGATGGTACCGACCAGCCCGGGCACAATGTTCAGCCGCGACTCGGCCGCCGGATTGTAGCGGGCATGGGCGCGGATCTCGAACGGCAGGGATACGGGGTCACCGGTGTAGAGGTCGTGCGCGAGCGCGGTCTGCACGATGGTGCCCAGCGACGACAGCGCAGACGATGCAGCAACCGGATCGGTGGCATCAGCGGCGACCAGCAGCGCCGGACGATCGCCGCGCCGAACCGCGCGCTCGAAGCCGCGCGGGATTTCGACGCCGAACAGCACCTTGCCCGACAACAGGAGATCGTCGAATTCACTGACGTCATGCACTTCGCGGGTGAAGCGAAAATAGGCAGTGTTTTCCAGGGCTTTCAGGATCGAACGGCCAAGATCGGAATCTTCCTGCAGCAGCACCGCAGCCGGCAGATGATGCGGGGTGGTGTTGATGGCATAACCGAACAGCAGGAGCTGCATGACCGGGATCATCACGATCATGGCGAACGACACCCGGTCGCGGCGGAGCTGGATGAACTCCTTGACCAGCATCGCGTAGGTCCGGTGCAGGAATCCGAAGCGGGGCTCGCCCGCATATTCGTGCTGTGTGTCGACGGCGCTCATTGGAAATTATCCTTCGAGCGGTTCATCAGATCGATGAAGACATCCTCGAGCGACGGCGCTGCGTGCTGCCAATGCAGGCCGGGCTTGTCGCGCCAAGGCAGAATCGAGGATTCCAGCGCCGCCTTGTCTCGGCCGGAGACATGGAGGCTGGTGCCGAACGGCGCCACCATGTCGATGCCGGGCTGGCCCGTTAGCGCATTGGCAACCTCCTGCAGATGATCGCCGCTGACCGTGTAGGTCGTGAGCGCCGATTGTGCGACGACCTGCTCCACCGTCCCATGCACCAGCAGATGGCCATAGGCGATATAGGCGATCTCGTGACAGCGCTCGGCCTCGTCCATGTAGTGGGTTGAGACCAGCACGGTCAGCCCCTCGGCCGCGAGCGCGTGGATCTCGTTCCAGAAATCGCGCCGCGCCTTCGGATCGACGCCGGCCGTTGGCTCGTCCAACAGCAACAATTGCGGATTGGGCAGCGTGCAGGCACCGAGCGCCAACCGCTGCTTCCAGCCGCCCGACAGTTCGCCGGCGAGCTGGCCCTCCCGGCCGGACAGGCCAAGCCGCTTGACCATGTCGCGCGCCGCGCCACGCGGATCGCGCAGGCCATAGAGCCGCGCCACGAATTCGAGATTCTCCCGCACCGACAGGTCCTGGTACAGGCTGAAGCGCTGCGTCATATAGCCGACCCTCCGCTTGATGAGGTCGGCGTCGTGCCGGATGTCGAAACCGAGGCAGGTGCCCTCGCCGCTGTCGGGCGTGAGCAGCCCGCACAGCATGCGGATGGTCGTGGTCTTGCCGGAGCCGTTCGGACCAAGGAAGCCGTAGATCGAACCGCGCTTCACCTGCATCGACAGATCGTGCACGACCTCGCGGCCGCCGAACGACTTGGTCAGGCCCTTGACGTCGATCGCGATCTCGTCAGCCGCGTGCGTCATCGTCGATCGGCCACTGGCGTCTTGGCATTGGGATAGATGCTGACCGGCTGGCCGACGCGCAGCGCATCGGGCCGCGACGGCCGTGCCTGGATCAGATACACGAGCTTGTTGCGCTCATCGAGGCTGTAGATCACCGGCGGGGTGTATTCCGCCGACGTTGCGATGAAATAGATCCGTGCTGTCAGATCGGGCGCACAATTGTCGCAGGTGACGCGGACCTCATCGCCGATCGCAAATTTCGGCAGCTCGGTCTCGGAGACATAGAAGCGCAGCTTCATGTTGCCGGGCGGCATGATCGAGAGCACCGGCCGTTGCGCCGCCACCATCTCGCCCTCGCGGAAATAGATCTGCTGCACTGTGCCGGCGACCGGCGCGAAACCCCGGCGGCGCGCCAGCCGCGTCTGCGACGTGACCACATGGGCCTCGGCGACGCGCAACGCGGAGACCGCCGAATCCAGCGTGGCCTGGGTGCCGGCGCCGGTCTTGCTCAGTGCGGCCGCGCGGTCATAGGTCTGCTGCGCATTGGCCAGCGTCGCCTTGTTCTGGTTGAGGTCGGCCTGCTGCAGATCGTCATCGACCGAGTAGAGGAGATCGCCGACCTTGACCTCGTCGCCTTCGCGGACATTGAGCTTGGTCACCCGCCCCGCCTCGTCAGGGCTGACGAAGATCATGTCGGCCTCGACCCAGCCCTGATAGCCGGGGTCACGCTTGTCGTGGCAGCCGTTCAGCGTGAAGGCCGTGACCAGAATAGCGAGGCAGTGCCAGAGGCCTGTCATGTTGCACTCCGTTCGCCAAAGATGAGATCGAGATGGGTCCGCAACATCGCCTCGGCATCGAGCGGCGAATGCCGTTCGAACAGGCTCTTCCACAGCACCGCAATCAGCACCGGCGCGACCATGATCTGCGGGAATTGCACAAGCTGGGGCTGGCGGATCTCGCCCCTATTGATGCCGAGTTCGATCAGAGCGCGCATCGCGGCGAGCCCGCGAGACACCACCTCGCGATAGTAGAAATCGGCAATCGCCGGGAAGCGCGGTCCCTCCGCCACGATCAGTCGCACGATGTCGCCGCGGCGCGTGGTCGCGACCTCGTGGATGAAGAGCCGCCCCAGCCCCTCGACCATGTCGCGCACCGATCCCGCGGGTGGCGGCGGCGCGGTGAGGCGGTTCACGAACGGCACGATCGCAGTGCGGATCAATTCCTCGAACATCGATTCCTTGTCCTTGAAATGCAGATAGATCGTGCCCTTGGCGACGCCGGCCCGTTTGGCGATGTCGTCGAGCCGCGTCGCAGTGAAGCCGCGCGCGATGAACTCCTCCATCGCTGCCTCGACGATGGCCGCGCGGCGTTCCGCCGCTCGCTCGGCCCGGCTCGCGGGCACCTCCGCCGTGCTGGCAGCGTGCCCTTCCCGCGCCCTCGTCCGCCGTGGAGCTTCTGGTGCAAGTTTTCGCGTCAGCTTGGCCATGATCATAATATGACTGACTGGTCAGTCATTGTCAAGGCCGACATTGCGGTTCCCGCCACGGCACGAGCGCATGCAGTTCGGCTCAGACCGACGGCCGAATGTAGGGGCGGTTGATCTCCCATAGTTCGTCCAGCAATTGCCGCGCTGAGGTTGCGGAGTTCACGACCGGGTCGATCAGCAGTGCCTGGAGCGCGATCTCCTTCGAGGCCTGCATCGCCGCCTGCACCGCAAGCTGCTGCACCTGGACCTGAATGGTCATCAGCTTCGCGATCGGCTCGGGCAACGGTCCGAGCGAGACCGGATGGATCCCCGCGCGATCGGCCACGACCGGCACTTCCACCGCAGCATCGGCCGGCAGATTGGGAATGGCATGCCGATTGTAGATAACGCCGGATTCGATCAGTTGCTTGCGATCGTGCAGCACGGAGGAGATCACGGCCACGGCGCGCTCACCCGAGGGCATTCGCCACCAGTCAGGAATCTCGATGCGGCCGGCCAGCACGTCGTCGATCAGGCGATTCAGCTTGGCACGCTCACCCTCGTCCCAGTCGAAATTGTAGCCGCCCTCCCCCGCTTCCCAGCCATAGGCGAAATATTCGCCGACATGACCGTCGCCGCAGCCGAGCCAATGGCCGAAGCTGTGAAACAGCGCCCGCGTCAGCGGCGCCACCTCGGGATCGTGGCTCGCCTCCTTCTCGCGCAGCAGCGGATAAAGGTCGGCGCCGGTGTCGCGGTCACGGATCTGCATCAGGCATTGAAAGTGATTGAGACCGGCGCCCCAGACGTCGACCCGGTCGTCCGGCAGTCCGAGGATCGACGCGACCTGGCTGCGCGCGATGAAGATGCCGTGGCACAGACCGACATGCTTGATGCGGCTGTGCTGCCCCAGCGCCAGGATGATCCGGCTCTCGGGATTGGAGAAGTTGATGAACAGCGCCTCCGGGCAGCGCGCCTCGATCTCGCGGACGAAGTCGAACACCACGGGCAAGGTGCGCAAGGTGAAGAACAGCGCGCCCGGCCCGCCATTCTCGCCCAGCGTGTGGCGGATGCCGTATTTGCGCGGCACCTCGAAGTCGTGCCGCCACAACCGGTTGCGGTCGACCGCGGTAGAATGGACGATGAAGCCGGCGCCATCGAGCGCGCTGCGCCAATCGGTGGTCGCCTCGATTGTCAGCCCAGCGCCGCTCCTCTCGTTCAGCAGTCCGGCGACGGCCTTGGCGCGCGCCAGTCGCTCGGCATCGCGCCCGACCAGCACCAGCGTGCTGCCTGTGAGCTCATGCGTCGAGAACAGGTCCCGAAACATGCTGAGGCCGAAGGATGCGCTGCTCGCGCCGAGAAAGACGATCTTTGTCACCGCTGCCATGCCAGCATCGTGACAGCCGGAAACAACGGGGATGCTGATCCACATCAAAAAGGCTGCGGCGCATTTACTTGACGCCGCAGCCTCTATTGAACGTCCGCCGATCAGTCCCGTCAGGTGAAATCGAGCACGATGCGGCCGTCGATCTTGCCGGCCTTCATCTTGTCGAAGATCGCGTTGATCTCCGACAGCGGCGCCGTCGTCACTTCCGCCTTGACCTTGCCATCGGCTGCGAATGCGATCGCCTCATCGAGGTCGCGCCGCGTGCCGACGATCGAGCCACGCACCGTGATGCGCTTGAGCACGACGTCGAAGATCGGCGTCGGGAATTCGCCGGGCGGCAGCCCGACCAGGCTGACGGTGCCCTTGCGACGGACCATATGCAGCGCCTGGGCAAAGGCCGGCGTCGACACGGCCGTCACCAGCACCCCATGTGCGCCACCGCCGGTGAGCTTGAGGACGCGCCCCACCGCGTCCTTGTCGAGCGCGTTGACGGCATGATCGGCGCCAGCCTCCAGCGCAAGCTTCAGCTTGTCCTCGGCAATGTCGAGCCCGATCGCCTTCAGCCCCATTGCCTTGGCATACTGGAGCGCGACGTGACCAAGTCCACCGACACCGGAGATGACCACCCACTCGCCCGGTCGCGTGTCGGTCTCCTTCAGCCCCTTATAGGTGGTGACGCCAGCGCACAGGATCGGCGCGATGGCGGCGAAATTGACATTGGCCGGCAGGCGCGCCGTAAACGCCGCGGAGGCGATGACATATTCGGCAAAGCCCCCATTCACGCTGTAGCCGGTGTTGTGCTGGTGCTCGCACAAGGTCTCCCAACCGGTCTCGCAATACTCGCAGCGCATGCAGGCATCGTGCAGCCAGGCGACGCCGACCGCATCGCCGATCTTGAAGTCGGTGACGCCGGGTCCGAGCGCGGCAACGACACCGGCGACCTCATGACCGGGAATGAACGGCGGCACCGGCTTCACCGGCCAGTCGCCGGAAGCTGCGTGCAGATCGGTGTGACAGACACCGCAGGCCTTCAGCTTGACCAGCAGTTCACCCGGCCCAGGCACCGGAACCGGTACGTCCTCGATCACCAGCGGTTTGCCGAAGGCTTTGACGACGGCGGCTTTCATGGTCGACATGTGTCTGCTCCTCTCATCTCGAGGCGCAAACTAGCCAAAGCCGGGTGTTCCGAGCTTGATCGGTGTCAAGGGCACCGCAGCAATCACCCCTTGCCGTCGCAGACCCAAGCGCGGATCACGCATTCCTTACCGCCGAATTTGTAGCATTCGCGCGTGGCCTCGTTGAGCGAGGTCGAGATCTTCGGCCTGACCGCATAGCCATGCGGCCCACAGGGATTGGTGAGATCGACCGAGAACGCCGCACACGCTTTCTTCATGGTCACGGCGGTGCAGTCGCCCTTGCACTGCTTGAGCGCGGCCGCCTTGGCCAGCGGCTCGGTCGGATAGTCATAAGCCTGGCCATAGGCCGCGCATTTGCCGATGGCGAAGGCGCCGGCCGCATGGGCCTCGCTGACGACATGATCAGTGGCGAAGCGCGCGGCTCCGACCAGAACGGTCATGCCGAACGCAAACAGCGCGAAACGTCGCGCGGCGGTCGAAACAATCACCGAGATCCTCCCCCGAGGCCCAATGCGGTAAATCTAGCCGGGAGGACGTTTCAACTTGGTGAATGGGAGGTTGAAATGAGGGTCTCGTAGGATGGGTTGAGCGCAAGCGAAACCCATCAACGATCGAGGAGCGGGCACGGCGGTGGGTTTCGCTTCGCTCTACCCACCCTACGATCGGCGTGCCGCCTCCAGCGCCTGCGGCGTGTCGATATCGAGGAAGGCGGCATCGCCCTCGACCGGGACTTCGGCGACGGCTTCTGCGTGCTTGGCGACGAGGTGGCGCGCCCCGACGTCGCCCTCGAGCGTCATCAATTCCTGGAAGAAGCGGCGTGACCACAGCACGGGATTGCCGCGCCGGCCCTCTGCGACCGGCACCACGATGAGGTTGCCGCGATCGGGCTCGAACGTGCCGATCAGCCGGTCAAGCAGATCGGAGGAAACCATCGGCATGTCGCCGAGGCAGACCACTGCACCATCGGCGCTCTCCGGCACGGCGGCGATGCCGGCCTTCACGGAGCTGGCGAGCCCGCCGGCGAAATCGGGATTGCGCACGAACCGGACGCGGAGGCCGGCAAGCGCCTGCTCGACCAGATCGGCCTGATGTCCGGTGACGACGATCACCTCGCAGGCCTTGGAGGCCAGCGCCTGCTCGGTGACGATCCGCACCAACTTCTTGCCCTCAAGCTCGGCCAAGAGCTTGTTCGGTCCGCCCATCCGCGTCGAGCGGCCGGCGGCAAGCACGATCGCCGCGACCTTGCGCGCGCCGTCAGGCTCGGGCTGGGCGCGGGGCTGCGGCCGCGTGACGATCTCCATCAGCAACCCGCCGACGCCCATGGCCATCAGCTCGGCGCGCGTCACCTTGATGCCCGCCAGCAGCCGCATCAGCACCCAGTCGAACCCATTCTCGACCGGCGAGCGCGCACAGCCGGGGGCGCCGAGCACCGGCACGCCGGACGCGTTGCCGATCAGCAGGAGATTGCCGGGATCGACCGGCATGCCGAAATGTTCGATTTGCCCGCCGATGCCGGTGATCGCCGCCGGAATCACGTCGCGGCGGTCGGCGATGGCCGACGCGCCGAACACGATGACGAGCTCGGCGCCGAGCCCGAGCAGCTCCAGGATCGCGTCAGCCAGTGCTGCTTCCTCATGCGGCACCCGGCGTTCGGCGATGATGGCAGCACCCGCCGGCGCCAGCCGCTCGGACGTCACACGCAAGGTCTTGTCGATGACTTTCGGCGAGAGGCCCGGCAGGATGGTCGAGACCACGCCGACGCGCTTGACGACATAGGGCGCG
The DNA here is from genome assembly GCF_000239815.1 of Bradyrhizobium sp. STM 3843. Classification (GTDB taxonomy): domain Bacteria; phylum Pseudomonadota; class Alphaproteobacteria; order Rhizobiales; family Xanthobacteraceae; genus Bradyrhizobium. The sequence goes on along the minus strand of NZ_CAFK01000116.1, from coordinate 698 downwards.
ATCCGCAGCGCGCCTGCGCCGGCCGCTGTCACCGCGGCGTCCCGCAGCCGCCCCTCGACCCCGAACGGGATCAGCTTGACAGTGCCGACCATCTCGCCTTCGACCACCGGCTTGAAGGCCGACAAGGTCGCGAAGGTGACGGCCTCGTCGACGCCATTGATGCGGTCCACCGCAGCGCGGTCGATCACCAGCACGCCGGCCTGCGCTGCGAACAGGTTGGCGCGCCCGGTGAAGGCGCGATCGACATGGATGCCATCGCCGGCGACGGCGCGCGCGATGCTGGCGGCGGCTTCGTCCTCGGACACGTCGCCCGTCTCCAGGCGGACGACGACGATCTCGTTCACGCCCGCTTTGGTCAGCGCCTCAACCTCGGCCGCACCGATCGTGGTGCCCTTCTTGAGCACCAGGGATCCTCGGCGTAGGGTATGCACGGTCACCCCGCCGATCGCCTCCGCCGGGCTGGCCGGACCGAATTTCATGCCGCTTCTTCTTGCTGTTTAGGCGGCAGCCGCAGCGCGGCGGTGATCTCCGCCATGATCGAGACCGCGATCTCGGCCGGCGACACCGCGCCGATTGCAAGCCCGATCGGCGCACGGATGCGCGCGACGTCGGCCTCGGACGCGCCTTGCGCGCGCAGCCGCTCGGCGCGCTTGCCATGCGTCTTCCGCGATCCCAATGCGCCGATATAGAAGCAGTCG
>NZ_CAFK01000117.1 GCF_000239815.1 Bradyrhizobium sp. STM 3843 | reverse complement strand
TCATGGTCGAGACCGACGCGCCGTATCTCGCGCCGGGCAAATTCCGCGGCAAACGCAACGAGCCGGCTTATGTCGTGGAGACCGCCAAGGTGCTGGCTGAGACCCGCGGCGTGTCGCTGGAGGACCTCTCGCGACAGACCACCGAGACCTTCTTCAAGCTGTTCTCCAAAGTGCCGCGCCCGACAGGTGCCTGATGACGCTGACGCTCACCATCCTTGGCTGCGGCTCTTCCGCCGGCGTGCCGCGCCCGGCGCTGGGGTGGGGCGCCTGCGATCCGAACAATCCAAAGAACCGCCGCCGCCGCTGCTCGTTGATGGTGGAGCGAACGTCCGCCCACGGCACCACGCGCGTGGTGATCGATACCTCGCCGGATCTGCGCGAGCAGCTGATCGACGCCGATGTCGATCATATCGACGCGGTGTTCCTGACCCACGAGCATGCCGACCAGACCCACGGCATCGATGATCTGCGCTCGGTCGTCATGCATCAGCGCCGGCGCATCCCGGTGTATCTGAGCCAGTCGACGGCCAAGGACATCATGCACCGGTTCTCCTATTGCTTCATCTCGCCCGCCGGCAGCGACTACCCGCCGATCCTGACCCAGCACGCGATCGAGGCCGGCGGAACGCAGGCCGTGGAAGGCAAGGGCGGCGAGCTGAAGCTGTCGGCCTTCCTGGTCCAGCACGGCAACATCCCGGCGCTCGGCTACCGCATCGGCAACGCCGCCTACACGCCAGACCTCAACGACATTCCGGAAGAGAGCTGGGGTGCGCTGGAAAATCTCGATCTCTGGATCGTCGATGGCTTGCGCTATGCTCCACATTCCAGCCATTTCTCGGTCAACGACGCGCTGGCCTGGATCGAACGCTTCAAGCCGAAACGTGCCGTCATCACCAATATGCATGCCGATCTCGACTATGAGGTGCTGCGCCAGAGCCTGCCGGAGGGCGTGATCCCTGCCTATGACGGGATGCAGCTGACGGTCGGGTAAGAATTGCAGGTGGGCAAAGGGCGCGGTTGGAACTTGGAGATGCAGCCATGATGTCCTTGTTCTTCGAGGTCGAGGTCAAGCCCGATCGCCTGGATCAATATCTCAACCTGGCCGCGGTGCTGAAGCCGGAGCTTGAGGCGCTCGGTGGCTGCCTGTTCCTCGACCGCTTCAAGAGTCTGTCGCGTGACAACCTGATCCTGTCCTACCAGATCTGGCAGGACGAGGGCGCCCTGACCGCCTGGCGCGCGCATGCGCATCATCATCAGGTCCAGACGCTCGGGCGCGACAAGGTGTTTTCCGACTACCGGCTGCGGGTCGCGCAGGTGATCCACGAAGCGCGGCCCGGAAAGCCGGTCTGGCAACCGGAGCGGCGCACACCCTACAACGATCCGAAGCGGCGGCCGCCGACCTATGTGCTCGCGACCGAAACGTCGCAGGCGAAGCTCGGCACCGCCTTGGATCTGCCGCTCGCGAGCTTCGCCAGCGTCTATCGCGAGGGCCGCTATGCCCATCTGATCGCGTTGCCGGACTATGAAGCAGGGCTGACGCTGAGCCCGAGATTGCTGGCCGATCCGGCGACAGAGTATGTGCGTATCGTCGAGGTCATCAGGGACTACGGCATGTACGACCGCCGCGAGGCGCCGCAATATTATCCGGAAAAGAGCGGGGATGCGTAGCGTTGCGGCACCCTGCCTTTGCGTCATTTATTCCAGCCTGATAGTTGAAATAATTCGGTTGAGGGGCAGAGCGTTTTGATCGAGGCTGGGCCGGTGCAACGCGCTTGCGCCGGAGGTCACCATGAAAGCGCTGAATGCCGCCGTCTCGGTCGTGATCCTTCTGCTCGGCATGGGAGCTGCCGCGGCGCAGAACGCGCCGCAAACCTCGACCAAGAAGGTCGATGGCACCGACAACGTGTATGTCTTCCGCTATGGCGGCCACCAGTCGATGTTTGTGGTGACCTCGCAAGGCGTCATTGCCACCGATCCGATTTCATATCTGCGCCCCGCCAAGCCCTATATCGACGCCATCAAGGCCGTCACCGACAAGCCGATCAAATACGTCATCTACAGTCATCACCACTACGATCACATCGCCGGCGGCCAGCCCTTTAAGGACCTCGGCGCGACTTTCGTGGCACACCGGCGGGTCAAGGAGCACCTGCTCGAGCTGAAGAAGCAGAACGCGCTGCTCGCCGACGTGGTGATGCCCGACCAGCTCGTTGACGACAAGAAGACGATCAAACTCGGCGATACCACGCTCGAACTCATCTATGTCGGTCGCAACCATTCCGACAATTCGCTGGTGATGCGGCTGCCGAAGGAGAAGATCGTCTTTGTGGTCGATTTTGCGCCGATCGAAACGGTGCAGTTTCGCAACATTCCCGACAACGCCTCACCGCTGGAATATATCGCCTCGCTCAAGAAGCTCGCCGCGCTCGACTGGGAGCGCATGATTCCGGGCCATCCCTATGCCGGCGGACGCTACGGCACCAAGAAGGACGTGGAGGACGATATCGCCTACATGGAGGACCTGTCGACGGAGGTGAAGAAGGCTGCGGATGCGGGCAAGTGCTTCGACACCGCGATGAAGGAGGTCAAGCTGCCTAAATACGAGAAATGGGCGAACTACGAGGCGAGCTTGCCGGCCAATGTCGAGCGCTTCTGCTACTGGTGGGCGCGGGGATATTGATCGAGCCGATGTCGCGACCATCCAAGACTTTCAACGTCGCCGCCGCCGCTGTCGTGGCGCAGGGCCGCCTGCTGCTGGTTCGGAAGCGGGGCACGGCGGCGTTCATGCTTCCTGGCGGAAAGCTCGAGCCCAGCGAAAGCGACCGTGAGTGCCTGGTCCGGGAAATCCAGGAGGAATTGGGCACTGCTCCGCTCGGCGGAGCCGAGCATCTTGGCACGTTTGAAGCTGACGCTGCCAACGAACCCGGCCATCGGATCGCAGCGCGAGTTTATCGCGTTTCGCTGACGGACGAACCCAAGACGTCTGGTGAGATCGAGGAGCTGGCTTGGTACGACCTTCACCAGCCCGCTCGATATCTCGATCTCGCGCTGGCGCCGCTCGTCTCTATTTTCGTCGTTCCTCGGCTTCGCCGGAGCGCGCCGCGTTAAGCCGCGGCCTCACGCCGAGATTGCCTTGGCCGACTGCACCTCGTTGCGCAGCAGATACTTCTGGATCTTGCCGGTCGACGTTTTCGGAATCGGGCCGAACACCACGACCTTCGGCGTCTTGAAGCCGGACATCCGCTCGCGGCAATAGGCGATGATCTCGGCTTCGGTCGCCTCCGCGCCCTCCTTCAGTTCGATGAAGGCGCAAGGCACTTCGCCCCATTTCGGATCGGGCTTGGCGACCACGGCCGCGAACAGCACGGCCGGATGCTTGTAGAGGATGTCCTCGACCTCGACGGACGACACGTTCTCGCCGCCGGAGATGATGATGTCCTTGGAGCGGTCCTTGATGATGACGTAGCCGTGCGCATCGAGCACGCCGAGATCGCCGGTGTGAAACCAGCCGCCGGCGAAAGCTTCCGTGGTTGCCTTCTCGTTCTTCAGATAGCCTTTCATCACGATGTTGCCGCGGAACATCACCTCGCCGATGGTCTCGCCGTCGCGCGGCACCTCGCGCATGGTTTCGGGGTCGAGCACGGTGACCGCTTCCTCCAGCGGGTAGGGCACGCCCTGCCGGCGCTTCATCCGCGCGCGCTCGGCCGCCGACAGATCGTCCCAGCCGGGCTGCTCGGCGCAGACCGAGGCCGGGCCATAGACCTCGGTCAGCCCATAGACATGCGTCAGCTTGATGCCGATGTTTTCTGCGCCTTCCAGCACGGCGACCGGCGGCGCCGCGCCGGCGATCAGGCCGACCACCGGCTTCTCGCGCTTGCCCTTCGGCGCGTCGGGCGCGTTGATCAGGACATTGTAGACGATGGGCGCGCCGCACATATGGGTGACGCCATGCTCGCGGATCAGCTCGAAAATCTTGGTCGGCTCGACCTTGCGCAGGCAGACATTGATGCCGGCAGCCGCCGCGATGGTCCAGGGGAAACACCAGCCATTGCAGTGAAACATCGGCAGGGTCCAGAGATAGACCGGGTGCTGGCCGAGATTGCCGGCCAGGATGTTGCTGACCGCGTTCAGATAGGCGCCGCGGTGATGGGTGACGACGCCCTTGGGATTGCCGGTGGTACCCGACGTGTAGCTGAGCGCAATGGCGTCCCACTCGTCATTCGGGCGGCGCGGCTCGAAGGCGGGATCGCCGAGCGCGAGCGCGGCCTCATATTCGATTTCGCCAATCCGGCTGCCGCCCTTGAATGCGGCGTCATCGACGTCGATCACGAAGGGCTTCGGCCCGGTCATCAGTTTGAGCGCCTCGGTGATGACGCCGGAGAACTCAGGATCGACCAGAATGATCTTGGCGCCGCCATGATCGAGCTGAAACGCGATCGAGGGGGCGTCGAGCCGGATGTTGAGCGTGTTCAGCACGGCGCCCGCCATCGGCACTGCGAAATGAAGCTCATTCATCGCCGGGATGTTCGGCAGCATGGCTGCGACCGTGGCGCCTTCGCCGATGCCGCGCGCGGCAAGATAGGAGGCGAACTGCCGACAGCGCGTATAGGTCTGCGCCCAGGTGAAGCTCTTGCCCTCATAGACCGTGCTGACATGATCGGGATAGACCGCGGCGCTGCGGGCAAGAAAGCTGAGCGGCGTCAGCGGGACATAATTGGCCGGGGTCTTGTCCAAACCGATGGCGTATTGGTTCGCACTCATGGCTCCCTCCTGGCTTCTTCCCACCTTGTCTGAGGATTCTACAGGAACCCGATCGAAATCCAGGGAAAAATCGCAACGATCGCAAGCCCGATCAGGAGCGCCAGCAGATACCCCCAGATCGGCCGCATGCCGGCGGCGGGATCGACGCGGCCGATGGCGCAAGCGGCATAATAGCCGACGCCGAAGGGCGGCGCGAACAGCCCGATCCCCATCGCCAGAATGATGATCATGGCATAGTGAACCTCGTGCACGCCGACGGCGCGGGCGATTGGAAACAATAGCGGCCCGAACAGCACGATCGCGGGAATGCCTTCCAGCACGCTGCCGAGGATCGTGAAGGCCAGGATCGAGACCGCGATGAAAGCCGCAACGCCACCCGGCAACCCGGTCATGGCCGCCGCGAGCGAGCGTGAAAAGCCGGATTGGGTGAGGCCCCAGGCCATGCCGGTGGCCGTGCCGATGATCAGGAGAATTGCGCCCGACAAAGCCGCGGTCTCGACCAGCATCGGAAACAGCCGGCGCCAGTCGAAGCGGCGGTAGATCAGAAGGCCGGTGAGCAGGCCATAGACGATGCCGATGGTCGAGACTTCGGTCGCAGTCGCAATGCCTTCGACGACGGCGAAGCGAATGACGAAGGGCAGGGCGAGCGCGGGCAGGGCGACGACAAAGCTGCGTCCGATCTCGGATGGCGTGGCGCGGCGCACGCCGCTCATATCCTCATTGCGATAGCGCCACCACACCAAGGCGCACAGCGTGACCGCGAGCACCACGCCCGGCAAGAGGCCGCCGGTAAACAGCGCCGCGATCGAGACGCCCGTGACTGAGCCGATGGTGATCAGCACGAGGCTCGGTGGGATGGTTTCGGTCTGGGCGCCGGTGGCCGCGAGCAGGGCGACGAGGTCGCCGGGACGGGCGCCGCGCGCCTTCATCTCCGGGAACAGCACCGGCGCCACGGCCGCCATGTCAGCCGCCTTGGCGCCGGAAATGCCGGAGACCAGGTACATCGCGCCCACCAGCACGTAATGCAGGCCGCCTCTGACATGACCGAGCAGGCTCGCCAGGAACGCGACCATCGCGCGCGCCATGCCCGTCATTTCGATCAGGAGCCCTAAGAAGACGAACAGCGGCACCGAGAGCAGGATCAGGTGGCTCATGCCCTCGTCCATGCGCCCGACCAGCACCATCAGCGGCGTGCGTGTGGTCAGCGCCAGATAGCCGAAGATCGCGAGCCCAAACGCGAATGCGATCGGCACGCCCGCGAAGACGCAGAAGGCGACCACGCCGACGAAGAAGATGACCAGGTTGAGGTTGCCGAGCGGCTTCAGCCAGGGCTGCGCCAGCCAGAACAATGCAATAATGGCGGCGACGGACAGGAGGGCGGCCAGCACGATCCTGAGATTGGCCGCGCGCATCAGCCGCAACAGCGCAAACAGCGTCATCAGGGCGATGCCGACCGGCAGCGCCGCCGCCCGCCAGATGTTTTCGATTCCGAGCGCCGGCGTGGTGATGAAACTCTCCTCGGCGGCATAGTCATAAGCGGGTCGCACCACCATGACCAGGAAGGCCAGCGCGGCCGCCGTCGCCACCGCATCGAGATAGGCCCAAAGTCGCGGTCCGGCGGCGGCAACGCCAGCCGTCATGCGCATGTGCTCGCCACGGCGGAACGCAACGACGGCACCGAGCATTGCGAGCCACAGGAACAGGATCGACGCCAGTTCGTCAGACCAGATCAACGGCTGGTGCAGAGCGTAACGCGCCACCACGCCGGCAAACAGGATCACGATCTCCGCGACAACCAGGATCGCCGCCGGGATTTCCACCAGACGGCCGAGCACAGCTTCGATCGTCCCGATCAGCGAGCGCCGGCGAGGGGCCTCGACGACGACCTCGCTGACCTCAATCTCGGTGAACTCGGCATGCGCCATGGCGTCGATCCAAACGAGAGCGACAGACTGTTAAATCAGCTTGCTATCACAGCTTGCCAACGGCCTTTTCAAGCAAGCCCCACGCCTCCTCGCCATATTTGCCCTTCCATTCGGCATAGAATCCGGCCGCGCGCAGCTTGTCGCGGAACGGCGCCACCGCCGGCTGGTTGAAGACCAGCCCCTTGGCTGCGAGGTCCTGCTGAAGGCCGGCATTCAGCTTCGCCGTGTCTTCGCGCTCCTTGACCGCGGCAGCATTGATGTTCTTGGCGACAATCGTCCTGACGTTGTCGGGCAGGCTTTCCCAGGCCCGCCGGTTCGCCAGGAACCAGAAGCCATCCCACATGTGGTTGGTCAACGAGCAGTACTTCTGGACCTCGTAGAGCTTGGCGGTGGAGATGATGGCCAGCGGATTTTCCTGACCTTCGACCACCTTGGTCTGCAGCGCCGAATAGACTTCGCTGAAATTGATCGAGGCGGGCGCGGCATCGAACGCCTTGAACATCGAGGTCCACAATGGCGATACGGGAACCCGGATCTTGAAGCCCTTGAAATCATCCGGCCCGTTGATCGGCCTGGTCGACGATGTGGTCTGACGGAAGCCATTGTCCCAGATCTTGTCCATGACCACGAGGCCGGCCTTGTTGATCTGGCCGCGCACGTAAGCGCCGAGATCGCCATCCATGGCCTTCCAGACCGTGTCGTAGTCCGGGAACGCAAAGCCGATGCCATTGATCGACGCTGCCGGTACCAGCGTCGACAGGATCAAGCCCGACAGCGTGAAGAATTCGACGCCGCCGGAGCGGATCTGGCTCAGCATGTCGGTGTCGGAACCGAGCTGGTTGTTGGGGAAGATCTGGAGGTCGAACTTGCCGTTGGTCTCGGCCTTGATCGCCGCCGCCATCTCCTTGGCGCGGACGTTCATCGGATGGGAGTCGGGCAGGTTGTTGGCGTATTTGTACGTGAACTCGGCGGCTTGCGCGCGTGCCACATGGGGCGCAGCCATACTGCCGATCCCGCCGACAACCGCTGTCGCCGCGGAGGCCTTCAGTAGCGCGCGTCGTGACAGGCTCATTCTCGTCTCTCCCTTAGGACCTCTTTTTGTGGTTTCGAGACGCGAGGTCTCATGCGGCTTCACGTGATCTATACGGACCGAATCCGCCGACGTCATCCGCGATCCCCGTCCATCGCGCGCTTATTGCAGGCGAACGACGCGGCGACAATACGGGCCATCGGGGCGACAGGGCCGCGCCTCGAACCAGCGTCGGCAACGGACCCTTGGCAAGCGCCGAACCGGGCCTCCAGGAGCTTCAAAGCGCGCCGCGAAACTCAGGTTCAAATGCAGGATTTCCGCCTAAGCCTCTGTGCGTTCTATGAATAAATATATTCCATAATATACCTTATGCGAATTGGATATAGGGCGCCTCGCCCGTGCTATCGCCCGTGCTGTCGTTTCTCGTTCGATCTGAGTCTTTCTGCTTCCATCGGAGTCTGACACACCCTCGGCGGCCACCCCCTCCCTGAGCTGCCCCAAGGCGGCCGATACTCCGCGCCGCGCGGCAGCGGCGTCAGAGACGAGACGGACCTTGATCCGGATCGGCTGAGAAGCTCCTGCAGGCGGCTGGAGCGCTGCCTGGCCCATTCGGAAGCGCCGAAGCTTGGCACCGGCGCTCTCCTGCTGACCGTAGCCTTTCACTCAGGTTGGCTGGCTCACTGGCTGCGAGCACGTTCCCGAATCGACAATTCGCCTTTCATTTGAACAATAATCCCATCGTGCTCAAGCATGCGCGTCACGATTAGTTTTGCTAGTTCTTCGCTACTATTAGCTTTCGAAAAAATCGCTTGATGGAAATAGGCTGGTTGCTTTAGCGCTCCATCAGATGAGGCATGCGTCCCTCACAGCCCCATCATCCGGAACACCAGGCTGCGCACGCTCACGCCGTGATGGTGGCGATGGCGAGAACGGCGAGGAGTCTCGTCCTCGTCGGCGGAGGCGGTCGAGGGACCGTTACGCGCCGGGCCGATCGCATCGAAGGCAGCCTTTTGCTCGTCACTGAGCGAGTTGTAGAACGTGTCGAGCGCCGGTCGCACGGTGCCGAGCGCCTGCAGCATCGCGTCGAGGCGCGCACCGACTGCATCCAGCCGGGCCGGCGGTGTGCGCGCCTCGGTCGGCGGGCAGGATGATTTCAGGATATCGGCGGCTTTCGTCGTCGCATCCTGCAGAGCAGTGAGACTTGCGCGCTGTGCGTCGGTCGGCTTGACGTCGCGCTCGATCTGATCGCTCGGCCAAGGCATCGCAGAAGACGTCGTGGCAGATTGGTCCGCGGTGCAGCTGCCGCCGCTCGCGTTGGTGTCGCCGCGCCGCGCGGTGCGCTGCTCCGCTGCTAGCGCGGTAATCTTCGCCTTCTGGTCGTCGCTGAGCAGTCCATAGAACCTGTCGAGCGGTGGCTTCACGATGTTGACCGCATCGCGCATCGCTTGGACCCGCTGCTGCATGGCAGCGAGGCGGCTCGGCGCGGTCAGCGCCACATCCTTCGGGCAGGAGTTGCGGATGAGCTCCGCAGCCTTCTGCGAGGCATTGGCGAGATCGTCGAGTGCCGCCGCCTGTTCGGCATTGGGCTGAATGGCGCTACGGAATTGCTCGACCGGGAAACCGGCGATGGTTTTGCTGTCGCTGCCGCACATGTCGGCCAGCGTCGATGTCTCTTCGTTCTTGGCCGCATGCGCCGGCCGCGTCGAGCCCGTGGTCTCGGGCAGATAGCGGGCATAGGCGTTCAGCGAGCCGTAATCATAGGGACCGAACAGGCCGACATAGAGATCGCCATAGCCGTAGTCCCAGAACGGATAATAGTCGCCGCCCCACCAAGCGTAATCGTAGAAATCGTCGTAAGCGTAGGGCCAGAACACCGGGCCGACCCAGCCGAAGCCGCCATGCGCATGGCGCCACCAGAACCCGCCATGGTGATGCGCGAAGGCGGCACCGGCAACGGCTGCGGTGATCGCGGCGCGGCCCGCCGGATTGCGCAGGCCGCCGGGTGCGTGCATGGCGGTCCTGACCTGTCGCGACGACAGCGCATGGCCTACGGCTCTGGCGTCACGCTGCATCATGCGGTTCGAGACGACGTGGCTGTTCGACGCCGCGCGGTTGCCCGCGGCAATGCCGGCCGGTGCATGAATGCGGCCCACCGGCGGATTGTGGCCGGCGAAGCTGCGGCCCGAGGGAGCGTGGCCCGCAAACCCGTGTCGTACACCACCGGGTGCGCCGCGCATGGCATGAAAGCCACCGCCTCCGTGAAAGCCACCGGCGGCGCGCATGCCTCCGCCATGGAAGCCACCACCGCCTCCGCGAAAGCCTCCACCTGGGTGGAAGCCGCCACCGGCCGCATGGAAACCACCGCCGCCGTGAAACCCGCCGCCACCGCCGTGAAAGCCGCCGCCGCCGTGGAAACCGCCGCCACCGCCGTGGAAACCGCCACCGCCGCCGCCATGAAAGCCTCCGCCTCCACCGCCTCCACCGCCTCCACCGCCGCCGCGGCCTGGCTGCGCTTGGGCGAAGCCGGTGAATGTGACGCCTGCAACAGCCCCCGCGAGGATTGCGGCAAGCGCGAACGAAACCTGTCGGCCGGAAACGCTCATGTTTTCCTCCCCTGCAGAAACGGCGGTCGGGAAAAGCCGGCAACGCCACGTACTGCTTTAGGAACAATCTGGGGCGCCAATAAGTTCCGCGCGTCGGTCCGGAGACCGTGTTGCACGACACGTGCAACGTGGCGCTGACGAAGCCTGCCGCACCCGCAGATCACGATCGATATGAACCGGCCGGGCGCAGCGTGCCACTAACGATGAGCCGTTGCGCTCCGGCCGGCCTTGCTGGTCGGACCTGCCATCCGGGAGGTTCCAATGGGTATCGTATCGTCGGTCGGTCGGCGGCACGGACGGAATTCGCAAAATCGTGTCAGCGATCAGCGAACCGTGCAGGAACTCCTGAACAAGATCCCGGCGAGACTCGGCGGCGCGGAAGGCGCGTTGAACGAGCGGATGATCGAAGGCATCTGCAGCGACAAGCTCTATCTCGCCATACTCACATTCCAGAAGAAGACCCTACCCCAGGTCGCCGATGGCCATGTCGATCCCGGCAGCCGCACGTTCACCGAGATGGAGCGCCTGGCGAATATGCACGACCTTGTGGTCGGCGCCGCCAAGGCGGTGTCCGATGCCATGGCGGAAGCCGACCGGCGCCAAGCCGTCATTGACCATGCGGTCGACCAGATGGAAGGCAATGTGCCCGGCTCCAATCCCTGGGACGTGGATGGATCGGACGCGCCGCTGTCCGGCATTGTGCCCTACATGGCAGGGCCAGGCGTCGCATCGGTGGCGCGCATTCCGATCCCCGGCACAAACGGACTTGCGCTCGAGCTCAGCCCGCGCGGGTGGGTGCCTCCAACGGGCTCGACATCCACGATTTTCATTCAGGACGTCACCGGCAAGAAGCACCTGCGGCTGGACTACGGCTATAACACCAAGTCGAAGACCATCGACTATCACTGGAACCGCGGTGGCGCCGCCAAGAACGTCTGGGGCATCCAGGATCACACGACCGTCGGCAGAGGCGGCAAGATCCTCTATCGTGCCGGCAAGTATCTGCGCTGGGGCGGCCGGGTGCTGCTGGTCGTCGGCGTCGCGCTGGACATTTGGTCGATCGTCCAATCCTCGAAGCCTCTGCGGCGCACCACCCAGGTCGTGTTCGGCTGGGCCGGCGCCTGGGCCGGATGCGAAGGCGGCGGAGCTGTCGTCGGCGGGATCGGAACGTTCATCGAGCCCGGTGGCGGCACCGCCGTGGGTGGCTTTGTCGGATGCATCGGCGGCGGCATCGGCGGTTATCTCTTCGGCAGCAAGGTCGGCGGCGTCGTCTATGACTGGGCCGAGGACACCTTCTTCACGCCGCTCCCGGCCGCCGACCAGCCCTGATCTCTTTGCTCACAGCTTCGGGACGAACCAACGTGCAGTTCTTCATCACCTACGATCCGCCGGGAGCCCATTGGCAGCTTGACGCCCCGCCCCCATCCGCCGGCGCCTTCGCGCTGATCGGCTGGAGCGGCGAGAGCGATGGCGACGGCGTCCCGGCGCCCGTCGCGGACGTGCTGGCGACGGCGCTTGCCGCCTGCGGGCGCATGACGTTCGCCTGCTCCACGGTCGCGGCTCCCGATGTGCCAGGATGGCAAGCGCTCGGACGCGATTTCGTCGCCCGCATCCGCGTGCGTTCGGCGCTCGGCCGCGCCATGGCGAGCCTGTCGGGTCGCGCGCCCGCCGACCTCGTCCTGCTGTCGACGACGGAAACCGCAACGGCGCTGCGTCTGTTCGATGACGCTGGCTATCCCTGGTATGCGCAGGCGCAGGTGGTGCTGCTGTCGTCCGCCGATGCGTCACCTCCGGCTTACGAGGCGATCGCATCGCAGCCGGCGGCCTTGTTCTCATGGCTCGGCGGCGTCGAGGGCCTTGCGCGCGCGGGCGTGCAGGCGATGCTGCGCCCGGGCGTCGATGGCGACGTCGCCGGGCTGTTCTGCGCCTCGCGTGATGTTCGCGAGGTCTTCGAGACGGCGCTGTCACGTCAAGCGCTGGCGCTCGGCATGCCCGTGCAACATGTGAGCGAGGCGGCGCTGATGGCCGGGCTTGCCGGATCGCGCGACGCTTGAGAGACCGAAGGCGCTTTTCAACGCTCGTTGCTCAAGTGCCAAGAATCTTGAGCGCCAAGCATCTTGAGTGCCAAGGATCTTTCAATGACTAGTCCTGCGGCGAAAGCTCTTCCAGGCCGCGCTTGGCCGGTTCGATCCCCCAGGCCAGCACGGCAGCGATCTGGATCGCGAGAAGCCCGACCATCAGCGATGTGACCCCACTGACGCCATAGCTCTTGAAAAGCCCGACGACCATGAATGGCGAAACGATCGTCGCGCCGCGTCCAAGCATGTTGCAGATGCCATTGGCCCGGAGCCTGACCTCGGTCGGAAACAGCTCGGGCGTATAGACGCCGTAGAGCAAGGCAACGAGCACGTAGATCGACAGCAGCAGGCAGAATCCGATCGCCACGAAGGCCACCGGTTCGGCCAGCATGGGATAGATCAAGCCGAACACGATCGTGGAAACGGACGCGCTCACGATCGTCATTCGCCTCCCCAGCCGGTCAGCCAGGAACGCGCCGAGCGCGCACCCGATCGGTGCGGCAAACGACATGATCAGCGTATAGGCAAACGACTTGGTCAGCGTCACGCCCTGTTGGACGAAGAAGGTCGGCAGCCAGGTGACGAAACCGAAGATCAACGTGTTGATCACGATCAGGACGATCGACCCGAGGATCAGGCGCGGCAGCAGGACCGGACCGAACAGCTCCGTCACGGCATAGCTTCTCACGGGCGCAGCTGCGCGGGCTGGCGGCAGCGACGCCCCGCCGCATTCCCGTTCGATCTCCGCCACCAGGGCTTCCGCCTCCCCTGCGCGCCCCTTGGACTCCAGCCAGCGCGGAGATTCCGGGAGGGATTTTCGCAAGTACCACACGATAAGCGCGCCGACGCCTGCGATCACGAACATCGCACGCCACCCGACAAGGGGGATGAGGATCGAGGCCAGCAGGATCGTTGCCGGCAGACCGGACACCACGATCATCGCCATCAGCGCCAGCCACTTGCCGCGCGAGGCCGGTGGCACGAATTCGGTCAGTGACGAATAGCCGACGACAATTTCCGCACCGAGACCGAGGCCCATCAGGAATCTCGCCGCGACAAGCCACTCCATCGAAGGCGCGACGGCGGCCCCAAGCGACGCAATGCCGAAAAGCAGCAGGTTGAACTGGTAGGTGAAGCGGCGGCCATAGGCATCGCCCAGAAATCCCGCGACCAGCGCGCCGACCGTCATGCCGAAGAAGGTGAACGAAACAAACTGCGCGTTTTGCGCCAGCGTCGAGAACTTGCTGGCGAGCGTGGCACCGAGCACGCTGGTGCCGACATAGAGGTCGTAGCCATCGAAGAACATGCCGGCGCCGATCAGCCAGAAGATGCGCTTGTGAAACGCGGAAATCGGAAGGCGGTCGAGCCGCGCCCCCGATTGCACCGAGATGGACGTTGTCGCCGCTGTTACCGCGCCTGCTTCAGCCACTACACTCATCGCTTCCCCCTTTTATTTGTTGTCTGATGTTTATTGCCTGATCGTCTATTGCCTGGTTGCGTTCACCCACTCTGCGATCTGCTCCGGAGACACCGGATGCGCTCTGAGGAATGGCCCGGCCGGTCCGAGCGCATTCTCGATCGCCGAAATCACGCAGGCCGCGGCGGGTATCGTGCCGCCCTCGCCCGCGCCCTTCACCCCGATCGGGTTGCGCGGCGACGGCGTCTCGATGTGGTGAATTTCGATATCCGGCATTTCGGACGCGGCCGGCAGCAGATAGTCGCCATAGGTTGTTGTGAGCGGCTGGCCTGCCTCATCGTGCTTCATGCGCTCGTACAAGGCATTTCCGATGCCGTGGACGATCCCGCCTCGAATCTGCCCGTCGACGATCAAGGGATTGATCAGCTTGCCGCAGTCATGCGCAACGACATAGCGCGTCACTTTCGCATCGCCGGTCTCGGGATCGATCTCGACTTCGCAGGCATGCGATCCGTAGGCGAATGCGAGCTGGCTCGCCTCGAAATAGCCGGTGGCGGCGAGATCGGGATCGACGCCGGGGGGAAGCCGGACGCCGGCGGCACCGGATAACGTCCGCGCGATCGCAGCAAGGCTCACGGTCAGTCCGGGCACGCCGACGACCCCGACCATTCCGTTCTCGATCTCCAGGTCATGCTCGCCGACCTCGAGCATATGGGCCGCCACCATGATCGCCTTGTCGCGCACCTTTCGCGCCGCGATCGCGACGGAAGAGCCTGCCGTGACGGCGATGCGGCTGGCGATGGTGGAAATGCCGAGCGGAAAGGCGCCGGTATCCGCGGACTTGACCGACACCTGGGACAGATCGACTCCCAGAGCATCTGCCGCGATCTGGGCCAGTGTGGTCGCATGGCCCTGCCCCTGGCTTGCGGCTCCCGTCGAAACCACCACCTGCCCCGCCGGTGTCACCCGCACCGAAGCGCCTTCGAATGGGCCGAGCCCGGTATCTTCGACACAGGATGCGAGCCCAAGCCCAAGCAGGCGGCCGCGCGCGGCAGCCTCATTGCGGCGTCGCTCGAATCCTGCAGCGTCGATCTTCTCGAGCACAACATCGAGCGCCCGCGTGTAGTCCCCGCTGTCATAGGCGACCGCCGAGCCGTCGCGCATTCTTCCGCCGGTGGCGTACGGCATCTGATCCGCAGTCACGAAACTGCGGCGTCGCACCTCGTCACGGGAAAGGCCGAGGTGGCGCGCCACGCAATCGGCGAGACGCTCCAGCACGAAAGCCGTGTTCGGCCGGCCTGCGCCGCGTACCGGCGATGTCGGCACCAGATTGGTCAGCACGACATCGACCGCGATGTCGAAGGCGTCGAGCGCATAGGGACCCGGAAAGGACGCCAGCGCGGTCGCAGGCAGGATCAGGCCATATGGCGCATAGGCGCCGTGGTCGTGGACGCAGCGGCCGCGTACGCCCAGCATGCGGCCTTGCGCGTCACAGGCAACCTCCAGCGTCCAGATCTGGTCGCGCTGCTGCGTCGTAGCCAGGAAATGCTCCTGTCGGTCCTCGATCCACTTGACGGGCCAGCCGCAGGTGATCGCCGCAAGCGCGACCGCGAACTCTTCCGGATAGACGTTGGCCTTGGGTCCGAAGCCGCCACCGACATCGGGGGCGATGACCCGGAGGTCCGATTCATCACGGCCGAGATAGGCCGCGAGGTGCCGACGCACCATGTAAGGCGACTGCGAGGACGTCCAAACCGAGAGTTCGGCCGAGCGCGCAGCCATCGCGGCGACGACGCCGCGGCATTCCATGGAATGGCAGCCGCCGCGATGGGTTTCGAACGTCTCCGTGAACCGGTGCGCCGCGCGCGCGAAGACCTGGTCGACATTGCCGTGTGCCCCGCGCAAGGTCGCGATGACGTTGCTCTCGCGATTCAAATGCGCGCGAGCCGCGCCGGCGTCAGCTGCATCGCGGGCGTCGGCTGCGGCCGGCAGGTGCTCGATGTCGAGTTCAATCGCCGCCAGAGCGTCCTCGGCCTCGGCGCGGCTGTCGGCCAAGACCATGGCGATGGGCTCGCCGACGTAGCAGACCTCGTCGCTGGTCAGCGGCGCACAGGTGATCGGCGTTTTCAGCAGCGGATGCGGAGCCATGGGCGGCATCGGGCCGCTGGCAATCTTCGCGAAGTCGCTCATCGTATAGATCGCGCGCACGCCCGGCATGGCGCGCGCCTCTGACGGATCGACCCGCCTGATCAGGCCGTGCGCCACCGGCGAGCGCAGAAACGCCGCATGCAGCATGCCGGGAAGCGCGATGTCATCGACATAGTTGCCGCCGCCAGTCAGAAGGCGGGGATCCTCCAGGCGCGGCACGGCAACGCCGAAATAGCGTGTGCTCATCGTGTGCCCCTCCGCACCGCCGCCGCATCGAGCGCGGCGTCGACGATGCCCTGATAGCCGGTGCAGCGGCAGAGATTGCCGGAAAGCACGTCCCTGACCTCGTCGCGCGTCGGCGACGGGTTGACGCGCAGGAAGGCTTCGAGCGTCATCAGCATGCCCGGCGTACAGAATCCGCATTGCAGCGCATGGTGGTTCGTAAAAGCCTGTTGCAGCGGGGACAGCGCCTCCGGCTTTCCCAGTCCCTCGACCGTTTCCACCCGCGCACCGTCAGCCTGCACTGCGAGCATCAGGCAGCAACGCACCGGCCGCTCGTCGACGATGACCGTGCAGGCGCCGCAGACACCGTGTTCACAGCCGACATGCGTTCCGGTCAGCCCCTGCTGCTGCCGCAGGAAATCGGCGAGGTTGGTGCGGACATTGACCTCCGCCTCGACGCTCCCGCCGTTGATGCGGAGA
>NZ_CAFK01000118.1 GCF_000239815.1 Bradyrhizobium sp. STM 3843 | reverse complement strand
TCGAGCGAGCTCGCCGCGGCCGCGATGAATCCAAATCCGTTTTTCGTTCGCTATCGCCCTTCACCTTCTTCCAAAGCCGCGCAGCGATAGGGGAGCGCCCCTCAACGCCGGCTGCGGGCCACGCGCCGGTCGAACGCGTGCCGCGCGGACTCGACCTCGGGCATCTTGGCGATGGTCCAGGCATAGAGCGCCCGGAACGGCGGCTGCAGCGTGCGCCCGAGCGGGGTGATCTCGTATTGAACGGCCACGGGCGACTCCGCGATCACCTGGCGAGATATCAGGCCGTTGCGCTCCAGCCGGCGCAGGCATTGCGTCAGCGCCTTCTGGGTGACGCCTTCCAACTGCTTCTTGATGACATTGAAGCGCAGCGGACCTGCATCGAGCACCGCGACCACCATCATCGACCATTTGTCGGCGATCTGGTCGATCAGGAGCCGGCTCGGACACTCCGCCGAGAAGTGCTGCGGCTTGCAGTTCGGAATCATAAGTAGTTTCCTCGCGTATACCTGGGCGACTTCAGGTGCCTGATTGACAGCAGGTTTACGAAGTATACTTGGATCGCTCCGAAAGCAATGGAGGAGCTCTTCCGAATGTCCGACCTCGATACCGGCGTCCTGTTTCGTCCCTTTCGTCTGAAGACGCTGGAGCTGAAGAACCGCATCGTCATGGCGCCGATGACGCGCAATGCGGCGCCCAACGGAATTCCGGGTGATGCCAATGTCGCCTATTACCGCCGCCGCGCCGAAGGCGGGGTAGGGCTGATCCTCTCCGAAGGTACCGTGGTTGATCGTCCCGCTTCCAGGAATGAGCCGGGTATCCCGTTCTTCCATGGCGATGCGGCTCTCGCCGGTTGGCAGCGCGTCGCCGCGGCGGTTCATGCCGCGGGAGGCCGCATGGGCCCGCAGATCTGGCACACCGGCTCGACCAAGGGCATGAGCGGCTGGCAGCCGGACGCGCCGGTGGAAAGCCCGTCCGGACTGCTTGCGCCGGACAAGCCGCGCGGCAACGCCATGACCGAGGAGGACATCGCCGACACCATTGCTGCCTTCGCGCAGGCCGCGCGCGATGCCAAGCGCGTGGGGTTCGATACGGTCGAGATTCACGGCGCGCACGGCTATCTCATCGACCAGTTCTTCTGGTCCGGCACCAACAAGCGCGAGGATCGTTATGGTGGCGCCACGATCAAGGAGCGCTCGCGCTTTGCAGGCGAGGTCGTCGCGGCGATCCGCGT
>NZ_CAFK01000119.1 GCF_000239815.1 Bradyrhizobium sp. STM 3843 | reverse complement strand
GACGATCTGGCAGAACGCCAAGGATGGCACGCCGCTGATCAGGCTGATCGAGCAGGCCGGCAGCATTCCCGGCATCAAGGTCGACGAAGGCACGCAGCCCCTGCCCTTCTGTCCCGGCGAGACCGTGACGGTCGGGCTTGACCGGCTGGCGGATCGTTTGACCAAGTACTACGCCCATGGCGCGCGCTTCGCCAAATGGCGCGCGGTGATCGACATCGCTGCGGACATTCCGTCTGCGACCGCTGTTCATGTCAATGCGCATGCGCTCGCGCGTTATGCGGCGCTCTGCCAGGCTGCGCATATCGTGCCGATCGTCGAGCCGGAAGTGCTGATGGACGGTGATCACGACATCGACCGCTGCTTCGAGGTGACGCGACACGTGCTCGACGAAGTCTTCCGCGAATTACGGCTCCAGCGCGTCGCGCTCGAAGGCATGATCCTGAAGCCGAACATGGTCGTTGCCGGCAAGAAATCTCCGAAGCAGGCCGCCGTCGATGAGGTCGCGCATAAGACCATTCGGCTGTTGAAGGAGTGCGTGCCCGCAGCCGTTCCCGGCATTGCGTTTCTGTCCGGCGGCCAGTCGGATGAAGACGCCACTGCGCATCTCGACGCAATGAACCGGATCGGGCAACTGCCGTGGAAGCTCACCTTCTCCTATGGCCGCGCGCTGCAGGCGGCGCCGCAAAAAGCCTGGTCGGGCAAGGCGGAGAACGTGCCCGCCGGCCAGCGCGCCTTCACCCATCGCGCCCATATGAACGGGCTCGCCAGCCTGGGCCAATGGACAGCCCAATTAGAACGGAAGGCGGCATAGAGTGGCCGGCAAGACGACCCCGCCGCGGCCGGCACCGCGGCTTTACCTCGCAACGCCCGTGATCACGGATCCTGCGCCGCTCGCCGCAGAGCTACCGAGCATCCTGCGCGGCGGCGATGTCGCCGCCGTGCTGGTGCGGCTCAAGGAGAGCGATCCGCGCAGCATGATCCGATGCGTCAAAGCGCTGGCGCCTGCAATCCAGGACGCTGGTGCAGCGCTGTTGGTCGAGGGGCATGCGGATATCGTGGCGCGCGCCGGCGCCGACGGCGCGCATCTCAACGGGCTCGCCGCGCTCGACGAGGCGCTGCCAGGCCTGAAGCCGGATCGCATTGCCGGCATCGGCGGGCTCGCGACGCGGCACGATTCGATGACTGCAGGCGAGCGCGGCACCGATTATGTGCTGTTCGGAGAGAAGGATGCGGCCGGCAGGCGGCCGTCCGTGGATGCGATCGTCGAGCGGCTGTCGTGGTGGGCCGAGCTGTTCGAGCCGCCCTGCGTCGGCTATGCCGCCACGCGCGAAGAAGCGACCGAATTCGTGGCCGCCGGCGCCGATTTCATCCTGGTCGATGATCTCGTCTGGAACGATCCGCGCGGTCCTGCCGCGGCGCTCGCCGATATCGACAGCGCCATCAAGCAGGCCTATATGGCGGTCCCCACGGCGGCAGCCGGACAAGAGTAACGCCATTCCGATGACGATGCTGCGCCTGACACCCGTTCTTGCGGTCCTGCTCTTGGCTCCGGCCGGCGCGCTCGCGCAGATCTCGCTGACCCCGCCCGCCGTTCAGCAGCCCCCGGCCGAGAAGCCCAAGCCGCCCGAAAAGGCCGCTGAGAAGCCCAAGCCGCCCGTGGCGAAGAAACCGGCTGCTCCACCTGCGCCCGCGGCGTCCGCGAAGCCCGCCGCGCCGCCGGCAAACCAGCCGGCAGCCAGCGTACCGCCGGCCGCGAATGATCCCAATGTCGATCTGGTCTATGGCGCCTATCAGCGCGGCCAGTACAAGACCGCCTTCGACCTCGCTACCACCAAGGCGCAGGCCGGCGATGCCAAGGCCATGACCATGCTGGGCCAGCTCTATGAAAACGCCATGGGCATCCGGCGCGATTACGACAAGGCGGCGCTCTGGTACAAGCGCGCGTCCGAGGCCGGTGACCGCGAGGCGATGTTTGCATTGGCGATGATGCGGCTCGCCGGCCGCGGCGGGCCGGTCGATAAGCAGGAGGCGGTGAAGCTGCTGGCCTCCGCCGCCAAGCTCGGCGAGCCCAAGGCAGCCTATAACCTCGCTCTGCTCTATCTCGACGGCCAGACCCTGCCCCAGGATCTCAAGCGCTCGGCGGAGCTATTGCAGATGGCTGCCGATGCCGGCAACGCCGAGGCGCAATACGCGCTCGCGACCTTCTACAAGGAAGGAACCGGGGTGCCGAAGGATCCGGAGAAGGCCGCACGGCTGCTGCAGGCGGCTGCGGTTGCCGACAATGTCGATGCCGAGGTCGAATATGCGATCACGCTCTACAATGGCACCGGGACGCCCAAGAACGAGGCGGCCGCGGTGGCGTTGCTGCGGAGAGCGGCAAGACAGAACAGCCCGATCGCGCAGAACAGGCTCGCCTGGGTCCTGTTCTACGGTGCGGGGGGCACGCCGGTCGATCGGGCCGAGGCCTATAAATGGCATCTGGTCGCCAAGACCGCCGGCAAGGGCGATACCAAGCTCGATGAAAAATTCGCCGACCTGAGCCCCGAGGAGCGCGCCAAGGGCGAAGCGGCCGCCAAGCGCTGGCTCGGGGCCCAATGATCCGCCCTTGACGTCGGCGCCTGCACAGGGCACCCCACAGCTTCCATTTCACCGTTCCCCTCGCTTTCCGGCGCAAACCTGCGCCGCGAGGGCGCCAGCAGCCGGCCGCATCGAGATCATGATCCATTCCGCTCTCATCAACGTCATGGTCAAGGCCGCGCGCCGCGCCGGCCGCAGCCTCAAGCGCGATCTCGGCGAGATCGAGCATCTGCAGGTGTCGATGAAGGGGCCGGCGAATTTCGTCTCGCGCGCCGACAAGCGCGCCGAGGAGATGCTTTATGAGGACCTCGCCAAGGCGCGGCCCGGCTATGGCTTCATCGGCGAGGAAGGCGGCGCGCGCGAAGGCAGCGACAAGTCGCACACCTGGATCGTCGATCCCCTCGACGGCACCACCAATTTCCTGCACGGCATCCCGCAATTCGCGATCTCGATCGCGCTGCAGCGCGAGGATGCGGTGATCGCGGGCGTCATCTACAATCCCGCCAATGACGAGCTCTATATCGCCGAGCGCGGCAAGGGCGCCTTCCTGAATGACCAGCGGCTGCGCGTCGCCGCCCGCCGCCAGCTCAACGAATGCGTGATCGCCTGCGGCCTGCCGCATATCGGCCGCGGTGATCATGCGCTGTTCATGCGCGAGATGACCTCGCTGCAGACCAAGGTGGCAGGGCTGCGTCGCTTCGGTGCCGCCTCGCTGGATCTCGCCTTTGTCGCGGCGGGCCGCCTCGACGGCTATTGGGAACGCGACCTCGCGGCCTGGGACATCGCCGCCGGAATGATCATGGTGCGCGAGGCCGGCGGCACAGTCTCAGGGATCGACGGCAAGGACGATGCGCTGACCACAGGCCACGTCATCTGCGGCAACGAGGTGATCCACCGCGAGCTGGTGAGGGTGCTGAAGGCCGCGGCGTAGCGAGCGGTGGCCACAACTCTGGCCTCACTCACGGTGTCGTCCCGGCCCTGAGCCGGGACCCAGAGCCACCGGCCGTCGTGGCGGGGCGAGAAACGTGCGAACAGCGCACCTCAAATAGCTTCCTGGGGTTATGGATCCCGGATCTGCGCGCGCGTGCCGCGCGCTTGTCCGGGATGACGGCGAGGATAAGGTCGGGCCCTATCGCCGGCCGCTGGTGAAGGCCGAGGGTGTCTCGCCCGGCAGTGCCTGCGAGCTGATGTCGCTGTCGAGACGGTCCGAGCCTTGCTGGGTGTAGCTGAACCCGAGCGACAGGCTCACATTCGGCGCGGGTTGAAACGCCACTCCTGCATGCGCGCGATAGCCGGCAGTCGCGCTGGATCTCGAATCGAACGCGGCAAACGGGCCGCCCGTGCCGGAATCATATTTCAGCGTGTCGAAGCCGCCAAAGAGACTGACGCCACTGTTGATCTTGTAGCCGAACTGCGTGCCGTCGACCGAGAGCGAGCCGAGCGATCCATAACGATTGACGAGCTGCGGGTTCAATCCGACGCCACCGAGCGCCGACCAGTCGGTCGAAAAACTGTAGCGCCGCGTGAAGAAGCCGCTGTCGCGGCCACTGCCGTCGAAGCTCGGAAAGTTTCCGTAGCTGTCGAGGCCCTGACCACCGCTCCCGACATCGACGGGCCAGCCTGCGACCCAATACTGAATTGGAGCTGTTTGAGCATGAGCCACAGGGCCGCCCAGCGAGAGCGCGGTCAAAACCAGCGCGAGACTCAATCTGCCTGCGAAGTTCGACATTTCATTACCGTCACATGATGCCGGATCATACGCTTGGACCGGCGAGAATGCCAGTGGCGGCATCGTGACCGCGTCGTGGCAGACCCGTACGTCGGCGTCGTTCGCTATCGTCGTCATCATCCGCGAAAGCAGATGATGCAGTACGCCGAGACGCCGATTGTCAACGTCCGGAGTTTACTGGATGCGCGCCGGAGCCTGTCATCGAGCTCGCCGAAGGCGAGACCCGGTGGCGGTCATGACGGACATCACGGTTTAACCGGCGTCGGCGGCCCATAGACCTCGCCCTGCCGTTCCGGCGCGGTTGTCTCCCGGTCTCCCGCCAGCACGCGCTGCACCGAGACGAAGAACACCGGCACCATCAAGAGCGCCAGGATCACCACCGCGATCATGCCGCCCATCACGCTGGTGCCGAGCGCCTGCTGGCTGGCGCTGCCCGCACCTGATGCGATCGACATCGGCAGCACACCGCAGACGAAGGCAAGCCCCGTCATCACGATCGGGCGGAAGCGCAAGGAGCAGGCCTCGATCGTCGCCGCGACCAGCGGCTTGCCGTGGCTGCGCAGGTCCTTGGCGAACTCGATGATCAGGATCGCATCCTTGGCGGCAAGGCCGATGATCGTGATCAGGCCGACCGTGAAATAGACGTCGTTCGGCAACCCGCGCAGGCTTGCGGCGACCACAGCGCCGAGAATGCCGAGCGGCACTGTCAGCAGCACCGCGAGCGGAATGGTCCAGCTCTCATACAGTGCGGCGAGACACAGGAACACGACGAAGGCCGACAGCGCCAGCAGGAACGGCGCCTGCGAACCCGATAGTTTCTCCTGCAGCGACTGCCCAGTCCATTCATAGCCGAAGCCGCGCGGCAATTTGTCGGCCAGGCGCTCCATCTCGGCAATCGCGTCGCCGGAGGTATAGCCCGGCTTGGCTTCGCCGGAGATGCGGATGGCCGGATAATAGTTGAAGCCGGCGATCTGCATCGGCCCTTTCGCCCATTCCACGGACGCAAAGGACGAGAACGGCACCAGCTGTCCGCTCGCATTCTTGACGCTGTAGTTCAGGATATCGTCGGCATTCATGCGGCTCAGGCGATCCGCCTGCACCACGACGCGCTGCATGCGCCCGCGGTTCGGGAAGTCGTTGACGTAATTGGAGCCGAGATTGGTTGAGATCGTGTTGTTGATGTCTTCGAAGGTCACGCCGAAAGCGCCCGCCTTTTCGCGGTCGATCATCAGGTTCACCTGCGGCCCCGGTGGCAGGCCCTCGATATAGACTTTCTGCAGCACCGGGCTGGCATTGGCCTCCGCGAGCAGCCGGTCGGCGGCCGCCGTCAGCGCCGCATAGCCTTTCTGGCCACGGTCCTGCAGGCGGAAGCTGAAGCCGGAGGAATTGCCGAGGTTGTCGATCGGCGGCGGCTGCAGCGCGGTGATCTTGGCGTCGCGGATCGAGGCGAGATCGCGGTTGATATCGGCGACGATCGCTGCCGCGCTGTCCTTCGCACCGCGCTCCGACCAGTCCTTGAGCGAGATGAAGGCCTGCGCCGTATTGATGCCCTGCCCCGCATAGCTGAAGCCGGTGAGGAAGGTCACGTTCTCGACGCCGGCCCGCTCCGCGAGATGTTTTTCGACCCGCTCGATCGCCCCTAGCGTCCGCGCGTAGGAAGAATCCGAAGGCGTCTGCACGTCGGTGGTGATGAAGCCCTGGTCGTCGACCGGCAGGAAGCCGCCGGGCATCCGCATGAACGCCAAGGTCAAGCCGCCGAGCAGGATCGCATAGATCAGCATCAAGCGGCCGGTGCGCGTCAACGCGCCACGCACCACGCCGGTGTAGCGGTTGCGGCTGCCGTCCATGAAGCGATTGAACCAGCCGAACAGGCCTTTCCTGGCGTGCTCGTGACCGGCAGCCACTGGCTTCAACAAGGTTGCGCACAGCGCAGGCGTCAGCGATAGCGCCAGCAAGGCCGAGAAGCCGATCGCGGCCACCATGGTGACCGAGAACTGGCGGTAGATGATGCCGACCGAGCCCGGGAAGAACGCCATCGGCACGAACACAGCCATCAGCACCAACGTGATACCGATGATGGCGCTTGTGATCTGCGACATCGCCTTGCGCGTCGCCTCCTTCGGCGGCAGGCCTTCTTCCGCCATGATGCGCTCGACGTTCTCGACCACGACGATGGCGTCGTCGACCAGGATACCCACCGCCAGCACCATGCCGAACATGGTCAGCATGTTGATCGAATAGCCCGTCAGCATCAGCGTGGCGCAGGCGCCCAACAGCGCCACCGGCACTACGATGGTCGGGATGATAGTGTACCGGATGTTCTGCAGGAACAGGAACATCACGATGAACACGAGCACGACCGCTTCGATCAGCGTATGGATCACCTTCTCGATCGAGGCTTCCACCACCGGGGTGATGTTGTAGGGGATCTCATAGCTGAGATTGGCCGGAAAGAACCGCGACAGCTCTTTCATCTTGGCCTCGACCGCCGCTGCCGTCGCCAGCGCGTTGCCGGTCGGCGACATCAGCACCGAGAGACCTGCGGTCGGCTTGCCGTTGAGGCGGGTGTTGAACTGATAGCTCAAGCCGCCGATCTCGAGGCGGGCGACGTCGCGCAGCCGCACCGTCGAACCGTCGGGGTTGGCGCGCAGGATGATCGACCCGAACTCGTCGGGCGAATCGAGCTGGCCCTTGACCAGTACCAGCGCCGAGGTGCGCTGTCCTGATGCGGCCGGCTCGGCACCGATCGAACCCGAGGCGACCTGTGCGTTCTGCGCACCGATCGCTTTGGTCACGTCATCGGCGGTGAGGCCATAGCCGATCAGCTTGGCCGGATCGAGCCAGACCCGCAGCGAGCGCTCGGTCGAATACAGCGTGGCGCGGCCGACGCCGGGAATGCGTCTGATCTCGCCGAGCACGTTGCGGATCATGAAGTCGCCGAGCCCGACCTCGTCGAGGCTGCCGTCGGTCGAGCGCAAGGTGATGATCTGCAGTACCGCGCTGGAGGCTTCCTCGACCAGGATGCCCTGCTGGATCACCGCGCGCGGCAGCCGCGCCTCGACGCGCTTCAGACGGTTCTGCACCTCCACCGAGGCATCGTTGGTCGATGTGCCCGGCACGAAATTCGCGGTGATCTCGACCTGCCCGAGCGAGTCGCTGGTCGATTCAAAATTGAGAATGCCGGAGGCGCCGTTGAGCTCCTCCTCGATCAGCCGCGTGACGCTGTTGTAGAGGTTTTCGGGCGAAGCGCCGGGATAGCTGGTCGAGATCGAGATCGAAGGCGGCGCGATGATCGGATATTGCGCGATCGGAAGCAGCGGGATCGAGATCGCGCCGACCAGACAGATGAACAGCGCGACGACCCAGGCGAAGATCGGCCTGTCGATGAAGAAGCTCGGCATGATTGCTTACCGCGTCGCCGACTGCGCCGAGACGTTTTCGGCGGAAGAGACCTCGGTCCAGGCTTGTGGCGCGACCTTGTCGCCGGCAGCGAATTTCTGGAAACCTTCGACGACGACCT
This sequence comes from Bradyrhizobium sp. STM 3843, assembly GCF_000239815.1. Taxonomy (GTDB): domain Bacteria; phylum Pseudomonadota; class Alphaproteobacteria; order Rhizobiales; family Xanthobacteraceae; genus Bradyrhizobium. The sequence goes on along the minus strand of NZ_CAFK01000119.1, from coordinate 7,770 downwards.
TGTCGCCGGCCTTCAGGCCTTCGGTGACCAGCAGCAGGCCGTCCTGGATCGGACCGGTGCGGATTGGCTGCGCTATGACGCGGTTGTCGTCCCTGACAACGAACACCTCGCTGCCGCCGCCGACATTTCGCTGCACCGCCTGCTGCGGCACGCCGACGGAGTCGCTGTCGATGCCCTGCTCGATGCGAACCCGAACATACATACCCGGCAGCAGCTCGCGCTTCGGATTCTTGAACTCGCCGCGCAACGTGACCTGGCCGGTCGCAGCATCGACCTTGGCCTCCGAGAACAGGAGCTTGCCCGCCACCGGATAGGCGGTGCCGTCATCCATCAGCAGGCGCACCTTGATAGCATCGGGCGCGATCCGCTCGAGATCGCCGGATTCGAACGCGCGGCGAAGACGATGGAGCTCGCTGACCGACTGGGTGAAGTCGGCATAGATCGGATCGAGCTGCTGAATGGTCGCAAGCGTGGTTTCGTTCTGCACGGCCAGCGCGCCTTCGCTGACCTGCGCAGCGCCCACGATGCCATCGATCGGTGCGCGCACCGTCGCATAGTCGAGATTGAGATGCGCGCGCGAAAGCTCCGCCTTGCGGGCCTCGACGTCGGCCGCGGCCTCGCGTTCGGTGGCAACCGCCTTCTCGTTCTCGACCTCGGGAGTCGCCTTCTGGCTGAACAACAGGCTGATCCGGCGCGCCTGCTGCACGGCACGCTCGTGCACGGCTTCGGCCTTGGCGAGCGCGGCCTTCGCAGAGAGCACCTCGACCTCGAACGGCCTGGGATCGATCCGATACAGCGGGTCGCCCGCCTTCACTTCGCTGCCCTGACGGAACAGGCGTTCGACCACGATGCCGGACACCCGTGGCCGCAGGTCCGAAACCCGCGTCGGCGCAATCCGGCCCGGCAGTTCGCGCACGATGGCTCGGGCCTGCTGCTCGACGGTGATGATCCCGACTTCGGGAATATCAACCTGCTCGTTAGATGAAGCCTGAGCCGTGATGGCGTCATCGCAGCCGCCAAGAAGTGGCGCGACGGCCGCGAGCAGCAATGCACTGCAAACCAATGACGCGCGAAGACGAGACATGGAAGAATGAGCCCCTGATGGTTGAAATGACCGCGGATTACGCGACGCCCCGCATGACGCCGTTCTGGCGTGGGTGCCGCCAACATAGAAATGTGCTGCTGCAGCGCAACGCACTTTGCGGCGGCTTGATGTCACACGATGCTATGCGACTGATTAGTTTCTATTATTTCTGATTCACCGGATTGTGAGGCGCAGGGAACCAAGCCGAAACCAAGAAGCTCCACAACAGACCCGCGAATCCCAGTCGGGCTGCCTGCGACGAAATCTCGCAAGCCACGCTGCACACACGGCCCCAGCCGGTGAGCAGAGGACTCAGGCCACGCTCATATCGCGCTCTGCTTACGGGGCGGCAGCGGAAAGAACGCGCTGGTGCGGTCCTGATAGGCCCGATAGCGCGCGCCGCGCGAGCGCAGCATCTGCTCCTCCAACGGCGGGATGCCGGTCACATGCACCAGGATCCAGTACATGAAGAGTGGCGCCAGTATGCTGGCCAAGCCCCAGGGGTAATCGGGCGCCAGCGCGATCACGGGGTAGGAGAGCCAGCACACCCATTCGAAAAAGTAGTTGGGATGACGCGACCAGCGCCAGAGTCCGACGTCGCAGACCTTTCCGTGGTTGTCTGGATTGGAGCGAAAGGCCTTCAACTGGGCATCCGCCAGCGCTTCTCCCGCAATGCCGATCAACAAGATCAGCGCGCCCAGCCCATCCTGCAGGCGCAGGCCGGCAGCGGGGACATGGGCCGCGACAAAGATTGCGAAGGCGAGCGGAAGCGAGCCCCAGGCCTGCTGCTGCAGAAACAGAAACATGCGACGGGGAGCGTCCTTCCCCCACTGCCTGGCGAATTCGGCATAGCGCGGATCATCGCTGATCTTGGTCGTGCGCCGCGCAACATGCGTGCCCAGCCGAACCGACCAGATCGCAACCAACACGGCGACCAGCCACTGGCGGCCGTTCGGCGCTTCGCCCGTGACCGGCCATAGCGCGCCGGCCGCGCCGACCAGCCCGACCGAGAATGTCCAGATGGTATCGACCCAGCCGGAATTTCCGGTGCGCTGCTGCACGACCCAGGCCAGAGCCATGAGGGCAGAGAGCGGCAGCCCGATCAGCAGCAGGGCTTCCAGGTATCCAAGGATCGTCATGACAAACCCCGGGCAATCCCGCTAAATATGACCTGGGATAATTACGGGCCGGTCGCTGACCGGTTTCAGGACACAGTTCCATGCAGAGTCCGGGAATTGCGGCAATCGCCGCTTTTTTCCAGTCCCTGCTATGCCATAGTGCGCCTCAAGACCGGTTTTCCGTAACGGATGTCATCGACAATGCCTCAAGGCTCCTCTACCCGTTCCGCGATGGACGTCGAACTGACCAAATTGTCGTCGCCCCGGATCTTTCTGGTGCGCATGCTGGTCTTCCTGGTGCTCTGCGGCCTGGTCGGCGTCGTGCTCTACAAGCAGATCGTCCAGGCCTTCTTCGCCAATCCCGGCCTGAACGCGCTGATCGGCGCGGTGCTTTTCATTGGGACCATCCTGTCATTCCGCCAGGTCATCCGGCTCTACCCGGAGGTGTCCTGGGTCAACAATTTCCGCATCGCCGACCCGGGGCTCGCGATGGCCCGCCATCCGACCCTGCTGGCGCCGATGGCGGCGATCCTCGGCCGCGAGCGCACCGGACGGATGACAATCTCGCAACAGACGATGCGGCATCTGCTGGACTCGATTGCCACCCGGCTCGACGAGGCCCGCGACATCTCCCGCTATATGACCGGCCTCCTGGTCTTCCTCGGCCTGCTCGGCACGTTTTGGGGTCTGATCGAGACCGTCGGCTCGGTGGGCAAGGTAATCGACGGATTGAAGGTCGGCGGCGACGCCGGCGCGCTGTTCGACACGTTGAAGGGCGGCCTCGCCGCGCCGCTGGGCGGCATGGGAATTTCGTTTTCGTCCTCGCTGTTCGGTCTCGCCGGCTCCCTGATCCTGGGCTTCCTCGATCTGCAATCGAGCCAGGCCCAGAACCGCTTCTACACCGACCTCGAGGACTGGCTCGCCGGCACGGTTCGCGAATATGGCGCCGGCGACTCGGCGGGCGGCGACCTGTCGGTCGCGATCGAGCGGCTACGCTCGGCGATGGAGGAAGGCTCCAATCGCGGCGCCACTGCCGCGATGGCGAACCTCGCCGAGGCGATCCAGGGTCTGGTGGCCCATATGCGCACCGAGCAGCAGATGATCCGCGAATGGGCCGATGGCCAGGGCGAACAGAACCGTGAGATCAAGCGGCTGCTCGAGCGGCTGGCCCGGCAAACGGAGAAGAGTTGAGCGGCTGGATGGCTGATCGATGAGATCAGCTTGAGTGTCGGAGGTCTCGATTGCCGGTGCCTGTCATGCTGAATGCTCTCGCCACTGCGACGGTGTACCCTCTCCCCTTGGAGAGGGTGGCGGGCATGAGCGCAGCGAAATGCACGCCGGGTGAGGGGTTCTTTCCGTGGAGAGAGACCCCTCACCCGGCATGCGCGCGCTTCGCGCGACCATGCCACCCCTCCTACAAGGGGAGAGGGTGCACCGAGTTCGCGGATACGCTGTGAATGCCATCGACCCACAGGCCTATCGTTGTTGAGGAGACACTGAATGGCCCTCGCCCGTACCCGCCGCGACTCCGGCATGAACTATTGGCCGGGCTTCGTCGATGCGCTGTCGACGCTGGTGCTGTCGGTCATCTTCCTGCTCACCGTGTTCCTGGTCGTGCAGTTCTTCCTGTCGCAGGAGGTGACGGGCAAGGACGAGGCGCTGCAGCAGCTCAATGCGAAGATCGCCCAGCTCAACGAGATGCTGTCGCTGGAAAAGCTCGGCAAGCTTTCGCTCGACGAGCAGATCGCCCAGCTGCGCGCCGGCCTGTCCTCGGCCGAGGCCGAGCGCGATCGCGTCAAAGGTCTCTATGAAGGCCTCGCCAATGCCGGCAGCGATGCGACCGGCCGCGCCAACGAGCTCAACAAGGCGTTGGATTCGGAGAAGCAGACGACCGCGCGGGCGCTCGCCCAGATCGAGGTTCTGAACCAGCAGATCAGCGCGCTGCGCCGCCAGCTTGCCGCGCTGGAAGACGCGCTCGATGCATCCGAGAAGCGCGACAAGGAATCGCAGAACCGGATCGCCGATCTGGGCCAGCGCCTCAATGTCGCGCTGGCGCAGCGGGTGCAGGAATTGTCGCGCTATCGCTCCGAGTTTTTCGGGCGGCTGCGCGCGATTCTCGGCAACCGGCCCGATATCCGCGTCGTCGGCGACCGTTTCGTCTTTCAGTCCGAGGTCTTCTTCGACACCGGACAGGCAACGCTGTTGCCCGAAGGCCAGCAGGAGCTGAACACCGTCGCGACGGCGCTCATCGACCTCGACAAGCAGATCCCGAGCGAGATCGCCTGGGTGCTGCGGGTCGATGGGCACACCGACATCCGCCCGCTCAACAACAGCCCGCTGTTCAAATCGAACTGGGAATTGTCCTCGGCGCGCGCGATCTCGGTGGTGCAATATCTGATCTCGCTCGGCGTTCCGCCGCAGCGCCTGGTCGCAGCCGGCTTCGCTGAATTCCAGCCGCTCGATCCCGGCAATAACGAGGACGCCTTTCGCCGCAACCGACGCATCGAGCTGAAGCTGACGGAGCGGTGACGACCGCATTCACTCTCCGTCCCTACCGCGTCGCGGACGAAGACGCCACGATCACGCTATGGCAGCGCACATGGCAGCAGGCCTATCCGTCGATCGACTTTGCGAAGCGCGTGGACTGGTGGCGGGCGCGCTGGCGCAACGAACTGGTGCCGAATGCGGCCGTGATCGTTGCCGAGCAGGACGGTCAGATCGTAGGCTTCGTGACCATCGACGGTTCGGGTTATCTCGACCAGCTCGTGGTCGTACCCGAGCGCTGGGGCTCACCGCTCGCCACGGCGCTGGTCGATGCCGCCAAGCAGCGCGCGCCGTCCGGCGTTACGCTGCTGGTCAACAAGGACAATGCACGCGCGATCCGCTTCTATTTGCGGAGCGGCTTCGTCGAGGCCGGCGAGGACGTCAATCCGACCTCGGGCCGGCCCGTGCAGCGCATGGCTTGGAGACCTTGAGATGCGACGAGGCGATGAAATACGACAAGACGATAAGAGTCGCAGTGCCGCAACATCCACGGCTGTCGTCCCGGCGAACGCCGGGACCCATACTCCGCGGCAGACGTTGCTGCAAAGGAAGATGCCTCAGGCATCGCGCGTCAAACGCCGGCCGTTGGTCATGAGCCCCTGCGTTCGCAGGGGCGACAGCGAGTATGTTGAAGCGTCAAACTACAGCGAAGCGCAACTACACGCCGCGGAACAGGACGCCGATCGTCAGCACGACAAAAGCAATCGCGAGCGCGTCGAATGCGTGGGCGGTCGAGAGCAGCGGCACAGAGGCATGGGTGTAATGCGCGAGCATGGCGACCAGCGCGAGCAGCAATGCGATGACGAAAATCACCATCGATGGGGGCGTGAGGGCAAAACTACCGCGACGATAGGGCATGTTCGTTGTCCTGTCTGAGGGGGCATCCCGACTGACGCGACGCCAGCTGTTTCGCGGCAGGGAACGAACGAGCCCGGGAAAAAGTTGCAGGTCCGAGAGCCTAAATTGAGGGCGCGATCACGCACCCTCAAACTGCAGGCGCGCGAGCCGCGCATAGAGCCCGTTGGCGGCGACCAGCGAGGCATGGGTGCCCTGCTCGACGATGCGGCCCTGCTCCATCACCAGGATACGATCGCATGACAGCACCGTGGCGAGACGATGCGCAATGACGAGCGTCGTGCGGTGGCGCATCAGTTCCTCCAACGCGGTCTGGACCAGCGTCTCGCTCTCGGCGTCCAGCGCGGAGGTGGCCTCGTCCAGCAGCAACAGCGGTGCGTCGCGCAGGATCGCCCGCGCGATCGCGATGCGCTGACGCTGGCCGCCCGACAAGGTCACGCCGCGCTCGCCCAGCGGCGCATCGAACCCCTCCGGCAAACGGCGGATGAATTCGCTGGCATGGGCGAGTTCAGCCGCGCGTTCGACCTCGGCATCGCTGGCCTCGGGCCGGCCAAAGCGGATGTTTTCGCGCGCGCTCGCGGCGAACACGACGGGCTCCTGCGGCACCAGCGCCATGCGTTCGCGTATCTTGCGTGGATCCGCGTCGCGAATCGGCACGCCGTCGACGGAAATCGCACCCGACACCGGGTCGTAGAAGCGCAGCAGCAAATGAAACAGCGTGCTTTTGCCGGCGCCCGACGGTCCGACGATCGCGACCTTCTCGCCGCCCCTGATCGTGAACGAGACATCATCGATCGCGCGAACATCGGGACGCATCGGATAGGCGAAGCTGACGTGGTCGAAGCTCAGATCACCGCGCGCGGGCTCGGGCAGCGCGCGCGGGTTGGCGGGCGGCATGATCTCCGGCTTCACATGCAGCAGTTCGAACAGACGTTCGGCGGCGCCGGAAGCCGCGGACACCTCGCCCCAGACCTCGCTGAGCTGGCCGAGCCCTGCAGCCGCAAATGCGGCATAGAGCACGAACTGACCCAGACGTCCGGCGCTGATATGGCCTTCGAGCACGTCATGCGATCCGATCCAGAGAATCGCGACCACGCTGGAGAACACGATGAAGATGATGATCGCGGTCAAGACCGCCCGCGCCTTTGTCGACACTCGCGCCGCCTGATAGGCCTGTTCGGCCTCGCGGCCGAAACGATCGCCGGCCAGCCGCTCGCTGGTATAGGCCTGGACCGTCCTGATCGCGCCGACGAGTTCTGATGCATAAGCAGATGCGTCCGCCAACGTGTCCTGCGCGTTGCGCGACAGCCGCCGGACCCAGCGGCCGAATGCGACCAACGGCAGCACGATCAGCGGAATGGCGAGCAGCACGAACCCGGACAATTTCGGGCTGGTGAACACCATCATCGCAGTGGCACCGGCAAACATCAGGAGATTGCGCAATGCGATCGAGACCGATGCGCCCGCGGCCGATTTGATCTGGGTAGTGTCGGCGGTCAGCCGCGAGATCAGTTCACCGCTCCGCGCGGAATCGAAGAACGACGGCGACAGCGACATCAGATGCGCGAACACGTCGCGCCTGAGGTCGGCGACGATGCGCTCGCCGATGGTCATCACGAGGTAGTAGCGCGACGCACTCGCCAGCGCGAGCACAGCCACGACCGCGATCATCACGCTGAAATAGCTGTTGATCAGCGCGATGCCTTTCGGGGTGAACCCGAAATCGATCATCCGGCGCACGGCGACCGGCACCAGCAGGGTCGTCAACGCCGCAACCGTGAGCGCGATCAGCGCCAGGATGGCGCGCCCCCGATAGCGGGCAATATAGGGCGACAATGCAAGCAACGGGCGCAGCCGGGAGCGACGTTCCGGCACCGCATCCTCGGCCAGCGCCTCGACCGCCGCGACGGCATCCCCCACCGGGTCCGGCCGGGTCTCGTCCTGCCTGTCCTCAAGCCGTTCGACTGCGCTCATGAGCCACCTGGAATGCTTCAAAACGTTGCCCGCCCTGATAGGCCTGCGCGGCGGGGCTTGGCAAATCCGGAAAGATACCAAGGTGGGAGGAGTGCGGCGGAATTGGAGGCAGGCCGGCAGCATGCACCCCTGAGGGCCCGGAATCAGAGCATCGGCTTGTTTTGAGCAGGACCTTCGGCTATAGAGCGGACAATT
>NZ_CAFK01000120.1 GCF_000239815.1 Bradyrhizobium sp. STM 3843 | reverse complement strand
GACACCTATATGAAATTCGTCGAGTGGGCGGAGAAGCATCGCAACGATCCGCAACTCGTCAACACCGTCGGCCAGCTGGGCGGCCTTGATCAGAACGCAATCAACGAGGCGTTGAAAGGAGTCCGCCAGGTCCGCAAGGATTGGGAAGACGCGAAGCTCGGCGCGCTCACGCCCGAACAGGCCGCAGCCATGCAGCGGATGCAAGATGCATGGGTGAGCCTCGACCAGGCCATCACGTCGGTCGGCCGCGATCTGGTCGTTGACGTCGAGCCTGCCTTTACCAAGGTCGCGAAATCGGTTTCCGGCTGGATCGACAACAATCGTGGGCTCGCGGATTCAATCGGCGGGGTGCTGTCCGCAATCGTCGGCCTGTCGGCACTCAAGCCCGCGGCATGGGTTCTGCGGCTGCTCGGGCTTGATACCGTAATCGCCGCGACGGGGCCGGCCGGAGCCGCAGCCGTCGGCGTTGCCACCGTGCTGGCGCCAACGGAGGCGAACAGCGGCGAAAAGAACATCTATGAGAACGGCAAGCTGACCGATTACGGCCGTTCGCTCATCGAGGCGGATAAGCGACTTGCGGCCGGCGGCGGCGGGTCCGGCGCGTTCAGCTCGCAATCCGAGAAAGAGGCCTATATCCGGCAGGTCGCTGCCAAGATCGGGATTGACCCGGATGTCGCCATGCGGGTCGCTCGCAGCGAGGGCTTCAACACGTTCAAGAGCTCGATCCCCGGCGAGCAGTCCTTCGGCGCGTTTCAGCTGCACGTGACGCCTGGCGGCCGCGGCCACGCGGTTGGCGATCAGTTTGAGGCGGATACGGGACTGGATCCGCGAGACCCGGCCAATGAGCGACAGGGCATCGATTACGCGCTGAATTGGGCCAAGAAACACGGCTGGGGCGACTTCCACGGCGCGGCCAACACCGGTATTGGCCGGTGGCAGGGCATCGGCAGCGGCGGGCAAACTGACGTCAGCATTGGCTCGATCACAATCAACACCAGGGCAACCGATGCCGCCGGCATCGCGCGCGATCTTCATTCCGAGCTCAAGGGACGGCTCAACGGTCCCGCGGCCATCACCACCCAAGCCAATACCGGGCTGACGCCATGAGCACGATCCTCGGCCTTCCGGGCCTTCCCAGCGACGTTAACGTGTTCGATGACGTCTCGCTCCTGGTTGCCGATGCCGTCTCGCTCCTCGGCCTTGGCGCCCCGCAGTGGGGCCTATTCCAGGACGGTGAACCGGTAATCGTCGCTGATACCGTTGTCGCGTTCGATTTCCGCGAGGATTGGCGGATCTCCAAGGCGCCGCTCGAGCAAGGCGCCTTCACCAGCTTCAACAAGGTTCAGGTCCCTTTCGGCGTCGTGCTGCGCTTCGTGGCCGGCTACACGCTTGGCGCCCGACAGGATTTGCTGGAATCGATCGCGGCCATCATCGGTTCGCTCGACCTGTTCGATGCCGTGACGCCTGAGGCGACCTATTCGAACGTCAACCCGACGCATTACGACTATCACCGCTCCGCCGAGAATGGGCAGGGCATGCTGGTGGTCGACCTCCATTGCGAGCTAGTCAACGAGAGCGCCGAGTCCGAGTTCGGGGATACGCAATCGCCGACGGGGGCCGGGGAAACCGACAACGGCCAGGTACAGCCGCAGAGCCCGAGCTCTACGCCCTCGGCCGAGGTGAATTAGTCATGCTGATCGTCCCGCTGCGCGCGGTGCCAAATCAAAAGCTGTCGATCCTGCTCGCGAACCAGCTGTGCCAGATCACGCTTAGAACGCGCTGGTTCGGGCTCTACATGGATTTGAGCGTCAACGACTCGCCAGTCAGACAAGGCATTGTGTGCCAGAACTGGAACAGGATCATTCGCGACGCCTATCTCGGTTTTGTTGGGGATTTCGCGTTCTGGGATACGCAAGGCTCATCCGACCCGACCTATGACGGGCTAGGCAGCCGATACCTGCTCTATTACCTCGAAAAGTCAGACCTGCCGGCGTAGTCAATGTCGTTCGTCCAGCGTTCGCTTTCATTCCAGTTCCAGCTCGGAACGGGATCGTTCGGCGATAGCGGCGGATCGAACTCGACCACGATTTCGAACGTGCGCGCCAGCGTGCGGATCGAAAAGAACGGCGTGCCGGCGATGAACCGGGCCTCCATCCGGATTTGGGGCCTGACCGCGTCGAAGATGAACCAGCTGTCTCGTATCGGCCTGGTGCCGACCGTGATCCGCAACAACACCGTGACGATCACAGCCGGCGACAGCAACGGCAACATGTCGCTTGCGTTCGCCGGTGGCATTCAAGATGCATGGCCGGACGCTTCGAATGCGCCAGAGGTGAGCCTGAACGTCGTTGCGTTCACGGGCATGCTCGGCCAAATGAAGCCGATCGCGCCGTCGGCCTATCCGGGCTCAACTGACGTCGCCGACATCATGCAGGATCTTGCCGGCAAGATGGGCTACACGCTGGAAAACAACGGCGTGAAGGTGCAGCTGTCGAGCCCGTATCTGCCGGGCACCGCGAGAATGCAGGCCCTCGCGGCCGCCGAGGCCGCCGACATTTACGTGGTCTTCGACGATGACAACGGCGTCATGTCGATCTTGCCAAAGAACGGCGCGCGCAAGGGCACCGCGCCGGTGCTCGATCCCACAAACGGAACGCTCATCGGATACCCGTCTTATCGCGGGCAAGGCCAGATCGGGCTGCAATGCCTCTACAACCCATCGATCCGCTTCATGGGCAACGTCGCCGTGCAGAACAGCGTCATTGGTGGCGCTAATGGCACGTGGCGGGTCACAAACCTTGCCCACAATCTCGAAAGCCAAATCCCTGACGGCGCCTGGTTCTCCGAGATCATTGGCAACAAACCGCTTGCGCAGGCCAATGCATGAGTGATGCGAATGTCCCGTCACCGAACAACGTCGGCTATCAAGGTGCGGCCGATCCGACGACGGCCGGTGACCAGTTCAATGCGATGTCCTTCATCGCGAAGCAGATCCTGGCCGGCGCGTGGACCGTCACGCTTGCGCAGGTCAAGAGCGTCACCAACGCGGGCGAGGCGAAGGATACCGGCACGGTGAGCCTGCAGCCGCTCGTCAACCAGCTGGACGGACAGGGCAACGCAACGCCGCACGGCACGATTTCGAACGCGCTCTATTTCCGCTATGCCGGCGGAAATGGCGCTGTGATCTGTGATCCGGTGGTGGGCGACATCGGGATCATGCTCTCGGCCAGCAGCGACATTTCGTCGGTCAAGGCGAACAAGTCGCAGGCAAACCCGGGATCATCCCGTAAGTTCGATCCGGCCGACGCGATCTATCTGGGCGCCGTCTTGAGCGCCGCGCCGACGCAATACATCACTTTCACATCGACGGGTCTCAAGGCTGCCGACAAGAACGGCAACGTGCTCGAATTCAAGAACGGCGGCATCTTCGTCATCGGCAATATGACCGTGCAAGGCGATATCCACGCGAGCGGGACGATCACCGGTGACACCGACGTGGTTGCGGCGGGCATCAGCGGCAAGAACCATACACACGGCGGCGTGTCGCAAGGCCAGAGCAACACCCAGCCGCCTCATTAACAGAGCTCGCGCGAATGAAGACACTGTTGCTGGATTCAGTTACGTGGGACCTGGTCAAAGATGTCTCGGGCAATATCGCGCTTGCCAGCGAGCCATATGCGCTCGCTCAGGACGCTGCGAGCGCGATCAAGTTGTTCGCGCGCGAGCTCTGGTATGACACATCAAAGGGCATCCCGTACTTTGAGCAGCTGCTCGGCAAGCGCCCCAACATCGCGCTGATCAAGTCGAAGTTCACCGACGCCGCAAAGTCGGTGCCGGGCGTCGTGTCCGCGAAGGTTTTCATCTCTTCAATCGTCAATCGAACGGTGTCCGGGCAAGTCCAGGTCATCGACGCGAACGGCAACGTCACGGCCGCAACCTTCGTCGCGCCTCCCGGAAACTGAGCCGAAAATGGCAACTCTTACGACCAACGTCCCGGGCATCACGTTCGGGCCGAACGGCTTTGTCGCGCCTCCAGAGCAGGACGTTCTCACGGGCATGCAGGCCGACATCGATCAGGCCTTCGGCGGCGGGCTCAATCCCGCGCTTGAAACGCCACAGGGGCAGCTCGCCTCGAGCATGACCGCGATCACTGCGAATGCGAACGATACGTTCGTCAATCTATCGAACCAGTTTGATCCAGCTTATGCCGTGGGCCGCTTTCAGGATGCGATCGGCCGAATTTACTTCATCGAGCGCAATCCCGCGCAGCCGACTGCGGTGCTGGCGACGTGCACGGGCCTCGCCGGCGTCCCGATCCCAGTCGGGGCACTGGCCCGCGCTGAGGATGACAATATTTACGTGTGCACCGAGGCGGGCACGATCCCGCAATCTGGCAGTATTGTCCTGCCGTTTGAATGCACCAACACCGGTCCGATTCCGTGTCCTGCCGGTACACTCAACCGCATCTATCAATCAATCCCCGGTTGGGACAGCATCACCAATCTGACCGATGGCGTGCTCGGTACCGATGTCGAGAGTCCCCAGGCTTTCGAAGAAAGGCGGCGCGCCTCAGTCGCTCTGAACTCGCTTGGTTCGGTGCCATCAGTCCGCGGCGCGGTACTGAGCGTCCCGGGCGTGCTCGACGCCTATGTGACCGAGAATGCCTTCGCGGAACAGGTAACCATCGGCGGTCAAATCCTCGTTCCGAACTCGCTTTATGTCGCGGCTGTCGGCGGCGCCGCGCTCAATGTTGCGACCGCGATCTGGTCGAAGAAGGCCCCGGGCTGCAATTATAACGGCAACACCACAGTCACGGTGCAGGATCAGAGCGCAGGCCTGACGCCTCCCTATCCCTCCTATGACGTGACGTTCCTCGTCCCGCCATCGCTCGATGTCCTCTTTGCGATCAATCTGCTGAACAATCCCCTGGTACCGTCGGACGCCGTGTCGCAGATCCAGCAGGCGATTATGCAGGCTTTCGCCGGTGCGGATGGATTACCACGGGCGCGCATCGGCTCGACGCTCCTTGCAAGCCGCTATTATCCGCCGATCGTCAAGCTGGGCTCCTGGGCGCAGATCCTGTCTGTCACCATCGGATCGCGCAACGCGCCGGCTGCGCAGGTTGCAGGATTGATCGCGGGCAACGTCCTTACTGTCACCGCGACGCAGTCCGGCGCGCTGGCTGTCGGCCAGACGCTTGACGATGCCAGCGGCATCATCCTGCCGGGAACAAAGATCACGGCCGGTGCTGGCAACGTCTGGCAGGTCAGCAAAGCCCAGAATGTCGCGGCCGAGACCATCTATGGCGTCGTGCCGATCGGCACTTCCGTGGGCGTGAACATCAACCAGGTGCCGACGATCTCCGCAGATAACATCGCGGTCACGGTGACCGGATGAGCGGACCTGATCCTTTCAGGGCGAAACCCGGCTCCAATGGGGTCGGAGAATTCATCATCGGCGTCAGCCCGATCGGCGACATTCCTCCGTTCGATTATTGGCAGACGATCATTTCGCAATATGCGAACAGCGATGTGCTCACCACGCTCATCGGTAACTTTGATACGTATCTGGATCAGACCGCGAACCTCGACGCGTTCTATGACTACATCATGAACGTCGCGTCCGCGCAGGGTTATGGCCTTGAGGTGTGGGGCCGCATCGTCGACGTCAGCCGAACGCTCAACGTCGGCAATCCGGGGAAATATTTCGGCTTCGACGAAGCGTCGCCTGTCAGCGCTGATCCGTTCAATCAATCTCCGTTCTACGTCGGCCAGCCGCTGACGACGAACTTTAATCTGAGCGACGATGCATATCGCACGCTGATCTATGCGAAGGCATTCGCGAACATCTGCGACGGCTCGATCAAGAGCATCAATCAAATGCTTCGCACGCTCTTTCCGGGCCGTGGCAATTGCTACGTGACCGACGGTCTCAACATGACGATGACGTACACGTTTCGCTTTCTGCTCACGGATGTGGAGCAGGCGATCGTCGGTCAGTCCGGCGTGCTGCCGAAACCGACAGGCGTTCAGGCGACCGTCGTCATCAATCCCTACTACTAAGGTGCCGATCTATGCTTGCAGCCAATGTGCCCCCCAAATTTCCGAAGGTGTGGGCTGTGAACGCGCAGGGGCCGTTTATTCGGCCGATCCCGGTGGATTCGCAGATTGGGATCAATCCCGGGTATGCATCGCTCAATGACGGCTTCCCGCCGTTGACGATGACGCCGATTGCTGCCGGCGGCGTCCCGCCGTTCGGCCAGGACATGAATGGCATCCTGCAGCAGATCACCGAAATCCAGCAATGGCAGCAAGCCGGAGGCCATTGGCAATTTGACGCGACCTTCGCGGCAGCAATCGGAGGATATCCGGCCGGCGCGACCTTAAGCTCAAAGGTGGTGTTGGGTCGGAAGTGGCTGTCGACCGTGGACAATAATCAGACTGACCCGGATTCGGCCGGTGCAGCCGGATGGATTCCTCCTCCGGGACAGCTTCCCGTAGGAACGCCAGTGCCATCGCTCTCCGCTTCTGTTCCTTACGGATACGTGCCGGCGAACGGCCTGAGAATTGGCAACACGAATGCCGGCGGCAACAGCGCGAACCCAGCCAATCAATTGCTCTTCCGGTTCGTGTGGCTGAACTTTTCGAACGCGCAGTGTCCACTGTTCAGCAGCGTCGGCCAGGCGATCGCCCGCGGTCCCAATCCCGATTCGGATTGGATCAATAACAATAACATCACGCTTCCGGATCTGCGCTGTACCGCTCTGATCGGCGTTGACGGGATGGGAAATGGTGGCCTTGGTCTCTTGAACAGCGTCCCATTCGCCATCGGCGGCACGACGCAAGTGGGGTCAGTGCTTGGCGAGACTCTGCACACCTTGAACTCCAATGAGATGCCGAGTCACGCTCACTCCGCAGGAATTTCCGACCCGACCCATTTCCACTCCAGCAGCAACTTCTTCTCCGCGGGCACGAGTTCGGTGAACGTCGGCGGCGGAGGCTCGTTTGGCTTTCAGTTCACTGGAAACACAACCTCCACCGGCACCGGCGTTCGCGTCTCCAGCAGTAACGGACTTGATACGACGTACAGCGCGGGCGGCAACCAGCCGCACAACACCGTTCACCGCAGTATGGCTGTCTATTGGAATCTCGCCCTATGAAACAGAAAATCCCCGCGTCGGCGATTGCCGGCATCAAGAATTTCCACGTTGCCGCAGCCGCGCATGCTGCCGAAATGAGGTCATGGCGCGCACATATGGCGCGCGTGGAAGACGATCAAAAGAACGACGTTCCGATTGAGAGGCGCCACGTCGCTTATCCGCGGCCGCGCGCTCATCCTCTGATCGAGAGTGTGCTCGACGAGAATGATGACCTCAATTTTGAAGTCGTCGACTACGGTCCCACGACTGCCGAGAGGCTTGCGGCTCGTAAGGCGGAATTGATGAGCGAGGTGTCTTTGGCCGAGAGCAGGGCGATTGATGCTGTTGTGCCGCCTGGAAAGCGACGCCTGTTCAATTTGCGCGAGACAGCAATCCGTACAGCTGACAATGCCAAAGCGACGGAGCTGTTTGAGGCAAATTCAGGTCTGCTGAAGAAGATCACAGGCGCTGTGTTGACGACCGATCAGATTGCCGCGCGCGTTGAGGCGGAGCGGGCGCCAGAGGACACCACGCTTCTCAAGGCTCAGGACGAGCGGCGTGAGCGCATCGCCGCGATCGAGATGGCGGCTGCCCAGGCTCACCATGACATCGAAGGCCTAACGGCCGAAACCATCGGCAGTTGGAAACTCCCCACCTTCTGAGAAAGCCGAACATGAAGAACTTCTTGCGGAGCGCGGCCGCAGCGGCATGGCTCCTGACCACGGCTGCGTGCCCGGCACTCGCCGGATCTTCGCCGGGCTGGACAAGGGGCGAGGTGCCGACCGCCGGTCAATGGAACACGGCATTTGCAGCAAAGCAAGATGACCTTGGGTATGTGCCGCTAAGCATTGCCGGCGGTACGATGACCGGCCGACTTGTGACTGCGGCGCCGAATGCTTCCAACTCCGGGCTGAACATCACTCCAGGCACTACGCCTCCCAACCCGGCGAACGGTGACTTGTGGGTGACCAATGCCGGGCTGTTCGTTCGCGTCAATGGCGTCACGATCGGTCCGCTGTCGGGCGGCACGGCCTCGAGTTTCGCCGCAACCGCACCGCTGTCCGTCAGCTTCCCGGGTGGCATCGTCACCTATGGCCTGAATACCGATTCCACGCTGACGGTCACCGGGGGGAATCTCGCGCTCAGGCTTCCGAACCCGAACACCTGGACGGGCCTGCAGACCTTCTCAGCGGGCGTTTCGATCGCCTCGGCGTTCTCCGCGCCCGGCTTGGTCAAGAACTCCGACCTGGTGAACGCTTCGACGACCGTCAATGGCCAGACTTGTGCCCTTGGCGGCGTATGCACCATCACCGCGTCGGCGGGCACGGTCTCGATTGGGGTCACAACCGTCGCGCTTGGAAACTCCGCTCGCGTGCTTTTCGACAATGCTGGGGTGCTGGGCGAATATCCGATCACAGGGACCGGCAACGTCGTGATGTCGGGGAGCCCGACCCTCACCGGAACGGTGACGGCGGCCGCGGCGAACGTCTCGGGCGCGGTGAGCATCGGGGGGACGGTCACAATTGCGAATGTCCTCGAGACATTTCCCCCGAGCGGAAATCTAGCCGGCACGGCCGACACTCAGACGTTGACGAATAAGACGATCAGCGGGGCGAACAACACGCTTTTGAATATTCCGAACGCCGCTCTGCTCAATTCGTCGATCACAGTCGGCGGAGTGAACTGTGTGCTTGGCTCGACCTGCACGCCAACGCAGATCGGAACGACGACCGGCGCGAGCCTTGCGCTCAACGGCTGCACGATCGGCGTGAACACGCTCTGCATCACCGGGCCTGTCTCGATCACGTCGCCCTCTGCGGCGGCGTTCGTTGTCGGGCCGGGCGGTGCAACCAATCCGGCCTTTCAGGTCGACGCCTCGGCGACCTCGCAGGCGGCCGGGCTCAAGATCACTGGAGCGGCGACCGGCGGCGCGGTCAGGCTGGATACGATCGATTCCGGGGCCAACACGAATCTTTCTATCAACGGTAAGGGCACCGGTAGCATCAGCATCGGAAATATCTCGAGCGGCGGTATCGGACTTGGGAACGCAACAGTCATTCAATCGGCGAGCGCGAACGCTTTGGCGGTCGGTCCGAATGGAGGTTCGAACCCGGTTCTGCAGGTCAACGCATCGGTCGCATCGAGCGTGACCGGTGTGTCTGTCGTTGGTCAAGCGGCCGGAAATGGCGCAGGCATCGGAGTGGTGTCGCCCAGCACGAACGAAGGCCTTTCCATCAATGGCAAGGGCTCGGGCGTCGTCGCGATCGGCAACGTCTCCACTGGTGCCGTGCAGGTCGGGCAAGGTGGCGGTGGCCTCACCGTGTTCAACAGCTTCACGGCCAGCGGGCTCGTCACCTATGCCGACTTGGCGTCGGCCGCACTCGCGAACGCATCGCAGTATTTCGCTGGTGCCAGCAATGTCGTGGTGCCGGCGAGCGTCATCTATCAGGCCGAGACGACGACAACCTACGGCACAACTACCACCTTTGATTTCTCGACCTTCATCAACACCGCGGTGACCATGGTCGGGAATATCACCACCATGACCCTGAACAACGTGAAGGCGGGGCAGGCAGGAACGATCGCATTCATCCAAGACAGCACCGGCGGGCGCACCGCGGTCTTTAACAGCATCTTCAAATTTGCCGGCGGCGTGACGCCGTCACTCTCCACAACGCCGAACGCAGTCGACGTGCTGACCTATTCGTGCCGCAGCGCCTCTTTCTGTGTCGCGTCTCTCATTCCGAACGTGAAGTGATCCGATGAAGTTCTGCACCGCTGTTCTCTCGCTCGTCGTAGCGCCGTGGGTTGCGTTCCTCGGCGTTGCGCAAGCCAATATGCCGGGCACGTTCCAGCCCGTGCTGATGGCACAGGCCGCTTCCGGCGGACTGAACTGCACTGGGGGGACCGTCACAGCCTCGGGCACGACTCGCATCCACACGTTCACGAGCAGCGGGACGCTTAGTTGCACTGGCGCGGGTCAGCTCAACTATCTGATTGTGGCTGGTGGTGGCGGCGGTGGTGGTGGATCCGGCAACAACGGCGGCGGCGGTGGTGGCGGCGCTGGCGGCTTTCTGGCGGGCTCTATGCTCGTACCGATCACGGTTTCATTCTCTGTCACCGTTGGCGCTGGGGGCACCGCTGGCGCAAATGCTGGCGCGGGCGGGGCCGGAGGCAATTCTTCGTTTGCTGGAAACACTGCGATCGGCGGGGGTGGTGGCGGCGGCGGCACCGCATCGGCGCTCAACGGCGGTAGCGGTGGCGGCTCAAGGCCGAACTTTCCAAGCGGCAGCGACAACCCAGGCAGCGATACGACGGGCCAAGGCAATGCCGGCGGTTCAAGCCCGAGCGGAATCCCCGTTGGCGGCGGCGGTGGTGGTTGCGGCACCGTTGGCGGCAGCTCCTCAGGCACGGTGAGTGCTCCGGTTTCGGGCCTTGGAGGCAATGGCTGCACGTCGTCGATTTCCGGCGCGTCGGTCGCATATGCGGGCGGCGGTGGCGTCGGCGGAAATATTGGCTCTGGCACGATCTCGGGCGGTGCCGGCGGCTCGGGCGGCGGTGGTGCGGGTGGCAGCGTCATCAACAGCGTTGCGCAACCGGGCGTCGCCGGCACCGCAAACACCGGCGGCGGTGGTGGCGGCGGCGGCAACCAGGGCACGGGCAGCGTCGGCGGCGCGGGCGGCTCCGGGGTCGTGATCGTCAGCTACACCGTGCAGCAGCCGACTGTTGTCCTGACTGCGGGATCTCAGTGGGTCGTTCCTGCCAACTGGAACAGCGCAGCCAACTCGATCGAGACAATCGGCGGTGGCGGCGCGGGCGG
The DNA here is from genome assembly GCF_000239815.1 of Bradyrhizobium sp. STM 3843. Classification (GTDB taxonomy): domain Bacteria; phylum Pseudomonadota; class Alphaproteobacteria; order Rhizobiales; family Xanthobacteraceae; genus Bradyrhizobium. The sequence continues at coordinate 658 of NZ_CAFK01000120.1, read as the reverse complement.
CGGTTCGGCGAGCGGGTTGGGCGGCGGCGGCGGAGGCGGAGGCGGAGGCTGGGCAAAAGCGGTCAACGTATCGTTGACCCCAGGCGCGACAGTCGCATTCACCGTTGGCTCAGGCGCATCTGGATCTACGGCAAGCGGCTCCAACGGCGGGGATACCTGGCTCTGTAGTTCGACGTCAAACTGTGCGGCGATCAGTAGCTCGGCTGTCGTCGTCGGGTCCAAGGGCGGTGCCGGTGGCACAACGGGAAGTCCCGGAACGGGCGGCGCAGGTGGTGTGGCCTCATCCGCTGTTGGCGGCAACGGCGGCGGTGTTGCAAATCCTGGGACCAGCTTTGCGCAGAGCGGCGGCACGGGCGGGACCACCTCAACGAGCACGACCGGAAACGGAGGTGCGGGAGGCGGCGGCGCAGCCAGCCCTAACGGTGCGGGCCAGAATGGCGGCGCTCCAGCTAACACCGGATCGATCACGACGCCGGGCGGCGGTGGTGGCGGCAATGGCGGCGGGTCGGCAGGCGCGACCGGAAATTCGAGCACTGGAGCCGGCGGCAATGGAGGAAACAACGCTCAGGGATCTGGCGGCGGCGTAGGCACGCCAACTACAGCAGGAAACGGCAGTAACGGCGGTGGCGGCTCAGGAGGCGGCGCAGCGGCAGGGACT
>NZ_CAFK01000121.1 GCF_000239815.1 Bradyrhizobium sp. STM 3843 | reverse complement strand
ACCGGATGCCCTCGATTGCCGAGCAAAGGCCCGTTTTGCGCAAATCGAAGGACAAGCGCAAGCGCTGCGATGCGCTACGATATGGCGCCGGAACCGTCACCGCTGACGGTCACCTGCACGATCTCCGGCGGCACGCCGATCCGGACCGGCATGATGCTGCAGCCGAGGCCACCGGAGACAATGACATCGCAGGCCATCTGTGCGTGGCCGTAAGCGAGCTTGTTGCCATAGCGGGAGGGAACGACCGGGGACCAGCCGAGCAGCCGCACCTGGCCGCCATGCGTATGGCCCGAGAGCTGCAACGACACCCGCCGCGGGACGCGACCCGCAATATCGGGCTCGTGGGCAAGCAGGATGATCGGCGCGTCATCCGTCACCTTGTTCAGCGTGGCGGTGAGATCATCAACGCCGATCCGGTTCACAGGGCGAAAATGTCGCGCCGGCACATAGGCCAATTGATCGCCGAGACCCGCAAGCCAGAAGGCATGGCCGTCCTTGGCAAGCCGCACGGTGTCGTTCTCATAGACGGCGATGCCGACCGCCTCCAAGGCGCGCCGCGCAGCCGTCGGCCCGTGTCCGGCGCGCTGCACGATGTGATCGTCCCAGTAATCATGATTGCCGAGAATGGCGTGCACACCGAGCGGCGCTTTGAGGCCAGCCAACACAGAGGCCCATTCCGGCGCCTCGATCCGGCCAGTGATATGGCGATGGCCGGCGACATAGTCGCCGAGCATGACGATGATATCAGGCTGCAGCGCATTGGTCCGCGCGACGATCTCTTCGATGTGGGCAAGCGACATCCAGGGATCGCAGGCATGGAGGTCGGCGACGGCGGCAATCTTGAGCGTCAAGCCGGCGGGCCAACGCCGCGGTCGGATTTGATAGTCGGCGACCTGCAGCCGGACGAGCGGCTCGACACCGACGCCATAGCTCGCAGTGGAAAATCCGGCTGCGGCGAAGCCACCGGAGAATCGCAGGAAACGACGACGTGTCAGCATGAATGGTGAACCATGAAATCCGGCGCGATAGTTGCGGGGGATTAAAGCCGATTTCGGGTGGGTCGGTGCAGATTCTCTGCAGTTTCGTTAATCTTCGGCATCATCGCCGAACAGCCCGAACTGCGCTGGATCGCGGTTGGGCTCAGTGAGGCCGAGATGGCGGAACGCGTGCGAGGTGAGCAGTCGCCCCCGCGGGGTCCGCTGCAGATAGCCGCATTGGATCAGGTAGGGCTCGATGATGTCCTCGATCGCATCGCGCGGCTCGGACAGCGCCGCCGCCATGGTCTCGACGCCGACCGGGCCGCCGCCATAGTTGAGCGCGATGGTCGTCAGATAGCGGCGGTCCATGGCGTCCAGCCCGGCAGCGTCGACCTCCAGCGCGCTCAGCGCGTGGTCGGCGATCGCCCGATCGATCGCATCCGCATTGGCGGCAGACGCAAAGTCCCGCACCCGTCGCAGCAGCCGGCCGGCAATGCGCGGCGTGCCGCGCGCACGACGGGCGATCTCGTTGGCGCCATCGGCCGTCATACCGACCTCCAGCACGCGGGCACCGCGGGTGACGATCTTCTCCAGCTCCTCGATGGTGTAGAAATTGAGCCGGATCGGGATGCCGAAACGATCGCGCAGCGGATTGGTCAACAGCCCTGCGCGGGTGGTGGCGCCGACGAGGGTGAACTTCGACAGGTCGATCTTCACCGAGCGCGCGGCGGGTCCCTCGCCGATGATGAGATCGAGCTGGAAATCCTCCATCGCGGGATAGAGCACCTCCTCCACCGCAGGACTCAGCCGATGAATCTCGTCGATGAAGAGGACATCGCGCTCCTCGAGATTGGTGAGCAGCGCAGCAAGATCGCCCGCCTTCGCGATCACCGGACCGGAAGTGGCCCGAAAGCCGACGCCGAGCTCGCGCGCGACGATCTGCGCCAGCGTGGTCTTGCCGAGCCCCGGGGGGCCTACGAACAGCACATGGTCGAGCGCTTCGCCGCGCTTGCGCGCCGCCTCGATGAAGATCGAGAGGTTGGCGCGCGCCTGCTGTTGCCCGACGAATTCCGACAGCTGCTGCGGGCGCAGAGCGGTATCGCCGACATCGTCAGAGCGTCGCTCCGGGCTGACCATGCGGGAGGGCTGCTTCATTCGCCGCCGCGCCTGTATTTGTTCGGCAGCAGCTCGCCGATCGTCACGACCTCGGGCCCGGCGCCATTCGACGGAACGATCACCCGCGCTTTGGCATCGTAATCATGGATCAGCTCGCGACAGGTCCCACAGGGCGAGACCACGGCGACCGACCCGGGTTCGCCGGGCTTGGGATGGCGAACCGCCACGATGGTCTCGATCCCATGATCACCGAATTCGGTGATGGCGCGGCCGATCGCGATCGCCTCGGCACAAACCGCGTTGCGGCCGAGATAGGCATCGATGTTGACGCCGGTAATGATGCGGCCGTTGCGGGTGCGCACGGCAGCGCCGACCTCCTGCCAATCGTTGCGGTAACGGCTTCTGACCGCGGCGGTTGCCGCGTCGATCAATTCCTTGTCCTTCTTGCTCACCATGGTGGAACGGTTGTCCTTTCGCTCGGCCGCGCGGCAACGATAGCCTATTTCGCCAGCTCTTTGAGGCCGAGCCGGATGAGTTGCGCGGTCTCGGCCTTTTCGCCGGCAGCGCGCGCCGCAGCGGCAATGGCGGCGGCGGCCTGCGGCTGGCCGTAGCCGAGGTTCACCAGCGCCGAAATGGCATCCGCCACCGGCTGCGGCGCCCGCGCCTCGTCGATGGCGCCGGACAGGCGGACCACGGTCGGATCGACGCTGGCAAGCTGGGGCGCCTTGTCCTTCAGCTCCGTGACAATACGCTCGGCGACTTTCGGGCCCACGCCGGGCGTGCGGGCCACCGCCGCCTTGTCGCGCAACGCGATCGCATTGGCGAGGTCGGCGGGCGGCAGGGTCCCGAGCACGGCGAGCGCAACCTTGGCGCCGACGCCCTGGACCGTCTGCAGCAGGCGAAACCATTCGCGCTCGGCATCGGTCCGAAAACCGAACAGCTTGATCTGATCCTCACGGACATAGGTCTCGATCGACAACATTGCGGCTTCGCCGGGCGACGGCAGGGCCTGCAACGTGCGGGCCGAGCAGTGCACTTGGTAGCCGACACCGCCGACGTCAAGGATGACAAAATCATCGCCGTAGGAGTCGATCAGGCCCTTCAGCTTGCCGATCATCGCCCGGCGACCTTCATCCGCAGCGCGGCGCCCTGGCGGTGATGGGCATGCGTGATCGCAATCGCCAGCGCGTCGGCAGCATCCGCCGAACGCGGCTCGGCCTTGGGCAAGAGGATCTTCAGCATCACCGCGACCTGGTTCTTGTCGGCATGCCCGGCCCCGACCACGGTCTTCTTCACCTGGTTCGGCGCATATTCCGCCACGTCGATACCGAACATCGCGGGTGCCAGCATGGCGACGCCGCGCGCCTGGCCAAGCTTCAACGTGGCCACGCCGTCCTTGTTGACGAAGGTCTGCTCGACGGCCGCTTCCATCGGCCTGAACTCGCCGAGCATGCGGGCAAGCCCTTCATGGATCGCGAGCAGGCGGCTCGCCAAGGGCAGATCATCGGGGGGCTCGACCGAGCCGCAGCCGACAAAGATCAGGCGATTGCCCTCGCTCTCGATCACACCCCAGCCGGTGCGGCGGAGGCCGGGATCGATCCCGACGATGCGGACGGAGGAGCGAATCGGCTGGGCTGTCATGCTGTACTGATAGCGTCCGCCCGCCCCGAGCGAAACATAAACAGAACGGGTGACGCCCGATGTGCGCGTTTGGTCAACAGGACGCTAGCCGCCCATCTTGGCCATCAGGGCATCGGAGATCTCGAAATTCGCATAGACGTTCTGAACGTCGTCATGCTCGTTCAAGAGATCCATCAGCTTGAGCAGCTTCTCGCCGGTCTCGTCGTCGACGGCGACCGTGTTTTGCGGCTTCCAGGTCAGCGCCGCCTTGCGCGGCTCGCCAAACTTGGCTTCGAGGTTCTTGGCGACCTCGCGGAAGTTCTCCGGGGACGCATAGATCTCATGACCGCTTTCGCTCGACATCACGTCGTCGGCGCCGGCTTCGATGGCCGCGTCGAGCATGGTGTCGTCGGAGGCAACACTGGAATCGTATTCGATGATGCCGACCCGGTCGAACATGAACGAAACCGAGCCGGTCTCGCCGAGATTCCCGCCCGATTTGGTGAAATACGAGCGGATGTCGGACGCGGCGCGGTTGCGATTGTCGGTCAGCGCCTCGACGATGACGGCGACGCCACCCGGACCATAACCCTCGTAGCGGATCTCATCGTAGTTATCGCCTTCGCCACCGAGCGCCTTCTTGATTGCGCGCTCGATGTTGTCTTTCGGCATGTTCTCGGCCCTGGCCGCAACCACGGCGGCGCGCAGCCGGGGGTTCATGGCCGGGTCCGGGGTGCCCAGCTTGGCCGACACGGTGATTTCGCGCGCCAGCTTGCCGAACAGCTTGGATTTCATCGCATCCTGCCGGCCCTTGCGATGCATGATGTTCTTGAATTGGGAATGGCCGGCCATGCGAAGTCTCTTCGGAATCGTCTTGGGAAATGGGGGAGCGCGGCCTTATAGGCCGGAGATCAGTAAAATCAAAGATAGGAACGCGAGTGGTATTTCGGTAGAGCAGCCTGAAGCCAATTGTTAACCATCACTTCACACCAAGGTGCAAGGATGAAGCCTCAGCCGTCCATTGCATCCAAGAGAGCCCCCGATGCCGTTCGCCTGGTTCGGAAAAGGCGCGCAACAGCGCGCTGCACAGGTGAAGGAGGTCGAGGTCAAGGACGCGCCGGCCAGGCCGATGCCGGAAACCTCGGTCGACCCTGAGGCCGAATCGGCCAAGTCGATCCTCGATCTTCTTGAGCTGGAACTCGGCGGCATGATCCGTCAGCTCGAGCGCGCCGCAAATTCTGTGGCCAGCGGTGCCGAGGCCACCGCCGGCACCCTGGCCGACATCCGCAAACGGGCCGATGCGCTGACCCAACGCAGCAGCGCCGCTCAGGGGACGGCGGCGACCTTTGCTCGGGCCGCGGAGAAAGTCACCCAATCCGCCCACGATATCGGCGCCCAGGTCCGCGATGCCGGCACACTTGCCGACCAGGCCAGTGCCGCTGCCCAGGAAGCCAGGGCCAATGTCGACCGTCTCCGGGAATCCTCGGCGGCCATCGGCAATGTCGTCAACCTGATCGCCCAGATCGCCCGCCAAACCACGCTGCTGGCGCTCAACTCGACAATCGAGGCCGCGCGCGCAGGCGAGGCCGGCCGCGGATTTGCCGTGGTCGCGACCGAGGTCAAGGCACTGGCGGTGCAAACCCAGAACGCGACCGAGGAGATCACCAAGAAGATCGAGGCACTGCAGAACGATGCGACCGGCTCGGCCGACGCCGTGCACCGGATCGCGCAGGCGATCGAGGCGATCCGCCCGGTGTTTGCCCATGTCGACGGGACGATTGCCGAGCAGAACCAGACCACCGGCGAGATCTCCGACAACGCCGCGCAAGCCTCGAGCTTCATCGCCTCCGTCGTCGATAGCGCGGCCGAGATCGATGGTGCCACGAAGCAGGCTGAAGGCTACGGCGAGCGCGTCAGCAGCGCCGGCAAGGCCGTCACCCTACATGCGCAAAAGCTGAAGGCCCGCGCGGCCGTGCTGCTGCGCCAAGGCGGGCGCGACGACAAACTATCGAACCAGCGCCTGCCCTGTCATATCAAGGTGGACATCAAGGTCGGTGGCCGCACCATTTCGGCGCCGGTCTACGAGATCAGCAATGATGGCATCCTGATCACCGGCCCCGACGCGGGGCGGTTCGCGACCAACGAACGTCTCGACGCCGTGCTGGACGAGGTCGGCCCCTGCAGACTGCGCATCACCGAGCAGGTCAAAGCCGGCGCGCAGGCGAGGTTCGATGCTCCCACAGCGGAGCTCCGCGAGAAGATCGAGGATAGGCTTTGGGCGCTCCGTGAGGAGAACAACGAGGCCGTTGCCCGCGCCATGGAAGCCGGGACCGAGCTGACCAGAATTTTCGAGAACGCCGTCGCCCGCGGCGAGATCTCGATGGAAGACATGTTCGACACCAACTATGTCGCAATTCCCGGCACAGATCCGCAGCAGCACCGCACCAAAATCCTCGACTGGGCCGATCGTGCGCTGCCGCCGTTTCAGGAAGCCTTCCTCGCCAAGGACCCGCGAATGGCTTTCTGCGTCGCGATCGACTGCAACGGCTATCTGCCGGTGCACAACAAGATCTATTCCCACCCGCAGCGTCCGGGCGATGTCGCCTTCAACACCGCCAACAGCCGCAACCGTCGTATCTTCAACGATCCCGCCGGCCTTGCGGCCGGCCGCAACCAGCGGCCTTACCTGATCCAGAGCTACGCGCGCGATATGGGAAACGGCAATACCGTGATGATGCGCGAGATCGACGTGCCGATCCGGGTTCGGGGTCGGCACTGGGGGGGCTTCCGTACTGCGTACAAGCTTTGAAGTGGGAATTGGACGAAACAAGCGCTTTCACACTTATCCAACGAGGACCTGACGATGTCACTCGCGCAGCGCGTGATACTGGAAAATGCCGATGCATCCTCCGGCGTCGAACGCCTGATCGACGAGCTCGCCAACCGCATCGGCGGGCTCGGAGTTGAACTCGCCGACGTCGCGGGCAACGTCCAGGAAGTCGCGAACCGCGTCGCTCATCAGTCGGAGCGCTTCATCCATCTTCAGAGCACCGCGAAGACAATGGTCGCGGCCAATCACGACATCGCAGCGGCCTCACAAGCGGTGCAGACCGCCGCCTCGGCCGCAGTCGGCGAGATCACGCAGTCGCGCACGGTGGTCGAAACGGCGGTCAAGCACATCGCCGAGCTAATCGAAGCCGTGGACAGGATCGAAAACAGGCTCGGTTCCGTCGGCTCGGCGCTGTCACAGGTTGCGAAAGTGTCAGTCTCGATCGAGGCCATTGCCAAACAGACCAACCTGCTCGCGTTGAACGCAACCATCGAGGCGGCGCGGGCCGGAACGGCCGGGCGTGGCTTTGCCGTCGTCGCCAGCGAGGTGAAGAGCCTGGCGGAAGCAACGCGCCAGGCGACGCAGCAGATCGGCGACACGCTGCGCGGCCTCGATGGCCAGATCAAGGGCCTGCTCGGCGAGAGCGGCGAGGCCTCTTCGCGCGCCAAGAATGCCGGCGACGGCGCCCAGCGAATAGAGGACATCATCGCGCGGGTGCAAGACGGCTTCACCCATGTCGGCCAGGAGATCGACGGGGTGGCGCGCGCGGCGACCTCCAACCTCGGCCATTGCGACATGGTCATCTCCGAACTGGCCGAGCTCGCCGCAGGGGTCGACAAGTCCTCGACCGAGCTGAAACAGGCGGACAGCCGCATCGCAAAACTGCTCGACGTGTCCGAATGCTTGATCGCGTTGATCGCGGACAGCGGGGGGGAGACCGCGGATGCACCGCTGATCCGCACCGTCGTCGAAATTGCCAAGGTGATATCGGGCGCCTTTGATGCCGCCGTCGAGCGCGGCGAGATCACGCTGGCACAGCTGATGGACGAGAACTACCGCGAAATCCCCGGCACCGATCCCAAGCAGTACATGACCGACTATGTCGAGTTCACAGACCGGATCCTGCCGGCGATCCAGGACCCGATTCAGAAATCAGATCCGCGGATCGTGTTCTGTGTTGCTTGGGCCAAGGGCGGCTATCTGCCCACCCACAATCCGAACTACAGGCAGCCGCAAGGCTCCGACCCGGTCTGGAACAACGCGAATTGCCGCAACCGTCGCCTCTTCAACGATCGCGCGGTCAAGAAGGTCGCCGAGAACAAGCGGCCATTCCTGCTGCAGACCTACCGGCGCGACATGGGTGGTGGTCAGTTCGTGCTGATGAAAGATCTGTCCGCGCCGATCCTGGTCAAGGGCCGCCATTGGGGCGCCTTCCGCATGGGCTTCCGCCAGAGCTGATCGACGCGCCGCGAGCGCGGTTCGAACGCGAGCGCGGTGCAGGCCGGCCTGCACGCGCTCCACCAGAGCTGATGCACTTGCCGACTGAAGCAGCAGCTCCCTGCAATCGCCGAATCACGTTCGAGCGATGCCTGACAAAATCGCTCGATTCTATGACGATCGTCATCTAAGATCGCATCTCGGCTTGCGCGATCAGAGCAGACTTGCGCCATCCCGTAAACTCTGCCCGCTCCCGCGCAGGACAGCATTGCAAAAAGCATTCTCGTCACATCACGACGATATCGTCTTCTATGATGGCACGCTGGCTCACCGCGCGCCATCCAATCAACGAGGCTCTCATGGTGACGACGCTGACGGTCAATGGCGAACAGAAATCTTTCGATGCGCCGCCCGACATGCCCCTGCTCTGGGTGCTGCGCGACATTCTCGGCCTGACCGGCACCAAATTCGGCTGCGGCATTGCCCAGTGCGGCGCATGCACCGTGCATGTCGATGGCAAGCCAGTGCGCTCCTGCGTGCTGCCGTTGAGCGCTGTGCGCGATCGTTCGATCACAACCGTCGAAGGTGTCGGCGCAACGCCTGCAGGAGCCAAGGTGCAGAAGGCCTGGCTCGATCTCGAAGTCGTGCAATGCGGCTACTGCCAGTCCGGCCAGATCATGTCGGCCGCGGCACTGCTTGCCGTGACGCCAAGTCCCGATGATGCCGATATCGACGCCGCGATGGCGGGCAACATCTGCCGCTGCGGCACCTATGTGCGAATCCGCGCCGCCATCAAGCAGGCGGCCAGCGGCCGGCAATCGTGAGGCGCGCCATGACCGCAACGACAAAGCTCTCCGAAGTCTCCCGTCGTGGCCTGCTTGCCGGCGGATTGGCCACAGGTTTTCTGTTTGCCTTTCATCTTCCGGTGCGCGGCGCCAACGAGCCGCTGCAGCCGGCGGACGTCACAGACGGCAAATTCGCACCCAATGCGTTCATCCGCATCGATGAGACAGGCCGCACCACCTTGGTGATGCCGCAGGTCGAAATGGGACAGGGCATCTATACCTCGATCGCGATGATCCTCGCCGAGGAGCTCGATGCCGACCTGGCCCAAGTGGTGCTCGAACATGCGCCACCGAACGACAAGCTCTACGGCAATCCGGTGTTCGGCCTCCAGGTCACCGGCAATTCCAATTCGGTCCGCGCGTGGTGGAGCGCGCTACGCAAGGCGGGCGCGAGTGCGCGGGCGCTGCTGGTGCAGGCTGCCGCCGCGCAGTGGCAGGTCGAGCCTTCGAGCTGCACGACGTCAAAGGGCGAGGTGCAGCATCAGGCCAGCGGTCGCACGCTCGGCTATGGCGCCATAGCTCTTGCGGCTTCCGGCCAGACGGCGCCGAAAGACATCCCGCTGAAAGACCCCAAGGATTTCGTCTATATCGGCCAGCCGCTGAAACGCTTCGACACGCCCGACAAGGTCAACGGCAAGGCCGTCTACGGCATCGATGCCATGCTGCCGGGCATGAAATTCGCCACGCTCGCCGCCTGCCCCGTGCTCGGCGGCAAGGTCCGCAAGGTCGACGACAGCGCGGCCAGGACGATTCCGGGCGTGCACAAGGTCGTGGTGCTCGATGATCTGGTGGCCGTCGTGGGTGATCACATGTGGGCGGCGAAGAAGGGCCTGGATGCGCTCACCATCGAATGGGACGAAGGCGCCAACGCCAAGATCGGCACCGACGACATCTGGCGTGACCTGCGCGCCGCCAGCGACAAGGATGGTGCGATCGCCAAATCGATCGGCGATATCACCAAGGAACTGTCGGGCGGCGAGCGGTTTGACGCGTCGTATGAACTGCCGTTCCTGGCGCATGCAACGATGGAGCCGATCAACGCCACCGTCCACCTCCGGCCCGATGCTTGCGAGATCTGGACCGGCACGCAGATCATGACCCGTGTGCAGTCGGAGGCCGCCAAAGCGGCCGGGCTGCCGCTCGAGAAGGTCATCGTCAACAATCACCTGCTCGGCGGCGGCTTCGGCCGCAAGCTCGAGCCGGACATGGTGGTCGCCGCAGTGCGTATCGCCAAGCAGGTCGAGGCCCCCGTGAAGGTGGTGTGGACCCGCGAAGAAGACATGCAACACGATGTCTACCGGCCGGTCTATCGCGACAGCATCGCAGCGAGCCTTGCCGGCGGCAAGATCGCGGCGATGAAGTACAAGGTCGCGGGCTCCGCGATCCTGGCGCGCTGGCTGCCGCCGGCGTTCCAGAAAGGGATCGACATCGATGCGGTCGATTGCGCCGTCGACATGCCCTACGACATCCCGAACTTCCATGTCGAATACGTCCGCGTTGAACCGCCGGCGGTGACGACCGGGTTCTGGCGCGGCGTCGGGCCGAACAACAACGTGTTCGCGATCGAAGCCTTCATGGACGAGGCCGCCCGCAAGGCCGGCAAGGACCCGATCGACTTCCGCCGTGCGATGCTCGGCAAGACGCCCCGGCTGCTGGCCGCCCTCGACCTCGTCGCCGAGAAATCCGGCTGGGGCCAGCCGCTGCCGGCGCGCGCCGGCCGCGGCGTCTGCGTGCAGCCTGCCTTCGGCAGCTTCATCGCAACGGTGGTCGAAGCGGAGGTCGACGCCGAGGGCGAGGTGCATCTGCGCCGCGTCACCTCGGCGGTCGACGCCGGCATTGCCGTCAACCCCGATACGGTCAAGGCGCAGATCCAGGGCGGCCTGGTCTTCGGGCTGACGGCTGCGCTCTATGGCGAGATCACGATCGCCAAGGGCCGGGTTCAGCAGTCCAACTTTCATGATTATCGGATGCTGCGCATCGACCAGATCCCGCCGATCGAGGTCCATGTAATCAAGAGCGCCGAGGCGCCCGGCGGCATCGGCGAAGCCGG
>NZ_CAFK01000122.1 GCF_000239815.1 Bradyrhizobium sp. STM 3843 | reverse complement strand
CCGGCGCACGTGGTGTGAGCGATGGCTCGGGTCGCAAGCTGGGGCAGACTGGTTATGCGATCGGGGCAGTCGCCGCGATCGGCATCGGCAGGTCCGAGCGCCGGCCGGCGCGGCATCGAATTCCCGGTCGCGTCGTGATAATGTCAAGGGTCGTGTCTGTAGTCGTTGCCGGATGCTGCCGCCGGGAGCAGGGCGCACGCAGACATCGGCTTTAGGAGAGCGGAATGCCATCACGTGCGGATCAATGGGCGCATGATCACGTGTTTCTCGGGGCCCAGCACGAGCGCAATGAGCGCCGCACCTGGTTCGTGGTCGCAATCACGCTTGTGATGATGATCGGCGAGATCGTCGCCGGCTCCCTGTTCGGTTCGATGGCGCTGCTCGCCGACGGCTGGCACATGGGGACCCACGCGGCGGCGCTCGGAATCGCGGGGCTCGCCTACCTCTTCGCGCGTCGCTATGCGCGCAATCCCTCCTTCACCTTCGGGACCGGCAAGTTCGGCGAGCTTGCCGCCTTTTCCAGCGCCATCATCCTGCTGTTGATCGCTATCCAGGTGGCCTACGAAAGCGCGCTGCGCCTGATCAACCCGGTTCCGATCGCCTATGGCGAAGCGGTGGCAGTGGCGGCGCTGGGGTTGATCGTCAACCTCGCCAGCGCCTGGCTGCTCGGTGACTCCCACGACCATCACCATCATGGCCACAGCCACGATCGTGACCATGACCATGACCATGATGAGGATCATGACGATCATGATGATCACGATCACGGTCATGATCATCATCACCACCATCATGCTCACCACCACGACAACAACCTGCGCGCGGCGTATGTCCATGTGCTGGCGGACGCGGCAACTTCGGTGCTCGCGATCGCAGCACTCCTGGTCGGCATGTATTCGGGCTGGGCCTGGGCGGATGCCGCCGTCGGCCTGATCGGCAGCTTCGTGATTGCGAGCTGGGCCTATGGGCTGATCCGCGATGCCGGCTCCGTGCTGCTCGACGTCAATGCCGACCGGCGGCTCGAAGCCACCATCCGGGCGCGGCTCGAGGCCGGTGGCGACCGCGTCACGGATCTGCATCTGTGGCAGGTCGGTCCGGGACATCGGGCGGTCGTCGTCTCGCTCGTGTCGGGCAACCCGCTGGCGCCCGCGACCTACAAGCAGCGCCTCAGGGATCTGGCGACGCTGAGCCATGTCACGGTGGAAGTCGAGCACGGGCGGTCGTCCTAAAAACCGAAAGAGAGATGATGGACAGCTCCGACCGTCTCGCGCTGATCAATTGGATCATTGGCCAGAGCCTCACCGGCATGGCCGAGAACGACCTGTTGCGCGGCTTTTGCGAGCGCTGCTGCGAGGCGGGCATCGAGCTGTCGCGTGCCATGACCTTCATCGATACCCTGCACCCGATTTTCGAAGGCCGAGGCTTCCGCTGGAACGACGCGCCGACCAACGAACGTGACAGTTTCGAATACGGCTCGAGCAATGAGGGCGAGGCGGCGCAGAACTGGCGGCGATCGACCTTTCACTACATGCTCGAGAAGGGGCACGACGAGTTCAGCATCGACCTGACCAATTGCGCCCATCTCGACTTCGGCATGATCCATGACCTTGCGCAAAAAGGTCATCAGCACTTCCTGGCCTTCGTGCATCGGTTCGGCGAGGCCGGCACGCTAGGCCAGATGGACTGCTTCTACTCTTATTGGCTGACCCGCCGCGATGGCGGCTTCACCGAGATGCAGATCGCGGCGCTGCGTGATCTGGTGCCGCTCTTGGCTCTCGCGATCAAGTCGGCCCAGCAAGTCGATATCGTCAGAACATTGGGGCGCGTCTATTTGGGACGCGATGCCTCGGAGCAGGTGCTGCGCGGCCGGATCTCGCGCGGTGTCACCGAACGCATCAATGCGGTGCTCTGGTTCTCCGATCTGCGCGGCTCGACCGCGATCTCGGAAAGCATCTCGCCGGACGAGATCATCCCGCTGCTCAACGACTATGCGGAAGCCTCGATCACGGCGATCCACGACGCCGGTGGCGATGTGCTGAAGCTGATCGGCGATGGCGTGCTGGCGATCTTTACCGGGAGCGATATCGCCGAAGCGCGCCGCGCCGCACTTCGCGCCGAGCACAGGTTTCGCCTCAATATCAGTGCGCTCAACGCGCGCCGGGCCCAGGAGGGGCGGCCGGTGACGTCGGCCTATGTCGGGCTGCATGTCGGAGAGGTGTTTTACGGCAATATCGGCAGCGAGGACCGGCTCGACTTCACCGTGGTAGGGCCGGCCGTGAACGAGGTGAGCCGCATCGCTTCGATGTGCCGGTCGATCGATCGCGAACTCCTGGCCTCGGCGGAATTCTGCGACGGTCTCGATGAGGAAGGTCGACCCTATCTGGTCTCGACCGGGCGCTATGCGCTGCGGGGCATCGGACGCGCCCAGGACCTCTATACGCTCGATCCGGAGATCGCTGCGAGCGAGGCGGTAGCCCGCCGCTACGAAGCCTATCTCGAGGCTGACGCGGCTTTTGCTTGAGCCATAGCTTGAGCCATATCAATGCCGGCCATCGCCGACTCTGCCCAGCATCATCTGCTGGGAGATGATACCATGTACAAGCATATTCTATTGCCGACCGATGGTTCCGACTTGTCCAAGGCAGCGATGAAGCACGGCATCGCGCTCGCCAAGGCGACGGGCGCAAAGATCACGGCGCTCGTGGTCTCGACGCCGCTGCAGTCGCTGGTCGTGGACCCCTCCGCCGCAACCAAGGCGCTGGCGCAGTACAAGGCTTTGGTCGCCGAGCAGACGGCGAAATACCTGGACCATGTCAAGGAGGACGCCGAGCGCATGGGCGTCGCCTGCACCACGCTCAGCGTCGAGCACGACAAGCCGTACGAAGCGATCGTGGATACCGCGCGCGACCACGGCTGCGATCTGGTGGTGATGGCCTCGCATGGTCTGCGCGGCGTCTCGGCGATCCTGGGCAGCGAGACGCTCAAGGTGCTGACGCATTCGACCGTTCCGATCCTGGTCTATCGTTAGGATACCACCGCGCCGCTAAGCCGGCTGCATCTCCGGCTGGCGCGCGAGCGTCACGGCGGGCGAGGTCAAGATCACCAGGGCCTGCAAGCCAAAAATGAGTGCGACGAGATAGAGGCAGACCTCCGCCCCATAGGCACCGCCGATCACGGCGCCGAGCAGCGATCCGAGCGGGCGCGCGCCATAGCTCAAGATGTTGATGGCGGAGACGCGTCCGAGCAGGTTCGCCGGCGTCACCGACTGGCGCAGCGTCGTAGTCGAGATCACCCACAGGATGGGGCCGGCGCCGAGCAGGAAGAAACTCACGCCGGCCAGCCACGGCGAGGGGATCACAGTGGTGAGCGCCATGATCAGCGCGGCGACAAAGCCGGCCACCGGACCCAGCCCGATCACGGTGCCGAACGGCAGCCGTCGCATGATCCGGGTGGCGAAGAGGGCGCCCACGACCATGCCGGCTCCGAACATCGAGAGCACGGTGCCGACGCCGATTGCCGCCAGCCCCAGTCGATGCACCGCGTAGGGCACGAACACGGCCAGGAGCAGGAAGTGCGCGGTGTTGAAGATGAACTGGGTGACGAACACCGGGCGCAACAGCGGATGGCGCAGAACGAAGGCGGCGCCTTCCTCGATGTCCTGTCGCGGGTGCCGCTGTGGCACCGGCGCGCGGGCCGGCTCGTCGATGCCGGCGAGGCAGCCAACGGCGGCGACGGACAGCACCGCGGCGCAGGCGAAGGCGGGTGCGGCTCCGATCCAGCCCACCAGCATGCCGCCAAGCGCAGGCCCCGAGGCAAAGGCGATCGTCCGGGCTAGCTCGATGCGCGCATTGGCTGCGGGCAACAGCGCCGGTGTCACCAGCGAGGGGACCAGCGCCGGCGCCGCGACGCTGAAGACCACCGTGCCGCAGACGGCCGTGAAGCCGAGTCCTGCGAGCAGAGGCAGCGTGATGCCGCCGAGCCAGATCGCGAGGACGATGGTGAGCAGGGCAAGCGCGCGCAACGCCTCGGCCGAGGCCATGAGGACGCGCCGCGAGCAGCGGTCCGCCAGCAGCCCGGCGGGAATCGCGAATAGAATAAACGGGGCGGTGAGGGCGGTCTGCAACAGGCCGGACTGACCCTCGCCGATGCCGAGCAGGAGCACGGCCACGATGGGGGCGGCAGCCAACGCAATCTGTTCAGCCGATTGGGCCGCGAGATTGGACCAGGCCAGGCGGTTGAACGTCGCAGGCAGTGAAGGCGCGTCGGAACGGGACATGGCGGAATCCGGAGGTGAACCTACCCCGGTATTGTCGCGATCCCGGCCGGTCGCGCCCACCCGCTTTCCGACTTGCTGCTTTGACTTGCCGTGTTCCGATTGCCGGTTCCAACCTGGCCCTCAGAGACCGCCCGGTCGCCGCACCAGGTCTCACGACAGACATCCGGCCAGCGGACCGTTGGCAGCTGCTCGGAACGGATGCTTTCAGATGCAGTTGCAAATCAGTTGCATTAAAAGCAATTCTGGTTCAAGATAACATCATGGACGCACGCTCGTCAGATTTTTCGCAAGCGCATCGGGTCGCGGGATCCGATGGCGGGCCGCTGGCGCATGGATGGCGGGGCGACCGCGGAGCTCCGTCTTTGGGGGAGCTGTTCGGGTCGGTGCGGACAGTTGCCAAGGGATCGCTGTGGCGCAAGCTGCTGGCGTTTCTCGGTCCCGGCTACCTGGTCGCCGTCGGCTATATGGATCCGGGGAACTGGGCGACCTCGCTCGCCGGCGGCTCCAAGTTCGGTTACGCGCTGTTGTCGGTGGCGCTGCTGTCGAATCTGATGGCGATCGTGTTGCAGTCGCTCTGCAGCCGCCTTGGGGTGGCGACCGGCCGCGATCTTGCGCAGGCCTGCCGCGACTCGACCCCGCGTTGGGTCTCGATTCCGCTGTGGCTGTCAGCGGAGATCGCGATCACCGCGACCGATCTTGCCGAGGTGATCGGTACCGCGATTGGTCTTGGCCTGTTGTTCGGCATTCCGCTTGGCGTTGGGGTCTGCATCACGGCGCTGGACGTTTTCCTGATCCTCGCCTTGCAGGCGTTCGGCTTCCGCTGGATCGAGGCCTTTGTCGTCGCGCTGTTAGGGATCATCGCCGCTTGTTTCGCGGTCCAGATCGCCATGGCCGATCCGGATTGGGGCGCCGTGCTGAAAGGTTTCGTGCCGACCCGGCAACTCCTGGCCAATTCCGAGATGCTCTATCTTGCGCTGGGCATTCTCGGCGCCACCGTGATGCCGCACAATCTCTACCTGCATTCGGGTCTGGTGCAGACCCGCGGCTACGGCGACAGTGCAGAGGAGAAGCGCGAAGCGATCACGCTGTCGACGATCGATTCCTCGATCGCGCTCTGCCTTGCGCTCACCATCAACGCCTCGATCCTGATCCTGGCCGCCGCCACCTTCCATAAGAGCGGACAGCTTGAGGTTGCCGAACTGGACCAGGCACATTCGTTCCTGGCGCCGCTGCTCGGTTCGACCCTGGCGCCGAGCCTGTTTGCCATTGCGCTGCTCTGCTGCGGCCTGAACTCGACGATCACCGCGACCTTGTCCGGCCAGATCGTGATGGAAGGCTTTCTCAACTGGCGGATCGCGCCATGGCTGCGGCGCCTGATCACGCGGATGATCGCGATCGTGCCGGCTGTCGTGGTCACGATCTGGGCCGGCGAGAGGGCGACCGGTCACCTGCTGATCCTGAGCCAGGTCGTGCTCAGCCTGCAGCTGCCATTCGCGATCGTGCCGCTGGTCCTGATCACGGCGAGCCGCACCAAGATGGGCGCTTTCGTCGCGCCGCGCTGGTTGACTGCGATCGCGACCGTGATCGCGGTCGCGATCATCGCGCTGAATGCGAAGCTGGTGTGGGACTATGTGAGCTGAAGAGGCGAAATGGCGCGTAGGGAATAACGAGTAGGGGAAGATCGCTTTTCTATTCGCTACTCGCTACTCGCTTCTCGCTCCGTCAGTCCTGCGGCTCCGGTGCCGTGCGGCCTTCGGCATCGATGCGCAGCCAGCCGGCCGCTGCCAGCCGCTGCTGCGGCAGATAGCGGCTCTTGTAGTCCATCTTCTTGGAGCCCTCGATCCAGTAGCCCAGATAGACATAGGGCAGGCCCTGCCGTCGCGCGCGGGCAATGTGATCGAGGATCATGAAGGTGCCGAGCGAACGGGTTGTCTCCGACGGATCGAAGAACGAATAGACCATGGACAGCCCGTCACTGAGCACGTCCGTGAGCGCCGCCGCGACGAGCTCGCCGCCGCGCCCGTTGGGGCCGTTGCTCAGGTTGCGGCGTCGATACTCGATGATGCGGGTCTCAACATGGCTGTCTTCGACCATCATGGCGTAGTCGAGCACCGTCATGTCGGCCATGCCACCATGCCGGTGCCGCTGGTCGAGATAGCCGCGGAAGATCGAATATTGTTCTGAAGTCGGCACCGCGCTGCGCTGCTCGCCGATCAGGTCGGCATTGCGGGCCATGATCTTGCGGAAGTTGCGCGACGGCCGGAACTCGTTGGCGATCACCCGCACCGAGACGCAGGCCCGGCACTGGTCGCAGGCCGGGCGGTAGGCGATCGACTGGCTGCGCCGAAAGCCGCCATGCGTGAGCAGGTCGTTGAGATCGGTGGCCTTGTCGCCGACCAGATGCGTGAAAACCTTGCGCTCCTGCCGCCCTGGGAGATACGGGCAGGGCGAGGGCGCGGTCAGGTAGAATTGCGGGGTATCACGCGAGTGCTGGGTCAAGGATGCTCATCAGCCTCCGAAGCGATGATGCACAGAATTGCGCTCCGGACGCTGCCGGTCAATCGGTTTGATCATTCAATAGGTGCGGGCAGGCTCAACGAGTTGCGAACGGACCGAGGTGTTGACCACCACGGTTCCCAATACGAAGTCGTGCAGCAGCCGGCGGCGGCTGTTGAAGACACCGATCAGAAGCACAAAGGGCGATAGCACCGAGATCGAGATCCAGAAGCACACCGCGTGCACGGCACCGAGCACAAAGTAGCCCGGTGCGCCGTACCAGGTGCGCAGCTCGAGGTCCATCAGCCGCATGCCGATCGTGGCCGAATGCGGTCCGCCGATGGTGCTGCCGTAATAGACCAGCGCCCAGATCACCGACGCCGGTGACACCAGCCAGAACAGCACCCAGCCAAGGCCGAGCGTGATCAGACCGAAGACTGCAATGAAGATCACGGCCAGGATCACGGGAATTGCGAGGACGACCAGATCGATGAGGAACGCGACCATGCGCCGCAGCGCCACTCCACGAAACAGCTCCGGCTGTCGATAGGGATCGTAGGCGTGCGGTCGCACACCCGGTCCGCCGCTGCTCCAGCCACTATTGTCCGAGCCCATATAGGCCATGGATGCCTCCTCCCGATTGGCAAGCAGGACATGGGAACCGCCGCCGTTCTTGCAAGGGGCGGCGCGGCAACCGGTGATGGCAATATTCCGGCGATTCCACGGCCGCGCCAGGATGAACCCAGCGGCAGCTGCCTGTCGCTTCGGTCGTGAACTACGAATTCTGCTGGCGCAGCTTCTCCGCTGCCTGCGGGGCGAAATAGGTCAGCACGCCATCGGCGCCGGCCCGCTTGAATGCCACCAGGCTTTCCATCATCGCGCGCTCGCCGTCGATCCAGCCGTTGTTCGCGGCGGCCGCGATCATCGCGTATTCGCCGGAGACCTGGTAGGCGAAGGTCGGCATCCCGAACGTGTCCTTCACCCGCCGGATGACATCCAGATAGGGCAGACCCGGCTTCACCATCACCATGTCGGCGCCTTCGGCGATGTCGAGCTCGACCTCGCGCAAGGCTTCGTCGGAATTGGCGCTGTCCATCTGGTAGGTGCGCTTGTCGCCGCTCAAGGTCTTGGCCGAGCCGATCGCGTCGCGGAACGGACCATAGAACGCGGAGGCATATTTCGCCGCATACGCCATGATCTGCACGTCCTGGAAGCCGGCCTGATCGAGCGCCTGCCGGATCGCGCCGACGCGCCCGTCCATCATGTCCGACGGCGCGATGATGTCGCAGCCGGCCTCGGCCTGCACCAGCGCCTGCCGGACCAGAACGGCCACGGTCTCGTCGTTGAGGATGCGGCCATCCTTGATCAGCCCGTCATGGCCATGGCTGGTGAACGGGTCGAGCGCGACGTCGCAGAGCACGCCGATCTCCGGGAACTCCGCCTTGATGGCACGCACCGCCTGGCAAACCAGATTGTCGGGGTTGCAGGACTCGGAGCCATGTTCGTCGCGCAGGGACGGATCGGTGTAGGGGAACAGCGCGAGGCAGGGGATGTTCAGCCTGACCGCGCGCTCGGCGTCGCGAACGATCTCGTCGACGCTCAGCCGGTCGACGCCCGGCATCGAGGTGACCGTGGTCCGCGTCTTCTCGCCCTCGACCACGAATAGCGGCCAGATCAGATCGTCCGTCGTCAGCACGTTCTCGCGCACCAGCCGACGCACCCACTCGGCCTTGCGGTTGCGACGCGGGCGGATCGTCAGATCGAGAGCAGGGGCCGCCGTGGTCGCGACACCGCGCGCAACGTCGCGCATTTCGATCGGACGCCCGAATTTGATCGCCATGGGGGTTTGGCTCCTTGAGGAGGCCGCTGGGCCGGCTGATTTGACTTGTTGTAATTCCAATATTCTGTAGCACTTCGCTCCTGCGCCGTCACTTGAGCTGGCGCAAGCCGCCCATTTGATTTTGGCGCAGCAGCTCACCAAAAATTGCCGTCCTGGCAGTCGATCAAGGTGCCATACGAGGATCATTGCGCGATGATGCGGGGTCTTGATGCCTGAAATACCTACGGCGCGCGATCTGCCGCGCGACGGCGCCATGGGCGCCATGTCGGTTGCGGCGCTGTCGTCGGAACGCATGGAAAGTGACGAGAACGTCTGGACGCGGCGGCTCGTGCTGTTCCTGCGGCTGATGGCGATGCTGTCGATCGCCAAGGGTCTTTATCACTGGGCGCAGGTCACAGGCTTCATCGGCGGCGAGGATGAAGCCTTCGAGAACCAGCCGATGGCCTGGCAGGCGGCCACGGTCTACTTTGCCGTGATCGAGCTGGTCGCGGCGGTCGGGCTCTGGCTCGCAACGCCATGGGGGGCGGTGGTCTGGCTGACCACCGTGGTGTCGATGGCGGTGATCGAGTTGATGTTCCCCGGGATCTATGGCGGCAGCCTGGTCGTGGTCGGGGTCGAGGCCGTGATGCTGGCGGCCTATCTCGTCCTGGCCTGGATGGCGGCGCGGGAGCGTCCGCCATAGCTGCGTTTCCGACATGGCCGCGTTAAGGGCGTCGGCATCGTGAGGTTGCGCGCAAGCAATTTTGCCCCCCGATCTTTTCTATACGTTGCGGGTAACGTTTCGAACACCTTAAAGCCGTTTGCCACAGCTGTTACGCGCTCCTTAGCGCGGCGCGAGGCACCTGTTTTGGAATGTGACAGGGGGTGAGACAAAGCGCGAACATCGCGCAGTCACCGTCAACGGGATGTTGCAAAAAGCCCTTGAATCGCAGGCTTAAAGGAGGATTCACTCTCTTAAATTCATTCCGTATTTATGCTCTTGTTTAAGCCGATCTTCAAATCGGCCCCCTTAAGCTCGTTTTATCAGGCGGGACAAAAGTTTCGTCGAATAAGTCGACAAAAACGACTACAGGGGAAGTGTCATGATGAAAGCCGTCGCAACGGCTGTGGAGACTGAGCGCGCGCCCGGCCAGGGCACCGTGCAGTCGCTTTATCTGGAAGCCTTGACCTTGGTGGAGCGGCTGCATCGCCGCCTGCTCGACGTCATCAAGGATGAGTTCGATCGCCGCGGCCGTTCAGACATCAACTCGGTTCAGGCGCTCCTGCTCTACAACATCGGCGACAAGGAGTTGACCGCCGGTGAGCTGCGTACCCGGGGCTATTATCTCGGGTCCAACGTTTCCTACAATTTGAAGAAGCTGGTCGAGCTGGGCTTCCTCGATCATCAGCGCTCGCGCGTTGATCGTCGCTCGGTCCGCATCCGGCTGACGCCGCAGGGCCAGGAGATCCGCAAGATCGTCGAGGCGCTGTATCAGAAGCATGTGAAGACGGTCGAGCAGGTGGGCGGCATCTCCAACGAGGAGTTCGCAACGCTCAACAAATCGCTGCACCGGCTCGAGCGCTTCTGGACCGACCAGATCCTGTATCGTCTCTGATCGCAGCTCCATCGATAAGGCTGAACCGGCGTAAAGAACCGGAAGGCTGAGGTTCGCACCTGACATATCCCGACGCGCCGGCCCGTCTCGCGAGCCGGCGCTTTTGTTTTCGCGCCCGCAAAAACACCCGTTCCTCATTGGAACCACATCGCCTGATCCGGCTTATCATTCGTGCCGGAGGATAGGTGATGCTGGTCGAACGTGGCAGTCAGGTGATGAGCGTGGAGGTGGTGAGCGATGCCTATGCGATCGCTGCGAACTACCTGCGTCGCTCGGGCGCCATGCCTGACACGTTTCAGCCGAACGACCGCCTGGTTGATATCATCGTCCACCTGTTTCAACGCGGCGAGTTCAACAAGCTCAGGCTCGCCAATAAGGCGATCGCAACGTTCGAGGCTGCGACGCCGCGTGAGTGAAGGGGACATCATGGAAGCTGCCATCGATCGGATCATGCACACCTATGACCTGCTGGCGAATCGTTCCGCCGCAGCGAGCGAAGAGGCGCGGCGCAAGGTGGCGGATTACGTGAAGACGCTGTTCGAGGCCGGCGAGCGCGATCCGCACCGGCTGACCGTGTGCGGCCTGACCTATCTGCGACAGCTCGAGGGCCGGGTCGATCCGGTGAAGGCGGGTTATACCGGGCTTTAACCTGAGCCATCGCGTAAAGCGGTTGCGTTGCCACCGAGACAACCTGTATGAAGCGACCGCTTCATACAGGTTCTTGTTTTGGGGAGCATGATGCTGGGGCTGTCGCGCGTGTTCTACATCCCGCTGTTGCTCATCGCGACCTGCTCTCAGAATGAATCGCCGCCTGCCGATGCGGTTGCTGCCGCCGCCCCGCAGGCGCCGGTGCTGGTGGAAAATCCCACCAAGGTCGGCGAATGCGCGGAGCGAACGATCGCTGAGATCGCGGACTTCTCCGGTGGGAAGCTTTCGCGGAAGCCGATCAAGAAGGGCGTGATCGACCCTGGCAGCTACGTTCGTTACACCAATAAGGATACTCAGGTGTCGTACGAATGGGACGCGGCGCTCGCCCATTCGAAGGTGGGCGACAAGGTTCGGTTCTGCCTCGTGTCGATCCCGAAGGATTGTCCGCCCGGCGACAACCGCGGTCGCGTCTACGAAACCACGAATCTGAGAACCAACGGGGTCTGGAAGATGCAGGACGACCCGCATATGTGCGGTGGGGCCTGAGACGACGGGCCGGATCGGCCCTCGCCCTGGAGGGGCTTTCAGCCTGCCGCCGTCCACCATATCTGGCATAAATCGGCGGTCTGACCGCAAGTGCTTGGCCTGGCACCCGCGCTGTGGTAATGGCCAGGGGTTCTTTCCGACCGCGTCCAAGAAACCGACCGCAATCCGCTAAAGGCTTGCGGCCGTGGAGATATTTCGCCGATGACAGCCTCCAGCGCCAAGCCCTCATCCGCCCTCGATTCCTTTTTCACCGCCACGCTCGCCGAGGCCGATCCCGAGATCGCCGCTGCCATCAAGGGTGAACTCGGCCGCCAGCGCCATGAGATCGAGCTGATCGCGTCCGAGAACATCGTCAGCCGGGCGGTGCTGGAAGCGCAGGGCTCGGTCATGACCAACAAATATGCCGAGGGGTATCCGGGCGCGCGCTATTACGGCGGCTGCGAATGGGTCGATGTCGCCGAGAACCTCGCGATCGACCGCGCCAAGAAGCTGTTCGGCGCCAACTTCGCCAATGTGCAGCCGAACTCCGGCAGCCAGATGAACCAGGCGGTGTTCCTGGCGCTGCTGCAGCCCGGCGACACCTTCATGGGCCTCGACCTCGCGGCCGGCGGTCATCTGACCCATGGCTCGCCGGTCAACATGTCCGGCAAATGGTTCAAGGCCTCGCACTATACGGTGCGGCGCGAGGACCAGATGATCGACATGGATGCGGTCGCCAAGCAGGCGGAAGAGGTGAAGCCGAAGCTGATTATCGCCGGCGGCAGCGCCTACTCACGTCCCTGGGACTTCAAGCGCTTCCGCGAGATCGCAGACAGCGTCGGCGCCTATTTCCTGGTCGACATGGCGCATTTCGCCGGTCTCGTGGCCGGCGGCGCCCATGCCTCGCCGGTGCCCTATGCGCATGTCACCACCACCACGACGCACAAGTCGCTGCGCGGGCCGCGCGGCGGCCTGATCCTGTGGAATGACGAGCAGCTGACCAAGAAGCTGAATTCCGCGATCTTCCCGGGCCTGCAAGGTGGTCCCCTGATGCATGTGATTGCGGCCAAGGCGGTGGCCTTCGCGGAAGCGCTGCGGCCGGAATTCAAGATCTATGCCCGAAACATCGTTGAGAATGCCAAGGCGCTGGCCGAAGCCCTGCGTGGCCACGGGTTCGACATCGTGTCCGGCGGCACTGACAATCACCTGATGCTGGTCGATCTCAGGCCGAAGGGGCTGAAGGGTAACATCTCGGAGAAGGCGCTGGTTCGCGCCGGCATCACCTGCAACAAGAACGGAATTCCGTTCGATCCGGAAAAGCCGTTCGTCACCTCCGGGCTGCGTCTGGGCACGCCGGCCACCACGACCCGTGGCTTCGGCGTCGCCGAGTTCAAGCAGGTCGCCGGCATGATCGCCGAGGTGCTCAATGCGCTCGCGCAGGCTCCGGACGGCAGTGCGCCGCTGGTCGAAGCCGCCGTGAAGGAGAAGGTGAAGGCGCTGACCGATCGTTTCCCGATCTATCAGTAAGGCAAAAACCTAAATGCGCTGCCCGAGCTGCAACAGTCTCGATACGCAGGTGAAGGATTCCCGTCCCACCGAGGATTCCGCCGTGATCCGGCGGCGACGGGTCTGCGTCTCCTGCAATTTCCGCTTCACCACCTTCGAGCGGGTGCAGCTGCGTGAACTCACCGTGATCAAGCGCAACGGTCGCCGTGTGCCGTTCGATCGCGACAAGCTGATGCGCTCGGTGCAGATCTCCCTGCGCAAGCGTCCGGTCGACCCGGAGCGGGTGGAGAAGACGGTCTCGGCGATCGTGCGCGAGCTCGAGAGCGGTGGCGAGTCCGAAGTGTCGTCGGAGGCGATCGGCGAGATCGTGATGGAGCATCTGCGCCAGCTCGACGACGTCGCCTATGTCCGCTTCGCCTCGGTCTATCGCAACTTTCGCGAAGCCAAGGATTTCGAGGCCGTGCTCGGCGAGCTCTCCTCGGAGGAGGACGCGCCGCGGCTTGCGCCGGTCCGCAAATGATCTTCCGCGTGCTGGTCGATCAGGTCGGCGAGAAGCTCCGCGCGCAGAAGGAAGCCGATCGCCGTTTCATGCAGCTGGCGCTGTCGCTCGGCCGTCGCGGGCTGGGGCGGACCTGGCCGAATCCGGCTGTCGGCGCCGTCGTGGTCAAGGATGGCGTCATCGTCGGCCGCGGCTGGACCCAGCCGGGCGGGCGTCCGCATGCCGAGCCCGAGGCGCTCAGGCGCGCGGGCGAAGCCACGAAGGGCGCGACACTCTATGTGACGCTCGAGCCATGCTCGCATCACGGCAAGTCGCCGCCCTGTGTGGATGCGGTGATGGCGTCCGGCATCGCGCGCGTGGTGTCCGCGATCGAGGATCCCAATCCGCAAGTCGCAGGGCAGGGGCACGCCAAGCTGCGGGCCGCGGGTATCCAGGTCGAGGTTGGGCTGTGTTCGGCTGATGCCGCACGTGACCACGCCGGCCATTTCCGCCGCGTCCGGGACGGTCGCCCGCATATCATCCTCAAGCTTGCGGTGTCTGCCGACGACAAGATCGGCGCGGCCGGCCACAAGCCGGTTGCGATCACTGGTGAGTCGGCGAGAACACGCGTCCATTTGTTGCGCGCGCAATGCGATGCGATCCTGGTCGGCATCGGCACCGTGCTGGCGGATGATCCGCTGCTGACCTGCCGGCTGCCGGGGATGGCAAGCCGCTCCCCGGTGCGGGTGGTGCTGGATACGGCGCTGCGCATTCCGGGAGACAGTCGGCTGGTGCAATCGGCGCGAGCGACCCAGCTCTGGCTGGTCTGCGCCGAAACGGCCGAAGCCGCGGCGGTAACCCGGCTCGGCGCGGCCGGCGCACAGGTGACCCGGATGCCGCCATGTCCATCACCGGGACTGGATCTGCCGGCCGTGCTGCAAGCATTGAGCGCGCGCGGCATCACCCGACTGATGGTCGAGGGCGGCAGCCGCATCGCGTCGCATTTCGTTGCCAGCGGGCTCGTCGACGAAATCTGGCTTTTCCGCGGACCCGATGTGATTGGCGAAGGCGGCATCGCTGCGCTGGACGCATTGCCGCTGGCCGCAATCACGCAGTCGTCGGCCTATCGCGTTCGTGCTAGCGACACGCTCGACACCGACACCCTCACGATCTACGAGCGCGCGTAAATGTTTACCGGCATTGTCACCGATATCGGCGAGATCGAAAGTCTGACGCCGACGGCGCAAGGGCAGCTGCATCGCTTGCGCATCGCCTGCCACTATGATCGCGCCACCATTGCAGATGGCGCATCGATCGCCAATAACGGTGTCTGCCTCACCGTTGTGCAGTCGGGCATGGCCGACGGCAAGACCTGGTTCGAGGTCGACGCCGCTGCGGAGACGCTGGCGCTGACCACGGCCAAGGGATGGAAAGCCGGCACCCGGCTGAACCTGGAGCGCGCGCTGAAGATCGGCGACGAGCTCGGCGGCCACATCGTCGCCGGCCATGTCGATGGCATCGCAACCATTGTCAGCCGTGAGGACCTGCCGGACATGGCGCGCTTCACGCTGAAGACCACGCGCGAGCTGGCGCGTTTCATCGCGCCGAAAGGCTCGGTGACGCTCGACGGCGTCTCGCTGACGATCAACACGGTGGAGGATGTGACCTTCTCGGTGTTGATCATCCCGCATACGCTCGAGGTGACGACCTTGTCGTCCTGGCAGGCGGGGACCGAGGTCAATATCGAGGTCGACCTGATGGCGCGCTACGCGGCGCGCCTGACGGACATGAAATAGGTCAGCCGTCATGCCCGACCTGGTGCCGGGCATCCACGACCTGCTTTTCGCAGCACGAACTTTGTGGCTGGGCCCGTCCCGGCCATCACGGTGCAGCGCTGGTTTCGGGACTTGGCGAGCGAAGCCGCGACGACTACAAACGCCACCCACATTCGTTGACGATCAACAGTGATGTTGTGCGTCGACGTCAAGAACGGATTGAACCGATGGCAGACGCGCGGCGCGCCCCATTGAAGGACCAGACCGACATTTCCGGCGCTCGTGCGCTGATCGTCGAGGCGCGATTCTATGACGACATTCAGGATGCGTTGCTCGAAGGCGCGCTCGCCGAGCTGAAGGCGGCCGGAGTGACGCATGACGTGATCACGGTTCCCGGCGCGCTGGAGATCCCGGCGGCGATCGCGATTGCGCTGGATGCAGCCGAGAGCCACGGCAAGCCCTATGATGCGGCGATTGCGCTCGGCTGCGTGATCCGCGGCGATACCATCCATTTCGAGATCGTCTCCAACGAATCCTCGCGTGCGCTGATGGATCTCGCCGTCGACAGGCGGCTGCCGCTCGGCAACGGCATCCTCACCGTCAACACCGAGGCCCAGGCGTGGGCCCGGGCGCGCGCCTCCGAGCTCAACAAGGGCGGCGACGCCGCGCGCGCGGCGCTCGCGATGCTGCGCATCAAGCGCCGTCTTGCGAAGGGTTGATCGATGGCCGAGATCAGGAACAGGTCCAAGGCGCCCGACCGCAAGGCCAATCGCCGCGGCGCAGCCCGGCTTGCCGCGGTGCAGGCGCTCTACCAGATGGACATCGCCGGCGCCGGGCTCAACGACATTTTCGCGGAATATGAGAGCCACTGGATCGGCAGCGAGGTCGAGGGCGAGCAATATCTGCCGGCGGAAGCCGCCTTCTTCCGCGACATCGTCTCCGGCGTGGTGCGCGATCAAAAGAAGATCGATCCGGTGCTCGACGAAGCGCTCTCGCGCGGCTGGCCGCTGAAGCGGATCGAGGCGATCCTGCGGGCGGTGCTGCGCGCCGGCGCCTATGAGCTCGAACATCGCAAGGACATTCCGGCCCGTGTCGTGGTCTCGGAATATGTCGACGTCGCCCACGCTTTCGTCGAGCGCGACGAGACCGGCATGGTCAATGCCGTGCTAGATCAGCTCGCGCGACAATATCGCAGCGACGAGTTGGATCAGAAGTAGTTCGATGTGTGCGGGCCGATCACAACAAACTCGGATTGGCTCCGGACCACAGCTCGGTCGGCACTACCGGTGTCATCACCCGCGAAGGCGGGTGATCCAGTATTCCAGAGGCGTTCGAGGGACACGGAGAGGCTGCGGCGTACTGGATCGCCCGGTCAAGCCGGGCGATGACAGCGTGGTGTCGGGACCAAGCCGATGACCAATGACACTCCCTCCGGCGAAGACTCCCTCATCGCGCGCTTTTTCAAGCCGCTGGCGACCGATCCCGGCGCGTTCGGCCTCGTCGACGACGCTGCGATCATCAAGGCCGAGGGCTGTGACATCGTGGTCAAGACTGACGCCATCGTCGAAGGCGTCCACTATCTGCCCGATGATCCGCCTGAGGGAATCGCCAAGAAGGCGCTGCGGGTCAACCTCTCCGACCTTGCCGCGAAGGGCGCCACTCCGGCCGGCTTTGTGCTGACGCTGGCGCTGCGCCAGGCCGACGAGTCCTGGCTCACCGCCTTTGCGCGCGGGCTCGGCGAGGATGCGGCGAGCTTCGGCTGCCCGCTGCTGGGCGGTGACACCGTGTCGACGCCCGGTCCGGTGATGATTTCGATTGCCGCCTGGGGGCGGGTGCCCGTGGGACGCATGGTGCATCGCTTCGGCGCAAGCCCCGGCGACAGCATCATGGTCACCGGCACGATCGGCGATGCCGTGCTCGGGCTCGATGTGCTCAAGGGCGGCCCAGCCGCCACAGCCCTGGCGGGCGATCCCGCTGCGCGCGAGCTGCTCATCAGCCGATATCGTGTGCCGCAGCCACGCAATGCCTTGGCGACTTGCATCCGGGATTTCGCGACCGCGTCCATGGACGTGTCCGACGGCCTCGCCGGGGATCTCGCCAAGCTGTGTGCCGCCTCCAAGGTCAGCGCCGAGGTTGACGTGTCACGTATCCCGACATCGCCGGTCGCCGCGATGCTGCTGTCCCGCGACGCCGCCGACATCGCGGCCATGATTTCCGGCGGCGACGACTATGAAATCCTGTGCACAATTCCTCCCGCGAAGCGCGAGGCTTTCCTGGCCGAGGCCGGGCGCGTCGGGGTTGCGGTCGCGGAGATTGGAACCGTCGCTGCGGGCGCTGGCCGTCCTCGGTTTCTGGACGGGCAGGGCGCCGAGATCAGTCTGACGCGCCTGTCCTTCAGCCACTTCTGAGACCCATTCGCGCCTGCACATCCCGACGAAAGGTTGACCGATTTTATAGCGGTTCAGCTTTCGCGGCGTTGCGCCATGATGGCGATTTTGGCAAGGTCGGGGCCGTTTGAGGAACCTCCCCGCAAGTGGGAGGCCTATATGGGGCGCGTGCGTCGCACAATAGTGACGTGCGTGGGTATGAGCTGAAAGCAGAAAGCCGAGGAAACTACATGTCAGCATTATGGGTGATCGTGCTCTGCGGAGCGCTCGCGATCGTCTACGCGATCTGGGCCACATCGTCGGTCCTGAAGGCGGACGCGGGGAATGCGCGAATGCAGGAAATTGCGGCCGCGGTGCGCGAGGGCGCACAGGCCTATCTGCGCCGCCAGTACACGACGATTGCGTTCGTCGGCGTCGTGATCTTTCTGCTTCTGGCCTACTTGCTCGGCCCCCTGGTCGCGGTCGGCTTTGCGATCGGCGCGGTGCTCTCGGGCGTCGCCGGCTTCATCGGCATGAACGTCTCGGTTCGCGCCAATGTCCGCACCGCGCAGGCGGCCACGACCTCGCTCGCCGGCGGGCTTGAGCTTGCGTTCAAGTCCGGCGCCATCACCGGGCTCCTGGTCGCCGGCCTCGCGCTGCTCGGCGTGACCCTCTATTTCCTGGTCCTGACCCAGTTCATGAATCTCGCGCCCGACAGCCGCACGGTGGTCGATGCGCTGGTCGCGCTCGGCTTCGGCGCGTCGCTGATCTCGATCTTCGCCCGTCTCGGCGGCGGCATCTTCACCAAGGGCGCTGACGTCGGCGGCGATCTGGTCGGCAAGGTCGAGGCCGGCATCCCCGAGGACGATCCGCGCAATCCCGCCACCATCGCGGACAATGTCGGCGACAATGTCGGCGACTGCGCCGGCATGGCGGCCGACCTGTTCGAGACCTACGCGGTGACTGCGGTCGCCACCATGGTGCTGGCCGCGATCTTCTTCGCCAAGACGCCGCACCTCGCCAACATGATGACGCTGCCGCTGGCGATCGGCGGCATCTGCATCATCACCTCGATCATCGGGACCTTCTTCGTCAAGCTCGGCCCGAGCCAGTCGATCATGGGCGCGCTGTACAAGGGCCTGATCGCGACCGGCGTGCTGTCGCTGGTCGGCGTGGCGCTTGTGATCTCCTGGCTGGTCGGTTTCGGCAAGATCGAGGGCGCCGAGTACACCGGCATGTCGCTGTTCGCCTGCGGCGTCGTCGGCCTCGTGGTCACCGGCCTGATCATCTGGATCACCGAATACTACACCGGCACCGACTTCCGCCCGGTGAAGTCGATCGCAGCGGCGTCCGTGACCGGTCACGGCACCAACGTGATCCAGGGCCTTGCGATCTCGATGGAGGCCACCGCGCTGCCCGCGATCGTGATCATTGCCGGCATCCTGGTCACCTATAGCCTCGCCGGCCTGTTCGGCATCGCGATCGCCACGGCGACGATGCTGTCGCTCGCCGGCATGATCGTGGCGCTCGACGCCTTCGGCCCGGTGACTGACAATGCCGGCGGCATTGCCGAGATGGCGGGATTGCCGAAGGATGTCCGCAAATCCACTGACGCGCTGGACGCGGTCGGCAACACCACCAAGGCGGTCACCAAGGGTTACGCGATCGGCTCGGCCGGTCTCGGCGCGCTGGTGCTGTTTGCAGCCTACAATCAGGACCTCCAGTTCTTCATCTCGGACTCCGCGCATCATCCCTATTTCGCAGGGATCAAGCCGGACTTCTCGCTGAACAACCCTTACGTGGTGGTGGGTCTGCTGTTCGGCGGCCTCCTGCCTTACCTGTTTGGCGCGATGGGCATGACGGCCGTGGGCCGTGCGGCGGGCGCGATCGTGGAAGAGGTGCGCCGGCAATTCCGCGAAAAGCCCGGCATCATGCAGGGCACCGACAAGCCGGATTACGGCAAGGCCGTGGACCTTCTGACCAGGGCCGCGATCAAGGAAATGATCATCCCCTCGCTGCTTCCGGTGCTGTCACCGATCGTGGTCTATTTCCTGATCTATGCGATCGCGGGTGGCGGTCCGGCCGGCAAGTCGGCGGCGTTCTCGGCCGTCGGCGCCATGCTGCTCGGCGTCATCGTGACTGGCCTGTTCGTGGCGATCTCGATGACCTCCGGCGGTGGCGCCTGGGACAACGCCAAGAAGTACATCGAGGATGGCCATTTCGGCGGTAAGGGGTCTGACGCCCACAAGTCCGCGGTCACCGGCGACACCGTCGGCGATCCCTACAAGGACACGGCCGGTCCTGCGGTGAACCCGATGATCAAGATCACCAATATCGTCGCGCTGCTGCTGCTCGCGATCCTGGCGCATTGAGCGGCAGTTCTGTCGAATGCGAAAACCCCGCGGCGCGAGCCGCGGGGTTTTTGTTTCGGGACGCAGTCAGCAGGACCGAACTCGAAATCTCGAGATCCCGGATTCGAGCCCTTCAGCCTCGCTCCGGGATGACGGCGCTTACGCGCCGTCAGTTGAAGCTGAGAAGCTTGAACAGCGGCGTCAGGTAGCTCAACTCTTGGCCCGAAGTCGGCGTGGTGCGGCTGATGAAGTCGAAGATCTTGCCGTCCTTCAGCCCGTAATTGGCAAGCCGGCGGACCTGGCGATTCTTGTCGAAATAGACCGCGATCACCCGCTGGTCGACCACCTTCTGGTTCATGAAGGCAACGGGGCGCTCGGCCCGTTGGGAGATGTAATAGAACACCTCGCCGTCCAGCGTTGCCACCGTCGAGGGCGTGCCCATCACGATCAGCACCTGGTCCTGGCTCGCGCCGATTGGGATCTGCTCCAGCGCTCCCGGCGGCAGGATATACCCCTTCTGGAACTGCTCGCCGGTGCAGGCGCCGAGCGCGAGGCAGGTCAGCGCAATGGCGCCGGCCGTGCGCAGACGGGTGCTCAGGCCGCGGGAGAGCGTGCGGGCAGTCATTCGCATTGTCTGGGTCATCTTGTTCAAGAACGGATCCCGTCCCCTTGCGTCGGGACCGGCGTTGACGTACCGGGCGAGCCGGTGGATTGCAACAGATCTGCGCAACCGGGCGAGACACGGAACCGTCGATGCTTTGGCCGTTCAACCATGTCAGGAAACCCCGGCTGTCCCCGCGGGCGACCATTGAGCCGATCTATGGCATGATCGTGGCACAGACCCGAGACCCCTTGTTTTATAGACACTTGGATGTGCCGGATACGGTCGACGGGCGGTTTGATCTGCTGATTCTGCACCTCTGGCTGGTGCTGCGGCGGCTGCGCACCGCAGCAGATGGAACGGCGCTGTCGCAGGCCCTTTTCGACCATTTCTGCGACGATATGGACGCCAATCTGCGCGAAATGGGCGTCGGCGACCTCGCCGTGCCCCGCCGCATGCGGGCCTTCGGCGAGGCGTTTTACGGCCGGACCGCGGCCTACGATCTGGCCTGGCAGGATGGCGAGGCGCAGCTGGCGGACGCCCTGCAGAAGAATATCTTGAACGGGAAGCAACCCGACAGCGCACTCCGCCTTGCGTCCTATGCGGGCAGGGCGGCGGCAAGCCTGGCAGCGGTTGACGATACGACGCTGTTGCGGGCCGCCTGGGCCTTTCCCGCACCGCTTGAGCAGGATCCAATGACATGAGCCGGAGAGACAAAGAGGCGTCCCGTGACCCGATTCGCGATCCCGTTGCCAATCCATGGCGCGCGCCGCCGGTGATCGTGGCGCAGATTCCGGAAGCCGGGCTGCATCGGGAGATCGAGGCCGACCAGGCGACGCGCGAGGGTATCGCCGGGATCGCCGATCTGCCCGAGGTGATCTCGGCGCATGCCTCCTTCGATGTCACGCTCAAGCGCGACGGCAAGGTCCATGTCGAAGGCCGGGTCCGGGCGCGACTCGGCCAGATCTGCGTGGTTACGCTCGATCCGATCGAGAGCGAGATCGACGAACCGATCGACCAGTTGTTCGCGCCGCCGGAGCAGATCCCCGAGCTGTCGGAAATGGCCGAGGATGATGGCGAGGCTGACGCTGACGTGCCCGATCCGCCGGAGCCGATCGTGAACGGCCAGATCGACCTCGCGCGTCTCGCGACCGATGCCCTGTTTCTCGGCATCGACCCCTATCCGCGTAAGCCGGGCGCCGTGTTCGAGCAGGCCGTTGTTGCTGATGATCCGCAGGATCATCCGTTCGCGGCGCTGAAGTCGCTCAAACCGGGCAACGGGCAGGGCGGGACCAGTCCCCAAGAATCCGAAGGGCGATCCGAGGCGCGGTCCGAAGGGACGTCGAAGGGGAAATTGGAGAGCGATTGACATCGTTTTGCGCACAAGGTGTTTGTGCGGATGCTTTGCCAAGGAATCTCGTGAAGCAGTCATAACGTGTTGAACGCACTTGCGGAATCCCCATGGCTGCCGGCCGCCGACCGCGTGAGGGCGGAAAATCGTCTGCGGTCAAGAGGTTGTTTCGGCATCGGGAGACGCTATTGTCCGCGCGGGCCGGGTGACAATCTTCTGCCCGGATGGGTGCGGGCCTCTCCACTGCCGCGGCGTTCATTCACGAGGCTCGTTTAAGAGATCAGGTTTCCGGGACGTCATGCCGCAAAAGGTTCGAATCGCGCTGGACGCCATGGGCGGGGACGTCGGCGCGGCCGTCGTGATTCCCGGTGCAGCGGCTTCGCTGGCCCGTCATCCCGACAGCCAGTTCCTGCTGTTCGGCGACAGCGCAAAAATCGCCGCTGAACTCGACCGCCAGCCGGCGCTGAAGGCCGCCTCGCGCGTCATCCACACCGACGTCTCTGTCAGCAATGATGCCAAGCCGAGCCAGGCGCTGCGGCGCGGCCGCAAGACCTCCTCGATGTGGCTGGCGATCGAGGCCGTGAAGAAGGGCGAGGCCGATGTTGCGGTCTCCGCCGGCAACACCGGCGCGCTGGTCGCGATGGCGCGGTTCTGCCTGCGCACGCTGGCCGGCATCGACCGGCCGGCGCTGGCAGCGATCTGGCCGACCATGCGCGGGGAATCCGTGGTGCTCGATCTCGGCGCCACCATCGGTGGCGACGTGCACCACTTGGTGGCGCTTGCGGTGATGGGCGCTGCGATGGCGAGCGTGCTGTTCAACAAGCCGCGCCCGAGCGTGGGGCTCCTCAACATCGGCGTCGAGGAGATGAAGGGGCACGAGGAGATTCGCGAGGCGGCGGAAATGCTGCGCGCGATGAACCTGTCGCAGCTCGATTATATCGGCTTTGTCGAGGGCGACGGCATCGGCAAGGGCGCGGCAGACGTGGTCGTCACCGAAGGCTTCAGCGGCAACATCGCGCTGAAGGCCGCGGAGGGAACCGCGCGCCAGATCACGCAATATCTGCGCACTGAGATCGCGCGCACCTGGCGCGCGCAAATCGGTTATTTGCTCGCGCGCAACGCGTTCCGCGCGCTGCGCGATCGGCTGGATCCGAGCAGGTCCAACGGCAGCGTGCTGCTCGGGCTGAACGGCATCGTGGTCAAGAGCCATGGCGGAACCGATGCCGAGGGCTTTGCCTCAGCAGTCAATGTTGGCTATGAGATGGCCCGCTACGATCTCCTGACCAAGATCAATCAAACACTCAATCGCGACGGCGGTGCGTTGGCCTCCGTACCGACCGACCAGGAGCCTGTCTCGTGATCAAACGTTCGGTGGTGCTCGGCTGTGGTTCTTACCTGCCGCAGCGGCTGGTGACCAATGCCGAACTGGCAAACCGCATCGACACCTCGGACGAGTGGATTGTTCAGCGTACCGGAATTCGCCAGCGCCATATCGCCGCCGATGGCGAGTTCACCTCGCATCTGGCGATTAATGCTGCGCGCGCCGCGCTCCGCTCAGCCGACATCGATCCGCAGTCGATCGAGTTGATCGTGCTGGCGACATCGACGCCTGACAACACCTTTCCGGCCACTGCGGTTGCGGTTCAGAACGGGCTCGGCATCACCCATGGCGCGGCGTTCGATCTGCAGGCTGTCTGTTCCGGCTTCGTCTTCGCGCTCGCCACCGCCGACAATTTCCTGCGCACCGGCGCCTATAAGCGGGCGCTGGTGATCGGCGCCGAGACCTTCTCGCGCATTCTCGATTGGAACGACCGCGGCACCTGCGTGCTGTTCGGCGACGGCGCCGGTGCGCTGGTGTTGGAAGCGCAGGATCTGCCGGGAACGTCGGCCGACCGCGGCGTGCTGACCACGCACCTGCGCTCCGACGGCCGCCACAAGTCGAAGCTCTATGTCGATGGCGGCCCGTCCTCGACGCAGACCGTTGGACATCTGCGCATGGAAGGGCGGGAGGTATTCAAGCATGCGGTCGGCATGATCACCGATGTGATCGTCGATGCGTTCAATGCCACCAGCCTCACCGCCGAGGACATCAACTGGTTCGTGCCGCATCAGGCCAACAAGCGAATCATCGATGCTTCCGCGCACAAGCTGCACATCGCGCCCGAGAAGGTGGTGCTGACCGTCGACCGGCACGGCAATACCTCGGCGGCCTCGATTCCGCTCGCGCTCGACGTTGCGGTGAAGGACGGCCGCATCAAGAAAGGCGACCTGGTGTTGCTGGAAGCGATGGGCGGCGGCTTCACCTGGGGCTCGGCGCTGGTGCGCTGGTAGCCGGATTGGCCCGCTAAACCCGTCGAATGTACCGCTTTTTAGCTGCGGCGAGCTTTACGCCGCTGTTGACCATTGCCCCTTAACCTCTTAATTTCGTGGCAAAATTATTCGCCGAGACTTGGGGCGGGCGATGTCGGGCACCGGAAAAACAGTTACACGCGTTGATCTCTGCGAGGCCGTCTACCAGAAGGTGGGCCTATCGCGCACGGAATCGTCGGCCTTCGTCGAGTTGGTACTGAAGGAGATCACTGATTGCCTGGAGCGGGGCGAGACAGTGAAACTGTCCTCGTTCGGCTCCTTCATGGTGCGCAAGAAGGGGCAGCGCATCGGACGCAATCCGAAGACCGGAACCGAGGTTCCGATCTCGCCGCGCCGGGTTATGGTGTTCAAGCCGTCAGCGATCCTCAAGCAGCGCATCAACGGCCATGCCGGCGGCAAGATGAACGGCGAGCTTCAGCCGGAGCAGGTCAGCGCCGAGCCCGAATAGCGCCGCATGCGGGTTGTACCGCATGACATGGGTTCATCACTTGGGCTCATCACATGAGTTCGTCACTTGGGTTCATCACTTGGGCTGAACGCCGCGTCCGAATCGCCCGAATCTGAGTCATAGTCGAGTAAGCATATCTCTTGTCAGCACGGTCGAAGGGGAACGGGCATTTGGACAAGGCGCCGGATGCTTTTCGAACGATCAGCGAGGTCGCGCAGGAGCTCGACATCCCGCAGCACGTGCTGCGGTTTTGGGAGACCCGGTTCGCCCAGATCAAGCCGATGAAGCGGAGCGGGGGCCGGCGCTATTACCGGCCCGACGATGTCGACCTGCTCAAGGGCATCCGCCGGTTGCTCTACGGCGAGGGCTATACCATCCGCGGCGTGCAGCGGATCCTCAAGGAGCACGGCATCAAATCGGTCCAGGGGCTCGCCGATGCCTCCGCTGCGGTCTCGTTCGGCGCGATCGAGGAGACCCTCGGCCAGGCGCTGATGGAGACCGACCATCCCGAGGAGGAGCCGGAGGACGAAACCGCCGAGGATGAGGACCAGGAAGCCTCCGAGGACGAGGGCATCGACTTCCGCTTCGTCGAGGCTGACGATGATATTCTCGACACCTTCCGGATCGGCGCACCCCCGGCCCGGGCCGGCATGAAGGCGGAGGACCGCGAGCGGCTCGAAGGCGTGCTCAAGGAATTGCTCGACTGCCGCCAGCTGCTCGAACGCGCGCTGAAGGACGGCTAGCCCGAGCTCGGGCCAGCCATCCCCGACTGCGCCCCGATCAAGGCGCTACCGCCACATCGATGAGGCGACGGGCCACCTTTCCGCCCCCAAGCCGCTACGCCGCGAACAACAACCTCAACGCGCATGTTGCGGGCCCGATACAGAAATTGCGGCGACCGAATGCTACTTGTTTTGCACAGTGTTTCTGTGTGGGATGAATTTAGTTATGCGTCGCTTCCTCTCTGCCGCCATGCTGGCGGCACTCTCCACAACCTCGTCCGCCTTCGCCGCCGACCTTGCAGTGAAGGCGCCACGGATGGCCCCGCCGGTCGAGACCTTCTCCTGGACCGGTTGTTATGTCGGCGGTCATATCGGCGCCGCGATCAGCCAGGACCGCACCACCAACGTCTTCGGGCAGGTCAACAATTTCAGCTCGACCGGCTTCGTGGGTGGCGGCCAGGTCGGCTGCGACTATCAATTCGCGCCCAACTGGGTCATTGGCGCCGAGGGTCGCGCCGCCTGGTCGAGCCTCAAGAGCACGCACGCCTCTTCGGTGACGAATCTGGGGACCGGCCTGATGGTGCCGGCGCAGTTCAGCCTCGGCAACGACTTCCTGGCGTCGGCCACGGCGCGGCTCGGCTACAGCGTTGCGCCGGCCTGGCTGATCTACGGACGGGGTGGTGCGGCCTGGACCCGCGAAAAGGTCACCGACGCGTTCACGATCCCCGGCGGCCCCGCGGTCGCGCCGACGGCGAGCAGCACGCGCACCGGTTGGACCGTCGGCGGCGGCGCCGAGTGGATGTTCGCGCCGCATTGGTCGACGAACCTGGAATACAACTATTACGATTTCGGCAGTCACACGACGACCCTGGTCGACGCCGCCAGAAACGTGACCGTCTCCGGCATGAATCTGCGGGACCAGATCCACACCGTCACGGTCGGGGTGAACTATCGCTTCTGACACTCAAGCGGGCGGCGTGTCGGTCACCGTTGGTAACGGTGGCCTGGCAGAGCGAGACTGTGCAGCGGGCTTCGGCTCGCTGCTCCCCCAGGAGGTCTGATCTGGGCCATCGGTGAGCGATACGTCCAGAGCAGAGCTTTGGACAAAGCTCGTCCAAGGCCGGCCGCCGCTACGGCGAACCCTGTCCTAGGCATTGATTTTATTAAGAAAATGGTCGGAGCGGCGGGATTCGAACCCACGACCCCTAGTCCCCCAGACTAGTGCGCTAACCGGGCTGCGCCACGCTCCGATGCCGTTCCTCTAACCCTGATCCGGGCGCGGCGCAAGACGCGGCACAAGGCGCGACACAAGACATGGGCTTGCGCGTTCCACGGGGCAGCAAGCAAAGCCCGCTGCGGACAGGCTCCCGGCTGACCTTCGTCCAAGCTGGCCCGCCTGGCAACTTTCCCCGGGACCGGCTGGTCGGCAAAGCAATCGTGGTCGGCTCGTTCTTAGGTCCGTCTCCCGAATCCAATGACCCGGCCGTCATGCTTGCCTGCTGCGGACTCGCGTAAGCCGGTTTTTCCGAAGCGGCGACATGTCCCGCGGTACATCGGACCAAAGGGCAATTGAGCCCGGCAAGCCTTGCTATTGAATGCGGAGTGGCGGCCGGAGCGATAGCTGCGCCGACCGTGCGGGAGAATGATCGCGCCGGCCCGGCTTCGATCTGAACGTCGTTGCTGGCGAAAACGACGGAGGAAATCCCATGAAACAGATCAGTCTGGGAAGAGCGACCGTTGCAACGTCTGCTTTCGCAGCCGCAATGCTGTTGTCATTCAACTGGTCCGAACCGGGTGGCGTCTCGCTGTCGGTCGATCACGCGCAGGCGCGCATCGGTCGACCGTTGACGCCGCTGAGCGGTGCCGGCGTGGCACGGCGCAACTATCGGCGTTCCGTCTACGGCACCGGCGTCGTCGGCGCAGGGCTCGGCGCCGCGGCGATCGGTACCGCTGCCGCGGTTGGCGCCGCGACGTCGCCCTATTGGGGCGGGGACCCGTACTACAGAGGCCAAGGCTATTACGCGGGTGGTCCTTACGACCGGCAGACGGCATGGGATGGCACTTATTATCATGAGGAGCCCGGGGGCGAGCCGTACCACCATGACAACGTGTGGGGCGCGCGGGCTGCCTATGTCGCTCCGGTGGCCGCAACCGCGACAAATTGGGCGCTGATGCCGGCGTATCACGCTCATGGCCCCTGGTACGGGTATGGCGGATGGGACGCTTACAAGGCGCGCAACGGGATTGTCTGTGATCCCGGTACGACGGTCAAAGCCGCCGATGGCCTGACGTATCTCTGTCAGTAGATGTAGAGCAGGCGAAAGAGGTGATCAGCCGGTCACCTCTTTCCGGCCTCTCCGCCTGGGAGGAATTTTGCCAGCGCGCTCGTCATCGGCCGTCACAGACTCGACATGTGACTGGTAGCACGACCTCTTGTTCGCGGCTTCAGCCCCTTCGCGGATCGTTCACGACGGAGGCGAAGTGGCTTCCTTTTCCTGTTCCCGCAAGATCGATATGCTCACCAGAAATACCCACAGCGGGAACACCAGCAGGCTCCAGTCGAAATAATAGCTTCCGACGATGAGCACGAACGCGATGATGTATCCGCCGATCGCCAGCCAGCGCGGCGTCAAATGGGTATAGAGCGCAATCGTCGATGTCGTGATCATGAACACCGAGGCCGTCTTCACCAGATAGATATTGATCATCGCATAGGCTAGCCCGCGTCCGAGATGAAAGGCGGCAGAGCGTTCCAGGGCTTCGGGCGCCGCGCGAAATGCAGTGATGATTGCCCCGAACACCGCGGCAGCGGCAAACAGCATGGCCAGCAGCAGAAAAGCACTTCCCAGGAAGACTGTCGCAAAGAACCGGTCCTCGCGCGATCCAAGGCGGTCGCGAAGCACGCCCACAAACCAGAGGAAGGCGATCCCGGCGAACGGCACGAGGTTCATGGCGGGCGTCACATATGTCAATCCGCCTTGAAGCCAGGCTCCCGGCTCGAAGGGGTCACCGGGTATCGAGAGCCGCAGCAGCCCAAATACCAGGAATAACAACACCGAAAACAGGATGCCGGCGACGGCCGCAGCGCGCGGCGTTCGCAAATGGGCGTGGGTGAGGCCGACCTTGTTGTCATCCATTGCCTGTCTCCGGACCCATCTGACCGCTGCTGGGAGCGCAACGGGAGTGCACGTGCCGGCAAATCGCAGGGCTTTGATCTATGTCAACGGGATTGCAGACGCGCGCGAGCACATGGCTTCTCCCGATTGTTCGCATGCCGGTGAGCGCGCGGAGTTGCGCATCGAGCACTTTATCGGATGCGGCGATCCGCCGAACTCATTTCAATCTGGACAGGCTTACTGGCCGCGATGCGCAATGGTCCGCACTCGTTTTTCGTAGTTGTTGTGGTCTGTTCGTCTCCATTTTGGATCATATTGACGGTGGAATTTCTCGTAGCTGAGAAGAGCGCTGCGCGAGGTGTGTCATCAAGGTGAACCAGAGAACTAATGAGTTATGTTTAGATGCAATATCGATTCTTCTGCGAAGGTTGCAGTAATTTATTGTTGCTCGTTACGATATTAATTCGGCGCTCGGGAGTTCCGTGCCGCGCGTTAACCTATGCATGACGGCTGCCATATTTTCGCCATCTCAAATTTCTTAAAGCCCGAATAGCGGATTTATTCCGCGGGCTAAGCCGCAGACGTCTGATCGTCTTTTTCGAACGGCTCCATTTCTGATCGCGTGTCGCGATAGTTTCCCTCAACAGCACGAAGGATATTCGTATGCGTAAGCTCGTAGCTGCCACGGCAATGCTTTGCGTATTTGCATCAGGCGCTGAAGCGAGAACTCATCATCGGCATTCTCATCATAGGCACTATGCGTCTGGACATGGTTACTCGGGCCGCCCTGCTGCGTGGTGCGGCTGGTACATGCGTAGTCAAGTTGGCAGCGATCCGGGGCCGCAGTACAACCTCGCCATTTCCTGGGCGCGCTATGGCGTCAATGCAGGCGGCCCCTCGGTCGGAGCGATCGTGGTGTGGCGCCACCACGTCGGACAGATTGTCGGTCACGAGAACGGGCAATGGATCGTGCGCAGCGGAAATGACGGCCATGCCGTCCGCACCCGTGCCCGATCGCTCGCCGGTGCCGTCGCTTTCCGGCGCGCCTACGCGATGATGTAGTGCGGGGTTCTGCAAGGGCATTTGGGCTCTGAGCTGAACTGGGCTCGGCGTGCCGGCATCGACAGGACGGCCGTGACAGGTGCCCCCTTGCCGCAACACTGCTGCACGACGAACAACAATGAGCTCGTGTTCCTTCGATGCCAACATTCGCTGAGATGAATCCCACAGGGGCGAATGTCGGCGCTGGAACACGAGCGTCGAGCGGGAGATGATGATCCGCCGCGAGAGTGTGGCGGTCATCTCTCGGAAAACTGGTTGATAGTTCGATTGTGTCTGGTGCGAGGAACGGCTCAGTCGCGTTTGCTCGAACGGCGCTGATGACCTTCCAGCCGCAGCCTTTGCGCTCTCAAGCGCTTCGTCTCTTCATCGAGCGCGGCGATCTCGTCGTCGATCCGGTCAGCCTTGTCCTTCCGCGCGTCCGATTCACGGATCTTGTTCAGCGCCTTCTCGACGGACAGTTTGGTTGTCTCAGCCATGTCGACCCTCCCGCTAGTCACGGCCACGATCGATTGTCCGGCGCATTTGCGTCGTCGTCCGCGGCCTTGGCTTGATCCAGATCAAGGCAAGTTGAACGCTTGACGAGACAGCCGGCAAGGCAATTGATCGCGATCAAGACAAACAACGAAGACGCCGAAGCGGTTACCGCGCGTCCGCGCGCGCCGATTTGCCCCCGAGGACGATGGCGCGAAGTTCCAAAATTGAGGATGGTTTCCGTCTGGGGATGCGGGCCTAACGACGGGACTCCAGTGCGAGGGGGTATGACGAAATTGGAGGACATCATCGACCAGCTGAGCACGCGCGCGGATGATTGCGACCTCCTGGCGCTGCTCGCAGCGACCGACCACGCGCGACGGTATAACGCCGAGCTGGCGCGCGAACTGCGTGACGTGGTCTTGGCGCTCAGGCGTGAACTGGGTCAGCGTCAGACCCCGATTCTCCGGCCGGAATTTCAGGTCGGGTCGTAAGCCCAACGCTCGCTCCCCATCTTTTCAAACCCGCTTCCGCCTGATACGGCGACTATCGTACTTTTCTGCACGTTTCAGCACCGATGGCAGCCATGGATAGTGCCCCCGACACCTCGTTCGGCCATTTCGAGAATGCAGATCAGATCGCGTTCTGGAATGGCGCGGGCGGGCAGCGCTGGGTCGAGCGGCAGGCGGAGCTGGACCACATGCTGGCGCCGGTCCAGGAGATGCTGATCGCGCGTGCTGAGATCCAGCCAGGCGAGCGCGTGCTCGACATTGGCTGCGGCTGCGGCGCGACCATGATCGCGGCGGCCGAAAAGGGCGGCGGAGGCGGGCAGGTTGTCGGGGTCGACGTATCGGCGCCGATGCTGGTGCGGGCCAATGATGTCGCGCCCGCCGAGGCACCCGTCACCTTCGTGCAGGGCGACGCGATGGTGCATCACTTCAACGCGGCCAGCGCCGACCTGGTGACGTCACGTCTCGGTGTGATGTATTTCGCCGATCCCGTGCGCAGCTTTCTCAACATTCGCACCGCGCTGCGCTCCGAAGGCCGGATCGCCTTCGCCTGCTGGGGTGAACTGCGCGACAATCCGTGGGCGCTGGAGCCGCTGCAGGCGGCTTACGAGCATGTGCCGAAGCTGCCGGGTTTGCGGCCACATGCGCCTGACGATTTCGCCTTTGCCGAGCGCGATTGGGTCGAACATGTGCTGACCGAAGCGGGCCTGCGCCGTGTCAGGTTCGAGCGCTGCGATCTCTCGCTCGACATCAGTGGGGACGGCGGGCTCGACGGGGCTGCGGCCACGGCGCTTGCGATCGGCCCGGCAAGCCGCGCCGTCGCCGGCCAGGCGGCGGATGCGGTCGCGGCGGTAACGGGGGCGGTCCGATCGGCGCTGGCGCGCTACGCCAAGGGCGGGGCGGTGACGGTGCCGGCCGCTTTCTGGGTTGTGACCGCGGTCGATCCGTAAAAGTCGCCGACCAGCCGGAACCAGCAGGCCTCCGACGCTGTTGGCGTGGGGCGCATGGGAATGTGGGCTCGCTGTACGGGGGCCGTTGAACCTTTTCGCTTTCCGCGCGCACCAACTGGGAGTTCGGTTCTTATTGAGCCGGTTTCCCAGGAAATTTCAGGTCGGCATCGGGGTTGAACCCGATGCCGGGGCTATTGTCAGGAGGCGCGTTATGGTCCTCAAAGCTTTGAAGATTTCGCTATCCGTCGTGGCCGCGGCAACCTCGGTGATCTCGCTGTTCGCCGTGAGCTGGGTCGGCTTGGCGTTGCTGGGCTACTGAGCCTTCATTGGAGCGAGACCCGCACAACGCCGGCATTCATCATACCAAGCGCGCGTGCAGCGCTGATCGAGAGATCAATCACCCGCCCGCGCACGAACGGTCCGCGGTCATTGACGCGGCACTGGATCGAGCGACCATTATGCGACACTGTGATCACGCTGCCCATCGGGCGTGTCCGATGGGCGCAGGTCATCTCGCCGTGATGACCGCGACCGCCATAGTATGATGCAAGGCCTGACTCGGCTTGCGCAGAACCCATTGCGCCGAGCAGGCCGGCCGCAACCAGAGTGACTCTCCTCAAGGAAACCTCCAGAGTTGCTGCCCCGCGCTAGAGGTCACAGCAACTCTGGC
This sequence comes from Bradyrhizobium sp. STM 3843, assembly GCF_000239815.1. Taxonomy (GTDB): domain Bacteria; phylum Pseudomonadota; class Alphaproteobacteria; order Rhizobiales; family Xanthobacteraceae; genus Bradyrhizobium. Next base: position 11,589 of record NZ_CAFK01000122.1, on the reverse strand, counting down.
GTCATCTTGACTGTTCCAAGTCCTAAATGTGGTCGGATCACGGCGCAATCGCGGCCACGGAAATTATCCAAATTACGCGAAGGCTTTCTCCACGGTGTCGAGCAGCACGCGGAAGGATTTGTCGTGACGCGTGATCGGCGGAATCGTGCGCTTGATATCGAGCAACTGATAGACCGCCATCTGCGCCGCGCGCACTGAATATTCCACCGTGAATACGACGTCGTCGGGGATCTCGACGAACTGGCTGACGAAGGCGAGGTTTTTCGAATTCGCCGGCACCGGCAAGGGGCGATCGCTTTTCTCGCGCGGCATGAACATGCTGGTGATGTAGGGCAGGCGGCAGGGCACGCAGGTGGCGTTCTCGAACACCGACATGTCGAAGTTCAAATGCCCGCACAGTTCTTTCAGGATGTCGGCGCCGCCGCAATCGGCCATCGCTTTGGGGACGAAATTGCCGATGCGATCGGGATGCAGCGCATAGCCCCAGAACACCTGGACATCCCCAGGCTGATCCAGGAAGTGCGGCTGGTGATAGAGCACGATCGACATCAGCCAGTTGGACTCGGTGAAGGTGATGAGCCCGCCGGTGCCAGCCTCGTTGCCGCTGAAGGCCTGCATGGCATCGAAGAAGCGGGGATTCCGGCAGGTAACGGTGAAAGATTCCCAGCAGGATTCCGGGATCGATGCGTTGAACGAAGCAGGATTGCCGAACTCCGGCCGGCCGGCTGCGATCGTTTCCCACAGTGTCCAGCCCTGGCTGTCCTGCTTGGTCAGCCGCGATGGCGGAGCATCATGGGTGCCGAGGCTCGTCGCATCCGTCATCGAGCCGTTCTGGAAGAATACGAGGTCGCGATCGCCAAGGTCGACCGTGCTGATCTTGTCGGCCTCCTTGAGCGTCAGCTGTTTCACGCAGTGCTTGCCGGCATCGGTGACGATCGCGATGTCGGTCACGTCGACGCCGCCGACCAGCTTGACGCCATGGTCCTCCAGCCATGTCGTCAACGGCTTCACGATCGCGTCGTATTGATTGAACACGGTGCGCTTGACGCCGGCCAAGGTCTCGATGCGCGGAAACTCGTTCATGAAGCGGTGCAGATAGCGCTTGAACTCGACCGCGCTGTGCCAGGGCTGGAAGGCGAAGGTCGTCTGCCACATGTACCAGAAATTCGTGGTGAAGAACGGCGGCGACAGCCAGTCGGTGATGCGGGACTTGCCGAGCTTGTCCTCCGAAGCCTCGGTGAGCCGTACGAGCTCGAGCCGGTCCTGCATGGTAAAGCCCATGGTGGAGACGTCGACCTTGTGGCGGTTCTTGTCGACCAGGCGCGCTTGCGAATGCGCGACATGGACTTTGTTGAACGCGATCGTCTCGTCGCGGATCGTCTTGGTCGGATCGCTGGCGCCGGGAATGGTCGAGAGCAGATCCCAGGTGCATTCGTAATGGTCCGTGGTCAGCATGCGGCCGCCGCGCAGCGAGTAGGAGCCGTCAGGAAGCGCGGCACCGTCGAGGCTGCCGCCGAACGGCAGATGCTTCTCGAAGATCGTGATGTCGCGCCCGTCGATGCCGCCGTCGCGGATCAGGAATGCCGCGCCAGCGAGTGCGCCGATGCCGCTGCCGATGAAATAGGCCTTCATATCGTTCACCCGGTCTTATCTAGCTGGCACCGGGGTAACAGCGGACGGGACAGCGACAACTGATCCAGGTCAATCGCGCCCGCGTCACACGCGCGCGTGATGCGCGCCGAGCCGTCCGCTCAATGTCCCGCCATGTGGCGGCCGATCTCGGTCAGATCGGCATCGCTGGCGCGGGTCTCATAGACCAGCCGGCCGTGAAACATCACGACGAGGCGGTCGGACAGTTCGAGCAGTTCGTCGAGGTCCTCGCTGACGAGCAGCACCGCCGCGCCGCGGTTGCGCGCGGCCATGGAATTCCCTGGCGTCGAATTGGGCCGTGGGCATAGCTCGCGGTACACGCGATCTCGCGCGCGAGGTTCATCTCGTCGAAAAAGTTGATCCGCATGGGCAACGCGCTCTTCGCGTTGTACCCACTATATCGTAAAGAATAGAACGTGAGGCCCATCATTTGTTTGCGCTACCGGACTGAAACATGAATTTCGCAATGCTGAATCGGAGCTACGGTGACTGGTCGCTTGCCGTGAGAGTTCTGGGCTTGGTTGCGGTCACAGTCTTGTTGGCGGCCGGTCCGGGCTCCGCCGAGACCCAGAACAAACTCTTCCGGCATGCGTACTCTTGCCCGGAGCGGGGGAAGTCGTCGGTTTGCCTATTCGGCACGCTTCCGAAAGCGACGCAGGTCACGGTACTGGCCAAGAATTGGAAGAGCTCGGGAATGCCGAAGGAGGCCTTCAAAAATACCGAATCTGACAATGGTTACGAGACAATCACGCGCATCCAGCTCGCCCAGGAGCCACCCAAGGACGCCTTCCTGATCGTCGTCCTGGTTGCTCCGGGGACCGTCAGCGGAATTCCTCTTCGGGAAGTGGAGGATGAAGCGCTTGTCGGACGCATCGGCGCATACGTCAAAACCGCAAAGCATCTGAACCTCGATCCGGATATTCAGATTCTCAAGACACGCCTGTTCAGAATATCTCCGACCATTCTGCTGTCCGAGACGTTTGCCGCTGCGCCTAATGATGCGGCCGCTTTGAAAGGTGAGTTACCGACCGGCTGTCGGGATTGCGATAGCGTTCCGCTGCTGGTCGGTGACACCCTAATCGATTTATTTGCGGCGGTGCGTTCCCACGAGATCAATGCCCTCGAGAGCATCTGTGGGGGCATCAGATTCGCGTTCGCGTTATCGGGGCGACCTCATCTCGTTAGCTACGCATCGAGTTGCGGGGGCGACTCGCTCTCGGCAACTCTGGTTCATGATCTCTCGGGAAAGAGACCGAAGCTTGTTTTTCAATAGCTGCATCGGTCAGTACCCACCGAGGTCATCGTTTGAGCGGATGCTTACTGCGGCAGCGCTCAATGTCCCGCCATGTGGCGGCCGATCTCGGTCAGATCGGCATCGCTGGCGCGGGTCTCGTAGACGAGCCGGCCGTGGAACATCACGACGAGGCGGTCGGACAGTTCGAGCAGCTCGTCGAGATCCTCGCTGACGAGCAGGACAGCGGCGCCGCGGTTGCGCGCGGCCATGATCTCGGCGTGGATCTGCGCGACCGCCGCGAAGTCGAGGCCGAAGCAGGGATTGGCGGCAACCAGCACCTCGACGTCATGGCCGAGCTCGCGCGCGAGCACGGCGCGCTGCACATTGCCGCCCGACAACGCCGCGATCGGCGTCTCCGGCGTTCGGGTCTTGATCTTGTAGCGCGCAATCTTCTGCTTTGCATTGTCGCGAAATGCCGTGCGGCTGAGCCACCAGCTGCTGCGCGCAAACGGTGCGCGATCGAACTCGCGGAGCGCAATGTTGTCCGCCACGCTCATGCCGCCGACACAGGCATTCTTCAGCGGCTCTTCCGGCAACAGCGACATCTTGTGCCGGCGCATCTCCTCGCGCTCCGCGTGATAGGCCTCGCCGGAGACGCGGATCGCGCCGCTGTCGGCCTCGCGCTGGCCGGCCAACACCTCGACCAGCTGGCGCTGGCCGTTGCCGGAAACGCCGGCGATGCCGACGATCTCGCCGGCGCGCACCGCAAGCGACAGGTCGCTGACGGCGATCTCGCCGGCATCGTCGCGCGCGCAGATGCTGTCGAGCTCGAGCCTGATGGTGCCGGCCTCGCCGGTGCGCGCCGGCTGGACGGTGAGCTGCTCGGCGCCGATCATCATCCGCGCCATATCGTCGGGCGTGAGTTCAGTGACGGGCCCGCGGCCGGCCAGCTTTCCGCGGCGGAGGATCGTGACCTCGTCGGCAAACGCCATCACCTCGCGGAATTTGTGGGTGATCATCAGGATGGTGAGATCGCCGGCCTGAACCATGGCCTTGAGCATGCCAAGCACCTCGTCGGCTTCACCGGGGGTGAGCACCGAGGTCGGCTCGTCCAGGATCAGGAAGCGACGCTTGAGATAGAGCTGCTTGAGGATCTCGCATTTCTGCCGCTCGCCGGCGGAGATGTCGGCGACCTTGGCGTTCAACGGTACCTGGAATGGCATCCTCGATAGGAAAAAGGCGAGCTCATCGCGCTCCTTGGTCCAGTCGACCACCGCGGGCACGTGATCCCGCGCCAGCACCAGGTTCTCGGCGACGGTCATCGCGGGCACCAGGGTGAAGTGCTGATAGACCATGCCGAGCCCGAGCGCATGGGCGTCCTTCGGGTTGTGAACCGCGCGTTCGCGGCCGCCGATCAGGATGGCGCCTTCGGTCGGGTGGTAGTAGCCCATGATGCATTTGACGAGCGTCGACTTGCCGGCGCCGTTCTCGCCGAGCAAAGCGTGGAACGAGCCGGGCCTCACCTTCAGTTCGACATTGTCGAGCGCGGTGAAATCGCCGAAGCGCATCGTCATCGCGATCGCTTCGACTCCGATCGGCGGATCCGCTCTCACGACAGCGCCTCGATCAGCGCCGCTGAGGTCGCGACCGCGCCGAACACGCCGCCCTGCATCTTGATCATCTTCAGCGCGTGATCATGGTTGCTCTTGTCGGTGGCGCCGCAACAATCGGACAGCAGCACGCATTCGAAGCCGCGGTCGTTGGCCTCGCGCATGGTGGTGTGGACGCAGACATCGGTGGTGATGCCGGTCAGGACGATGTTGTCGATGCCGCGCAGGCGCAGGATCAGCTCGAGATCGGTGGCGCAGAACGAGCCCTTGCCTGGCTTGTCGATGATCACCTCGCCGGGCAGCGGCGCGAGTTCCGGGATGATCTCCCAACCCGGCTCGCCGCGCACCAGGATGCGGCCGCACGGGCCGGGATCGCCGATGCCGGCACCGATCTGCTGCGAGCGCCAGCGCTTGTTGGCCGGGAGATCGGAGAGATCAGGGCGATGGCCTTCGCGGGTATGGATGATGTGAAAGCCCTGTGCGCGCATCACGGTGAGCAGCGTCTTGATCGGCTCGATCGGTGCGCGCGTCAGCGACAGGTCATAGCCCATCTTGTCGACATAGCCGCCAACGCCGCAGAAGTCGGTCTGCATGTCGATCACGATCAGTGCGGTGTTATCCGGGCGCAGCTCGCCATTATAGGGCCAGGCATAGGGCTCGGAGCGGATGGTGCGCGTGGCCATGGGCGTCCTCTTAAGGTCGTCAGCGGGTGATCGACAGCTCGGCCGGTGCGCCGCTCAAGGTGCGTTTCGGCGAGCAGGTGATGATCATGATCAGCAGCGTCAGGATGTAAGGCGCGGCGTTGAACAGATGATAACCGGAGGTGACGCCGACCGATTGCAGCGCGGGCCCGAGTGCCGCGGCGCCGCCGAAGGCCAGCGACGCCCACAGGCACAGCATCGGGTCCCAGCGCGCGAAGATGACCAGCGCCACGGCGGTGATGCCTTGGCCGCTCGATAGGCCTTCGTTCCAGCTGCCCGGATAGAACAGCGACAGGAACGAGCCGCCGATGCCGGCGAGGAAGCCGCCGGCCATGGTGGCGCGCAGGCGGATCAAGAGCACCGAATGGCCCATCGCGCGCGCGGCATCCGCGCTCTCGCCGGCGGTGCGGATCAGGAGGCCCCAGCGGGTGGTGCGGAAGGCCCAGAACAGCAGCGGCGCCAGCGCGACGCCGATCAGGAACAGCACGTTGATGCGCAGTGCCGCGCGCAGCTGCGGGATGTCGCTCCACCAGCCGAAATCGATCGCGGGCAGCCGTGCCGCCGTGGGCTCGATCAGCGGCTTGCCGAGATAGAAGGCCAGCCCGGTGCCGAACAGCATCAGCGCGATGCCGACCGCGATGTCGTTGACGCGCGGCAGCGAGCAGATCCCGGCGTGCAGCGCGCCGAACAGCGCGCCGGTGAGGCCGGCGGCGAGCACGCCGAGCCATGGCGAGCCCGAGAGATAGGAGATGCCGTAGGCGCTCATCGCGCCCATCACCAGCGTGCCTTCGAGGCCGAGATTGATGCGGCCCGAGCGCTCGGTGATGCATTCGCCCAGGCTGACAAACAGAAAAGGCGTGGAGACGCGGATGGCGCCGCCGAGCACCGCGAGCGGAACGGTCCAGAGGCCGATCGAACCGTCTGCCATCAGGATTTTCCTTTCAGAAAGCCAATGCGGCCGTAGAGCGCGTCGCTCGCCAGCACGAACACGAAGATGATGCCCTGCAGCACTAGCACCGAGGCGTCGGGCAGGCCGAGGCGGCGCTGCAGCAGGCCGCCGGAGGCACCGATGCCACCGAGTAGGATCGCCACCGGAATGATCGCGAGCGGATTCTGCCGGGCCAGGAAGGCAACCAGGATGCCGGTGAAGCCATAGCCGACCGCGAGGTTGGCATTGGTGCGGCCCTGCACGGCTGCGACCTCGACCATGCCGGCGAGGCCTGCACAGCTGCCGGCGAGAAAGCAGATCGTCAGGATCAGTTGGCCCACGGAGAGGCCGACGATCTTGGCGGCGCGGATGTTGCCGCCGGCGACGCGCGCGGCGAAGCCGAAGGTGGTGTGATAGATCAGCACATAAGCGGCGAGGGCAGCGACCAGGCCGAACACGAGGCCCCAATGCACGTCGGTGCCGGGAATGGAGCCGATCATGTTGGCGGCGCCGATCTCGCGCGTCGAAGGCTTGTTCAGACTGGCGGGATCGCGCATTGCGCCTTCGACGAGGTGGTTGAGGATGGCAAGCGCGATGTACACCAGCAGCAGGCTGGAGATGGTTTCATTGACCCCGCGATAATGGCGCAAGCCACCGGCCAGCATGATCGAGAGACCGCCGCCGGCCATGCCGGCGACGACCATCGCGAGCTGCACGACCAGCGGCGGCATGCTCTGCAGCGCCAGCGCCGCCGAGGTCGCGGCGAGCGCACCGATCAGAAGCGCACCTTCGCCGCCGATGATCACCATGCCGAGCTGCGCCGGCAGCGCGGTGCACAGCGCGGTAAGGATGAGAGGGGCGGCGCGTGTCAGCGTGTTCTGCCAGGAGAACCAGGTGCCGAACGCGCCGTAATACATGTACCAATAGAGATCGAGCGGGCTCTTGCCGAATAGCGCGACGAAGCCGCCGAAGGTGATGAGCGCGGCAGCCAGCGCCGCGCCCGGGATCAGGATATATTCGATCGAAGCGCCGTAGCGCTGCAGAAAGCCGGGATCAGCGGCCGGCGCGATGACGGCCGTGTCCAACGGATCGGCCGTCTCCGAGGTCATGAGGTGGCTCCGAGCACGCCCTCGACCAGATAGTCCATCTTCTCGAGCTCGGGATCCTTCTGGCCGCGATCGGTGCCGGCAGCGATCACGGTATTGCCCTTGTTGTCCTTGATCGGGCCTTTGAAGATCGTGTAGCCGTCGGCCATGAACTTGGCCTTGATCTCGTCGGCGTGCTTCTTCGCCTCGTCCGAGACCGCCTCGCCGTAAGGCGAGACCTTGACGATCTCTTCCTTCAGCCCGCCGCGATAGAAGTTCGGGATGCTCTCGCCGGCCGCCAGCATCTTGACGAATTTCGGATAGAGCGCCTCCCAATTCCATTCGGCGCCGGTGAGATAGGCCTTGGGCGCCAAGGGCGACTGGTTGACGTGATAGCCGCAGACGAAGGCGCCGCGGCGCGCCGCGTTCTCGACCATCGTCTTGGGGCCGTCGACATGGCAGGTCAGAACGTCGACGCCCTGGTCGATCAGGCTGTTGGTGGCCTCGGCCTCCTTGACCGGCATCGACCAGTCGCCGGTGAAGATCACCTGGGTGGTGGCCTTCGGATTGGCGAGGCGCGCGCCGAGCGTGAAGGCGTTGATGTTGCGCAAGACCTGCGGGATCGGCTTGGCCGCGACGAAGCCGAGCTTGCCGCTCTTGGTGGTGTAGCCCGCGACGATGCCGGAGATATATTGCGCCTCGTCGATATAGCCGAAATAGGAGCCGGCGTTTTTCGGGTCCTTGTCGGTCCAGAGGCCGCCGCAGTGCTCGAAGTGCAGCTTCGGGTACTTGTTGGCCATCTTGATCATGTGCGGATTGTAGTAGCCGAACGAGGTCGGGAAGAGCAGGGTGGCGCCGTCGAGATTGATCATGGACTCGATCGTCTTCTCCACCGCGTCCGTCTCCGGCACCTTCTCTTCCTCGATCACCTTCAGTCCGGGCAGCTTCTTCAGCGCCGCCGCGCCTTGCGCATGCGCCTGGTTGTAGCCGTAGTCGTCGCGCGAGCCGACATAGATGAAGCCGATGGTCGTCTCCGCCGCGAAGGCCGGCTTTAAGCCTGCGGCTGCGCTCAACCCGAGCGCCGCGCCACCCTGCAACAGATGCCGCCGTGAAATCCCGCCAAAGTCCATGGTGTGCTCCCCTCGCGGACCGCGCGTCCGCTGCTGTCTCGGCTTCACCGCGTCAAGCGGAGCCTCGTGAAGAGCTTTCGCAAGCTTCGTGCCAGCGCCGCTTTGCTGAGCATAAATTTGCAAGCCATTGAAAAGATGGCGTTGTTCAAGTGGGTGAAGTCAGTGCTCTTCTCGAACGGCAAATCGAAAGACTAAAAAATAGCCAATGAATGATCGTTGTATGCAAGCTGGTGCGGAGGCGAGCGGCTGTTGCGCTCACCAGTCAGGCCTGCGTGATGAGCCCTGCGAAACCACCCGGGCGGCGTGCAGCGGGGGCAGGGCAGTCTTGGGAACGCCAGGCAATTCAACGATTTGTTCGGGGGTCACCCACGAAGGAAAGCAACCATGAGACTGACCACGATAGGACTCACAGCGGCCCTGATGGTCGCGAGCGGTGCGGCAATGGCACAGAGCACCGGAGCGGCCGGCACCGGTTCCACAGCCGGCGGCTCGGCGGGCGTCGGAACAGGGTCTGTCACCGGCGGCGCGACCACGCCGACAACGCCGGGCACGACCACGGGCCTGGGCGCCGGCAACCCCAACTACAATGCTGGCGGCGCCGCGGCCGCCGCCAACAGCACGCTCAATCCGTCCGGTAACAGTTTGATCAATCCATCCCCGAGCGGGTCGACGCTGACCCCGAATGGGCCCGCCGGCGGCACCACCGGCCGCTGAGAAAATCCGTAACAGTCACGCCCAGCCGGCCCTGGTGCAGTCAGCACCGGGGCCGTTTCATTTTCCGGGACGGCGTTCAGATGCCGAGCAGCCAGACCGCCACGATGGTGCCGAGCACCGCGATGCCGCTGATGGTCCAGCCGGTGATGTAGGCCCCGTCATCCGCGGCGGCCCCGTCGTCCGGGGCCGGGCGGTCCACCATCTGATCCTGCCAATGCGCCATGCGAGCCTCCTGCGCGCCTGTTTTTGGCTGTTGAGTGAGTCGCGTGTCCCGGCAAATAGGTTCAATGGCCGCGCGAGCAGGTGAGCGGGCGTCATCTTTGGCGATGCTGGCAAAAGGACTTAAGTCTGGGGTATCGCAGTAACGAGACGACAGAGAAGGACGTGCGCTCATGAAGGATTTTGCAGGTAAGACCGCCGTCGTCACCGGCGGCGGCGCGGGCATGGGTCGCGAGCTCGCGCGCCAGCTCGTGGCCGAAGGCTGCAATGTCGCGATCTGCGACGTCTCGGCGGAGTCGATGGTCGAGAGCAAGCGTCTGTGCGAGGCGGAGATGCTGCCGCAGGGTCTGCGCGTGACCACGCATATCGTCGATGTCGCCGTCGAGGATCAGCTCAAGCGCTTTCGCGACGAGGTCGCCGCGCAGCACGCAACCGACAAGATCCATCTCTTGTTCAACAACGCCGGCATCGGCGGCGGCGGCAGCCTGTTCACCAACAGCCGCGAGCAGTGGGAACGCACCTTCAACATCTCCTGGGGCGGGGTGTATTTCGGCGTGCGCACCTTCCTGCCGATGCTGATGCGGGCGGAGGAGGCGCACATCATCAACACCTCCAGCGTCAACGGCTTCTGGGCCTCGGTCGGCACCGGGGTGGCGCACACCGCCTATAGTGCGGCGAAATTCGCCGTCAAAGGCTTCACCGAGGCGCTGATCAACGATCTCCGCCTCAACGCGCCGCATATCAAATGTTCGGTGGTGATGCCCGGGCACATCGGCACCGCGATCGTGTCGAACTCGCGCAAGGTCCAGAGCGGAACGGATTCGGACCGCCTGAGCGAGACGGAACTCCTGCAGGCGCGGCAGCGCATGAAGGGGATCGGCATCGATGTCGATACGATGTCCGATGAGGATGTGCAGGCAGCGGCCGCCGAGCGCGCGCGCAGATTCATGGAGGATGCGCCGACGACTGCCGCCCAGGCAGCCAGGATCATCCTGGACGGCGTCAAGACCGAGCAGTGGCGGATCCTGGTTGGTGAGGACGCAAAGCTCTTGGATTTGCGGGTCCGGCAGTCGCCGGAAGAAGCCTACGAGCCCGAATTCTTCCAGCGCTTCGTCCAGGAGGTCGGCTGGCGCTTGGGGTAGGGGCGCGGGCAAGACACTGCAATGTGGAAGATAGTTACAGCATTACTGAACGGCGCTGGTGACTGTGCCCTCTCCCCTTGCGGGGGGCTACACTGACATCAGCGTCATATTCACATAGGTGAGGGGTTTGTCTCCACAGCAGGACCGCCGATGCGGAAACAGACCCCTCGCCCGGCAGCCTTCGGCTGCCACCCTCGCCCACTGGCGACGACGGCTCCGCCGTCGCGCTGAGGGGAGAGGGTGCACCGTCTCCTTTGCGCGAGTTTTGATTCGTAACTAATTAGTCCGCAAACTCGCTCTTACCGCGACGACGCCACGCGATAGGCCATGCGGGTATGGCCGGCGCAATAGGGCAGGCCTTCCACCGGCGTCGAGCCGCAGAAGCAGAAATCGTCCGCCCCTGGTGTCGAGATCGGCCAGCGGCAGCGCTCCTTGGACAATTCGAACAGCGAGCAGCCCTTCTCGACCGGGACGACAATCTCCTCCAGAGCGGTCACCTGCATCGGCTCGGACTGCACCGCCTTCAGGATCCGCCGGCGCAGCTTGGGCACCGGGCGCGGGCGGGCGCCGTCCTTGGCCGCTTCGCCACGCACCATGCGGCGCGTGTCGCCACCGTTGTCGCGCACCAGCGCCAGCCGCGAGATCTTGCCGATCACCGCGTTGCGGCTGACGCCAATCTCGGCGGCGATTTCGCGGCAGGTCAACCCGGCCTCGAAATGCTGTTTCAGGAGCTGGATTCGTTCCTCGGTCCAGGTGGAAGGTGCAGTGGGTCGGTCGGCGGGCATATTCTATGGTTCCAAGTTGGATCCGTGCTGGATCGTCTGAGCCGTCGCGTGCCGCCGAAACTTCTCGCTTGAAACGCCTCCGTTTACGCCCTGCCGTTGTCGCGGATCGACAAGAGCCCGTCCTTGATGGCGAGCCTGATGCCTTCTTCGATCAACGTTCTGCAGACACCTGGAACGCTGGTGCCGTGGGTGCCCTGCTTCACGAGCTTCTCGAGGTAGCCAATGGTCGCCAGGGCCAGGGTTACGGGAATACGGTCAGTCTCGGCTTTTTCCGTGGCCATGCCTAAAAGCTAGTCCGTATCCGGTGTACAGAAAAGTAACTTTTTAGACTCTATTAGGATTCCGATAAGTTGTACAGCCACTTGCGTGAAAAGTGGTTAAGCTATTGAAA
>NZ_CAFK01000123.1 GCF_000239815.1 Bradyrhizobium sp. STM 3843 | reverse complement strand
CATTTCCCATGCAAAAATGAGTGGCCGGGTTGCGCCATCTGCGGCTCAGAAAGCTCAATTCATCAGTAATTTCAATTGCTTGATTAGAGAATCCGAATGAGCTCCAAAGCGCTACCGGCTTTCGGTCGCAGTTTCGTGAGGCGGCAGATCGCCAATAAATCGCGCGCGATTGGCCTGCTGGCGCAGAGGACATATCCAGAATGCCAGTGGGGTTCCGTAGGCCGTGCACAACCGCCGCATTTGGGCTACCCATGCCGGGGAAACGATCGCGTTCGGGAACCGAATCCCGTTCAAACCTGCAGGCGCTTTGGCGTGCCATGAACTCGCGGATCGCTTTGGATTCCGGGTTCGCGGCAAATGACGCCAGGCTGTAAATCGCGATACTGGTTCCGCCGATTCCCTCATTGAAGGACCTGTCGTGACGGTCATCGATTTCTCCGCCTTTATCGGCCGCCTGGCCACCGCCTCGGGCGAAACCATCCTGCCCTTCTTCCGCACCTCGCTGTCGATCGACAACAAGAGCAGCCGGCACGACTTCGATCCGGTGACCGAGGCCGATCGCGCGGCGGAGGCGGTGATGCGACGGCTGATCAAGGCCAACTTCCCGCAGCATGGCATCGTCGGCGAGGAATTCGGCAATGAGCGGGAAGAGGCTGACTACGTCTGGGTGCTGGACCCGATCGATGGGACCAAATCCTTCATCGCCGGATTTCCGATCTGGGGCACGCTGATCGCGCTGTTGCACAAGGGCATGCCGGTGTTCGGCATGATGCATCAGCCGTTCATCGGCGAGCGCTTCTCGGGCGACAACGCCTCGGCGACCTATCGGAATTCGATCGGCGAGCGCCGGCTGTCGGTGCGGCGCTGCGCCTCGCTGAGCGAAGCCGTCTGCTACACGACGAGCCCCTTGCTGATGAACGATGCCGACCGCGGCATCTTCGAGCAGGTCCAATCTCAGGTCCGGCTGTCGCGCTATGGCGGCGACTGCTACTCCTACTGCATGTTGGCCGCCGGGCACCTCGACCTCGTGATCGAGACCGAACTCAAGCCCTACGACATTGCCGCCCTGATCCCGATCGTCAACGGTGCTGGTGGTATCGTCACCAATTGGGAGGGGGGCCCAGCGCAGACCGGCGGGCGCATCATCGCCGCCGGCGACAAGCGCGTGCACGAGGCGGCAATGAAGATCCTGGCCGGCTGACGCATTACTTTCTTACCCGGCGCCTGCCGGTGAACTTTTAAAGTCGATTGAACTCCGAAGTTCTACCTATGCCCGGTGGCATGCGGTTAACGGAGCATTGACCGCGCGCTGCCTAGGCTTTGCGCAAGCAAATTCATTCTCGTCTTTGTTTGCGCAATCGCCTGCCCCAGGGCGTTTTTGGAACGTACAGATGCTCCCATTCGCTTTTCGCCTGACCCATAAGGTCATGGCCATCGCCTTGGTCGGCCTGCTCGGATTAGTCGCCTTCGGTACCATCTACTTCCTTGGCGAGGCTTCGCAGCGAGACTCGCGCGCCTCCGCCGAACACGCCCGCGCCATCGCCGACATCAACCAGAAGCTCGCCAACGAGCTGCTCCAGACCCGCCGGGCTGAGAAGGACTTCCAGCTTCGTCGTGACGAGCGCTACGCGAAGCGTCACGCGGAGCTGAGCGCGACGATCACGCGCGAGCTTGCGCAATTGCGAAGCGTCATGCTCGCCAATGGCTATGCGACGCTCGTTGGAAAGGTCGATGCGGTTGCCAGGGGATTTGCAAGCTACGACCAAGAATTTGCAGCGGTCGAACAGGCGGAAGTGCGGCTCGGCCTGAACGAGACGCTTGGCCTGTCCGGATCGCTGCGCAACGCCGTGCATGCCATCGAAAGCAAACTGAAGGAAGCCGACGAACCGCGGCTGACCAGCGGCATGCTGATGCTGCGCCGTCATGAAAAGGACTTCATGCTCCGGCGCGACCCGAAATACATCGGCGAGCTGAAGAAAGCGGCCGCCGAATTCTCCAAGGCGGTGGCGAATGCCAACCTCGCGCCCGCGGTCAAGGCCGATATCGACCAGAAGCTGGACAAGTACCAGGTCGACTTCCTGGCCTGGGCTGACGGCGCCCAGGAGACGGCACGCCATGCGACGGCAATGTCTCAGGCCTATGCGGACATCGAGCCCATCCTTGCCGAGATCGGCGAGACGGTTGGCCAGCGCTATGCGGCCGCTCAGGCGGCGGAGGTGGCGACCGGTGAAGCGGTGAAGCGCTGGATGCTGATCACGCTCGGCGTTGCGCTCGTCGTCGTCAGCGGTGTGTCTTTCCTGATCGGCAGCGGCATCTCGAGGGCCATTCGGGCAATGGCCGGCGCAATGACGCGTCTTGCCCGAGGCGACGCCTCGATCCGCATTCCCGGCGTCGGCCGGCGCGACGAGGTCGGCGACATGGCCGACGCGGTCGAAGTCTTCAAGACCAACATGATCGAAACCGAGCGGATGCGGGCCGAACAGGCGCTCTTGGAACAGCGTCAGGCCGAGCAGCGAAAGGCCGACATGAACCGGCTCGCCCAGGATTTCGAGGCGGCGATCGGGCAGATCGTCGAGACCGTGTCCTCGGCTTCTACCGAGCTGGAAGCTTCCGCAGCGACCCTCACGCAAACCGCGCAACGCGGCCAGACGCTGGCCACGACGGTGGCGTCGGCCTCGGACGAAGCCGCCGCCAGCGCACAGTCGGTGGCCTCGGCGACCGAGCAGCTGTCCTCTTCGGTCAATGAGATCAGTCGGCAGGTACAGGAATCGGCGCGGATCGCAGGCGATGCCGTCGGCCAGGCCCAGCGCACCAACGCGCGCGTCGGCGAATTGTCGAAGGCGGCAAGCCGGATCGGCGATGTCGTCGAACTTATCAGCAGCATTGCCGGCCAGACGAACCTGTTGGCCTTGAACGCCACGATCGAGGCGGCACGAGCCGGCGAAGCCGGCCGCGGCTTTGCGGTGGTCGCCTCGGAGGTCAAGGCGTTGGCGGACCAGACCGCGAAAGCCACCGAGGAGATCGGCCGGCAGATTTCCGGCATCCAGGCCGCCACCGAGGAATCGGTCGACGTCATCAGGGAAATCTCCGGCACCATCGGGCGGCTCTCGGAGATATCCGCAACGATTGCGTCGGCCGTCGAACAACAGGGTGCCGCGACCCAGGAGATCTCCCGCAACGTGCAGCAGACCGCTGAAGGGACCCATCGCGTCTCCTCGAACATCACCGAGGTGCAGCACGGCGCCGCCGAGACCGGCTCGGCCTCCACCCAGGTGCTCTCGGCCGCGCAATCGCTCGCCAACGAAAGCAGCCGGCTGAAGCTTGAGGTCGGCAAGTTCCTGACAACCGTCCAGGCCGCATAGCCATCAGCCCGCCGCCTTGCGCAGGTGATCGACCAGGAGCTTGGCGGGACGCGGGAGCGCCTTGAAGCTGCGGGCGCAGATGACGAGCCGGCGATTGGCCCAGCCGTCCCGGAGCGTCATCACCGAGATCGGCATCGTGCGCGCACAGCGCCGGGCCGCGGCCTCCGGCACCACCGCGATGCCGACGCCGGCCGCCACCATCTGGCAGATCGCGTCGAAATCGCGCAGGCGTGCGCGAAAGTGCTGGCGAATGCCGAGCCGCGCGGCATGCTTGCCGATATGGACCTGCAGCGCGGTGGCCTGGGTCAGGCCGACGAAATCCTGCCCCGCAGTCTCGACGAAGTCGATCTGGCGCCGGCCTGCGAACGGCCCGCGGCGGCCGGCGACCAGGGTCAGCCGGTCCTCACCGAACACGAAGCGCTCGACATTGTCTGGGAGCGCGTGTTCGGCGGCAAAGCCGAGATCGGCGCTGCCGGCCGCGATCGCAGCCGCGATGTCGGTGCTCTCGCGCTCCTCGACGTCGACGCTGATATCGGGATGATCGCGCAGGAAGGCGGCCAGCGCCCGCGGCAAGTGCTCGGCGAGGCCGACCGTGTTGGCGAGCAGCTCGACATTGGCGCGCAGCCCCGAGGCGAAGCGGACCATCTCGCCCTGCATGGTCTCGACATTGTGCATGATGATGCGGGCGTGATCGAGCAGGCTCTCGCCGGCTGTGGTCAGCGCCACCCCGCGGCGGCCGCGCTTGAACAGCGGCACGCCAAACGAATCCTCCAGGCCCTTGATCCGCGCGCTGGCCGAGGCCAGCGCCAGATGCGCGCGATCGGCGCCGCCGGTGATGCTGTGCGCGTCGGCGACCGCGATGAACAGCCTGAGATCAACCAGATCAAACCGCACCTGTCATGCTCCCAGAGCCTTCGCTACAGCCGAAGGCTTGCTCCGTAACCTCCAGATTGTGCCGTCGAACGCGATCGGTCAATCTCAGTGCCATGATCGATCCCATCCTGATCTTCATCGCATTCGCTCTGACGCTCGCCGGCTTCGTGAAGGGCGCGCTCGGGCTCGGCCTGCCGACCGTCTCGGTCGGGCTGCTTGCGGTCGCGATGCCTCCGGGACGCGCGCTTGCCATCGTGATCGTGCCGGCCGTGATCACCAATATCTGGCAGACCTTCGTTGGCCCTTATCTGCGCGACATCGCCCGGCGTCTGTGGCCGCTGATGCTGGGCACCGCGGTCGGCATCTGCCTCAATGCCTCGGCGCTGAGCCATTCCTCGACGCATTACGGCAACATCGCCCTGGGCACCTTGCTGGTCATTTACGCCCTGCTCGGCCTGTTCAAGGTCGCCTTCAGCGTGGCGCCACGCCACGAGAAGTGGGTCGGCGGCATCGTCGGCCTCGTCACCGGCCTGATCTCGGCCGCCACCGGCGTGCAGGTGGTTCCTTCGGTGCCCTACATGCAGGCGATCGGGCTGCAGAAGGACGAACTGGTGCAGGCGCTCGGCGTGTTCTTCACCGTCGCCACCATTACGCTCGCCTTCAACCTGACCAGCTCGGGCCTGCTCTCGACCGCAACCGCCCTGCCCGGCGCGGTGGCGATGGCCTGCGCCTTCCTCGGCATGTTCGTCGGCCAGGCCGCGCGATCGAAAATGCCGGCGGAAACCTTCCGCCGCGTCTTCCTGGTCGCGATGGTCCTGCTCGGGCTCTATCTCGCCGGCAGCGCGATCGTGGAACTCTCCTGGTAGTTCTATCGTGCGTCCAAGAGCGCGATCCGAATGCCGAGATAGACGAACAGTCCCCCGATCGCCCGGTTGAGCCAAGCCACCGCCTGCGAGGAGCTCTGGACGCGCCTGGCCGTCCTTGCCGCGACCGCAGCGACACCGAGGCACCAGATCGTGCTGTTGGCGATGAAAATTCCGCCGAGCAGCAGAAAGGCCAATGGTTTCTGCGGGGCATCGGCTGCGACGAATTGAGGCAGGAAGGCCAGGAAGAACAGCGCCACTTTGGGGTTCAGTACATTGGTGAGCGCGCCCTGCAGAAATACCGTCCGAAGCGGGACCACCGGACTGACCACCTTCACGCCCTTCGCAGATGATTGCCGGTGTGTGAGCAGCAGCCTGATTCCGATATAGGCCAAATAGGCCGCTCCCAGCCATTTCACGGCCAGGAACGCCCTGGCCGAGGCCGCGAGCAGCGCCGACAGGCCGACCGCTGCGGCGAAGACATGCACCAGACAGCCGGTGCAGATGCCGAGCGCCGCCAGCGCCCCACCCCGCCAGCCCATCTGCATGCTGCGGCCGACGATATAGGCTGTGTCCGGACCTGGCGTGACGTTGAGCAGCAGGCCGGACAGGATGAACAGCCCAAAATCGTGAATTCCCAGCATGTCGGGTTCCTTCAAGGCATGGAGGTAGCGAACCAATCGCGCAGATTTCAGACGAATTGTGAGTTGCAAAAGGATTGGATTCAACGGCCGCTGCCATGGTATCGGCAGTTGCGGGAGCAAGAGTGCGATGGAAAGGCGGCTGGCTGCCATTGTCTGCGCTGACGTAGCCGGCTACTCGCGGATGATGGGGGCCGACGAAGCCGGCACGCATGCCGCGTTCAAGGCGCATTGCGGCGCGATTCATCCCATCATCCTCAATCACGGCGGCCGGATCATCAAGAAGACCGGCGACGGTTTCCTGCTCGAATTCCCCAGCGTGGTCGGCGCCGTCGAGGCAGCGGTCGCGCTGCAGAGGCTGATGGCCGAACGCAACGCGCATCTGCCGGCGGAACGGATCATGCTGTTTCGCCTCGGCGTCCATATGGGCGATATCATCGCCGATGAGGACGAGGTATTCGGCGACGGCGTTAACCTTGCGGTGCGGTTGGAAGCGGCCGCCCGCCCCGGCGGCGTGGCCATCTCGGCCAAGGTCTATCAGGAAGCGAGCCGGCATTTGTCGGTCAGCTTCGCGGACGCCGGCAATTTCCGCTTCAAGAACATCGAAGATACCATCAATGTCTGGGCCTGGGAGCCGGGCCACTCCGACAGGTCCCACGCGCCGCGAACCGGCTCGGCGCTGCCACCCCAGTACCGGACCGCGATCGTCGGCGTGCTGCCCTTCGTCAATCTGAGCGACGCCGCCGACGATTACTTCTCCGACGGCCTGGCCGAGGACCTGATTCACGCGCTGTCGCTGCAATCGTTCTTCCGGGTCCTGAGCCGGAACTCGACCTTCGGCTTCAAGAATGGCGGTCTCAACGCTCGCCTGATCGCGCGCGAAACCGATGCAACCTACCTGATCCAGGGCACCGTGCGCCGCGCCGGTGCCAAGATCCGGGTGACGGCCGAGCTGGTTGCGCCCGAGAGCGGCGAGCAGCTCTGGGCCGGCCGCTATGACCGGGACATCGGCGACGTCTTCGTCGTGCAGGACGACATCACCACCAATCTGTGCGCCGCGCTGATCCCCGAAATCTATCGCGCCGAGGCTGCGGTCCCGACCCGTTCGCTGAGCACCGACCTCACCGCCTGGGACCGCTTCCTGCGCGGATTGTCGCATTACTATCAGCCGACCAAGGCCGATTACGAGCGGTCGATCGCGCTGTTCCGGGAAGCAATCGCGCTCGACCCGGGGCTGGCGATCGCCCATACCTATCTCGGCACCATCCTGCTGCAGGGCGTGCATTTCGGCTGGATCAGGAGCACCCGCGAATTGTGGGACGAGGCGCTGCGGCTCGCCGAAACCAGCGTGCGGCTCGCCCCGCGTTCCTCCTTCGCCTATTCGCTGCTGGCTTACGTCAACGCGATGGAGGGCCGGTATGACACGGGAATGGAGGCGGCGCACAAGGCGGTCGAGCTCAATCCCTACGACATGGGCGCGCGCGGCGTGCTCGGCGCCTGCTACATGGTCAGCGGCGAGCATCAGCGCGCGGTCGAGCAGTTCTCGATCGCGGCCCAGCGCGGCAACAGCGATCCGCGCTACCAATGGAACGTGCTGAGCGCGTTCACCCACTATCTGCTCGGGCACTATGACGCAGCGCTCTCCTGGGGGCGCGAGTCCTATTACGAGAACCCCAATCACCTGCAGGGTCTCGCGATCCGGGCCGCCAGCCTTGCGCAACTCGGGCGGTTGATCGAAGCCAAAGAGGTCGTCACAGCCATGCTCGGTCTCTACCCGTGGCTGACGGTGGAGCGGCTGGCGGGCAATATCCGCTGGAAAAATCCCGATGACATTGCGCACTACCGCGAGGGTCTGGTGAAGGCGCGCATTCCCTCGGTGAGGCTGACCTTGGTCGAGACGGTCACGCAACGCCTGGCGGAATCCTGATCCGGAAGGCCTGCGCGCCTGCGACTTTTGGTTGACACGAAGTCGGATTACACCATCATCGACATAGGCCGTGAGAATTCCTGTGCGCGTGTGGGATGGTTCACGCGCGCGCATTCCGGTCCACGCTATTCGTTTCATCACTCGCCACTTTGCCTGAGGATGCGACTGCATGCCCACAGACCGCGCCCCCGCCGACGACGCGCTGCCTGAACAGAATCCCGTTTCGCCCGACAATCCCTGCCCCTTCCTGCGCGCGCTCGTCACCGGCGGCTTCGTCGGCGGGCACGCCGTGCCGCTGCCGAAGATCTGCAGCACGATCCAGGCGGCGAGCGGCGAGACCGGCTTGCGCCGGCGAATCGTCTGGGCGCAGACCTTTGGCGTTGCGCTGATCGCCAACGGGCTTGGCCCGCTGCGGCTGTTGCGCAGCCTGTGGTCGGGCGCCGATCTCGATCAGCTGCGCAATGGCCCGCTCGACAAGCATGGTGGCGGCTCGCGCATTCTCGATGCCGCGGCCGAGGTCCATCCGGATGAAATCGACCGCTTCGCCTGCTTCGGTAGCGACTATCCCAACCCATGTGGCGGCACCGAGCGCGGGCTGAATGCGGCGCAGATCAAGACCTTCATGCGCGCCAATCTCGACCGCGACGGCGCTGATGCCCGCTGGTACTTCCCCATACTGATGCAGGGCGAGTGGCCGGTGCTGCTCCGTGTGATGGGCAAGGGTGAGGGCGACAAGCGCTATCTCAGCGTCGCCGAGGTCCGCACGCTGTTCGTCGAGCGCACCCTGCCGGAGCGGATCGTGACCCGGCTGGTCACCAAGCCGAAGCCTGCGGGCGTGCTGTGGCGGCTCGGCCGGGCCACGATCGCAGCGCTGGTCCTGCTGCTTCTCCTGCTCGGCGTAGCCTGGCTCGCGATTCCCGACCAGGTCGATCAGATGCTGGCCGACAGCCTGCCGAAGCCGATCGCCCAATATGTCCCGCCGGCGCTGCCGGCCTATGAACAGCCGAAGGCGGCGCACTGGCTCGATCAGGGCTGGACGGTGAAGGACCGGCAGTGGTTTCACCACGTCACCCAGGGCACGGCGACGTTCCCCGTGCCCTACAAATGGTTCTTGGCGCTGGAGCAGCCTTATTTGTCCGTGTTCGGCGCGCCCGGCCTGATATCCGACAGCGCCTATCTCGAACGCTTCGGCTTCATCTCGAGCCCGAAGATGGTGGACGGCGACGCCGCCGCGCTCAAGCCCTACGGCTTCGACACCGCAGCCGACGCCAATGCCGCACCGGCGCCCGCACCTCAGCCGGGCCTGACGCCAACGCCGGCCGACAATCCGAATGGCCTGCCGGTCGGCTTCGCGCGGCTGAGCGGCGCGGTCAATCCGGCCACCGGCGCCGCCGAGCCCGACAAGATCGGACTTACTTGCGCGGCCTGTCACACCGGCAGCATCCGCTACAAGGGCACCAGCATCCGCTTCGACGGCGGCCCGGCCATGGTCGACCTGCGCAAGCTCGAAGAGGCCATGGGTTTTGCGATGATCCTGACGCAATGGGTCCCCACGCGCTTCTCCCGCTTCGCC
>NZ_CAFK01000124.1 GCF_000239815.1 Bradyrhizobium sp. STM 3843 | reverse complement strand
TCGCCATAGCTCTCGGATTCGGCCTTTCGGAGTCGCTCAGAGCCGTCCGCCGACTGGGTTCACGGTCTGGCCAGCCCCACAGGGAGCTCGGTGCTTCGGGCAGCAGATCGGGCATGCCGGAGGTGCCTGGCGGGCGAATCAGCTCGACCTTTCCACGCGCGAGCGCCTTCGGGGAGAGGGGCAGATCAGGGCAAAATGGTCTGCGCCGAAAAATTCATTTCGCGTGACCGTTCAACGCGATCGGCCGGCCAATACCGACCGGCGGAAATATTTCTATTTCGTTTTTTCAGAAATGTGCTTAGCTAGCGCCATCCTGCCTCATCGATGAGGGGCGTATCGCGATCGTCACGAGACGTGGAGCGCGGGATGCGGTGGACGTGACGCGGCGTGCGCAGCTTGTTTGCGCGGACGAGCGGTGTGTCACGGACGGCGAAGGCGTGTGGTCCTGGCGTCTCGGTGCTGACGCCGAGCGCAACGCGTTCACGCGTTGTCACGACACGGGGGCAATACAGCCGATCCCCGGGGAGAGCGCGCAGGAAACCGTTAAAACCATCGCGCAGGGAAGGCCGGGTGTTTTCGGCCGTACCTGTGGTAACCGCCGCGTGCATTTTTCTTCGCACGCGGGCCATGGGTGCCGGCCAGGCATCCGGCCTTCCCTGCGCCCTCGTTATCGCGAGGGTGATGTGATGAGCAGAGCTCGGCGCGAAAGCTGCGCGAGGATGAGAACGTGTGCCTCTGAGAGGTCGATCATCGATCGCCAAACTCGGACGTCATCCCCGCGAAGGCGGGGATCCAGTACGCCGCGGCTTAGCGAGAAACAACGACTGTCTCTGGAATACTGGGTCGCCCGGCTGAACCGGGCGATGACAGCGGGGCTGATTGCTGCACTTTGCTCAAATCGTCCGCTCGAACGGAAATCGCTCCAGCGAATGAGCGATCTCAGCAATCGTGCTTAATACCTCGCCGGCACGTACATGTCCGGCGGGATCTGTTCGCGATGATAGCTGGGATCGCGGATGCGGTCGGGCAGGATCACCGACTCGTGGGGCACTTCGCCATAGGGCACCTGGCTCAGCAGATGCGAGATGCAGTTGAGCCGCGCGCGCTTCTTGTCGACCGCCTCGACCACCCACCACGGCGCCTCCGGAATGTGGGTGCGGTTCAGCATGTCTTCCTTGGCCTTGGTGTACAGCTCCCAGCGGCTGCGCGACTGCACATCCATCGGGCTCAGCTTCCACTGCTTGAGCGGATCATGGATGCGCATCAGGAAGCGGAATTGCTGCTCCTCGTCGGTGATCGAGAACCAGTACTTGATCAGGATGATGCCGGAGCGCACCAGCATGCGTTCGAACTCCGGCACCGAGCGGAAGAACTCCTCGACCTGGTCCTCGGTGCAGAAGCCCATCACGCGCTCGACGCCGGCGCGGTTGTACCAGGAGCGGTCGAACAGCACGATCTCGCCGCCGGCGGGCAGATGCGAGACATAGCGCTGGAAGTACCATTGCGTGCGCTCCCGCTCGCTCGGGGCAGGCAGGGCGGCGACGCGGCAGACGCGCGGATTGAGCCGTTGCGTGATGCGCTTGATGACGCCGCCTTTGCCGGCGGAGTCGCGGCCCTCGAACACGACGACGACCTTGAGCTTGTTGTGCTGGACCCAATCCTGCAGCTTCACCAGCTCGCCCTGCAGGCGGAACAGCTCCCGGAAATAGACTTGGCGGTCCAGGGTGTCGCGCGCCTCATGAGTGAGCTCGAGCTGCTTGAACTGGTCGAGCTGGCTGTCCTCCAGCTCCAGCTCGAGCTCCTCGTCGAGGCTGTCCCTGAAATCCTCGTCGATCAGCGCGCGCAAAGCTTTATCGCGGCTAGCGTCGGTCTGGCTCATCCGTGCAATCCCTGTCTCAGGTTCGGCCCGGCAAAATGCCTCACCGCCTTTGACAAGGATATGACAGCGGACCGCGACCGGATGTCCGTGACCTCAGCCGTGCACGACCGACTTGGCGATCATGCAATGGATGCCTTTGGAGCCGTTGACGGTCTGGGTCACCCGCAGGTCGGCGGCCAGGCTGCAGAGCGTGTAGGCGTCCTCGCGCGACAGGTTGCGCTTCTCTCCGAGCAGCACGATCATGTCGCGCAAGGCGCGCACCACGCATTGGTCGAGATCGGGGTCCATCGCCATCGTCATGTAGTGGGTCGCGGTCTCGGCACGTGGATAATCGAGCTTGATGTCCTTGCGCACGGTCAGCCGGAAGCGTCCCTGCAGCGCGGTCTCGATCGCGGTGACGCAGACCTCGCCGTCGCCCTGTACGGCGTGGCCGTCGCCGCAGGAGAACAGCGCGCCCGGCACGAACACCGGCAGGTACAGCTTGGCGCCGGCGCCGAGCTCCTTGTTGTCGAGATTGCCACCCATCGCGCGCGGGATCAGCGAGGTGATGCGGCCCCAGGCCGGCGGCGGCGCCACGCCCATCACGCCGAAGAACGGCGCCAGCGGCAGCTCCAGGCCCCAGGGCAGCTCTCCGACCATGCGCGCCCGGTCGAGGGGAATGTTGAGCAGGCGGCTCTCGTGGAAATCGTCGGGCAGGGTGCCGGCAAGGGGACGGATCAGATTGTAGCCCCAGTCCTGCCGAAGCTGCACGTCCAGGATATCGACCTCCAGGACGTCGCCGACCTCGGCGCCATCAACAGCGATCGGGCCGGTCAGGATGTGGCCGGGCACCATGCGCTCGCTTTTCGCGTGGACTTCGAACAGCTCCGGCGGCACGTCGAACTTGGTTCTGTCCGGCACAACGTCGGGACCACCGCTGATGGTGTCGATCGTCACCTCGTCGCCGCTTTCGATCGTCAGCACCGGCTTCAGTCTGGCTTCGAAGAAGCCCCAATGACAGGTTTCGGGGCTGGAATGCAGATGATGGTGGGCCATGACGATGTCGCGCCTCTTTGGTTCGGCTCGGGAAGGTCTCGCCCTCCATCCATAGCAAATTGCATCCGCACTGCAGATAGCCGGATACGCGGGGCACGGCTGTCGTGTAAGAGGGCATCGCCGAACAAGCGCGGCGCGCGCGGAGTGTGGGATGTTCTTTGTCTTGTCGAAAACCGTCGGCACGATGCTGCTGCCGACCAATTTCCTGCTCGAACTGGGTCTGATAGCCGCGCTTCTTTTGGCGACGCGCTGGGCCAAATGGGGCCGCCGGTTGTTTGTCGTCACGATCCTGCTACTCGCGATCTGTGCGTTCTCGCCGCTCGGCAACTATCTTCTGTATCCGCTGGAGAGCCGGTTTCCGAAATGGGACGACAGCAAAGGTGCGCCGGACGGCATCGTCGTGCTGGGCGGGCCGATCGATGCAGATATCTCGGTGATCCACAACACCCCGATCACGCGTGCGGCCGCCGACCGCATCATCGCCGCGGCTGTATTGGCGCGCCGCTATCCGAATGCGCGCGTGCTGTTTACCGGCGGCAGCGCAAATCTGATCTCGAACGATGCGAAAGAGGGCGACTTTGCCTCGGAGATCCTGATCAGCCTCGGTGTGCCGAAGGAGCGGCTGATCATCGAGCGGCTGTCGCGCAACACCTACGAGAACGCCATCTTCTCCAAGCAGCTGGTGACGCCGAAGCCGGGCGAGCATTGGCTGCTTGTGACCTCGGCCTATCACATGCCGCGCTCTGTCGGGCTGTTCCGCAAGGCGGGCTTCCCGGTCGAGCCCTATCCCGTCGACTGGCGGGTCGGCCACTGGGACGATCTGTTCAGCTTCGAGAACATCGCGCTGGTCGGATTGGGCCGAACCGATGTCGCCGTGCGCGAATGGCTGGGCCTGGTTGCCTATCGGCTGCGCGGCCGCACCGATCAGCTGCTGCCGGGACCGGAGCGAAGTTAGGCGCTCTTGAACGCCGCTGCGTGCTTTTCGAGCTCGGCACGAACCGATTGCACGACGGGTGCGTAGCTGCGGCTCTCATCCTGCCGGAACAGCCGTGCGCTCGGATACCACGGGCTGTCCTCGCGATCGCGCAGCCAGCGCCAGTCGGCGATGTACGGCAGCATGATCCAGGTCGACCGCCCAAGAGTCGCCGCGAGATGCGCGACGCTGGTGCAGACGGTGACGACGAGGTCAAGACAGGAGATCAGCGCAGCCGTGTCGACGAAATCGCCGAGTTCCGCACTGAGGTCGCGGATCTCACGTCGCTGAGCCAGCAGCGGCTTGTCGTCCGGCCGAACGTCCTTCTGCAGGCTGACGAAATCGGCGTCGAGGTCGAGCAGCGGCAACAGCATCTGCAACGGCATCGAGCGGTTGCGGTCGTTGGCCTGGTGCGGATTGCCGGCCCAGACGAGACCGACGCGCAGGCGGTCATGGCTGCCGAGCCGCTGCTCCCACGTCGCGATCCGGTCCGCCGGCAGTGGCGGCAGGTAGTTCGGCGAGGGAATCGTCTGCAGCGTGGTGCCGAAGGCGAGCGGCAGGCTCATCACCGGGCAATGCATGTCGAAGGCGGGCCGCGGCTCAGGCGACCAGGGAATGCATTGTGCGAGGCCCTCGACACCGGACAGCAGCGGGCACAGCGCCTCGCGCACGACCAGGATCACTTTCGCCCCGCGCGCCGCCACCATCGGCAGATAGCGCGCGAACTGAATGGTGTCGCCAAAACCTTCATCCTCTTCGATCAGGATGGTCTTGCCTGCGATGTCCTCTTGTCCCAGCCATTTCGGCTGGGCGAAGCGGGGATAGTCCAGCGAGAAATCTGGCATGTTCCAGCGTGCCTCGCGTCGCGCCCAGCCGGATTTGAAATCGCCGCACTGCAGCTCGATATGGGCCAGCTGCCAGGCCGCCTTGGCGTTATCAGGCGCAAGCCGCAGGATGCGGCGATAGACCTCGCCCGCGTCTTCGAAACGCGGCAACTGCAGCAGCGCAAAGCCCTTGTTGAGCAGCACCTCGATATAATCCGGCCGCGCCTTCAGCGCCTTGTCGAACCATGTGATGCCTTCCTCGTAACGGCCAAGCCAGACCAGCGCATCGCCGAGATTGTTGCAGATGATGGGATCGTCCGGCTCGAGCGCGTGCGCGCGCGTGAGGTCGGCGAGAGACTCGTCGTAGCGTTTCAGCTTGCGCAGGCTTCGCGCGCGCGCCTGCAGGGTCGGCGCATGGTCCGGCCTGATGTCGAGGCAGAGATCGAACTGCCGCAGCGCCTCCTCGAAGCGCTTCTCCTGGTGCAGCAGGAGGCCGCTTTGCAGCGCCGCCTCCCAATGCCGCGGATTCAGCCTCAACACCTGCTGATAGCCCAACAGCGCATCACCGGAGCGCTTCAGCGACAGCAGCACGCCACTGAGATGCTTCCACAGCTCGGCATCGTCAGGCTTGAGCTGAATGGCCTTGTCGAACACGCTGAGCGCATCGTCGAACCGGCCCATCTGCTTCAGCGTGAAGCCGAGGCTGGTGAGATAATCGACTTTCGGCTGTTGCCGGATGGCGCGCGACAACCATTCGACCGCGTGGTCGTATTGTCGCATCTGCAGCGACACCAGGCCCATCAGATACAGGCTGTCGGCATGGCCCGGATCGATCGCAAGCGCCTGCTGGCAGCACATCTGGGCGTCAAGGAAGCGGCCGGCGCTCAAATGCTGCAGGCCGGTTTCATAGAGAGCCTGGGTTGCGGACGATTGTGGCGGCGACGGCTGCGGGTTGGGACCGGCCGTTGTGCCCTTGGCGGCATTCTTCCGGTCGCTGCGGCTCATCGACGGCCCCTGTCTGAGGATCAGAAATTCATAAGCGATTCTAGAGACATCGAGAAGGATCATGATACGGCATGCGAGCGCGGACCGCAGAATTACTGGCTTCGGCAGACGCAAGCGTCTAACAAGCGCGCGGACGTCGAACGAGGGCATCGCACGATCAGACGATGCGGCAGGGAGGGAGTGC
>NZ_CAFK01000125.1 GCF_000239815.1 Bradyrhizobium sp. STM 3843 | reverse complement strand
CGGTCCGGTGGCGGCGGTGGTGGCGGCGGTGGTGGAGGTGCAACGATCCGGCGCTTGAGCTCGATCGGATCGGTCGGATGGAGCGCAAGCGCCACGTCAGCAGCATTCTCCGCCCGGCCGGCGAGAAGCTCCCGCAGGATGAAGTAAGAGCCGGTCAGCAGCGCGGCCACCACGGCCGCCACCAGCCAGACCGGAACACGGATGCGCTGCCGGCGACTTGCCAGCGCCTGGCCGCGCCAGCTGGGCGACAGGTCGGATATCGTCTTCGGCCGGACCCGGCGCAGCGTCTCATAGAGGTTGCGCTGGATGACTTGCAGATTTGCAAGTCCACCTGCCGAGGTGCGGTGAATCCCCTGGAAACCGAGCGCAAGGCAGGCGTGCTGAAGTTCGAGCACGGGATAGTTGACCAGCGGATCGGTCTTCAAATGATCGAGGATCTCGAAGAAACGGACGCCACCAACCCGCTCGCCGAAGAACCGGCTCAGCATCGAATATTGCGTCCAGACGTGGCGCTCCTCGGTCGGGATGTGTTGCACGATATCGTCGGCCGTGGCGCACAAAATGTATTTCGCGGTGTTGGCCTGATGCTCGGAAATTCCCGCTGAACGGATATCCTTCTCGAAGAATTTGATGGCGTCGGCGACCTGCTCCATCAGGCTGGCGAATGACGCGCGCATGAGCGCGACGCGCAAGCGGCCAAGTAGCTGCAGCAATGGGCCTGCCGCACGCATGACGGGATTGGCGTTTGGCGCCACCAGGTCGTCGACGCGCAAGGGCGGTCCCGGCGGCAGCATCGGTTGCGGCGCCTGGGATTGCGCCGGTGTCGAGATCCACTCCTCGGTCGGATGGCTGACCGGTGCGGCGGCGTAGCTCGAGCCTTGTGGGACCGGAGAAAAGGACGATGGCGGCGCGGGCGCAGAAGCGCCGGGAGTAGAAAGGGGCGATGGCGAATAGGCCGGACGGGCTGCGGGTCCCTCGCCCGCGGGAGGCTGGGACGTCGGCACCGGCGGCAACTTCCCGCCGGGGTTGGGACGGATGATCGTCCGTTCGCCCCGACCGAAAGGATTGACCGGCTTGTCCCTGTCGCTCATGGCCTGTCTTCCAGGATAGCCCAAAGGTACAGTTCAAGCTCCGGCCAGTCGCCGGAGAAATGCATGCCGATCGACGCCGCGGTGCTGAACTCGGGCCACAGCGGCGACTTTCGGTCGAGGTAGAAATAGACGTGATCCGTGATGGCGCGGATGTGCGGCGGCGGCGTCGGCAAATGGACCAAGGTCAAACCCGGCAGGTTTGCGTGCACGATCTCGTTCATCTTGGTGTTCGGCCCGACCTTGAAGAGGTGCGGGAATTCGTTCTGAATCTCCACAAGCGGCCGCCGCGCGGCAACCTCCAACACCAGGGTTGCGTTTCGGAACAGCGCCCGATCGCGGATCGGTGATACGAACGCGTTCTGCGCGCGCTCGATGATCTCCAGGCGGATCGCCCGCCTCCCCAGCCGCGCACTCAAGAAGTCCTGGATGTCGCTCACGAGGGGTGTGAAGACATTCTCGAGATCGTCGTGATCGTACGCGGGATAATTGCGGGCCCGCCGCTCCGAGGTAGCGAATGTCGCAAGTTCACCAGCAAATCTCAGCAACTCCTCATACAGCCGCTCGGGATGCACGCTGCCCGAGCGCCGGAAGTGAGTCAGCACGGGAATGGTGCGGTTCAGCACTTGCAGCACCAGATAGTCGACGCTCTGCAACCCGCCGCCGGACGACGGATCGACGGCATAACGCGCTAGCTCGTCAAGCTTGGTCTCGACCCAGCCGATGATGCGATTGAGCCAGCCGTCGATGATCGGATGTGCGGCGGTGACCAGCATCGGCGGCACGAACTTGTCATCGAACAGAATGTTCTTGTCGCGCACCTCCAGGATGCGCGCGATGCCGAGGCCCATGTATCCTGGCTTGCTCGTCTTGCGCAGTTCGAATGACAAGCGCGGATACGCGATGTCGATCTCCTCTTCGATGCGGAGCGCCGAGGTCGAATCGATGAAGGTCTCCGACTTCCGAATGTAGCGACTGGCGCTATCGGTGCGGTCTTCGTCCACTTCGCGAGTGTTCGGCGCCGCGACCGGCATCATCAGCCAGACGATCTGGCCCGCGGCCGAGTCCGGCACTTCGATCGCTTCCGGAATCGGGCTGTCCGCAGGAATGTCGAACGGCGTTCCGTCCGGCATCACGCCCGATGCAGTGCGCACCGCGAACTTGCTTTGTTCAGTAAGATCCTTGTCGATCTCGAGCTCGGCAAATCCCCACGGATATGGCGTCGTGTAGCGCACACGCTTTTCCAGCAAGTGCTCGATGTAGCGATCGTTCTGCTGCAGATGGTGCGGCCGCAGAAACAGACCCTCTGACCAGAAAACCTTGCTGTACCAAGACATTCCCACATCCACTTGGCAATTGCCGGCGACGGCGCAGCCGCCGATGGTTCACTTCGACCGGGCCTTGTCGGCGCGGTCGTAATAGTTCGAGAAATGCAGCATGAAAGTATCGATCGGCGCGCTGTTGTCGCGGCCCAGATGCGCCTTCCAGCGCGTCAGGAATTCGTCCCAGAGTTTGCTCTTGTTCGAGCCGAGCCAGGATCTCGCGCCGCGCTGAAGCTCGAGCTCGCGCGCCATCAGTGTCGGATCGATACCGGCGATGAGCTCGTGGACGGCGTGCTGCATGGCCATGTACGTCTTCAACTGATGCGATTTCAGATCGCTGAACCCTTGCGCGAAGGCGCGTTTCGCGTCGAGGTAACTGCGCGTCGGCGGTCCGAACATGATGCGCAGCGCCTCTTCCGACGTCGGCGCAAATTTCAGCGGATTGTTCTCAAGGGCCTGGACGGTGGTCTGGTTGGTGCTGCGGGTCAGCTGCTTGGCCTGGGTTCGCGCCTGCAGCAGCGCCATCAGATTGTCCACCGTCATGCGCAAGATGAGGCCGAACTGTTCGGCCAACTCGGCATCACTCTTGTTTGCAAAGAAATTGTCCGGCAACCCGGCGGCGCGCGCGACGCGACGCGCGAATTCGGTATCGCCGACCGGCGCGGCGGCGACGGAGCTCTCATCGGCGGGCTGCGCCGCGCGCGGCGGCTCAACATGCGCCGGCGGTCCAGACGGCGCTGGCCGGACAGCGGCGGGCTCTTCATCGGTCCACACCGATGGCCTGCGCGGGGTCGGCATGGCCTTCGGCGGCTCGACCTGCGATTTCGGCACGGCAACCGGACCGGCTGCCCAGCTCATGTCGTCCTGGGCGGAGGGCTGGTACGAAGGCGTCAGCGGCGAACGTTGGACGAATTCCGCACCGGCCCCCGGCACGCTCGCCGCCCAATCCAGAAACTCCGGATTGACGGGCCGTGCAGCCTCCCGTGGCTGCTTCAAGTGCTGCGGATCGATCGGTGGCGGTACATCACCGTCGGCCGCCCAAAACTCCCCTTGCGTCGCATGCTGCTGGACCGGGAGGGCCCGCGGTTGCGCCTCGTTGTTTGAGACGGCTCCGCCGGCCTCCTCCTCCACCGAAACTCCGATGATGTAATGGCCGATCGTGAGCCGATCACCGTTGCGCAGCCGATGCGGTCCCCGCATGCGTTGGTCGGCGCCATTGAGAAAGGTGCCGTTGGTCGAGACGTCGTGCAGCCAGTAGCCGCCGTCGCGAAAATGCACCTCGCAATGCTTTCCCGAAATCAACCGCGCTGGATCCGGCAAGGTCCAATCAAGGTGACGGTCACGGCCGATATCGATCGAACGCCTGCCGGTCACTGTAAACGACACAGGACCGCCGTCGGGAAGATTCGGCTCGTTCTCGATATTGAAGCGAAGCACCATCACATCGTCTCGTCAGCGTGGAGGGCGCGGTTCGCCGCGTGCCAACTGAATACCATCCTCGAGGCATGCCGTCATTATCCGGTCAAGGGAGTCGCGAGGGAGCCGGCAAAGGCCGATCAGCAGGGCCGCTCGCACTGCCCGCGCGGCTTGGTCAGGCTTGGCTTCGACCGGCGCATATTCCGCAGGAACGACGCTTCCGCCGGACCAGCCGGCCGCCAGCGCGAGCCACGTCGCAGGTTGCTCGGGATCATTGGCATTGCCGACGGCCAGTGCCTTGTTGCGGGATTGCTCGTCGGGCTCCCGGACCCAGGTCTCCGCAACGTTCAGCGCCCTGCTGTCGTTGGCGTCGAAATGGTCGAACATCCGGCGCAACGAGCGACATCCCCAGGCAACGGACACGCGTCTTGGGAGCAGGTAGGCGCAGAAGGATACCGCCGGGTGCCAGCTGCGCGCGCCGGCGGCCTCCTGAAGGAAATCCAGCGAGGGCTTGTCGGCCTCGGCCTTGCCGACATCATAGCGCGCCATGGGATAGGCTTGAAACAGATCTTGCACCGTACCGAAGCGAACCTGCGCCATAGGGGTCAACCGACGAGAGTTGGCGTGCCGTGGCCAACCAGCGGCCCGCCGGCCGCAAGCGCCATGGCGCCCTGCGCCGTCATGGCGATGGTCGGCGCGTTGACGATGATGCCTGCGGGGGACAGGATGATCTGGCTTGGACCAACCTGCAGGGTGATGTTGACGTTGGCTGTGAGCGTGATGCTCAAGCCTGCGTTGACAGACTGGTCCATGGCCAGCGTGATATGCTGACCGCCCAATTCGATATCGAGCTTGTCATTGCCGTTCTTGAGCGTGGTCTTGCGGGTGTCACCGCCGAACGCAGCCTCGCCGATGGTCCTTGTCTCGGTGTCACGGACGGTTACGTCGTGGTCCTTCTCGGCATGCACCGTGATCTTCTCGGACCCTTTCTTGTCCTCGAAATTCCATTCGTTGTAGCCGCCGCCGCCTTTGGTCGAGTCCGATTTCACGCCCGCGATCGTCTTCTTCGACGGCAGATCGTAGGGCAGCTTGTACTCGTCGTTGTACACGGTGCCGATCACCAGGGGCCGATCCGGATCGCCCTCCAGGAATTCGACCACCACTTCCTGTCCGACACGCGGAATGATCTGGCCGCCCCAGCGCTTGCCAGACCAGACCTGGGCTACCCGCAATCGGCAGGACCGCTTCTTCTTGCGATCCCAGAAGAAGCGGACATAGATCTCGCCCAGCGACTCGACGTCGATCTCCTCGCTCGAACCATCGTCTTTGGTCACGACCTTGGCGGTCTGGACACCGTTGATCCTCGGCTTCGGCGTCATCATCGGCGAGCGAAATGGCCGATCGCTCGGCAGAAACTCATAGCTGCCGAAATAGACGTGCTGCCCGGCGTCGCTGGGACCGCCGGTGCGATAGGATTCGATCGAAAACGAGTGCGTGGCTCGCACCACAAGATATTCAATGTTCTGCGAGTCCTTGGAGTGCTTCTCAAGCTTCGTCAGCCCGCCAGGAAATAGGTTGACGGCGTCGCCGTTGCCGCGCCGCCGCCGATCCATCGCCTGCTCGGCTTGGAGCTGGATTTTCGCGTAGCGCTCGCCATCGGATTTCTCTTTGAACTTGCCGGGATAGTCGTAAAACTCCATCTCGGACCGGGTGTAATGTTCGGTGCCCTTGGCGTCGCTGATCATCTGCGCGTTGGGCTTGAGGTAGTTATAGTCGTTGAGCTCGATCTTGCCGGTGCGAAAGCGGCGTTCCGACACCCATTCATAGATGTGCTGTTCGCCGCGGCGGTCGGCGCCCGTCAGCGGGAGATAGGGAATCGTCGCGAGACCGTTGATCGGGCTATGCGAGGATTTGGAGTCCGCCAGTACCAGCGTATGTTTGCCGCCCTCATGCTTGAAGAAATAGTAGATGCCGTGCTGCTCCATCAGCCGGCAAACGAAGTTCAGGTCGGTTTCGCGGTACTGAACGCAATATTCAAGCTTCGGACAGGAGCCCTCTTCGGTCAGCTTGGATTCGTAGTCGGTGAAGCCGCGTTCGTTGAAGACCTCCTTGATGATATCGGGCGCCTTCTTGTCCTGAAAGATCCGGCAATCGGTGGTCCGCGACAGCAGCCATAACCAGGGCCTCAGGACGATCCGGTAGATGAAATAGTCATTCTTCACCCCGAGCCACTGCGCTTCCGTCAGGATGCCGCTGAACTCGCGCTGCTTTTCATGCAGCTTGATGGTCAGCGTGCATTGCTGGCCGATCGCACGGTCGAAGTCGAGATCGGCATCCTCGCTGAGACACTCGATACGATATTCGAACAATTCGCTGAGACCTTCCGACGCCTCGAATCCGGCGAAGACCAGAACGTCCTTGCCGAGAGGCGTCTTGAGTTCGCAGAGGCGCGTATCCTGGGTAAGCTGGCCCATGTGGGCAGTAAACTCCCTGGCTGACCACATGATCGGCTGCGAAAAGCAGATCAGGTGCTGTGCAAGAACCTCAGGACTCCTGCCGGCACTGGCCGTGCTGGCAGGTCCGTCCGGGGTCGGCCTCCTGACGCGCATAGCAGCCGTCTAGGGAACCACCCCACCCCCATGTAGTCGGCTCCAAGAGCTTGCCGGTTCACGCGAAAAATCATGAACACGGAGAATGAACCGGGACCGCCAAGCCTCTGACCCATAAGGCAGTTGGATCGTGATCAGATTGCATGATCCCCCAGTTGTCACCGTTCGGCAGAGGGCCACGGCCCAGCAGAGGACGCTTCCCGGATGCTTGATGTCGTCTCCCTGACGCAGCCCATAGCGGCCGACGATCCCTGTGGGCCGGATCTCGACGCTATCGGCGACGTGCAATATCTCAATTTCTTCGCAGGTGCGGAATCGCTCCTGCCGATGTCGTACTTCGAAGTCGTCAACGCCAATGGAGAGCGCGGGCGTTTCGATCCGAAAACGATCGATTTTGCCGGCCAGTTTGCCGCAGCGCGGCCGCTACTGGCGCGCACCCGCGATCTCCGCCTGAACCTGCTGCTGGCCAAGTTTTCGATCCTCAATCGCGATCTCGACGGCTTTCTCGGCTGCCTGAAGGCAACCAATGTGTTGCTGCGCGAGCAGTGGGAAGCGGTGCATCCGCGGGCCGAGGACGGCGACTATGCGCTACGGGCCGTCACGGTCGAAGCGATCGACGTATTTCCAACCGTGATCAACCCGCTCCAATTCCTTCCGCTGATCGAGAACCGCAGGTATGGCAGCCTCAACTACCGTGCCTATCAGATCGCCAAGGGCGAAATTCCTGCAGGCAACGCCGACGTCGACGGCCCCGATCTCGCAACAATCGAGCGCATCGTCGGCGAAACGGACCTCGACACGCTCAAGGCCGCCAGCGCGCGGTGCTCAGCGGTCGCCGCCGAAATCGCGGATCTCAAGTCCATCTGGCACGAAAAATTGAACTCGGGGCAACCTATCAGTCTGGACAGGCTGTCCGGCGTGGTGAGCGGGATGGCCGCCTGGCTGGCGGGTCTTGTCATAGCCCGCGATCCGACCGCGGCCCCCGCACCCGCGGAAGATGCCGCTCCCGTCGACGCGCAAGCGCCGGTGGACGCAGCTGGCGCGCTGACCTCGCCGGCGCAGGCCTCCGCAGCGCTTGCCGCCGCTGGTGACTATTTTGCGCGAATGGAACCGTCCAACCCGGCGCTGCTGCTGGTGCGTCAGGCACAGGAGATGGTCGGCAAATCGTTCATCGAAGTGATGCGCATGCTGGTGCCCTCCCACGTGGAGAACGCTGCGATCAACATCGGTCGCGACAAGGTCTTCGACCTGCCGATCGAGCGGATGGCTGAACTCGCCACACCGCTCTCAGCGACCGCCGCGAGCGACACTCAAGATATTGTTTTTTCGGTAGAAAATAGAATGCAGGCGTTGGGCCTGCTGGCGAAGGTGGCGGCGTTTTTCCGGGCCGCAGAGCCGTCCAGCCCGATCCCACTCTTGGTCGATCGCGCGCGCGATCTCGCTCAGCGAGACTTCCTGAGCCTCTTAAATGACGTCCTCCCCGAGGGCGCGCTGAAGACAGTCGATAAATCGTATTGAACCGACCTTTCGTTCGAGGGGACTAACTGGACATAACGAAGCTTTGCCGAGCGCAAGTTCAATCAACCTATCAACCTGCGTCACGCAATTCCGCTTTCATAGCGATTTTGTAGCGAGGGGAACATGGCAACGGACAGCGGTCAGAAATTCATTCGGCGAAACCGCGCACCACGCGTGCATATTACTTATGAAGACCCCTACGACGCCGAGCGGCTGATCGAACTGCCGTTCGTGATGGGCGTCCTCTCAGATCTGTCCGGCAACAATCCCGGCGTCGAGAAGACCAAGGTCGAAGAGCGCAAGTTCCTTGAATTCGACATGGACAATTTCGACGGCCGAATGGCGGCGATCCAGCCCGGCGTGACGGCGCGCGTCGCAAATCGTCTCAGCGAGAACCCCGACGAAAAGATCTCCGTCAACCTGCGCTTCAACAAGATGGCGGACTTCACACCGGTGGCCGTGGCCCGCCAGGTGCCGGTGATGGCCAAACTGCTCGAAGCCCGTGAACAACTCGCCAATCTGCTGCGCTACATGGATGGCAAGGTGGCGGCCGAGGATCAGCTGAAGAAGCTTCTCGCCGATCCTCAACTGATGGCCGCGCTGCGCGAGCGCGCGACGAGCCAGTCGACCGAACCCGACAGCCAGAGCTAAGGGAAGGAATGGGGACCATGGCAAAAGACGCTGCTCATCAAGAAACCACTTCCCAGGTCGGGACCGTCGAGGCCGACGAGTTCTCCGCTCTGCTGAAGCAAAGCTTCAAGCCGCGCACTGAACGCGCGGCGACCGAAGTCGAGAACGCAGTCACCACACTCGTTCAGGAAGCGTTGAAGGACACGAGCGTCATCAAGTCGGACGTGCTCGATACCATCGAGGAGATGATCGCGCGTATCGACCAGAAGCTGACCGCGCAGATGAACGAGATTCTTCACGCACCTGAGTTCCAGGCGATCGAGAGTGCCTGGCGGGGCCTCCACTATCTGGTGTTCAACTCGGAGACCGACGCCAACCTCAAGATCCGGGTGATGAATGTCTCCAAGAACGAGCTGTATCGCAACTTGCGACTTTATCCAGACGCCCGTTGGGACCAGAGTCCGCTGTTCAAGCAGATCTACGAGTATGAGTTCGGTCAGTTGGGCGGCGAGCCGTTCGGCTGTCTGATCGGCGACTACTATTTCAGTCACCTCCCCACCGACGTGCAGTTGCTACGTGACCTCAGCAAGATCGCCGGCGCTGCGCACGCTCCCTTCTTCAGCGGCGCCGAGCCGACGCTGATGGGAATGGACTCCTGGACCGAACTGTCCAATCCTCGCGATATCGGCAAGGTGTTCGACACGCCGGAATACGCCGCGTGGAAGGGACTGCGCGATCAGGACGACTCACGCTATCTCGGCCTGTGCATGCCGCGGGTGCTGGGGCGCCTGCCCTACGGCGCGAAATCGGAGCCGGTCGAAGAGTTCGCCTTCGAGGAAGAGACTGACGGGCACACCGGCGACAAATACGGCTGGATCAACGCCGCCTATGCGATGGCCGTCAACATCAATCGCGCCTTCAAGGAGTTCGGCTGGTGCACTCGGATCCGCGGCGTGCAGTCGGGGGGCGAGGTCATCAATTTGCCGACCCACACGTTCCCGACCGACGACGGTGGCGTGGACCTGAAATGTCCCACCGAGATCGCGATCAGCGATCGCCGCGAGCACGAACTTGCAAAGGCGGGCCTGATCCCGCTGATCCATCGCAAGAACACCGACAAGGCCGCCTTCATCGGCGCCCAGTCGCTGTATAAGCCGAAGAAGTATTTCGGCGAAAAAGGCGTGGATGCAACCGCGTCCGACAACCTCTCGTCACGTCTGCCCTACATGTTCGCCGTGTCCCGCTTTGCGCACTATCTGAAGTGCATGGTTCGCGACAAGATCGGATCCATGAAGGAGAAGGATGAGCTGACAGTCTGGCTGCAGACCTGGATCAATGAATACGTTGATGCCAACCCAGCCCTATCGTCAGAAGCTCAGAAAGCGCGCAAGCCGCTGGCCGCTGCGAAGGTCGAGGTCATAGCAAACGAGGAGAACCCGGGATATTACAACGCACGCTTCTTTCTTCGTCCACACTTTCAACTGGAGGCGATGGACGTCGGCCTCAGCCTGGTCTCGCGCCTGCCTGGCCCCAGCTCCTGACGCTGCAACATCGCAACCCCAAACATCAGATACTGAGAGGAACATGCTATGGCTGTCGACATCTTCTTGAAACTCGAGNCCCCATCAAGGGCGAGTCGTTGG
>NZ_CAFK01000126.1 GCF_000239815.1 Bradyrhizobium sp. STM 3843 | reverse complement strand
CCGACTCCAGGCCCGATCAGGCCGATGGTTTCTCCCTGGCCGACGCGCAGGCTGATATCTTTCAGGATATGAACCCGCGCAGCGCCGGTGCCGAGCGAGAGGTTGACGTTGGAGATGGAAATGGTGTCCGGCACGAGGCCGGCCAATTGCGAGGTTTCGATGAGGCTGTCCATGGCTCGGTCATATGGCACTTCAGCAAGCCGGGTCGAGAGATTCGCGCGGCCGTTTGTGCACATACTTGTGTTGATGCTCGGCTTGATGACGGGACATCCGGCGCTGGCCGGGGCTGAGGCCACCAAACCGATCAAGGTGGTGGTGCTCGGGGATTCCCTGAGCGCAGGCCTCGGCCTGGCGGGCCAGGAGGCATTTCCGGCAAAATTGCAAAAGGCTTTGCAGGACAAGGGGCTACCCATTGACATGACGAACGCGGGGGTATCCGGCGATACCGCCTCCGGTGGCCGCGACCGGCTCGACTGGTCGGTGCCCGATGGGACCGAGGCCGTCATCGTCGAGCTCGGAGCCAATGACGCGCTCCGCGGCATCGATCCGATGCTCACCCGCAGCGCGCTCACCGAGATCGTGACCCGGCTGAAGGCGCGCAAGATTGCGGTCATGCTGTGCGGCATGCTGGCGCCGCCGAACTATGGCAGCAATTATGCGGCGAAGTTCGACGCGATCTACCCGGATCTCGCCAAGCGCTTCGACGTGCCGCTCTATCCGTTCTTTCTCGAGGGCGTCGCGGCTGACCCGAAGCTCAACCAGGCCGACGGCATCCATCCCACGGCGGCAGGCGTCGACATCATCGTCTCGAAGATGTTGCCCACCGTGGAGGCATTTCTGCGTCCGCTCCGTGGGCAATGATCGCCAACCGCTTAACGCAGGTGGTCCTCGCTAACCTGCGATAAGCCACTAGACCAAGGTTGTCCGCAGGTTTCCCATCCGTTAACGCGCCTTGCTTCGCAGAGTCATATAAGTTCGGTAGGAAATATGCATCGGCGATTCGTCGTCGATCAACTTCGGGAGGCCGAGCCCGTTATCTTGCGGGGGCGGTCTCAAGCATCGGGAGCCTCACACGATGCCGCGTCTGTTCACTGGACTGGAAATCCCGGCCGATATCGGCCAGACCCTTTCCGGCTTGCGGGGTGGCCTCCCCGGCGCCCGCTGGGTCGATCCCGAAAACTATCACGTCACCCTGCGCTTCATCGGCGATATCGACGGCGTCTCCGCCAACGAGATCGCCTCGATGCTGTGGCGGGTCAACCGCAAACCTTTCGAGGTGACGGTGCAGGGACTGTCCAGCTTCGGCGGCCGCAAGCCGCGCGCCGTGATTGCCAACATCGCGCCGAGCCGGCCGCTGATCGAGCTGCAGGCCGAGCTCGAGCGGATGATGCAGCGGATCGGGCTCGATCCGGAGGGGCGCAAATTCGTCCCGCATGTCACGCTGGCGCGGCTGCATGATGCCTCCAGCCAGGACGTCGCGGACTATCTGTCGGTGCGCGGCTATTTCCCGAGCCAGGTGTTCGTGGCCGAGCGCTTCGTGCTGTTCTCCTCGCGCGCCTCGACCGGTGGCGGACCCTATGTGGTCGAGGACGCCTACGAGCTGTGCCCGTGAGCTTTGCGTGTCGTTGTAGCTCGCCGGTATTTTGCGGCGGTTGTTTGGGCGCCGTATACCAAAACAAGGATGGTGCCCGCATAGCGGCCACCACCAAATGACGGCTTGCAATTTTCGTAAGCCTCATGACCTAGAGTGGGCTCATGCTGTCCACTCCGTCAGATGCGTTTCGCGCCCAATATCAGGCGCTCATCGATTCCGGCGCCATTGAGGCCGATCCCGCACAGGCGGAGGTCGCTGATGCTTTGGCCGCGCTGGAGCGTCGACTGTCGACCTACAAGCCTGCCCGTAAGCAGGGCCTGCTGGGCCGGCTCTTTTCCGACAAGAGCGAACCGCCGCGCGGCCTCTATGTCCATGGCGAGGTCGGCCGCGGCAAGACCATGCTGATGGACCTGTTCTTCCAGACCTGTCCGGTCGAACACAAGCGGCGCGCGCATTTCCATGAGTTCATGGCCGAGGTGCATGAGCGCATCTACGGATACCGGCAGAGCATCGCGCGCGGCCAGCTTGCCGATGCCGATGTGATCGGGCTGACCGCGAACGCGATCTTCGAAGATGCCTGGCTGCTGTGTTTTGACGAATTCCACGTCACCGACATCGCGGACGCGATGATCCTGGGACGGCTGTTTGCCAAACTGTTCGAGCTCGGCACCGTCGTCGTCGCGACCTCGAATGTCGCGCCCGAGGATCTCTACAAAGGCGGGTTGAACCGCGCCCTGTTTCTGCCCTTCATCAAGCAGATCGAAGACCACATGGAAGTCGCGCGGCTGGACGCACGCACCGACTTCCGGCTCGAGAAGCTGGCCGGCGTCAAGATGTGGCTGGTGCCGCCGGATGTCGACTCGCAGGCTGCGCTCGACAAGGCCTGGGCGAAGCTCACCGGCAACGCCAAGTGCAAGCCGCGCGACATCGTGATCAAGGGCCGCACCTTGCGCGTCCCGTGCTCGGCGCCGGGTGTCGCACGCTTTTCGTTCGCGGAATTGTGCGAGCAGCCGCTGGCTGCGTCCGACTATCTGCGGCTCGCGCACGACTATCACACCATCCTGGTCGACCGTATCCCAGTGATGGATTACGCCGAGCGCAATGCCGCCAAGCGCTTCATTACCCTGATCGACGCGCTCTATGACAACGCCGTGAAGCTGATCGCCTCGGCGGAAGCCAACCCGGTCTCGCTCTATCTCGCAAACGACGGCATCGAAGCGATGGAGTTCAAGCGAACCACCTCTCGCCTGATCGAAATGGGTTCGGAATCCTATCTGGCGCTGCCTCACGGGCGGAAGGACTCGATGGCCAGCGGCACCTCGACCGGGTTGGTCGAAACCTGACGTCGCAGGTACGGCGGCGGGCAAATCCTCTCAGTGGGCACACGGCCGCGAAATGGCCATGCCCGCGCCGCCAATGACGATCCCGACTGGGTTTTCAGGGGGGCTGATGGAAATGCAGGCAGCCGCGACAATTGGCCATGGCGCGACTTGAACGGCCAAGGCGAAAGGGATAACCAGCCTCCAGGCTTTTTCCACCTCCCTCCACCCGCTCGGGGTTCAAAGGACATTCCTCCATGGCGCGCGACAAGATTGCTTTGATTGGCTCCGGTCAGATCGGCGGAACGCTGGCTCACCTCATCGGCCTGAAGGAGCTCGGCGACGTCGTGATGTTCGACATCGCGGAAGGTGTGCCGCAGGGCAAGGCCCTCGACATCGCCCAGTCGTCGCCGGTCGACGGCTTTGACGCGCACTACTCGGGCGCCAATTCCTATGAGGCGCTGGACAATGCGAAGGTCTGCATCGTCACTGCCGGCGTGCCGCGCAAGCCCGGCATGAGCCGCGACGATCTGCTGTCGATCAATCTCAAGGTGATGGAGCAGGTCGGCGCCGGCATCAAGAAGTACGCGCCCGATGCCTTCGTCATCTGCATCACCAATCCGCTCGACGCCATGGTCTGGGCGCTGCAGAAGGCCTCGGGCCTGCCGCACAAGAAGGTGGTCGGCATGGCCGGCGTGCTGGACTCCGCGCGCTTCCGCTACTTCCTGGCCGATGAGTTCAATGTCTCGGTCGAGGACGTCACTGCCTTCGTGCTCGGCGGCCATGGCGACACCATGGTGCCGCTGACCAAATATTCCACCGTGGCCGGTATTCCGCTGCCCGATCTGGTCAAGATGGGCTGGACCTCGCAGGCCCGCATCGACGAGATCGTCGACCGTACCCGCAATGGCGGCGCGGAGATCGTCAACCTGCTGAAGACCGGTTCGGCCTATTACGCCCCGGCGGCCTCGGCGATCGCGATGGCTGAAAGCTACCTGCGCGACAAAAAGCGCGTGCTGCCCTGCGCGGCCTATCTCAACGGCGAATTCGGCGTGAAGGACATGTATGTCGGCGTCCCCGTCGTGATCGGCTCCAAGGGCGTCGAGCGCGTGGTCGAGATCGAGCTTGCCGGCAAGGATCGCGACGCCTTCGACAAGTCCGTTGCCGCGGTGCAGGGGCTGGTCGACGCCTGCAGGAAGATCGCGCCCGACTTGCTCGGCAAGTGAGGCATAGCGGCGGGCCGCCAGGCCCGCACGCAATCACCGGGTTGCCGGCCGCTTGGTATATGGTATACCAGGAGACCGAATTGGATCGTTGCAATTCACCCCAGGTGGGGTCGGGGAGCATGCTCGTATGAACATTCACGAATACCAGGCCAAGGCGCTGCTGCATGAATTCGGTGTGCCGATCTCGAAAGGCGTGCCGGTGCTGCGGCCGGAGGATTCGGATGCCGCCGCCAAAACGCTGGGCGGTCCGATCTGGGTGGTGAAGAGCCAGATCCATGCCGGCGGCCGCGGCAAGGGCAAGTTCAAGGAAGCATCCGCCGGCGACAAGGGCGGCGTCCGCCTCGCCAAGTCGGTCGCTGAGGTCAACGAGTTCGCCAAGCAGATGCTCGGCGCCACGCTCGTCACGGTTCAGACCGGCGCGGAGGGCAAGCAGGTCAACCGCCTCTACATCGAAGATGGCTCCGACATCGACAAGGAATTCTATCTGTCGCTGCTGGTTGATCGCGAGACCTCGAAGGTCGCGTTCGTCGTCTCGACCGAAGGCGGCGTGAATATCGAGGACGTCGCGCACGAGACTCCCGAGAAGATCGTCACCTTCTCGGTCGATCCGGCGACCGGCGTCATGCCGCATCACGGCCGCACCGTTGCCAAGGCGCTGAAGCTCTCCGGCGACCTCGCCAAGCAGGCCGAGAAGCTCGCGACCCAGCTCTATACGGCCTTCGTCGCCAAGGACATGGCGATGCTGGAGATCAATCCGCTGGTGGTGACCAAGCAGGGCCAGCTGCGGGTGCTCGACGCCAAGGTGTCGTTCGACTCCAACGCGCTGTTCCGGCATCCGGAGATCGTCGAACTGCGCGACGAGACCGAGGAGGACGCCAAGGAGATCGAGGCGTCGAAATACGATCTGAACTACGTCGCGCTCGACGGCACCATCGGCTGCATGGTCAACGGCGCCGGCCTCGCGATGGCGACGATGGATATCATCAAGCTCTACGGCATGGAGCCGGCCAACTTCCTCGATGTCGGCGGCGGCGCCAACAAGGAGAAGGTGACGGCGGCGTTCAAGATCATCACCGCAGATCCCAACGTGAAGGGGATCCTGATCAACATCTTCGGCGGCATCATGAAGTGCGATGTCATCGCCGAGGGCGTGGTCGCCGCGGTGAAGGAAGTCGGCCTGAAGGTGCCGCTGGTGGTGCGCCTCGAAGGCACCAATGTCGAGCTGGGCAAGAAGATCATCAGCGAGTCCGGCCTCAACGTGCTGCCGGCCGACAATCTCGACGACGCCGCGCAGAAGATCGTCAAGGCGGTGAAGGGAGCCTGACACCGATGGCGGACCGTCTCGCCGCACCGCTGCCGACGGAAGAGCATCGCAGGCTTGCGGTGTTCGCCGGCGAGTGGCGCGGCGAGGAGACGGTCTATCCGTCGCGATGGGTCGAAGGCGGCGAGGCGACATCGCACGTCTCGGCGCGCATGGACCTCAACGGCTTCTATCTGATCCAGGACACCAGGCAGAGCCGCGACGGCAAGGAAAGCTTCGCGACCCATGCGGTCTTCACCTATGACCGTGAGGATCGGCTCTACAAGCTGTTCTGGCACGATTCGCTCGGCTATTTCGCGCCGTCGCCGGCGTCAGGCAGTTGGAGTGGCAATTCCCTGGTGCTGGTCCGCGGCTCGCTGCGCGGCAATGCGCGCCACGTCTATGAGGTCATCGACGACAACAGCTATTCGACGAAGATCCAGTTCTCGCCGGACGCCGAAGGCTGGTCCGACGTGCTGACTGGCATCTATCGCCGGGTCGCTTGAGGGTCGCCGATGATCAGCGCCACGCAGATTGAAGCCTCGTCAAGCTGCCCGCTCGGCTTGAGCCGCGATCCTGCGCGTGCCGCGGCCATCTTGCTCAACACCCCGAAGAAACGTCAAACAATCTGGGTCTCAGCCCGGGGATCTCGTCTGGGGAGGTCGATGTCCACCCTCTCAACCCCAGTTCGAGTCAGGTAGTCCCGATGTCCGCAGCCGACCGTCATCTTCGCAACAGCCACGTATCCGGCCTCTCCGCCG
This sequence comes from Bradyrhizobium sp. STM 3843, assembly GCF_000239815.1. Classification (GTDB taxonomy): domain Bacteria; phylum Pseudomonadota; class Alphaproteobacteria; order Rhizobiales; family Xanthobacteraceae; genus Bradyrhizobium. The sequence continues at coordinate 17,276 of NZ_CAFK01000126.1, read as the reverse complement.
GCCTCTGTGGCTTGTTTCTCATGTGTGCGGCGTCGAGCGCTGCGCAGGCCGGCGAGAGCGCGGCCGCGCTCGTGGCCTCGTTCCAGACGCTTTGCCTGGCCGAGCCGCTGGATTTCGCCGGCAGTGAGCAGAAGGCCACCGCGATGCAGCTGTCGATCCAGCAGAGCATTGGCGCGCCGCCGGACGACTCCGGCTATTTCTCGCGCTCCAAGAGCTGGACCGTCATCGGCGTTGCTCCACACGAATTCGTCGTGTCCGAGTCGCATGGGCCGAAGGGCGACTTCAAGAGCTGCGGCATCCGCTCCGCTGATATCGATGCCGCCGATTTCAAGGCCGAGCTCGCGAAGACGCTCAAGCTCGGCAAGCCCTTGAGCGAAGGCATGAGCTCCGACGGTCAGCGCAGGAACCTCGTATGGACGGTGGGCGATCGCACGCTCACGCTCTCAGACAAATCGCCTCAGAACGTCAAACAGGGCGTTCGCCTCCTCCTCTCCAACAAACCGCTCTAGAGAAAGAACGATGTCCATCCTGATCGACAAGAACACCAAGGTCATCTGCCAGGGCTTCACCGGCAAGAACGGCACGTTCCACTCGGAGGCCGCGATCGCCTATGGGACCAAGATGGTCGGCGGCACCTCGCCGGGCAAAGGTGGCTCGACCCATCTCGGCCTGCCGGTGTTCGACACCGTGAAGGAGGCACGCGAGGCGACCGGCGCGGACGCCTCGGTGATCTACGTTCCGCCGCCGGGTGCGGCCGACGCCATCTGCGAGGCGATCGACGCCGAGGTGCCGCTGATCGTGTGCATCACCGAAGGTATCCCGGTGCTCGACATGGTCCGCGTCAAGCGCTCCTTGCAGGGGTCGAAGTCGCGGCTGATCGGGCCGAACTGCCCGGGCGTCATGACCGCCGGCGAGTGCAAGATCGGCATCATGCCGGCCAACATCTTCCGTCCGGGCTCGGTTGGCATCGTCTCCCGCTCCGGCACCCTGACCTACGAAGCCGTGTTCCAGACCTCCCAGGAAGGCCTCGGCCAGACCACGGCGGTCGGCATCGGCGGCGATCCGGTCAAGGGCACCGAGTTCATCGAGATGCTCGAGATGTTCCTGGCCGATGACAAGACCAGCTCGATCATCATGATCGGCGAGATCGGCGGTTCGGCGGAAGAGGATGCGGCGCAGTTCATCAAGGACGAAGCCAAGCGCGGCCGCAAGAAGCCGATGGTCGGCTTCATCGCCGGTGTCACCGCCCCTCCCGGCCGCCGCATGGGCCATGCCGGCGCGATCATCTCAGGCGGCAAGGGCGACGCCGGCTCCAAGACGGCGGCGATGGAAGCGGCTGGTATTACCGTGTCGCCGTCGCCCGCGCGGCTCGGCAAGACGCTTGTCGAAAAATTGAAATCCTAATTCAGTGCTTTGTTCTTTTCGGCGCGAATATTTACAATAAATAAGGTAAACGGTCCTAACCGAGCCTGATCCGCTCCCTGCGGGTCAGGCCTTGCGCCGTATTTGATCTGGCGCACCGAAATCACCAGGACGACCTCATGTCTCGCCAAGATGCGAACGCCGCCTTTGCCCTGTCATCTTTTCTGCAGGGCACAAACGCGACCTATATCGACGAAATCTATGCTCGTTATGAGAAGGACCCCGCCTCGGTCGATCCAGACTGGCAGGAGTTCTTCAAGAGCCTGAAGGACCAGCCGGCCGACGTCATCAAGAATGCGGAGGGGCCGTCCTGGGAGCGTGCCAACTGGCCGCTCTCCCCGCGCGACGATCTGACTTCGGCGCTCGACGGCAACTGGGCGGAAGTCGAGAAGGCGGTCGGTGCCAAGGTCGCGGCGAAGGCTCAGGCCAAGGCCGTCGAGCTGTCAGCCGCCGACATCAATCAGGCGACCCGGGATTCAGTGCGCGCGTTGATGCTGATCCGCGCCTACCGCATGCGCGGCCACTTCCACGCCAAGCTCGATCCGCTCGGCATCGAGGCGCCGCGCAACCGCGAAGAGCTCGATCCGCGCTCCTACGGCTTCACGGAAGCCGATTTCGACCGCAAGATCTTCCTCGATCATGTGCTCGGTCTCGAATACGGCACCTTGCGCGAGATCGTCGCGATCTGCGAGCGCACCTACTGCCAGACGCTCGGCGTCGAGTTCATGCACATCAGCAATGCCGCGCAGAAGGCCTGGATCCAGGAGCGCATCGAGGGGCCGGACAAGGAAATCTCCTTCACCCGCGAGGGCCGGCGCGCGATCCTGATGAAGCTGGTCGAGGCTGAAGGCTTCGAGAAGTTCTGCGACGTCAAGTTCACCGGCACCAAGCGCTTCGGCCTTGATGGCGGCGAGGCACTGATCCCGGCGCTCGAGCAGATCATCAAGCGCGGTGGTAATCTCGGCGTCAAAGAGATCGTGCTCGGCATGCCGCATCGCGGCCGCCTCAATGTGCTGACCCAGGTGCTGGCGAAGCCGCACCGCGCGCTGTTCCACGAATTCAAGGGCGGCTCGGCCAATCCCGATGCGGTCGAGGGTTCCGGCGACGTCAAATACCACCTCGGCGCGTCGTCCGATCGCGAGTTCGACGGCAATCGCATCCATCTGTCGCTGACCGCCAATCCCTCGCATCTGGAAATCGTCGATCCCGTGGTGCTCGGCAAGGTCCGCGCCAAGCAGGATCAGCACGGCGATCCGCCGGACATGCGCATCTCCGTGCTGCCGCTGTTGATGCATGGCGACGCGGCATTTGCCGGCCAGGGCGTGGTGGCCGAGTGCTTCGCGTTGTCAGACCTGAAGGGCTACCGCACCGGCGGCTCGCTGCACTTCATCGTCAACAACCAGATCGGCTTCACCACCTATCCGCGCTATTCGCGCTCGTCGCCTTACCCGTCCGACGTCGCAAAGATGATCGATGCCCCGATCTTCCACGTCAACGGTGACGATCCTGAAGCGGTGGTGTTCGCCGCCAAGGTCGCGACCGAGTTCCGGCAGAAATTCCACAAGCCGGTCGTGATCGACATGTTCTGCTACCGCAGGCACGGTCACAACGAGGGTGACGAGCCGGCTTTCACCCAGCCGGTGATGTACAAGAAGATCGGCGCCCATCCGTCGACGCTCGAGATCTACGCCAAGCGCCTGGTCGCCGAGGGCGTGATGACCGAGGGCGAGGTCGAGAAGGCCAAGGCCGATTGGCGGGCCCGGCTCGATGCGGAGTTCGAGGCCGGTGCCAGCTATCGTCCGAACAAGGCCGACTGGCTGGACGGCAAATGGGCCGGCCTGAAGTCGGCCGACCAGGAAGAGGAAGCCCGCCGCGGCGTCACCGGTGTCGAGATCGAGAAGCTCAAGGAGATCGGCCGCAAGATCACCAAGGTGCCGGACGGTTTCCGTGTCCATCGCACCATCCAGCGCTTCCTGGAGAACCGCGCCAAGGCGATCGAGAGCGGCGTCGGTCTCGATTGGGCGACCGGCGAGGCACTGGCGTTCTGCGCGCTACTCCTTGAAGGCCACCAGGTGCGTCTCTCCGGCCAGGATTGCGAGCGTGGCACCTTCTCGCAGCGCCATTCGGTGCTGATCGACCAGGAGGATGAGAGCCGCTACACGCCGTTCAATCATCTGGCGCCGGAGCAGGGGCATTTCGAGGTCATCAACTCGCTGCTGTCGGAAGAGGCGGTGCTCGGCTTCGAATATGGCTACTCGCTCGCCGAGCCGAACGCGCTGGCGTGCTGGGAGGCGCAGTTCGGCGATTTCGCCAACGGTGCCCAGGTCGTGTTCGACCAGTTCATTTCTTCGGGCGAACGCAAATGGCTGCGCATGTCGGGCCTGGTCTGCATGCTGCCGCATGGCTATGAGGGGCAGGGGCCGGAGCACTCCTCGGCGCGCCTGGAGCGCTATCTGCAGCTCTGCGCCGAGGACAACATGCAGGTGGTCTATCCGACCACGCCGGCGAACTACTTCCACGTGCTGCGCCGGCAGCTGCATCGCGAGATCCGCAAGCCGCTGATCCTGATGACGCCGAAGTCGCTGCTGCGCCACAAGCGCGCGGTGTCGCGGCTCGACGAGCTCGCCAAGGACACGACGTTCCACCGCATCCTGTATGATGACGCCCAGATGCAGCCGGACGACAAGACCAGGCTTGTTCCGGACGATCAGATCCGCCGCATCGTGCTGTGCTCGGGCAAGGTCTACTACGACCTCTATGATGAGCGCGAGAAGCGCGGGCTCAATGACGTCTACCTGATGCGCGTCGAGCAGCTCTATCCGGTGCCGCTGAAGGCGCTGGTCACCGAGCTCAGCCGCTTCAAGAACGCCGAAGTCGTCTGGTGTCAGGAAGAACCGCGCAACATGGGCGCCTGGCACTTCATCGAGCCGTATCTCGAGTGGGTGCTGAATCAGGTCGGCGGCAAGAGCAAGCGTCCGCGCTATGCCGGCCGCGCCGCGTCGGCTGCGACCGCCACCGGTCTGATGTCGAAGCATCTGGCCCAGCTCAAGGCGCTGCTCGACGATGCGCTGAACTAGTCCTTCGTGGCCCGCATGAGCGGGCCACTCAGTACGCGTAGCCACATCTGTTCGTACTGGATCGCCCGCGCCCGCGGGCGATGACACTCACGTTTATGACCGCACGGGGTTATTGAGGATAAGACCATGACTGAAATTCGCGTTCCGACGCTCGGTGAATCCGTCACCGAGGCCACCATCGGCCGCTGGTTCAAGAAGGCCGGCGATGCGGTGGCGGTGGACGAGCCTTTGGTGGAGCTCGAGACCGACAAGGTGACCATCGAGGTGCCGTCGCCCTCGGCCGGAACGCTCGGCGAGATCGTGGCCAAGGACGGCGAGACGGTCGCGGTCGGTGCGCTGCTCGGGCAGATCAATGACGGCGCGGCCGCGGCCAAGCCCGCCGCCGCTCCCGCCAAGCCGGTCGCTTCGGCCGCTCCGCCGGCGGCAGCGGCTGCCTCGGCTCCCGCCGCGAAGGCGCCGCCGGCCGACGCGCCGCTCGCCCCTTCCGTACGCAAGCTCTCGGCCGAAAGCGGCGTCGATGCCACCACCGTGCCGGGCTCCGGCAAGGATGGCCGCGTCACCAAGGGCGACATGCTGGCCGCGATCGAGCGCGCAGCCTCGGCGCCGACCCCGGTCAATCAGCCGGCTGCCGCGGTGCAGGTCCGGGCACCGTCGCCGGCCGATGACGCCGCGCGCGAAGAGCGCGTGAAGATGACGCGCCTGCGCCAGACCATCGCCCGCCGCCTGAAGGACGTGCAGAACACCGCGGCGATGCTCACGACCTTCAACGAGGTCGACATGACCCACGTGATGGCGCTGCGCAGCCAGTACAAGGACGCGTTCGAGAAGAAGCACGGCGCCAAGCTCGGCTTCATGGGCTTCTTCACCAAGGCGGTGGTGCAGGCACTGAAGGACATCCCGGCGGTCAACGCCGAGATCGACGGCACCGACCTGATCTACAAGAACTACTATCACATCGGGGTCGCGGTCGGCACCGACAAGGGCCTGGTCGTGCCCGTGGTGCGCGACTGCGACCACAAGTCGATCGCCGACATCGAGAAGGGCATCGCCGATTTCGGCCGCCGCGCCCGCGACGGTCAGCTCAAGATCGAGGAGATGCAGGGCGGCACCTTCACGATCACCAATGGCGGCATCTACGGTTCGTTGATGTCGACGCCGATCCTGAATGCCCCGCAGTCGGGCATCCTCGGCATGCACAAGATCCAGGAGCGGCCGATGGTGATCGGCGGCAAGATCGAGGTGCGGCCGATGATGTATCTGGCGCTGTCCTATGATCACCGCGTCATCGACGGCAAGGAGGCGGTGACCTTCCTGGTGCGCGTCAAGGAGAGCCTGGAGGATCCGGCGCGGCTGGTGCTGGATCTCTGAGGCCGGAGTACTGATCATGTGAGGCGCGCCCAAAGCGCGCCTCAAGGCTAATGGGGGCACTCATGACCGATCGAGTTGCAGTCATCACCGGCGGTAGTCGCGGCATTGGCCGCGCCACCGCGCTTGCCGTGGCCGCGCGCGGCTTCAAGGTCGTGGTCGGCTATGCCAGCAACGAGGCCGCGGCCAAGAGCACGGTCGCGGCGATCGAGGCGAAGAACGGCAAGGCCATCGCGGTGAAATGCGATGTCGGCCATGAGCGCGACATCCTCGCTCTGTTCAAGGCGGCCGACGCATTCGGTCCGCTCGGGGCGCTCATCAACAATGCCGGCATCGTCGGACCGACCTCGCGGGTCGACGAGATGAGCGCCGAGCGTATCGAGCGGCTGATGGCGATCAACGTGACCGGCAGCATTCTCTGCGCCCGCGAAGCGGTGAAGCGGATGTCGACCCGGCATGGCGGCAAGGGTGGCGTGATCGTCAATCTGTCCTCCGTCGCCGCGCGGCTCGGCTCGCCCAATACTTACGTCGACTATGCCGCCTCCAAGGGAGCGATCGACTCGTTCACGGTCGGCCTCGGACATGAGGTCGCCGGCGAAGGCATTCGCGTTGCCGCCATTCGGCCCGGCCTGATCGATACTGAAATCCATGCCTCCGGCGGCGAGCCTGATCGCGCGCATCGGCTGGCGCCGATGGTGCCGATGAAGCGCGTCGGCACCGCCGAAGAAATCGCCAATGCCATCGTCTGGCTGTTGTCGGACGAGGCGTCCTACGTCACTTCAGCCATTCTCGACGTGTCCGGCGGACGCTGACGCCGACCGTCGCCCTCCTCAGACTAAATTCCCACGGAAAACTAGCATCATGGCTACTTACGATCTCGTTGTTATCGGCACTGGGCCCGGAGGTTACGTCTGCGCGATCCGCGCGGCGCAGCTCGGCATGAAGGTAGCCGTCGTTGAGAAGAACGCCACGCTCGGCGGCACCTGTCTCAATGTCGGCTGCATGCCCTCGAAGGCGCTGCTACATGCCTCGGAGATGTTTGAAGAGGCCGGACATTCCTTCGCCAAGATGGGCGTCAGCGTTCCCGCACCCAAGCTCGATCTGCCCTCGATGATGAACTTCAAGCAGCAAGGCATCGACGGCAACGTCAAGGGCGTCGAGTTCCTGATGAAGAAGAACAAGATCGATGTGCTGAACGGCAAGGGCAAGATTCTCGGCACCGGCAAGGTTCAGGTCACGGGCCAGGGCGGCGCGAGCCAGATGGTCGAGACCAAGAACATCGTGATCGCCACCGGCTCCGACGTCGCGCAGTTGAAGGGCATCGAGATCGACGAGAAGCGCGTCGTCTCGTCCACCGGCGCGCTGTCGCTGGAGAAGGTGCCTTCGAAGCTGCTCGTGGTCGGCGCCGGCGTGATCGGTCTCGAGCTTGGCTCGGTGTGGCGCCGCCTCGGCACGCAGGTCACGGTCGTCGAATTCCTCGACCGTATTCTCCCGGGGATGGATGGCGAGATCGCCAAGCAGTTTCAGCGCATCCTGGAAAAGCAGGGCTTTGCATTCAAGCTCGGCGCCAAGGTGACCGGTGTGAACACCTCGGCTGCGAAGCTCGCCGCGACCATTGAGCCGGCCGCCGGCGGCAGTCCCGAGACGATCGAGGCCGATGTCGTGCTGATCGCGATCGGCCGCGTGCCCTATACGGAAGGACTGGGCCTGCAGGAGGCCGGTGTCATCCTCGACAATCGCGGCCGGGTGCAGATCGATCACCATTTCGCGACCAACGTGCCGGGCGTCTACGCGATCGGTGACGTCGTCGCCGGTCCGATGCTCGCGCACAAGGCCGAGGATGAAGGCGTGGCGGTGGCGGAGATTCTCGCCGGCCAGGCTGGGCATGTGAACTACGACGTGATACCTGGCGTCGTCTACACCACACCGGAGGTTTCCTCTGTCGGCAAGACCGAGGAGGAACTGAAGCAGGCGGGCGCCGCCTATACCGTCGGTAAGTTTCCGTTTACCGCGAATGGCCGTTCGAAGGTCAACCAGACCACCGATGGCTTCGTCAAGATCCTCGCAGATGCAAAAACCGATCGCGTGCTCGGCGTGCATATCATCGGCCGCGAGGCCGGCGAGATGATTCACGAAGCGGCCGTATTGATGGAATTCGGTGGTTCGGCCGAGGATCTGGCGCGCACCTGTCACGCGCACCCGACCCGCTCCGAAGCCATCAAGGAGGCGGCGCTTGCGGTCGGCAAGCGTGCCATCCATATGTGATCGACGTCCGCAGGCATCATCGTTCCAATGCGCGTCGAACGATCATGCTGACAGACAGCCAAGCGCGATGCTGCGTCATTTGACCGCATCGGGCGCGGCTCGCGGGCGGAGATGGAGTGCCATGCTGCGCCGCTTGCTTCAGCCGTTCTGGGTCCTGCTTGCGATCATCTTCCTGATCGAAGCCTGGCTATGGGATCATCTCGAGCCGATCGTGGCGCGTGTGGTCGCGGCGATTCCGCTGCGCGCGCTCAAGCACTGGCTTGCGGCGCAGATCGACACGCTCTCGCCGCCGCTGACGCTGGTGGTTTTCGTGGTGCCGCCGGTCCTGCTGTTTCCGCTGAAGCTGGTTGCGCTTTGGCTGCTCACGCATCATCACTTCATGGGCGGAGCCGCCACGGTCCTGTTCGCGAAGTTCGTTGGTCTCGGCGTCACCGCCTTCGTGTTCGACGTGACGCGGCCCAAATTGTTGCAGATGGCGTGGTTCGCGCGGCTCTATCAGGCCGTGCTCTCGCTGCGCGCCAGGGCCTCTGAACTGGTCGAGCCGGTCAAGCAGCGTGTCCTGGACGTCGTGCGCGGCAATGGCGATCGCTGGTCGTCACGGTTCTGGCGGCTGATCCTGCGCTTCCGCAAGAGCGTGCAGGAAGCACGGTGACGTCACCTGCCCTCATCCAGGAGAGGGCAGGTGGTTACGCGTGCAGCCTTGCGCGCCGCATCAATGCAGAGGCAGCAGGTGCGGCTCGAACAGGCCGAGCGCAGTCATGGCGATGCCGACCAGCATCAACGCACCCGAAACCCAGGCCAGCGCCAGCATCCCGGTGATGATGGTCGCCGATGCCAGCACGATCGCGATCTGGAAGGCGCCTGACGCCAACTCATAGTGATGGTACTTGGCCGTGGCGAGGTCGCGCTCCTCCTCGGCATGCCTGGCGCGCTCGGAGAGCTGCTCGCTGCCTTCGCCGGTCTCCGGCTCCGACCGGTAGCGCGCGGCGTTCTTCTGCCAGTCGTCGATCTGCTTCTGCAGCGCCGCCCTGGTGGCGTCGTCGGGCAGCGCCGGCAAATTGAGCTTGCCCTGTTCGGCTGCCGTCTGCACCACAGTGCGTCGGATCGTCTTGGCCTGGAAGAACGCCCAGAGGTTGGAGGCTTCGACATTCTTGCTGATAGCTTCGGTCTGTGCGCCCTTGCCGAGGGTTTCCGACAGCGCCAGGAACAGTGCGATCACGGCGATCAGCAGTGCGATCTTCCGGTTTTCGCCCGAGGCGTGCTCGGCGTGTTCGGCGTGCTCCATGCTTTCATGTGCGCTCATCTGTTCCCCTCCAAGTCCATAGCCGGCACGATTGCCGGAACGGCAGGGTCAGCGCAAGAGCAACGATGTGACGGAAACGTGTCTGCGCCGGCTCAGCGCCGCGGGTGCGCTGAGGCATACACTTCGAGCAGCCGTTCAGCATCGATGCCGGTATAGATTTGCGTCGTCGACAGCGAGGCGTGGCCGAGCAGCTCCTGGATCGCGCGCAGATCGCCGCCGCGCGACAGCAAGTGCGTCGCAAACGAATGGCGCAGCGCGTGCGGCGTGGCGCTGTCGGGCAGCCCGAGCGCGCCGCGCAGCCGCTCCATTGCGAGCTGGATGATACGGGGACTGAGTGGCCCGCCCTTGGCGCCGATGAACATCGGCCCCTCCGCAGGCAGCGGGTAGGGGCACAGCGCGGCATATTCGTCGATCAGCTGCAGCACGTTCTGCAGCACCGGCACCATTCGGGTCTTGTTGCCCTTGCCGGTCACGATCAGCACGTCGCCTTCGCCCGGCCGCGGCACCTCGCGCCGTTTCAGGCCGAGCGCCTCGGAGATGCGCAGGCCCGAGCCGTAGAGCAGCGCCAGCACGGCGGCGTCGCGCGCCAGCACCCAGGTCTCGCGGGTTTCGCCAGCGCGCTCGTCGGCGTCTGTGACGCGCTTGGCCGCATCCATCGGCAGCGGCTTGGGCAGGCTTTTGGCAATCTTCGGTGCGCGGATCGCCGCGAAAGCCCCGACCCTGCCCTTGCCCTCGCGTTCCAGGAAACGGCCGAACGAGCGCAGGCCCGCGAGCGCGCGCATCAGCGAGCGGCCAGCGATGTCTCCGGCGCGGCGCATGGCCAGGAAGGCGCGGATATCGGCGGCCTCCAGCGCGGCGAATCGTGCCAGCGTGACGCGCTCGCCCCAGTGCTCGCAGAGGAACTGCAAACATTGCCGCAAGTCGCGCGCATAGGCTTCGACCGTCTTCGGCGACAGCCGCCGCTCGCTCTGCAGGTGCTGAAGCCACTGCGCCATTGCCCGCGAGACGCTGTCGTCGGCGCAGACGAGGTCGAGCGCTTCGGGGGCTTTTGCGGTCGTCTTCTCTACCTGGTTCTCTGCTTTGGCCATGGTGTTCTGGACAGCGCGGATGATCTAACTATATCGCATTGCCTTCGTTTACCATTCGCTAACCTCGCGCGGCCGCGCTAGCGTCAATTCCCCAGGCAAACCGATCCTAAACATGGACCGCGTGACCAACTCCCATTCAGGCGCGGCCGCCTCGACCGGCGTGGTCGATGTGCTGGTGCCGGTCGCGCTCGACCACACCTATTCCTACCGCGTGCCGCGCGGCATGGAGCTGAAACCGGGCGACGTCGTCGGCGTGCCCTTGGGGCCGCGCGAGGTGCTGGCGGTGGTCTGGGCCGACAACGCCAATCCGGACCCGCGCCTGCACAACCGGCTGAAGGATGTTTCTGAAAAGCTCGACGTGCCGCCGCTCAAGGACGAGTTGCGGGCGCTGGTCGACTGGGTCGCCAATTACACGCTCTCTGCCCGCGGCATGGTGCTGCGGATGTGCCTGCGCATGGGCGAGCATCTCGGGCCGGAGCGCATCCGGCTCGGCGTGCGGCTGGTGGGCGAGCCGCCGAAACGGCTGACGCCGGCACGGCGGCGGGTGATCGAGATCCTGTCGGACCGGCTGTTGCACGGCAAGTCGGACCTGGCGCGCGAAGCTGGCGTCTCCACCGGTGTGATCGACGGGCTCGTCGACGAGGGCACGCTGAGCGTCGAAGCGATGCCGCGCGCTCTGCCGCCGCCACCGCCCGATCCGTCCTTCGCGCAGCCGGAGTTCTTTCGCGAGCAGCGCGCCGCCGTCGATGCAATGCGCGCGCTCGCCGCCAACGGCACCTTCCATGTCGCGCTGCTCGACGGCGTCACCGGCTCCGGCAAGACGGAAGTGTATTTCGAGGCGGTCGCCGAGACCGTCCGCCGCGGCAAACAATCGCTGATCCTGATGCCGGAGATCGCGCTCACCGGTCAGTTTCTCGACCGCTTCTCGCGCCGCTTCGGCGTGCGGCCGCTGGAATGGCATTCCGAGCTGACGCCCCGCACCCGCCAGCGCAACTGGGCGGCGATCGCCGCCGGCGAAGCGCCCGTCGTGGTCGGCGCGCGCTCCGCGCTGTTCCTGCCCTATGCGAATCTCGGGCTCATCGTGGTCGATGAGGAGCACGACCAGGCCTACAAGCAGGATGACGGCGCGCACTACCACGCCCGTGACATGGCCGTGGTGCGCGGCCACATCGCCAAGATCCCGGTGGTGCTGGCCTCGGCCACGCCCTCGGTCGAGACCGAGGTCAATGTGCGCAAAGGCCGCTACCAGCGCGTCGCGCTGCCCTCGCGCTTCGGCGGCCAGCACATGCCGCACATCGAGGCCATCGATCTCCGCCGCGAGCCGCCGCCACGCGGCCGCTTCATCTCGCCGCGCCTTGCCGGTGAGATCCGCACCGCGATCGAGCGTCGCGAGCAGGCGCTCTTGTTCCTGAACCGGCGCGGCTATGCGCCGCTCACTCTGTGTCGCGCTTGCGGTCATCGCTTCGCCTGTACCATCTGCGACGCCTGGCTGGTCGATCACCGCTTCCGTCAGCGCCTGGTCTGCCATCATTGCGGCTTCTCGATGCCGCGGCCGCCGACCTGCCCCCACTGCGCGGCGGAGCAGTCACTGGTCGCGGTCGGTCCCGGCGTGGAGCGGCTGCAGGAGGAGGCGGCGGCGCTGTTCCCGGACGCGCGCAGCATGGTGCTGTCGAGCGATCTCATCACCTCGATCGAGACCATGCGCGCCGAGTTGACCGAGATCGCCGAAGGTCGCGTCGACATCATCATCGGCACCCAGCTCGTCGCCAAGGGACACCACTTCCCGAGGCTCAATCTGGTCGGCGTGGTCGATGCCGATCTGGGCCTGGGCAATGGCGATCCGCGCGCCGCCGAGCGCACCTGGCAGCTGCTGAACCAGGTGATCGGGCGTGCTGGCCGCGACCAGGGGCGCGGGGTCGGCTATCTGCAGACGCATCAGCCGGAGCATCCCGTGATGAAGGCGCTGATCGCGTGCGACCGCGACGCGTTCTATGCCAGCGAGATCGAGGCGCGCGAGCGCACGTCGTACCCGCCGTTCGGGCGGCTGGCGAGCCTGATCATTTCTGCAGGCGACCGGCCCACGGCCGAGGGGTTTGCGCGCAAGCTCGCGGCCACCGCACCGCGCGAGGAAGGCGTGACCTTGCTGGGACCGGCGGAAGCGCCACTGGCGGTCATCAAGGGCCGCTATCGTTTCAGGCTGCTTTTGAAATCCGCGCGCAATTTCGATCTGTCGGATTATCTGCGCCACTGGCTGGCGCATGCGCCGAAGCCGAAGGGCAATCTCAAGCTCGAGGTCGACGTCGACCCGCAGAGCTTTTTGTGAGGACGCTCCGCGTCGTCATTCCGGATCTGGTGCTAACGCACCAGCCCGGAATGACGAAAAGGGGGATGTTGCGCCCCTCACAGCACGCGAGGGGGCGCATGGGCCTCGCGGCTACGACACCACTTCGGCGGTGACGCGGCCGACGCCGGCACGGGTCAGACCGATCGCGCGGGCGGCGCCGGTCGAGAGATCGAGCACCCTGCCGCGGATGAACGGCCCACGATCATTGACGGTGACGATGACGCTTTGGCCGCCATGGGTGACGCGCAGCTTGGTGCCGAACGGCAGCGAGCGGTGCGCGCAAGTCATGGCGTTGGAGTTCATGCGCTGGCCGGAAGCGGTGCGGCTGCCGGACTCGCTGCCGTAATAGGACGCCATGCCGGAGAAGGTCCGGCCGCCGCCCGAGCTCGACCCGAACGAGGCATTGGCGTTCATCCAGGATCCGTTCGACCAGCCGTTCGAGGACCAGCCGTTCGAAGCCTGCTCGGAGGCCGCCTCGCCCATGTGCCGGGCGGCGTGGTGGTGATGATAGCGATGATGGTGATGCCTCGCCCGGGCCGACGCCTCGGTGGCGGTGCCACCGACGATCAGGGCGACGGCAACGGCCAGCGCGGTCCGCGAGCCGGCGATCTTGGCGACCGGCAGGTTGTTCAGTTTCAGCATCTATAATGGTTCCCTCAAGGCAGTATTGCCACGTTCTGTGGCCAGTGGACCCCCGTGACTTTTGAGCGGGCGCCGTTTGGTGGCGAAATGCGTCACGAATGGGGCAGTAGATTTTGAGCGTCCGTGCGAGAAATATTCCGTGATGCCAGAAGCTGATCCAAGAAAATTCCGTAATATTGCACGTTAACTGAAATTTAACCAGTTCAATACTTTCGAATACTGTCTAGATAAGTCTTTGTCATTTCTCGTAAGTTTTCAGCAAATATTGCGGCTGTAACGCGCGGGAGGCGGCGTGCGGCCCGAAAAACGCAGGTCAAGGGGATTCCTTCATAACGGCCATGCATGCAGCGCGGGGAACCCGGCCCCGACCAGCTCGCAATATGCGGTATGGTGTTCCGGTGACTGCGAACGGCTCGGCGTCGGGAGATCGGTGCAGGCCGGCCGCACCGCGACAATCAGGCGCCGATTGCGGGCCCCGTCTTGTTGCGGCTGCGCTTACGCTATGTTAGCAAAGCGCCGCTTTTCGTGATCGAGCCGCTCCCGCGGCGATCGAAAATCAAAGTCCGGCTTGAATTCCAAGGGCTTAATCGGTTTGCGCTGCATCGTGGCGCCGGTTTTTTCCTTGCGGATTTGACATAATAAAAAGAGCACGTCTGTGGCTGCTGAAGATCCATCCGTATCAGGTGTATCCGGTCGTTATGCGACGGCCCTGTTTGAGTTGGCCCGCGACGAGAAGTCGATCGACGCGGTCAAGGCTGATCTCGATCAGTTTGACGCGCTTCTGACCGAAAGCGCCGAGTTGAAGCGCCTGGTGCGCAGCCCGGTCTTCGCCGCCGATGTTCAGCTCAAGGCGCTGACCGCGGTGCTCGAGAGCGCCGGCATCTCCGGCATTGCCGCCAATTTTCTGAAGGTGCTGACCGCCAACCGCCGGCTGTTCGCGGTGGCCGACGTGATCCGCGCCTTCAACGCGCTGGTGGCCAAGTTCAAGGGCGAGGCCAGTGCCGATGTGACGGTGGCCGAGCCGCTCTCCGAAAAGAATCTCGACGCCCTGAAGGCCGCCCTGAAGACGGTGACCGGCAAGGACGTTGCGCTCAATGTGAAGGTCGATCCAGCGATCATCGGCGGTCTCGTCGTCAAGCTCGGCAGCCGCATGGTCGATAGCTCGCTTCGCACCAAACTCAATTCGATTAAGCACGCGATGAAAGAGGCAGGCTGATGGACATCCGCGCCGCGGAAATTTCCGCGATCCTCAAGAACCAGATCAAGAATTTCGGGCAGGAAGCCGAGGTCTCCGAAGTCGGCCAGGTGTTGTCCGTCGGTGACGGCATCGCCCGCGTCTACGGCCTCGACAACGTCCAGGCCGGCGAGATGGTCGAGTTCGAGAACGGCACCCGCGGCATGGCGCTGAACCTCGAAACCGACAATGTCGGCATCGTGATCTTCGGCGCCGACCGTGAGATCAAGGAAGGCCAGACCGTCAAGCGCACCCGCGCCATCGTCGACGCACCGGTCGGCAAGGGTCTGCTCGGCCGCGTCGTCGACGCGCTCGGCAATCCGATCGACGGCAAGGGTCCGATTGTGGGCGCCGAGCGCCGCCGGGTTGACGTCAAGGCTCCCGGCATTATTCCGCGCAAGTCGGTGCATGAGCCGATGGCCACTGGCCTGAAGGCGATCGACGCGCTGATCCCGATCGGCCGCGGTCAGCGCGAGCTGATCATCGGCGACCGTCAGACCGGCAAGACCGCGATCGCGCTCGACACCATCCTGAACCAGAAGCCGTTGAACGCGCAGAACGACGAGAAGATCAAGCTGTACTGCGTCTACGTGGCGGTCGGTCAGAAGCGCTCGACGGTTGCGCAGTTCGTGAAGGTGCTCGAGGAGCAGGGCGCGCTGGAGTATTCGGTCGTGGTCGCCGCGACCGCCTCCGACCCGGCACCGATGCAGTATCTCGCGCCGTTCACCGGCTGCACCATGGGCGAGTACTTCCGCGACAACGGCATGCACGCCGTCATCATCTATGACGACCTGTCGAAGCAGGCCGTCGCCTATCGCCAGATGTCGCTGTTGCTGCGCCGTCCGCCCGGCCGCGAAGCCTATCCGGGCGACGTCTTCTATCTGCACTCGCGCCTGCTCGAGCGCGCCGCCAAGCTGAACGACAGCCAGGGTGCGGGCTCGCTGACGGCGCTGCCGGTCATCGAGACCCAGGCCAACGACGTGTCGGCCTACATCCCGACCAACGTCATCTCGATCACCGACGGCCAGATCTTCCTGGAGACCGATCTGTTCTTCCAGGGCATCCGTCCCGCCGTGAACGTCGGTCTGTCGGTGTCGCGCGTCGGCTCGGCCGCGCAGACCAAGGCGATGAAGAAGGTCGCCGGCAAGATCAAGGGTGAGCTCGCGCAGTACCGCGAAATGGCGGCCTTTGCGCAGTTCGGCTCCGACCTCGATGCCGCGACCCAACGCCTGCTGAACCGCGGTTCGCGCCTGACCGAGCTGTTGAAGCAACCGCAGTTCTCGCCGCTGAAGATGGAAGAGCAGGTCTGCGTGATCTGGGCCGGCACCAACGGCTATCTCGACGCGCTGCCGGTCAACAAGGTCGGTGCGTTCGAGCAGGGACTGCTGTCGACACTGCGCGGCAAGCATACCGACCTGCTCAACGCCATTCGCGACAGCCGCGACCTGTCGGACGACAGCGCATCCAAGCTGAAGGCCGTCGTCGAGGCTTACGCGAAGAACTTCGCATAAGACGATGCCGTCATGGCCGGACTTGTTCAGGCCATTCACGTCTTCGACGTGGGCGGAACGCAAGACATGGATGCCCGGCACAAGGCCGGGCATGACGAAATGAGGCGAGTGGTCGAAGTCCTAGGGCAGATCACGGGGTGAGCTGGACGAACAATGGCGTCACTGAAAGATATGCGGGTCCGCATCGCCTCGACCAAGGCGACGCAGAAGATCACCAAGGCCATGCAGATGGTTGCGGCTTCGAAGCTGCGCCGGGCGCAGATGGCGGCCGAAGCGGCGCGTCCCTATGCCGAAAAGATGGACGCGGTGATTTCGAATATCGCCAGCGCTGCGGCGGGATCGAGCACCGCGCCGAAGCTGCTGGCGGGCACCGGCGCCGATCGGGTGCATCTGCTCCTGGTCTGCACCGGCGAGCGCGGCCTGTCCGGCGCGTTCAATTCCTCGATCGTGCGTCTGGCGCGTGAGCGCGCGCTGGCGTTGATGAACGAGGGCAAGGAAGTCAAATTCTTCTGCGTCGGCCGCAAGGGCTATGAGCAGCTCCGCCGCCAGTTCGAGAAGCAGATCATCGAGCATGTCGACCTGCGCGCGGTGCGCCAGCTCGGCTTTGTCAACGCCGAGGGCATCGCCAAGCAGGTGATCGCGCGGTTCGAGGCCGGTGAGTTCGACGTCTGCACGCTGTTCTATTCGCGCTTCAAATCGGTGATCGCGCAGCTGCCGACCGCCCAGCAGATCATCCCGCTCGAGCTCGAAGAGCGACCCGCCAATGCCGCGCCGATCGCGCCTTACGAATATGAGCCGGAAGAGGACGAGATCCTTTCGCGTCTGCTGCCGCGCAACGTCGCCGTGCAGATCTTCCGCGCGCTCCTGGAGAACAACGCCTCGTTCTATGGCGCGCAGATGACGGCGATGGACAACGCGACGCGCAACGCCGGCGAGATGATCCGCAAGCAGACGCTGGTCTACAACCGGACCCGTCAGGCCATGATCACCAAGGAGCTGATCGAAATCATTTCGGGTGCCGAGGC
>NZ_CAFK01000127.1 GCF_000239815.1 Bradyrhizobium sp. STM 3843 | reverse complement strand
GGCAGGAAGCGCAAGAGCGGCATTTCGGATTGAAGGGCTGAAATGTCCCACGAATACATGTAAGGTATCGCTTGACATGTGTCAGGCAATGCCTTACATCGACGGCATGATCAGGTCGTTCCGAAGCAAAGCCCTCCGCAACTTCGCCGCAAAGGGCGACGCTTCGAAACTTCCGGTGCAAAACTCGGATCGCGTCGCGCGCATTCTCGCGCTGCTCGACGCGGCAACCACGCCAGAACAATTGAACATTCCCGGCTTCAAATTCCACACCCTGAAGGGCAAGGATAAGGGCCGGTTTTCAGTGTGGGTGACCGGCAACTATCGCGTCACCTTCGGATGGTTAGGCGAAGACGCGATCGATCTCGATTTGGAGGATTATCACTGATGATCAACCCGCTTCTGAAAGGTATCGCCCCGGCGCATCCCGGCGCAATCTTGCGCGAGGACGTGCTTCCCGCTCTTGACAAACCGAAGACCGAGATCGCGGCGCTGCTCGGCGTGTCCCGGCAAACGCTTTATGACATCCTTGCCGAAAAGCAGCCGGTGACGCCTGCTATGGCGCTCAGGATCGGCAAGCTTCTCGGCAACGGCCCCGAGGTGTGGCTGAACATGCAGCGCAAGTACGATCTGCATGCCGCAGAACGTGAACTGGCCAACGAGATAGCCAAGATCCCGACACTGTCGGCGGCCTGACCGATGACTGATGCGCGCGACGTCGACGAGATCAAGCGCCGCCTCGCGACGGGTGAGGAGGAGTTGATCCCTGCTGAAATTGCGGACCGGATCATCGACGGCGAGAACAAGATTCGCGTGTGGCGCGAGTATCGCGGCATGACCGGCAAGGAATTGGCCGAGAAAACCGGCCTCGCCGCGCGGTACATTTCGCAACTGGAAACTGGCAGTCGCGAAGGAGCAATCGACACGTTCAAGAAGATCGCGGCCGCGCTCCGCGTCGATATCGACGATATCGCCTAGATCTGCGGCGCGAAGCGCAGAAAGCCCGAAAGGTAGAATCCGAGCGGTTCATGAAGTGCCCGGCTTGCGGCGGCGGATTTGATATGCGCCCTCTCCGCCTAGTCGCTATCACCGACGCTGATCAACATCACTTCGGCCCAAATAGCTTGGTTAGGTACCCTGCACGCGAGCTGAAATTGCCGCTGCCGTTGATAATCGAGACTGCCGTAAGACAACGCGCGCCTCGCGCGATCAAAATCCCGCTCTGAATTTCGCCGAATTTCTTTAGTTATTTCAACATCTTAGTTGCCGCCCCCGAACGGAGGAGTTCTCAAAGAGAGGCGACAGTGAATCCTGCCGGGAACAAAGTGCGCCAATGGCGCATTATTTTGTTGACTTTAGTGCTCCAATGGCGTAGTTTGCAAATCAAGGGGCGTCATCAATTTGGAGAAAAAGCAATGTTCAATGCGGGTTCCTACTACATTACAATCGCCGAAATGACTGATTTTATTGATGATTCAAAAAATATTTTCACTGACGAAGAGTATGACGATTTGGTTCTTTTTCTGGCTGCACATCCGGATGCTGGTGAGTTGATCCCTGGCACCGGGGGTGTTCGTAAGCTTCGCTGGCGAGCGAAAGGTCAAGGCAAGCGAGGCGGCGCTCGGGTCATCTACTATTTCAGGGATTTGAATGTCCCGGTGTACCTCCTGGCCGTCTACGCAAAGGGCGAAAAGTTGAACATCACGGAACGGGAGAAAAAAGAGATGAGCAAGATGGTCGATATGCTGGTCAACGCGGCGCTCGCTAAGCGCATCAGGGTTGTCAAAAGAGCCTAGAGGAGAGATCAGGTTCTATCGAACTACGAAGAGGATTTTATTATGTCTGGCCGCAAAATCATCAAAGGCCTTGAACAGGCTGTAGCTCACGCGAGAGGTGAAACTCAGGTCCGTGAGCGCACTATCCATATTGAGGATAGTGTTGATGTCAGAAACATCCGGAAAAAGCTCTCGCTGACTCAACAAGAGTTTTCGTTGCAGTTCGGATTTAGCTTGGCGGCTGTTCGTCATTGGGAACAAGGCAGCCGCATTCCAGAGATGTCCGCTCGGGTACTTCTTACCTTGATTGACAAGGATCCCGATTACGTTCGTCGAGCTCTAGGTCTAACGGATGAAGATCAACAGAAGGTCGCTTGCGGATAAATCTAACCTAAAATGAAGAGCCGTCGGGTGATCAGACCCGACGGCTCTGAAACCGCCCCATGGCCGAGAGCCGGCGTGGGACAGGCCTGTCAAGGCGATCTGATAATGAATAAGATCGTTGCCTGCGGTCAACCCGGCTCTCATTGAAGGAGAGCCATATGGCTAAAATTTATAAACCAGGTGAAGAGGCCCCCCGCTCGGGGCAGTACGAGCAGGTAGGGCCTCGTGGCGGCCGCACGGGCGAGGAGCGCACGGTTACCCGTGGAGAACCTCTACCCCCGACGCCTACCGGCGGCATGGGCTATGTCTTGGTGGATCCCACCAAGCACCGCACCGGCCGCTAGGAGGCTCTCATGGCGACTTGGGAAGTAGCACTTGTGCGCGAGCAAGGAATTGAGTTCGGTGTGGTCGCTGTTCAAGACCACGTAATAAACAACCCGAGCGAGCGCGAGAACCTCGTAAGTGCATGGATGGTTGAGCTCGGCCGCCCGGTCGTGCTTATGGGTGGGCGTCAGCACCACACCTACGGCCGACGTGACATTGTGAATTGGCTTAGCGGCATTAATCCGTCGCGGCTCCCTTGGCGGCGGATAACCCTCAACTAAGGTCTCAGTTCACCGAATCGAGCCCGCGTTCTTAAACGCGGGCTTTTTTTGTTGAACTGCCATCCGTCTGCAGAGGACTCGCTATCTGCTGTAGTCCTGTTGGAGCTGTATTCCTTGCTGCGCGTCCTTCCGGGGAGCCCAAGGTTCACCGCTTGCGAGCACCTGAACGCGGAGACCATGAAATTCGTCTCCCCTCGCCCCTTTGCTGATCCGGAAGCGGCCGCCCGCAAGCTGGCCGAGATCGCCGTCGGCATCAAGCCGGTCCAGGACGGCCGCATCTTCATCGAGAAGATCAACTGGCCCATGCTAACCGACTTCAATGCGACGCCGGCGGAATACAAGGCCGGGCTTGATCTGGCGATCGCGCGCGGCTGGCTCTGGCTGCACGAAAGCGGGACCTATGTCAGGCTGACGGAAACCGCCGGAGCAATCTCTGCCGATGCGCTTGTGTCATCGTCCGGTTCCGATCCCCAGAAATAGCGGCTTCCCATCCGCGCTCTGGTCGGGAATCAATAGGCGCATGGGCACGAAATCGCGCGAGAGGCTGTACGGCACCGAGATCCGGATGGCAGCCGAGCGGGCTGCGCAGGCGCGGAAGGAAGCCGACCGCCTGGCCTGCGATACCAACCAGACCGTTGCGCTCGACATCGTCCGCCGACCGAAGACAACGCCTGTCCATGAGCTGGAGCGCTACATGCGCTGCAAAGATTGCTCGCAGCTGCGAGGCTACCCTTACAAGCGCAGCGCGCTCGTCTGTCTTCGCAGCACAAAGATCTCGGCATCCGATCCGCCCTCGATCTGGTGGCCGGGCGAGCGCTAGAGCTCCCGGTCCATGGCCGGGTGGGCGTGGTTCTTGACCTTGATTCAGTCCTTGGAGCGGCCGGCACGATAGAGCGATCAGAGCGCTTTGATAATACTGTCGGTCGCATGGACTGGTCGATCGCGCATTCGCCGGAACGCCGAAATCGCATCGCGGCCGCAGCCGCGAAGGCGTGCAGCTTACAGATCCGCGCCGGGTCCATTGAACGCCGTCGCGCTTCGCCGCGACCAAGAGGTGCATCCTGCGGTCGAAACGTCTGTTGGGAGGAGCCCGTGGCAACGTCCTACAACCCTGTCCCACTCGTCGGCGCGGCCTTCAGCTCAAATTCCAGGACCGGGGGCAGCGTTCCGGCCGCGTTCGACACCTTCCTCTACCAGCCGACTGGCGGTTTCAAACACGTCAAGCTCACGATCAAGCTCAAGATCAGCCTGAAACAGGCGAAGGGATTTCTGCCGGTCCAGCTGGACGCCGACAAGAAGCCGTTCCTCACGACGCCGTGGACCGACGCCCAGTGGTCTGCGTTCGTCAACAGCGCGTCGACGCAGGCCAACCTATGGAATAACAGGTTCTGGCTCGTTCCGCCGCCCTCCTTTTCGGGGCTCGACGAAGTCTATCAAAAGGATCCGTTCTTCAACAAGTTTCCGAACAAGATCTTTCGGCCGAACCTGCTGTGTACACTGGAGGTCGACTTCTCGCCCGCAAGCGGTGCCCACAGGACCATCGAGGTCACCAACCTCAACGCCGCCTTCATCACTGCAACCGGCAGGGCGCCCGGTCCCGGAGTATTTCGCTCCCACGCGTTTCTTTACGACTCGTTCGACGCGATCCCATGGGCGTTCCCTCTCGGCCACGCCCCCGGCATGCCGGCAAGCCATCCCGTCATTGCTCACGAGATCGGCCATGCCATCGGGCTCGACCACATCGGTGTGCTGACGAAGGCGCCGATCTGCCAGGTCGCCGCGAATCTCAACGCGGCAAATGTCGACCGCTATCTGCCCGCGGGAAGCCCGCTCGCGGGCGGCACGAACGCGCTGGTCTGCTATGGCTCAACGAACGCGGCACTCGCGGGCAACATCATGGGCGCCGGACAGGCATTCTCGATCGAGAACGCGAGGCCTTGGATGTGGGCCCTGTATACGCTGCTGGACAAGCTGCTCGACAAGCCCGAGCCGATCACTGAAAAGGTTAAGTGGCGGGTGGTCATGACAGATCCAGGGCCCGGCCGCTGGATCGATAACGGCTTCGACATCATCACGCCCGATCCCGGTCCCGTGCGAGTCACCGCCAATGATGACTCGCTGATCAGGATCAGCGGCGACGTGTTGTTCGATACCGACAAAGCGAACATCAAGCCGGAGGCCAACGCGGCGCTGGAGAAGGCCGCAGCGGACATCAAGGCGAGAACCGGTCCGCGCCTGAGATATGTCCTCATCAACGGGCACACCGACGCGACAGGCTCGGCAGACTACAACCAGCGCCTGTCGGAAGCACGCGCCAAGGCGGCCGCCGATTGGTTCGTCACGCGCAAATATCTCGAACGCTCCAAGATCCGGACGCAGGGTTTCGGCAAGACGCAGCCCCTTTCGCCGAACACGGATGAGGCGGGCCGAGCTAAGAACCGGCGGGTCGAGCTTCACATCGTGAACAGCTGACGCGCTGCCCTGCCCGATGGCAGGCTGACGATGCCCAAGGCGCCAAGTCCCCCCGACACTCGGACGAAACATCCCGCGCAGCGCCGCCCTGGCGATCAGATGACGTCGCGCGCGGAAGACGGGGGGAAGTTTCCCTATAGGTGGTACATCAGGCTGTGCAACACCGACTCGTACATCTCTCGAATTTCCGTGAGTTGCGCGGCTGCAAATGCTCGTGGATCAAACGAATCGGCAAGAGCACGGGCTGGATGGATTCGATTGCGAAACTGCCTGATCTTGTCGACAACATCCTTCGCAACATGTTTTGGAGGATCCACATCATTATCCCCTCCGACGAACGACGGGATATCGATGGGAGCGCTCAAGACATCGATTTCATTGGCGGCCCCGATCAGTTCCGACATGTTGACCGTGGCCGGTATCTTGAGCTCCCCTCCATTGTCTTCGCCGAACTCATTCAGCAAATAGGCGAGAATGGCGGTCTCGAGCGCGAACGCGAGCGCGACCGCAGCCATGTAATACTGGCCGAGCTCTTCCAATTCGTTTGCCTTTGCCTGATAAAAGCCGACCAGGTCGTTCGCGGCGTCACCGTGGTGACTGCCGGTCAGTTTGGCCATTATTGCCTCCAATGCCTTAATCGGAGGAGACGGAAACAGTCTTCCGCTAACAGTACGCCGTGCAGCCTCATCAGCGTGTGGTCGCAGGGCATGGCCAAGCCTCATGAAGCGCAATCGCCGCTAAGCTGCGGTAGTCTTCATTTAAAGTTTCGGGATGTATTTCCATGTAGCGCACGGCGATCCGCGTCGCTTGATTTCGTGTAGCGTTGTTCGGGTAGCAGAACCGTACCTGATCTGGCAAACTTCGCCCCCAAAATAGCAGTGTTGAGATGGAGCCGCTGCATACACCTTCCCACACGCTAGGACTATGGTCGCTACCGAGAGAGCGCCGGCAATGAGGCAGCATAAAGTTGCCGCTGTCGAGGTCTTCCTCAGATCTAGCGGTTGTTGGCCAGAGCGCCGACAATGAGAGCAAAATCAATGCTATGTCCCTCAATATTTTCATAAGGGATCGGTCCCCCTGATCAAACTGCAAATGGCAAGCATCAGTCGTCGCCGTCGATCACCTGATGAACGTGAGTGATCCGATAACCCTTAGCTTCGCCCTCGACTATCTGCACGTCTGCGTCAACGATGTATGTCGTGTTCTTCAGCGGATTTGGCTGACCTTGAACCATCTGTTCCTTCAAGTCGGCATCCTTCACGAAGTACACTGGCAGCGGCTTATCGGAGACGGCCGGAATGATCGCCTTGTCAGCCGTTCTACCCGAGCTCTTGCCGGCGCCCCGGCTCGCCTGCTGAAAGAACAGCATTGCCTCACTTACTTTTCGGACCGCCGGTTCTTCCTCGGCCTTCGGCGCAGGCAAGGCGGGCCTGGCGAGCTCGGCATCGATCGTGAGAGCGGCGCGGTTGAGCTCGTTTTCATCGAACCTGTATTCCAAGAGAGTGTGCTTGTCGCCGTCGCGACGTTCATAGCGCGCGTAGGCTATTTTCAAGCCGGCTCCTCGACGGCCAGTCAGCGGCCGCACAAACTCACGGATATCTCTGGCATCATCTTGCGATGGGATCTCACTTGGCGCCGGCGTCTCGATTCCCGAAAACGCCCGAATGACTCGCGCGACCCGCTCGGTGAACTGGCTGATCACCATCGCCTGCTGCATAAACGGCACGGCCTGCCCCAGCATCACCACGTACGGAACTATCTCCGCCACCACGCTCCCGTTTTCGAGCTTAGAAATGAACAGACGTGGCGTGTCGTGCTCGTCCTTGGCGGGGCCATGGTGGCGGGCATAAAAGCGGGCCAACGCCGCGAAGCTGGCACCCAGTCCCTCTAAATCGATCGGGCCGCCAGGATCTAACCGAATGATCATCCGGTCTTCACTGTCCTCGATCGCGGTAGGAGTCGGTACAACCATGACGCGATATTACACGGCACCCGCCAAAGGGGAACCCGTATCCAGGTAAACTTATGACCGACGGGGGCCATCGCCCAAAAACATCGGTTGCTGCCTTGCCGCGAAGAGGTGATATTGAGGATCACAACCTGTACGCGATGGGAGCGAAAATTGTCCCTTTGGATGCTCACATACGATCAACGAGCAACGCATCACGATTACTCTCGCCTCTACCAGCTATTAAATTCGTGGAACGCTGCTCATTTGCAGAATTCTGTCTGGCTCGCTGATCTCAACGGCACTGCGGCTAACATTCGAGATGCGATGAACACTCATATGCATCAGGACGATACCGTAGCTGTGATTCAGCTGCCGCCTTCTGGGGCAAGTTGGGCCACAAACAACTGCAGACCAGAGGGTGTCAATTGGCTGAAGTCTCGCTTCCCATGACCGGAACCGAGGCCTTGGGGCAGACCTCGGTGCGCAAGACCAAGGAAGGCGAGGTCTCGATCGACGTCTACGGCTTGCTGACCACCGAGCCGAACGAGATCGTCGTACCGATCCATCGAAAGGCCATGCCGGTGATCCTGACGACTGTAGAGGAATACGACGTCTGGATCCGCGCACCACGGGACGGAGGCGTTACATCGGCCTCTGCCGGACGATACCCTCGAGATCGTGGCGCGCGGCGAAGGAGTTGACGGAGGTCGCAAGAAAGAGAACGTGTCGGTCGGAGATCGCCATGTCCCTTGTTACCAAAGCTAACGCCCCGGTGGTTTTACGAACGCCGCCTTGGTTCCGATCAAGGATGGCCGATCACCACTAGTGGCCGCCTGCGTTTCAGCGCGCTGTCGAGTCGGGCATCCGATGTTTTGGGCTCGAGCACGCCAGTTGAGGCACTTTCGGCTCGGCCACACGTCGTGCGCGAGCGAACGGAAACAATAATAAAAATCGATTAGTTCGGCGTGTTCGGATCAATCCGTTTCGCGAATGGCTGCAAGCGCCTCAATACCGTCGATGCGGCCTCCAGTTTCCCGGGCTCAAGGCCAAATTCCGGACGGGACGTCAGCGACGCAAAGAAGAGACCGTCACTTCCGTCGAAGGCCATGAATGTGGTTCGCAAAGCAGGCACACGTACCTGCGCGAACTCTTGGGCGCCGCCGGGTGCCTGGGAGGTCAGGTTCTCTTTCAGATCGCTACGCGCGCGTGCCTCGTTTGCCGTCCCGAACGCCGCGGCGACCCACTCACCTTTCACCTGCGCAATGGTGACGGACGACTTAGTCTTTCCATCGACGGTGATAGGATAAACAAATTGGCCCGTGGGACGCAGCAGCTTTATGGGATCACCGCCGTCCCAATCGCGAAGTGAATCCAGCCCGATCATGTAGTCGACGACAGCGCCTCCGACCGAGGCCTGCGATGCTTGACCCGGAGCATCGAGGCCAAGTGTCTTGAACTGTGTCGGCGTATTAGAGATCGAGCGGAATGTATCGAGAGATTTGGCCGCGGCGGATGTAGCCGCGGCGGGCGCTGCTGTTTGCAGTCTACCGTCCTGTGACATGGCTGGCGCCGCGATGCTGAGAGCAAGGACGGCCGGTATAGCGACCCTGCTAGCGGATGTCATAGAAATCATCCCAATGTTTATGATCGCCCGGGAGCTCGTCGTAGACGTCGTAGAGAATTGTCTTCGTCGCCCCGATATTCGGCTCCCAGGGATCGTTGATATGGACGTAATTTTTACCGTCGGGAGTTGTGGTGTAGCCGGTTGCGACCATCATATGGCCGCCGCTCCCGACCCAGCGCCAACTAAAGGCAAAGGGCGTGAAGCTGCAAGGTCCGCCTCCGGTCTTGGCAGCAAGCTGGCGGCGTAGCTGATCCCAAGGCAACGGGGTGCCGTTGGTGCGCTTGAATTGAAATCCGTATTTGTCGAATTCCGGCCAACCGCCTATGACGCATTCATCGGGAGTCGGCGACTTGCAGCAGTCGTTGCGGTGCAGGCGATTGTTCGCCTGAATGCATTGCTCGACGGGCTTTCCTAAATATTCCATTATCATCTGTCCGCTCGCCGCCCAGCACCACATATCTGTCTTTTGTGGGTGCAATGTGACCTGAAGTTCCGTCGTAACAGGCGGTTCGCAGGATGTCGTTGTGGCCGGCACCGCTTGGGCAAACGCCCTGCCGGGAACCGACACAGCGAAGCAAACGGCCAACAATACACGGACTCGCATCCTCCTGCCCTCCTGGAAAAACTCCGCTATCGAAGACTGTGGAATTATCAACTCTCGTATTCGGTCTAACGTTTCCAATGGTCGAACATTTGCGATTTCATTGATCTTCATTGAAAAAATGGGCGCAGGTTTGGGCGCACTCGTGGCGTCGTTGTCGTTGTTACAGTCTTCTCTTGGCCTTCCGATTCGGCTGCTCCTCCAGGTGCCTCGGACTTTCGCGTTGTCGTTGTCGTCGTTACTACGGTCTGCTTCTCGGGCTCGCGGCCATATTTGGGCGCAAATTCATCGGCGTAGGAGATACAATAGACGACGGGATCAGTGAGACGTAACTGTTTGAATGCGGTCTCCCTTGTGCGGGCATCTTGGACACAAAGGTTATAGCGCGCCCGCCAGGCCGCAGGCCGTTCGAATGGCGCGTTCAGGTCTCCATCGACACGCGTAACACCCGCGATTCCTCCTTTCGGTGCATCCGGCTGCGGAAAGGCAAGGCTAATGGTCAATTTGTGTACGTCTAGGCGCGAAGCGCCGAGGTCGGCCGTCGCTGACACAGGCCGGAACTGGTTCGGTACGGGATCGAGTTTGACAGACGCATTGGCGTCGCCACTGACGCTTGTCGTAAAAGTCAGCGTATCGACGAAATTGTCCTTGGCTCCCCCTTGCAGGTCAATATCGATGAATGTCTCGACAACTCGACCAACCCCGATTGATCCGTACAGCGGATCAAATCCAATCGGTCCAGTTAGAGGATAGAGAATATTCGCTGGCCGTTGCCACGGCCACTTGTCGCACAGCGACGATTTGGTAATCAATTCGTCCCAGCTGTCCTCGGTGCCGAATACGCGCGAACCTATGCGAGTCAGATCGAGCGCCGCCGTGCCCCCAACATCAAGCGTATTCGCCAACCAGGGAAGCCTAAATCCCGCGCCAGCGCTGGCCTTGTTGTTCTCTGTGATGTTGAAGTCAAACGAATAAACCACCGCAACTTTCGTCAACCTCAGGAGCTGTGTTTCGTTGTCGGTCAAACTTTTTGGAGCTTTTTTTGCCTTATTCTTTGTCGCTTCGATCTGGGATCTGATCTCCGCGGCGGTGGATTGGTCAGTGATGATTCCACGCCGTATCATATGTTCAAGAATCGCAGATCTCACCTCGCAACGACCGTAGCGAACGATCTGCTCTGTGCGGAATGCGCTCACGTCATCAGGAATGGGATAAAAAGAACAGCCCCCGAGCCCGGCAGCGAAAATACAACCGACCCAATTGACCCTACGCATCATTGCCCGCCCCAAAAATAAAATAGTCAACCGTCGCGCACGTGCGCTTCTTCTGAAAAGAAATTTGCGACCGACGTTCTTCGCCTAGCCCCCCGGCCAGCGCATGAACTGGTGCACGGAAATACATCCGTAGCGTGTCTAAGCAATTTTGAGGCGTCAAGCAAAAAACTGCACTTACCACAAAACCGGATCGCTATCGGCTATATGCGTTCATTACGATCACCGGAAGGCGCTTTCTCCAGACGAACGGCGGCGGTATTTGGCTATTGCGCATGGAAGTCCGGGATCTCTCCCGATTCTACAACAAGGTCGTTGAAGGCGAGGCGCCGGAGAAGCCGGAAGGATTCGTAACGACCGCAAGGTGGGACTGGCAATGGCGACCCGCCGCATAGAATCGCCGCCGGAGGGCGCCCGGACCTTTGTTCAGGCCATGCACGCCTACTTCGCGGAAGCCGACCCGATCAAGGCGGATGAGATTGCTGTCCTGCAGCTGCGATCTCTGCAACACCACTACAAGGCAACACTGCGGCTTGGCGACATCAAGAGGATCTTCGCTGAGATGCGAGGGCACCTCAGTTGCTGAAGGCGGCGGGCCCGGATTTCCTGAGCCCACTGCTATTTCGTTGGAAGGACTGCGTTATCAGGGCCCGCCGAGCTTCATCTTCAAGATGGCGCCGATGAACCAACCCACCGCCCATTTGACGGCAGCCTCGACCATCCAGCCGACCACAACCATGACGCCAGTGCCAACGACAGCCAGAGCGGCGACCTGCTTTCTTGAGAGCACGCTGCCGCCTGGGCTCATCAGCTCGACCCGCTTCGCGAGCTTTTCATGAGCCTTGTTCTGGGCCGCGATCGCTTCGGTGTTGGCTTTGAGGAGGGCCTTATTCTCCTCGTGCCGGCGGTCATCGTCTTTGCAGCGCTGTTGAAAGAGCTTGGTCAGATCCTCCAAGCCCTGCGCATTTCGGCCGAGCTCATAGGAGAGCTCATGCAGTCGGTCTTGTTCAGCCCCCGTCATTTAGTCGCCCCGCCTTAGACGCCAGGTAGCGTCAGCGCGGGTAACGTAATCGGTGCCGCAGCCGGGAAAATTCCGGTCAGAGCGCCCGCCCCGACCGTCACGCCGATCATGGCGAGCGTTTGCGTGAGGATATTGGCCTCATCTTGCAACAGCGCGGAGCAGCCGACCTTGAGATAACCCGGCAGGCCTGCCTTGATCTGGGCGATCAGGTCGCGCTTGCGCTGGAACATGACAATCACATTGTAGGGCGCCGACGCCTTAATAGCCTGGATCTGCGGCAGTGACTGCAGGAACTTGATCTGAGCCGGATAACAGGCATGTGCGATAGGATCGCGGAAGCTGGCCGGATCGCTTGGATTAGTGAGCGTCGCCGCGTCGTCGTCGGCTTCCTGGATCGCGGCAATGACCCCCGAGACGAAGGTCGCGCTTTTGGCCGAAATATCATCCAGGATCTTCTGGAGCGGATCGACCTTTGCGGCGGCCGGCTTCGGCTTAGGCAGGATCTGCGCATGAGCCGTGCCGGCGAACAGGAACGCCGTCGTGATCACGACCGCGATGATGACGATCGGCTTTGCCGCCGTTGCCGGCAGATTGGCCCACGGCCCCGGCTTGCTCGAGGAGAAGCCGCTTCCGCCGGTCAGGACGCAATTGTTGATGAACGCAAAGATCGCGCACCATTTGAGCACAATGGGGATCAACCACGCCGGAATAGCGCCTTCGAAGAAGCTGGGCCCGATTGCCGCGATCCCCATCAGGATCGACGTCCAGACGCCAAAATAGGTCACATATTTCGGATCGATACTCACGCTACTTTCTCCTGGGGTTGGACCGCTAGCGCGGCCTGGTAGAGCTCAACGTGGTGATAGGCGAACACGCCCATCGTTGAGAAAAGGTCCCCGCTCGGCTCAGCGCACACCGGAATGATCGGCGTCGGGTGCACGTATTGCATCGGAGGAAAGCTGAACGGCACGTCGGTTACTAAATCGTGGTGCGTGTCGTCGCCGTTGCGATAACTTCGGCCGGGGATGCGTGTTATCAACTGCGCAAAATCGAGTAGCCCGGGTTTCGGTTCACCGAAAACAACGCGTGCCACCGGTGGAACGTGGTCGACCGTCATCAACGCTGTTAGTACGGCCGCGCGAGCGGCGCCGAGCGAGTGACCGGTGACGATCGCGGGCTGCTCGAGCAGCCGCTTGAGATCGGACCACATGTGCTCCATACCGGCATAGAAGCCGGAATGAACGTGCCCAATGCGCGACGGTGCCGGGAACGCGTGGATGTCCCGTAGCCAATCCTGCAGGGTCCTCGATCCGCGGAGCACGACGACATCCAATCCATTGAGCCGCTTGATTGCCCAGCAGATGCCGTCATCGGTTCCGGCATCGAAATATTCGAACGCGTCCGGCGCGGACGGTTGATAGATTTGAGCGCAGAGCGCGACAATGGCCGCGTCGCTCGGCATGGCGGTGGTCATTGGATGCCCGCCTCCGACAAGGCCACGCCGATCGCGACCGCCGTCTTCGGCCCTGGAAGGCCGTCAACAACCAGGTGATGGGCTCGCTGGAAGATGCGGACAGCTGCGCGCGTGCCGCGGCCGCAGTTGCCGTCGACCGCGAGCGGCATTCCAGCGACACGGAGCTTATTCAGCGACGTCTGCACCCATTGGATATTGGTATCGCCGATGACGGGATGAGCCACCGGCACGATCGGCGTTGTATCGTCGACCTTCGCGATCGGATCTCCGAATTTCAGCGATGGGTCGAGCTCGAACAGCTTCTCGACAATCGCGATCGTGCCGAGTTGCGGGTCCATCGTCGTTGATGAGAACGCGTGATCGCGGATGAACTTGCCCGGCTTCTGCACCGTGGTCCCGCCGAACACATACGACGAAGGGATATGATGCAGCCGATTTCCCCAGCCGTTCCAGGCCTCGCTTTCATAGGCGAAGCGCGGCAGCGACCAGCCGCCGGGCGCCTTGGCGACCTGGTCGAGCCCATCCAGGTGCAAGGCGTCAAGCGCACCGGCAACGAAGCCGTCTTCCGTGTCCGGAAACGGGCCGCGGCCGATCGGCACGATCGTTGTGCGCCTGGTGAGCCGCTGGCCGTTACCGAGATAGCAATGCAGGTTGCCGCTCATCTCGCGCTCGGCGAGCGCCATCAGCGCAGCAACGGGGACTCCGGTCCCTTCGAAAATGAGCTGATAGACCGGCTTGTCGTGCAAGAGCCGATCGCAGCTGATCTCGAGCAGGTGTTCGCATTCCGGCCGGATACGGGCATGCGCGATCTGCGCGACATATTCGGGCTCGAGCGCTTGAAACGCGTATTGCACTGGCTGTTCTCCAAATGAAAAAGCCGCCCGGTGGGGCGGCTTGGCTCTCGTCATGCTTAGTCGGTTACGGTTGGGATGATGGCCCCGGGGGTGTTCCGGACAGGATCGCGTTCATTCGATCTTGCGTCAGGAGCGCAAGCGTCACGCACGTGGCGAGTCCGCTTGTGACTTCGGGATCGTCAAGGTGGACGATCCCCGCAGCACTTTCGTCATCCATGAACGCGCGGATCTCCGGGTTCGTCTCGCCGGCTTGCGTGATGGCCACGCGCTCTGCGCTGGTAAAGAGCTGGCGAAACTGGAGCGAGCTCACCACCGTGACGGCCGGCGGAGGTGGATCGGGAAGCATCTGCATCGTGATCCCGACTGCGGCGATATCCGCGGCGGAAGCCGATAGCAGCCAGCCCGCCGGATACTTCTGATCGCCGATCTGGAATTGGTCGGTCTCCGATACGGTGCTGCCGTCAGGGAGAGTGTAAACGTTCATGATCGCCTTCCTTATGGTCCAACAGTCACAACGATGACG
>NZ_CAFK01000128.1 GCF_000239815.1 Bradyrhizobium sp. STM 3843 | reverse complement strand
TGACGATGCGGTCGGGTCCGAGCGCGGCGAGCAGGTCGAGCTGGGCGGTGCGGGATGGTTCGGCGCGGTGGTCGGTGAGGTTGACGATCTCGCCCTGGCTGGGTCCATCGATGGCGCTGTGCGGCGCGTCGACGAAGCTCTTCAGCGCTTCCGAGTGCCAGTGGTAGCGGCGGGCCTGGCGGGCGTCGCCATTCATGCCCTGCTGCACGACGCACCATTTGCCGTCGCTGGTCAGGAAGAAGCCATGCAGATAGAGGTCGAAGCCGTCCTGCACTGCGGCACTGTCGACCTTCGCGACCAGCCTGCTGGTGCGGACCAGGCCTTCGCCGTCGAGGCCGAGGCGTTCGCTCAAGCGCGTCAGCTCGTCCGGCGTCTTGCGCGAATGCTCGCCGCGACCGCCGCAGACGTAAATGCCGAGTTCGCTTTGCAGCGGCGTCAGCCCGCGCTTCAGGGCGCCGATCACGCTGGTGGTGATGCCGGAGGAGTGCCAGTCCATGCCCATCACGGCGCCGAAGGATTGGAACCAGAACGGATGCGACAGCCGGGCCAGGAATTCGTCGCGGCCGTAATGGTGCACGATAGCCTGGGTGATGATGGCGCCGAGCGAGGTCATCCTGGTGCCGAGCCAAGCGGGCACGCGCCCCGAATGAAGCGGAAGATCGGCACTGCCGGTGCGTCTGGCCATAGTGTCCCTGCGAAGCGTTGCAGAGGCACAATCTATCAGAGCAGGTGCGTCGGGCCGCAACAAATTTGCGCTGAAGGGAAGCGATCGGTACGTCGCCTATCGAAATCCGGTTCCGACTCGCCTAACTCTATAGGTGTACATCGGAGCCCATGAATGGACATAGCGCCTGTCGCCGGACCGGTCTTTTCGCCACCTTATGCGGAGGACGACGTCGCCATCGCCGACCGGCTGCTGCGTGCGCAGGATTCGTCCGATCTGCCACGGGTCAAGGCCACCGCGCGGCGGCTGATCGAGGGCATCCGCGCCAAGGCCTCGCGTTTCGGCGGCATCGACGATTTCCTGCAGGAATACGCGCTCTCGACCGATGAGGGCCTGGCGCTGATGGTATTGGCCGAGGCGCTGTTGCGGGTGCCGGGCGACGCGACCGCGGATCGCCTGATCGAAGACAAGCTCGGCCACAGCGATTTCCTGCATCATGAGGTGAAGTCGCATACGCCGTTGGTCGCGGCGTCCGCCTGGGCGCTCGGGCTTGCCGCGCGTGTGATCGCGCCGGGCGAGACGCCGGAGAGCGTGGTCGCCAATCTGGCGCGGCGGCTGGGTCTGCCGACGGTGCGCACCGCCGCGCGCCAGGCAATGCGGCTGCTCGGCAGCCATTTCGTGCTCGGCGAGACGATTGAGCAGGCGCTCGATCGCGCCAATTCCGGCAGCGGCCGGCTGTTCCGCTATTCTTTCGACATGCTCGGCGAGGGCGCCCGCACCGCCGCCGATGCCGAACGTTATCGGCGTTCTTATGCCGCTGCGATCACGGCGATCGGACAGGCGGCGGGTCACGCCGCGCTGCCCGACCGGCCGGGCATCTCGGTGAAGCTGTCGGCCTTGCATCCGCGCTATGAGGAGATGTCGCGCGAGCGCGTGCTGCGCGAACTGGTGCCCGTCGTGATCGAGCTTGCGCGCCACGCCAAGTCGTTCGACCTGAATTTCACCGTCGATGCCGAGGAGGCCGACCGGCTCGATCTCTCGATGGCGGTGATCGCACGGGTGATTGCCGATCCGTCGCTTGCAGGCTGGGAGGGTTTTGGGCTGGCGATCCAGGCCTATCAGAAGCGCGCCGAAAAGGTGATCAGTTTCATCGCGGATCTTGCCGAAGCTCATGGGCGGCGTTTGATGGTGCGGCTGGTGAAGGGCGCCTATTGGGACACCGAGATCAAGCGCGCGCAGGAGCGCGGGCTTGACGACTATCCGGTGTTCACCCGCAAGGCGATGACCGACCTGAACTATCTCGCCTGTGCGCGCCAGATGCTTGCGATGCGCGCGCGCATCTTTCCGCAATTTGCCACCCACAATGCGATGACAGTCGCTCATATCGTCCATGCTGCCGGCGGCAGCGCGGGCTATGAGTTCCAGCGGCTGCACGGCATGGGCGAAGCGCTCTATGCGACCTTGCGCGAGCTGTATCCGGCGATAGCCTGCCGCACCTACGCGCCGGTGGGTAAGGATCGTGATCTCTTGGCCTATCTGGTACGCCGGCTGCTCGAGAACGGCGCCAACTCATCGTTCGTCTCGGTCGCCGCCGATCCCGATATTCCGATCGACCAACTGGTGATGAGCGAGGCCGAGATCATCGGTAAGCCTGAGGCCGCGCGTCATCCGACCATCGCGCGTCCGCGCGATCTCTACGGACCGCCGCGCCGGAATTCGCAAGGGGTCGAGCTCGGCCACTACGCTTCGCTCATGGCCCTGCGCGCCGAGATCGCGCGCGCCGGCATGCCTGCGAGCGCAGCGCCGATCATTGGTGGACGGAGCGAGAGCGGCGCGACGCGCACTGTCGTGAGCCCGTTCGATCCGGCCGTGATCGCGGGAACCGTGGCGGACGCCGATCTCGCCATCGCCGATCGCTCCGTTGTAGCCGCGGCCTCGGGCTTCCCGGCCTGGGCCGCGACCTCAGCGGATCAGCGCGCACGGGCGCTCCGGCGAACGGCCGATCTGATCGAGGCGCGGCGTGCGCGGCTGATCCATCTGCTCGCGGTGGAGGCGGGCAAGACCCTTGATGATGCGATTGCCGAAGTCCGCGAAGCGATCGATTTCTGTCGCTACTATGCCGCCGAAGGCGAGACGCTGTTCGGCGCGGAGCTCGATCTGCCGGGGCCGACCGGCGAGGGCAACGCGCTGCGGCTCCGGCCGCGCGGCGTATTCGTCGCGATCTCGCCGTGGAATTTCCCGCTCGCGATCTTCATCGGCCAGATCGCCGCGGCACTGATGGCCGGCAATACCGTGGTGGCGAAGCCCGCCGAACAGACACCGCTGATCGCAGCCGAGACGGTGCGGATCATGCACGAGGCCGGTGTCGCTCCGGGCGCGCTGCAATTGGTCCCCAGCGATGGCGCGATCGGCGCGCATCTGGTCGCACACTCCGCGATTTCAGGCGTCGTGTTCACCGGCTCCTACGACACCGCGCGTGCGATCAACATCGCACTCGCCAACCGGCCCGGGCCGATCCTGCCGCTGATCGCGGAGACCGGCGGCATCAACGCGATGCTGGTCGATTCCACCGCGCTGCCCGAGCAGGTCGCCGATGATGTGCTGACCTCTGCGTTTCGTTCCGCCGGCCAGCGCTGCTCGGCGCTGCGGCTGCTCTGCGTGCAGGATGATGTCGCCGATGCCGTCATCGAGATGGTCGCAGGCGCCGCGCGCGAGCTTGCGATCGGCGATCCCCGCGATGTCGCCACCCATATCGGCCCGGTGATCGATACTGAGGCTAAGGCGCGGCTCGATGAGCACATTGCGCGCATGAAGACAACGGCGCGCGTGCATTACGCGGGCGTGGCGCCGTCGCGCGGCTCATTCGTCGCGCCGCACGTGTTCGAGCTGCAACGCGTCGAGGACCTCGACAAGGAGGTGTTCGGCCCGGTGTTGCATGTGGTGCGCTATCGCGCCGACCAATTGGATGACGTGCTCGGAGCGATCAAGCGGTCAGGATATGGCCTGACCTTCGGGTTGCATTCGCGCATCGGCGACATGGTCGGGAAGGTCTCGCAGCTGCCGATCGGCAACATCTATGTCAACCGCAACATGATCGGGGCCGTCGTCGGTGTGCAACCGTTTGGCGGCTGCGGGCTGTCAGGCACAGGGCCGAAGGCGGGCGGCCCGCATTACCTCGCGCGCTTTGCCACCGAGCAGACGCTCACCATCAACACAGCGGCTGCGGGCGGCAACGCCGCGCTGGCTTCGCTCGGTGATCGTTGACGCTTAGATCCAGCAAGTGTGGGTATGGCGGACCGACCGGCGCTTTACGCCGGGCTCGTCGCCGCGGATCGCGCAAGGCCTCCGACCCAGTTGCTGAACAGGAGGGTGGCGGCGGCGCCTGCGGCCAGGTCCGGCCGCAGCCGCAGTCCCGGTAGTTCGGCCGCGAGCGTGGGATCGCGTCTCTGCCTGGCCCGCACCTCAAAGCGGCGCAGGACATCCTCCGTTTGCGGGTCGAAATAGGAGACCGGAATCTTTGGATAGTCGCGGCGTTCGCCCGAAAGATAACGCGCGATGTCGCGCATATATTCCCGCTGCAGCGACAATGCGTCGTATTCAGGATGGCCCTGGAAGAAGACGAATCGGCTTGGCAGATCACGGCTGAAGATGTCGACGCCGACGTCGTTCGACCGCGTCAGGATTTGGTAGCCGCGGCTGACCAGATCCTGCTCATCCACCGTGTTGAAGCGCGAATGTGAGACCTTGAGCGGCCTGCGGATGTTCCGCGTCATCTGGTCGTCAGCCACTTTGGCGCAATCATAGATGCCGGAACATTTCGCATCGAGCCGCCGTCGCGCGATGCCGTCGAGATGCTGCACGGCCGCGTGGGCGGCAAGGCAGGACCAGATCGTCGAGCGCGTGTTGGTCTTGGCCCAATCGATGATGGCCGTGAGCTCCGGCCAATAGGGCTCATCGCGCAGATCTTCCGCGATCGGCTCGGCGCCGGTCACGATCAGCCCGTCGAGCGACAGGCGGCGCAGCTCGGCAATATCAGCGTAAGTTCGCGCAATATGGGTCTGCGCGGCCGGTGCGCGCGGGATCGAAGGCAACGAGAAGCAATGGAACCGGATCCGCACATGCGGCGCGGCCGTCCCAAGCAGCCTTGCAAATTGCCGCTCGGTCGCTTTCAGCGCGCCGTCCGGCATGTTGTTGACGAGGCCGATCGCCAGTTCGATCTGCCGCCTGTCGCGCTCGGGCTCGCTCGGAGCCAGCGCGGGGCTTGCGATCGGCCGATTGCTGTCGAACAGCAGCATTGGTGACTGGCGCTATTCGGCTGCAGCAAGCCGGGGCTGCCGGGCGACAGCCTGAGCCAATGCTTGATCGAGATCCTCGATGATGTCGCTGATGTGTTCGATGCCGATCGACAGCCTGATCGTCTCGGGCAGAACGCCGGCCTTGCGCTGTTCGTCGGCCGACATCTGCCGATGCGTGGTCGAGGCCGGATGGCAGGCCAGCGACTTGGCGTCGCCGATGTTGACGAGCCGGGTGATGAGCTTCAGCGAGTCATAGAATGCCTTTCCGGCATCGAGCCCTCCCTTGATGCCGAAGGTGAAAAGCGAGGAGGCGTGGCCGTCGAGATACTTCTGGACAAGTGGATAGTACGGACTGTCGGAAAAGCCCGCATAGTTCACCCAGGCCACGCGCGGATCGTCGCGCAGGAATTCGGCCACCTTGCGCGCATTCTCGACATGGCGCTCCATCCGCAGCGCCACCGTCTCGATGCCCTGCAGCAGCAGGAAGGCGTTGAAGGGCGACAGCACCGCGCCCATCGTGCGCTGATAGACGCTGCGCGCCCGCTGGATGAAGGCGCTCTTGCCGAAATGATCGGTGTAGACGAGGCCGTGATAGGAGGTGTCGGGCTGGCTGAAGGCCGGAAAGCGATCGGCGTGCTGTTTCCAGGGAAAGTTGCCGCTGTCGACCAGAGCTCCGCCGAGCGTCGTGCCGTGGCCGCCGAGAAACTTTGTCAGCGAATGGACGGCGATGTCGGCCCCGTAATCGAATGGCTTCAGGAGAATCGGCGTGGCGACGGTATTGTCGACGAGCAACGGCACGCCATTGCGATGCGCGACCTTCGCAAGCGCTTCGATGTCACAGACATTGCCGGCGGGATTGCCGATGGTCTCGGCAAAGACCGCCCTGGTATTCTCGTCGATGAGCCGCTCGATGGCGTCGGGCTGGTCGCTCTCTGCGAAGCGTCCGATGATCCCTTGCCGCGGCAGGATGTGTCCGAGCAGCGTGTGGGTGGTGCCGTAGAGCTGCGGGACGGAGACGATGTTGCCGCCATGGTCGGCGAGGTTGACGAATGCGAAATGCAGCGCAGCCTGGCCGGTGCCGACGGCAAGCGCGCCGACGCCGCCCTCGAGTTCGCTGACGCGCTTTTCGAGCACTGCCGTGGTGGGATTGGAAATCCGGCTGTAGCGATAGCCCTCGGCTTCCAGGTTGAACAGCGCGGCGCCATGATCGGCGCTGTCGAAAGCATAGGCTGCGGTCTGATAGATCGGAACGGCGACGGCTTTCGTGGTCGGATCGGGCTCGTAGCCGGCGTGAATGGCAATGGTCTCGTTGCGCATCGTCGAACTCCGCTCCCGCGCATCGCATATGCCGTTGAGATGCGTTCTGCGCCGTGCCCTTGTTAGAGGCGAGGGGTGAAGCGGACAATAATTCGCGACAAGAACGACGAAATAACCCTAACGGATTACGACGGCCGCTGGATACGCGCGACCCGCGATTAGAGCTCGAATCAATTTGTCGGTACTCCGAGCATGCGCGCAACCTGCTCTCCGATCTGCGCCAGCGCGGCTTGCGCCTGCGGCAACAGCGCGCTCATGCAGTGGAAGTTATGGATCATGCCGTCGTGGCAGACATGCGCAACGGGAACGCCCGCGGCGTGGAGCCGCCGCGCATAGGCATAGCCTTCGTCGCGCATCGGATCGAACTCGGCGGTATGGATGATGGCGGGCGGCAGGCCGGAAAGGCGCGCCGCACGAAGAGGAGACACTCTGGGATCAGCGCTGTCTGCACCTTCGGGCAGATAATCCGCAAGGTCGGCCTCGAGGATCGTCCGGTCGATCAGATAACCTTCGGCAAAGGCCTCGCGTGAGCCTGACGTATTGGCGAAGTCGAGCACGGGGCAGATCAGGCACTGCGCTGCGATTGGGACGCCTTCGGTCTGCATTGCCTCCTGGCAGACGACAGCGGCGAGGGCGGCGCCTGCGGAATCGCCGCCGATCACGAGTCGCGTGGCGTCAATCCCAAGCGAGGCGGCATTGCGCCAGGTGAACGCCGTGGCTGCGATCGCATCCTCGATGGCCGCCGGGAACGGGTGCTCGGGTGCCAGGCGGTAGTCGATCGAGACCAGGCGGCACCCGGTTGCCAGCGCGAGGGCAGCCGTGAGATGGTGATGGGTCTCGATGCTGCCGGCCACCATGCCGCCGCCGTGAAAGTAGACGAAGCCCGGAAGCTGCTCGCTGGCTTGATCTGCGGGGGCGTAAAGCCGGTAACGAAGCTCGCTCGCAGCGCCCGGCAGAGTGCCGTCTTTCATCGTTACGCGGTTCAGATCGGCCTGGGCGAACTGCATCAGCTTGGCAAGCGATTGCCGGCGCTCTTCGACCGATGGTCGTTGCCGAGCAGGCTTGGCGGCTGCAGCCATCATCGTGAGCAGGCGCTGAGCGCGGGGATCGAGCGGCATGGCGGATCCGATTGACTGGAAAGCTTCGGCCATTCTGCCGGGCAATCCTGAATCGGTCGTGAGCCGCAGCGCCTGG
Source organism: Bradyrhizobium sp. STM 3843 (assembly GCF_000239815.1). Lineage (GTDB taxonomy): Bacteria > Pseudomonadota > Alphaproteobacteria > Rhizobiales > Xanthobacteraceae > Bradyrhizobium. The sequence continues at coordinate 17,907 of NZ_CAFK01000128.1, read as the reverse complement.
ACCAAGCAAATCGTTAAATCATTCCCGCGAAAAGGAGGCTACAATATCGACCGGAGCGTCGCGCGAGGCCTTATCATGAGCCACATCGTCAAGCCTGTCAGCTATTCGCAGACCTGGACCTTTTTCGAGGGCCAGTGGCAGGAGGGGAATGCGCCGATCATGGGCGTGCGGACGCATGCAACCTGGCTCGCCTCGACGGTGTTCGACGGCGCCAGGACCTTCGAAGGGGTCGCGCCGGATCTCGACCGCCACTGCGCGCGGGTCAATCAATCCGCAACCAACTTCCGGCTCAAGCCGGTGGTGGATGTGGACACCTGGATCGGGCTCGCGCGCGAAGGCATCGCGAAGTTCAGTCCGAATGCCGAGCTTTATATCCGGCCGATGTATTGGGCCCAGCATGGCGCCGGCGGCGGCGTGCTGTTCGATCCCGAGACCACCAATTGGTGCTTGTGCATCTATGAGGCGCCGATGCCGCAGCCGACCGGGAACGCCATCACGCTGTCGCCGTTCCGCCGGCCCACCGCCGAATGCGCGCCGGTCGATGCCAAGGCCGCCTGCCTCTATCCGAACAATTCGCGCGCGCTGATCGAGGCGGCGTCCCGCGGCTTCAACAACTGCCTGATGCTCGATCTGCTCGGCAATGTCGCGGAATTCGGCAACGCCAACGTGTTCATGGTCAAGGACGGGGTGGTCTATACGCCTGCGCCGAATGGAACCTTCCTCAACGGCATCACGCGGCAGCGGGTGATCGATCTGTTGCGGAGCGACGGCGTCACCGTGGTCGAGGCCACGCTGCGTTATGACGACTTCCTGAAGGCGGACGAGATTTTCTCCTCCGGCAATTTTGCCAAGGTGGCGCCGGTCATCCGGATCGATGACAGGCAGCTTTCGATCGGTCCGGTCTATACCAGGGCGCGCAAATTGTATTGGGATTACGCGCACGCCATCAAGCTGGCAGCGTAGCTTCAAGGCCCGTACAGCACGAGCTCGGTGTCACTGAGATTGCCAAGTCTCGGCCGGTGCGGACCCTTGACATATTTCCGGCCGCGGCGCTCGGTAAAGACGCCGATCAGGTCCGGCACTGGACCATTTGCATCGAACAGGACTGCCATCTTGCCGCGCCCGAGCAGGAAGCGGCCGATGGTGCCGGCATAGGCAACATAGTCAGCCGTATTTCGACAATAGATCAGCTGCATCACGGGCAGGGGAATCAATCCGCGGCGAATCCGGAATGGCTGCAGCACGAAGGGTGTGGTCCCGTGCAGGGAGCGGACCGTAATGCTGAGGCAGCCATATCGCGCATGGCGGATCAGGAGTTTCGCTTCTTCGCGCGTCAGGCCGTCAATCGCAGTGGCATCAGCGGTCACGACCTCGATATATGTGCCGCGTTCCGCGCGCGACAGCGCCGGGACCGACAGGACAACGCCTTCGCAATAGGATCGAAAGCCCTGCGCCTCGATGATCGGCCAGGTGCCACGCGCGGCGCTGATATTGAAGTAGGTCACGTCCTTGAGTCGCTGAGCAACCTTGGTCAGCATCGGGGCGAAGTTGCGGAACGCCGGTTCGACATACCAGCTCGACAGGTTGCACCAGATTTGCGTTCCGTCACCGTGCGCAGTGTAGATCAGGAGCAGAACGCCGACCGCTCTGCCTCCGTGATCGAGCATGTAGCCAAAGCGCGGATAGCCCTCGGGTATCTCCCGCGTGGCCTGACGCTGCAACCCCTTCAGCCAATAGCTCGGTCGGCGCCCCTGGAAGCCGCGTGTCAGCAGATCCGCGATCACATCGAGATCGGCAGGCCCGATCTCCCGGCAACGGATCACGGGGTTGGGCGCGCTCATCTGACGGCCATGCCCGTCCCTGTGTCGGATATCGCTGCTTGATGATCAGTCCGCGACGACTGCCTGTCGCGCGAGGCCGAGGATCTCTCGCAGTGGCGACGGCCACTTGTTCAGCTCCGTGCCGTGGGTGTGAAACATCGCCACGGCCAGGCGGTCCATGCCGAACGCCACGCAGCCGGTATGGGCCGGTTCGCCGTTCGCATCCACGATGTCCCAGGTGGTGCCGAAATGCTCGCGATGATAGTTGAAGCTCATGCAGGCGGTCGGCTGTTCCTCCGAGCGCAGCGGCACCAGCAGCTCGAACTTGAGCGACTGCTGCTTCTGGCTCACCGCCTTCATCTGGCCGACACGACCGAAGAACGGATCGCTGGCCTGATCGACGCTGAAGGCAAGACCGAGGTCGCGTGCGATCGCCTGCGCCCGGACCATCCAGCGCTCGCGGAAGGCGGAGACGTCGTCGGGCGTGCCGATGCAGACATATTCGCGCATCCGGAACGATTGCAGCCGGTCCAGGTGCCGCGACGGCTCGCGGCGGAAGCAGTCAGCCGCCACGTCGAAGCGCAGGCCGCCCTTGGGCAGCGCTCCGCGGCTCGCCGCGATCGGGTAGACCGGATAGCAGGCCGCCGGCGACAGCACGAGGTCGGCGGGCGACAGTGATGTGGTCCAGTCGCCGCCGGCGTCGAAGCGGCTGACGGCGGCGTTGATGTCGCGTTCGGTCCCGTGCAGGCCGCAGACGCAGCCGAGCAGATTCGGAAAGCTCTTCAGGTAGCCGGATTTCTCCAGTTGGGCGCGGCTCATCACCGGCGGAAAGCGCATCACCTCGGTGCCGGGCTCGCGATGCCGCGTGATCAGCGCCGCAAGCCGCTCGACCATGTCCTCGTAGAGCGCAGTCCGAGCATAGACGCCGTCCGCACCCATGCGGTGAAACAGCCTGTCGGTGAGATGGTCCAAGGGATCAGCAGGCTGCGGCGCAATCTCGGGCGATTGCGGCAGAACGGGAATGGTCATCGTGGAAGATCCCAAATGCGAAGATCGAGTGGAGAGATGAGGGGCGGCCTCAGTCGTGCAATGAGGTCGGGACCGCGCTCATCAAACTAGAGGTCGAGACATTGGCGAGGATGCGATCGTTGTTGATCATGATCGGCGCGGACAGCACGTCGCGCAAGTGACGGCCAATCGTGAATTCGCCGTCGTTGCGATAGCCGGAAAGGCCGCAGGCGCGCATCGCCCGCATCACGGTCTCGACCGCGAGCTCGGAGGCCTCGACCTTGAGCAGCGTGATCGAAGACTGGAAGTCGAGCGAGGACAGCGCGCGCTCGTCATATTCGCGGGCAATGAAGGCATCCATGTTGGTCGAGATCATGGCGCGGAGCTTGGCCAGTGACATCTTCGCCGCGGTGAAATGCGCCGCCGCGGGCGGCATCTGTCCGCCAGCGCTGCGCGCGGCCTTGCGGATGAAGCGCTGGGCCCGCTGGACGGCTGCCGCAGCGACGCCGGCCCAGGCGGAGGACCAGGTCAGATGCGCAAACGGAGTCATGGTCTGGACGTGGATGCGATCGTAGGATTCTGGAAAGACCCGGTCCGCCGGGCAATGCACTTTGAGCTCGAAACCCTTCGAGCAGGTGCCGCGCATGCCGAGCGTTTCCCAGCCGAGCGTCGGTTTCAGCGAATAGTCGTCGACGGTGAGCGCCAGCAACACCTGGTCGGATGCCGCTGCATCGTCGGCGCGCCGCGCAATGGTCACCAGCCCGTCCGCTTCAGCGCCGTAGGAGATCACGGTGGCATCGCGCAACAAGCTGATCTCGTCGCCGCTCTGGCTGATCGCAGCCGCGCTGGCGCGGATATTGCCGCCGTTTTGCCCCTCGGTGGTGGATGACGCCAGGAGCAGCTGCTCGGAGGCGATGCGGCGCATCAACGCCTCGATATGGGCGTTACCCCGGCCGTGTCGGACCAGGCATGCCACCTTGGTCTGATGCATCGCGAAGATCATCGCCGTGGAGGCACAGGCGCGACCCAGCGTGTAACAGACTTCGGCAATATCCTGGACCGAGGCGCCGAAGCCGCCGAACTCGACCGGGATCTGCATGCCCAGCAGCTTCTGCTGGCGCGCAGCATCGATCGCGGCCTTGGGAAAGCGTGCCTGCCGGTCGACCTCGTCCGCTTCCGCCGCCGCCTGCGCGGCAACCGCCGACATCCGCTGCAGGAACATGGAGCCGCGGTCGAGCAGCAGGTGTTCGACCTCGCCCGGCGCGGGGTGATGCAGTGTGCTGTCTTGGACGTTCATGACCCGATCTTGCCTCCGAATTGCCGGTCAGAGATCGGGGCGCCCGGCATGCAGCGATACCGAAACGCAACTCTGACTCATTGGAACTTGCCCATCAGGCTATGGATTTGATTCAAATGCGTCGACGGAATTCAGGGTAAACACGATCTATTCCGGACACGTCGGTTAACTCCCGGTTTTTGCGTTTCGGAAGATTGTCGGCAAGACGTTAGCCTTAAGATCAGATGCAGGAGTCCCTCGCCACCCGCGGTGCTGAATTTACGCCGTGGCCGCGTTATTTTCAGGTGGACATATCGCGATGGATTTTCGCGAATTTCGCGAGCTGAGAGGACGTGAATGCAGGCCCTGGAAACCAACATCCGCAGCCGGATCGAGACCCTGGTGCGCGAGATCCTCGCGCAGAACTCCGTGTCAGTCGCGCTGTCTCCCGAGGCGCTGCTGGTCGATGTCGGGCTCACCTCGATGGACATGGTCAATCTGATGCTCGCGGTCGAGGCGGAGTTCGACTTCACCATCCCGCAGGAGCTGATCACGCCGGAGAACTTCCAATCGGTGGCGACGCTGGAACGGCTGGTCGCGGACCAGTTGCAGGCGGCCGAGGCCGCCTGAGCCGCTCGCGAAGCGTGGCGGGTCACATCTTTGGGCACACCCGCCGGTAGCCATTTTCAATTTACCCTAAAGCTGGCATAGCTCGTCCCGGACGGAGACGGGGTGAGCATGACGAAGTCGGTTCTGGGCATTATCGGCGGTTCGGGCATTTATGACCTCCCGGGCCTTGAGAACGCGCGCGAAGAGGCGATTGCAAGTCCGGGGGGCGAGCCGTCGGCACCGGTCCGCCGCGGCACCATCGCGGGCCTGCCGATCGTGTTCCTGCCGCGCCATGACAAGGGTCATCGGCTCTCGCCCTCCGACATCAACTACCGCGCCAATATCGATGTCTTGAAGCGCGCCGGCGTCACCGACCTGGTCTCGCTGTCGGCTTGCGGTTCCTTCAAGGAAGAGTTGCCGCCCGGCACCTTCGTGCTGGTCGATCAATTCGTCGACCGCACCTACAAGCGCGAGAGCTCGTTCTTCGGCAAGGGCTGCGTCGCCCACGTGTCGATGGCGCACCCGGTCTCGCCGCGGCTGCGCATCCATCTGGCCGCGGCCGCGGAGATCGAGGGGATTCCGATCGCGCGCGGCGGCACCTATGTCTGCATGGAGGGGCCGCAATTCTCGACCTATGCCGAGAGCATGACCTACAAGCTGTCAGGCTATTCGGTGATCGGCATGACCAACATGCCCGAGGCCAAGCTCGCGCGCGAGGCGGAGATCTGTTACGCGACGGTGGCGATGGTGACCGATTTCGACTGCTGGCATCCGGACCATGACGCAGTCACGGTGCAGGACATCATCCGGGTGTTGACGACGAATGCGGACAAGGCCAAGACGCTGGTCGCCAGGCTCGCGCAGGATTTTCCGCGTGAACACGAATCCTGCCCGATCGGCTCGGACCGGGCGCTCGATACCGCTCTGATCACTGCGCCGGAGGCACGTGATCCGGAACTGCTCAAGAAGCTTGACGCCGTTGCGGGACGGGTGTTGCGGAGCCAGATCTGAGAACCAATTCTGAGAAGGGGCGCGCGGATGAAGGTGGACGGCAGGCACTACCGCAGCATCTGGCTCGACGCCGACGGCTGGACAGTCGCCGCGATCGATCAGCGCCGGCTGCCGCATGAGTTCGTCGTTGCGAAGCTGACCACGTGCGAGGAAGCGGCGGACGCGATCCGGACGATGCTGGTGCGCGGGGCGCCGCTGATCGGCGCCACCGCCGCCTTCGGCATGGCGCTCGCGATGCGCGACGATCGCTCCGATCCGGCGATCGACCGCGCCTACCAGATGTTGCTGTCGACGCGACCAACCGCGATCAACTTGAAATGGGCGCTCGATACGATGGGCGCGATGCTGCGACGTCTGGCGCCGTCGGAGCGGCGGGATGCCGCCTATTCCCGCGCGGTCGATATCGCCGGCGAGGACGTGATCATCAATCAGGGCATCGCGCAGTATGGCTTCGAGCTGATCGAGGCGATCGCCGCGCAAAAGAAAGCGGGCGAGCCTGTCAACGTGCTGACCCATTGCAATGCCGGCTGGCTGGCCACCGTGGATTGGGGTACCGCGACCGCGCCGATCTATCTGGCTCGCGATCGCGGCATTCCCGTTCATGTCTGGGTCGACGAAACCAGGCCGCGCAATCAGGGCGCCTCGCTCACCGCCTGGGAGCTCGGTCATCATGGCGTGCCACATACGGTGATTCCGGATAATACCGGCGGGCACTTGATGCAGCATGACATGGTCGATCTGGCTATCGTCGGCACCGATCGCGTCGCCGCCAATGGCGATGTCTGCAACAAGATCGGTACGTATCTGAAAGCGCTGGCCGCACATGACAATGGCGTGCCTTTCTATGTGGCGCTGCCGTCGCCGACCATCGACTTCGCGGTGACCGACGGCCGGCAGATCCCGATCGAGCAGCGTGGCGCCAGCGAGGTCACTGATATGACCGGGCGAACGGCGGACGGCCGGTTGGAGACGGTGCGGATCGTGCCGCCGAATTCACCGGTTGCGAATTACGGCTTCGACGTGACGCCGGCGCGGCTGGTGACCGGCCTGATCACCGAGCGCGGCGTGCTCAATGCCGATCGGGCCTCGCTCGCCGCGGCGTTCCCGGAGCGGGCGCGAGGTTCGAACGTTTAGTTCAACGAAGGACGAGCCCGGTGGCCGCCTCGAGCTCGCCGACTGCCTGCGCGGCGCTCACGACCTTGATCGTGGCCATCCCAAGCTCCCGCGCCGGTTTCAGATTGACGCCGAGATCGTCGAGATAGACGCAGGCCTTCGCATCGACCCCGAGCGCCTCGACCATCATCCGGTAGATGCGCGGATCCGGCTTACGTAGGCCGATCTTGGCGGACTCGATGACATGATCGAACAGCGTCATCACCTCGGCGACATAGAGCGTGCGCCCGGCCTGGCTGCCGATCGCATTCGCCGGCAGATTGTTGGTGATGCACCCGGTCTTGAAGCGCGCCTTGATGCGCTTCAGCGCCTCCACCATCTCCGGACGCAGGTCGCCGGCCAGCAGCGGCAGCACTTCTCTGCCGCGCACCGCGGCCCCGCCGAGCGCCAGCGATTCCTCCGCGAACAGATTGTCGAAAGTGTCCAGATCAATCTCGGCGCGCTCGAACTTCGCCCAGGCATTTTCCAGGTGATTGGCTGCGTTGGTATTGCGGATGATGTCGACGGGGTAGCCGCGCTCCTGCTCGAACCGGGCGAACGCCTCGAATGGCGAGGTCGTCAACACCCCGCCGAAATCAAAGATCACCGCCTCGATCATCGCTTCCTCGTCTATGTCCATCAGTGTTCAAGAGAACGGCTAGCACGCGCGGCGCAGCTTGGCGACATCGGCCTGACCCGCTATTGCTGCAGGCAATGACATCTCTCCTCAAAATTTCCGCGGCGATCGCCCTGCTCAGCCTGTCTCCCGCTTTTGCCATCGTCGGTGGCGCGCCGGCCGCCAACGACGGCGCCGGCCGGTCGGTCGTGACCATCGTCGGCTCGCGCGGCAATTTCTGTAGTGGCGCGCTGATCGCGTCGAGGCTGGTCCTGACCGCCGGCCATTGCGTGCAGCCCGGCGCCGACTACCGCATCGTGGAATATGATCGCGATCGCAAGCCGCAGCTGAAGGGCATCAGGCGCGTGGCCGTGCATCCCGCCTTCAATCTGCAGGCGATCCTGGCGCATCGGGCCACGGCCGACGTGGCGCTCCTGGAACTGGACGCGCCGACCAAAGCCGGTACGCCTGCTGGGCTCGGCACGCCACAGCTTCCGCTCAATGCCGGCAATGGCTTTGCGATCGCGGGCATCGGCGTCACGATCAGAGGCGACGGCAAGAGCGGCGGCGTGGTGCGAACGGCGCCACTTGTCGCAACCGGCAGGCCCGGCACCCTGCAGATCAGGCTGGTCGATCCGGCGACGCAGGGCACGACCTCCGGACTCGGCGCCTGCACCGGTGATTCCGGTGGGCCGGCCTTCGAGCAACAGCAGTCCGGTCCGATGATCATTGGCGTCATCTCATGGTCGACCGGACCGAACGTCACGGATGGCTGCGGCGGGCTGACCGGCGTCACGCCGCTGACATTGTATCGGGACTGGATCGCGCAGACCGCGCGACAATGGGGCATGCCGCTCGGCGGAAATTGAATCCGATCGATGTCGTCGAACGGTACGCAGGGATCAGTTGACCGCGCGCGCGATCAGGTCCAGCCTGAGAGTTGAGGAAATCACGCCCAAAACTTTAGCCCGAAGGCAACAACAATGAACGTCATCGCGCCCGTGCGGGAGGCATCGGACCCCCATGTCACCGAGCATTTCGATGTGCTGATCGTCGGGGCCGGCATCTCCGGCATCGGCAGCGCCTATCACCTGACAAAGAGCCTGCCTGACAGCAGCTTCGTGATTCTCGAGAGCCAGGAGGGGTTCGGCGGCACTTGGCTCACGCATCGTTATCCCGGCATCCGCTCCGATAGCGACCTGCACACCTTCGGCTACAGCTTCAAGCCGTGGGTCGGGCCGCCGATCGCGACCGCCCAGGAAATTCTGAGCTACATGGGCGAGGTGATCGACGAGAACGATCTTGGCCGCCATATCCGCTATCAACACAGAATCGTGGCGGCGAGCTGGTCAAGCGCCAGCAATGTCTGGACCATCGATGCGGTGAAGGGTGCGACTGAAGAACCGGTGCGCTTCACTGCGAACTTCTTCTGGATGTGCCAGGGCTACTATCGCCATTCCGAAGGCTACACGCCGGAATGGCCTGACATGGCCGCGTTCAAAGGGCGTATCGTGCATCCGCAGCGCTGGCCGGATGATCTCGCGCTGGATGGCAAGCGCGTCGTCGTGATCGGCTCCGGTGCCACTGCCGCCACGATCCTGCCCGCGATTGCCGACAAATGCGCGCATGTCACCATGCTGCAGCGGTCGCCGACCTATTTCCGCCTCGGCCGCAACGTGATCGAGCTTGCCCAGGAGCTTCGCAAGCTCCAGGTCAAAGAAGAATGGATCCACGAGATCGTCCGCCGCAAGATTCTGTTCGAGCAGGACGCGTTCACCAGGCGCTGCATCGGCGAACCGGAGCAGGTGAAGAGGGAGCTGATCGGCCAGATCAGCGCGATCCTTGGCCCCGACTACGCGGCGAAGCATTTCACCCCGAGCTACCGGCCATGGCGGCAGCGCATCGCCTTCGTGCCCGATGCCGATCTGTTCGAGGGCATCAAGAGTGGCAAGGCCTCGGTGGTGACCGATGAGATCGAGCGTTTCACCGAAGGCGGTATCAAGCTCAAGTCCGGCGAAGAGCTGCCGGCCGATATCATCATCACCGCAACCGGCTTTAACCTGTGCGTGCTCGGTGACATCGCATTTTCGATCGACGGCAAGCCGCTCGACTTCGCCGATACCGTGACCTATCGCGGCATGATGTTCACGGGGGTGCCGAACATGGCCTGGGTGTTCGGCTATTTCCGCGCCAGCTGGACCCTGCGCACTGATCTGGTCGCGGATTTCGTCTGCCGTCTGTTGGAGCACATGAAGGAGAAGGGGGCGCGCAAGGTGGTGCCGGCGCTGCGCGCGGAAGACCACAACATGCCGCTGCTGTCCTGGATCGATCCGGAGAACTTCAATCCCGGCTACATGATGCGCAACATGCATCTGTTGCCGAAGCGCGGCGACAAGCCGGAATGGCAGCACAGCCAGGACTATTGGGCCGAGAAGGACGAGATTCCGGCGATCGATCTCGACGACAAGGCGTTCGTGTATAGTTGAAGGGTCGATCGAGCTCAGTCGCGCAACAACCTCGCTGTCATCCCCGCTTAGCGCGCAATTGCGCGCGCAGAGCGGGGATCCAGAACCACCGGCAGGTGTTGTTGCGCGATGGCGTCGACGACCTGTCTTATCTCATAGATGCATCACGCGGCTGGGTCCCAGGTTCGCGCTCGTTTCACTCGCGTACCCGGGACGACGGCGATCGAAGCTCAATGCGCCTCGTCCCAATTGGTCGCCGCGCGCGCATCGACATGAAGCGGGACCGAGAGCAGCACCGCCGGGAACGGCGCGTCCTGCATGACATGGCGCACGACAGGGAGTGTCGCTTCGACCTCCTCGTCGGGTACCTCGAAGATCAGTTCGTCATGCACCTGCAGCAGCATCTGCGCCGATAGCTTGTGCCGGGCAAGCGCGTCTTCCACCCGCGTCATGGCGCGGCGGATGATGTCGGCAGCCGTGCCCTGCAGCCTTGCATTGATCGCGGCGCGCTCGTTGAAGGAGCGCACCGAGGCGTTGCTGGCCTTGATTTCCGGATAGTGACATTTGCGGCCGAACAGCGTGGTGACATAGCCGTGCTTGCGGCAGAACTCCTTGGTTGCATCCATGTAGTCGCGGATGCCGGGAAAGCGCTCGAAATAGCGCTTGATGTAGGCGGACGCCTCCTCGCGCGGGATGCCGAGCTGGTTGGCGAGGCCGAACGCAGAGATGCCGTAGATGATGCCGAAATTGATCGCTTTGGCCCGGCGCCGCACCTCGCTCGGCATGTCCTTGATCGGCACGCCGAACATTTCGGAGGCCGTCATGGCGTGAATGTCGAGCCCGTCCTTGAACGCCTGCTTCAGAACGGGGATGTCGGCGATCTCGGCCAGCAGCCGCAATTCGATCTGGGAATAGTCCGCCGACACCAGCTTGTGGCCGGGTGTGGCGATGAAGGCGCGGCGGATCTTGCGGCCGTCCTCGGTGCGAACAGGGATGTTCTGCAGGTTCGGCTCGTTTGACGACAGCCGCCCGGTGGTAGTTGCCGCCAGCGCGTAGGTGGTGTGCACGCGATGGGTCTGCGCATTGACGTAGGTCGGCAGCGCGTCGGTGTAGGTCGATTTCAGCTTGGAGACCTGCCGCCATTCCAGGATCTTGCGCGGCAGCTCGTGGCCCTGCTCTGCGAGATCGTCGAGCACCTGCGCCGAGGTCGACCAGGCGCCGGTCTTGGTCTTGCTGCCGCCGGGCAGTCCCATCTTGCCGAAGATGATGTCGCCGATCTGCTTGGGGCTGCCGACATTGATCGGCTCGCCCGCGATCTCCTGGATCTCGGCCTCGACCCGTGCTGCGGTCTGGGCGAAATCGCCTGACAGCCGCGACAGCACCTGGCGATCGATCGAGATGCCGCGCCGCTCCATCCGCGCCAGCACCGAGACCAGCGGCCGCTCCAGGGTCTCGTAGACCGCCATCATGCGCTCGGCGACGAGGCGCGGCTTCAGGACGCGCCACACCCGGTAGATCACGTCGGCATCCTCGGCCGAATAGGCCGTCGCGCGGTCGATCGCAACCTGCTCGAAGCTGAGCTTGTTCTTGCCGCTGCCGATCAACTCGCCATGGCTGATGACGGCGTGGCCCAGCAGATGTTCAGAGAGCGACTCCAGCTTGTGCGAGCCGCGCCCGGCATCGAGCGCATAGGACATCAGCTGCACGTCGTCGTAGTTTTTCAAGGTAATGCCGGCCTGCGCCAGCATCACGGCGGCAAATTTGATGTTGAAGCCGATCTTCAGAATGCCGGGCGATTCCAGGATCGGCTTGAGCGCGTCGAGCGCATCGCGCTCCTTGATCTGGTCCGCTACGAGGCCGGCGTCGAACAGTCCGGCGCCGTCGCCAGCCTCGCGATGCGCGAGCGGGATGTAGCAGGCGTCGTTGACCGAGCGTGCCAGCGCAATGCCGCAGAACTCGGCCTGCATCGGATCGATCGAGCTGGCCTTGGCCTCGACAACAACATGGCCGATATCATGGATGCGGGCGATCCAAGTTTTCAGTTCGTTGAGATTGCGAATGGTCTGGTATGTCGTCCGGTCGATGCGCGCAGCCTTCGCAGCGTCTGCACGCGCCGACGTCAGCGCGACCGGCGTGCCCTTGCTGCTGGCCGTCTTGTCAGTGCGCGGATCGGCGCTCCTGCTTTGCGAGGTCGGTAGCGGCTTGCTCGGTGCACTGCCTCCCTCGCTTGCGGGCCGAGACAAGCTACGCTCGCTCTGAGAGGGCGGGGTGGGGGCGGAGCCTGCACCCGTACCGCTCTTCAAATGCTCGTCGGCGGCAACATCCGCCGGATCGATCTGCGAATAGTCCGCGACGCGCCGGGTCAGCGTCGAGAACTCCATCGCCTTCAGAAACGAGATCAGCTTGCGCGGATCGGGCTCGTGCACGGCTAGGTCGTCGAGCGGCACCTCGAGATTGACCTTGTCGTCGAGCAGCACCAGCTGACGCGAGATCCGCGCCTTCTCGGCATTCTCGATCAGCGCCTCGCGGCGCTTCGGCTGCTTGATCTCGGAGGCGCGCGTCAGCAGTCCTTCCAGATCGCCATATTCGGTGATCAGCTGCGCCGCGGTCTTGATGCCGATGCCGGGAACGCCCGGCACGTTGTCGGTGGAGTCGCCGGCCAGCGCCTGCACCTCGACCACCTTCTCAGGCGGCACGCCGAACTTCTCGATCACCTCGGCGATGCCGATGCGGCGATCCTTCATCGTGTCGTACATCGTGACGCAGTCGGTGACGAGCTGCATCAGGTCCTTGTCGGAGGAGACGATCGTGGTGCTCGCGTCGCGCTCGCAGGCCTGCCGCGCATAGGTCGCAATCAGGTCGTCGGCTTCGAAGCCTGACTGCTCCAGGCAGGGCAGGTCGAAGGCGCGCACAGCCTCGCGGATCAGCGCGAATTGCGGGATCAGATCATCGGGGGCAGGGGGCCGGTGCGCTTTGTAGTCGGGATAGATGGTGTTGCGGAACGTCACTTCCGACTTGTCGAAGACGATGGCGAGATGGGTCGGCCGATTGTCCTCGGGCATCTCGCGCAACAGCTTCCACAGCATGTTGCAGAAGCCGAGCACGGCATTGACCTGCAGCCCGTCCGATTTGCGGTTGAGCGGCGGCAGCGCGTGATAGGCGCGGAAGATGTAGGAGGAGCCGTCGACCAGGAACACATGGTCGCCCTTTTGGGCACCTTTGGCAGCAGCTGGCAGTGCCGCCTTTTCGGCGGCGGGCACAGCGGTGGCGGGCTTGGCGGCGGCGGCTTTCTGGGGGGCTTTGGGCATGCCGCCAATTTAGGAATTTTTGGCGCGGAATGACAGCCATTCAGAGCGGCGTGCGCACCGGATTTTTCGCCTGGCGGCCCGGCTTGACGCAGCGTGCCAGGAACTGCATGACGGCGCGAACCAGGGGCGCGCGGCTCAGATCGCGGTGAACAACGAGCCAGATCTCGCGGGTGATCTCGCTACGGCCGGGATCAAAGCGGACCAAATGCGGATCGGGGTCGCCGAGAAAATGCGGCAGCGCCGCCAATCCGACACCGGTGCGCGCGGCAGCCGCCTGGTTCTCCAGGTCACTGGTCAACAGCACGATCGCGCGCCGGCCGGCAATCGCCTTCAGCCATTGCTGCTGCGGCGCTTCGTCCATGCTGGCGTCATAGGCGATGAAACTCAGCGCCGAGGGCGGTGTTTCGCGCAAGTAAGCCGGCGCGCCATAGAGGCTGAAACCGAAAGAGCCGATCCGGCGCGCAACGAGGCCTGCTTCCGCCGGACGCGTCAGCCGCAAGGCCACGTCGGCCTCGCGGCGGTTCAGCGACGCGGCGCGCTTCTCGCCGATCAGCTTGATCGTGAGGCCCGGATGCTGGCGTCGCAGCTCGATCAGCTTGGGTGCGATCATGGCATTGGCCAGCGAAGGCGGCGCGCTGATCGTAACCTCGCCCAAAAGCCCTGGACGCGCCGCCTTGATGGCGCGCTCGACCGCATAGGCTGCGTCCTCCATTGGTGCTGCCGCGGTGGCGAGACGGCGCCCATCCTCCGTCAGCACATAGAGACGGGCGCGCCGATCAACCAGCTTCAGCCGCGTGGCCTGCTCCAGCGCGGCAATGCGGCGGGCCACCGTGACATGATCGACGCCAAGCGCGCGGGCGGCGGCCGACAGCGTGCCCTCGCGGGCGAGCATGACGAAATGATGCAGGTCGGTCCAGTCGATCATGTGCAAAATTGAACATAAGGGGCGAGCTTTTGGGCAGTTTCGCATAGTCCTGCCGCCCCTCACAATGTCCTTCTCGAGACAGACATGTGAGGCGGAAGAGATGGCCATCGTAGTTCGCGTGACGGCGCCCGGAGGCGCGGAGAACCTGGAACTTTCCGAGGTCGAAGTCGCAGCGCCCAGGCCGGGTGAGATCCGGCTCGATCAGACCGCGATCGGGGTCAATTTCATCGACATCTATCAGCGCAGCGGGCTCTATCCGCTGCCGGGCGGGATTCCCGGGGTTGAGGCGGTGGGCATCGTGACCGCTGTCGGGTCCGATGTAACTGACGTGACGATCGGCGACCGCATCGCCTATGCGGGCGCGCCGGTCGGGGCCTATGCATCGGTGCGCAATCTGCCGGTCTGGCGGGCGGTCAAGCTTCCGCCGTCGCTGTCGGACGAAAGCGTCGCATCCGTCTTCGTTAAGGGCATCACGGCTTTCATGCTGCTGAACCGCGTCTATCCGGTGCAAGCCGGCAGCACGGTGCTGGTGCATAGCGCCGCGGGCGGCCTCGGTCAGGTGCTGACGCGATGGGCCAGCCGCCGCGGTGCGACCGTGATCGGCACGGTCGGGTCGGAGGCCAAAGCCGAGCTTGCCCGCGCCGCGGGTGCGCATGACGTCATCATCGGTCGCGATGCCGATTTCGCTCATGCCGTTGCCGGGCTGACGAATGGCCGCGGTGTCGATGTGGCCTATGACGGGATCGGCGGCACGACGCTGACAAAGACGCTTGCCTGTGTCAGGCCGTTCGGCGTGGTCGCCAGCATCGGCCAATCCGGTGGGCCCATTCCGAAGCTCGATCTTGATGAGCTCGGGCCGCGGCGCAGCCTGAGCTTGGCGCGCCCGAGCGTGATGACGTACATGAACGACCGCGATGAGTATCGCCGCGCCGCGGCTGCTGTGCTGGCGGCGCTGATCGCGCGAGAACTCGTCGGCGCCGGGACGGCCTATCCGTTAGCCGAGGCCGCGAAGGCTCATCTCGATCTCGAGAATGGGCGCAGCCGCGGCGCGCTGTACTTGGTTCCGTAGTCGAGTCCGTACCAGCTACTCCGCTGGCTGCAACGCGGGGCGCTGCTTCCTGGGGGCGATCCATAACGCATCCGGCCGCTCGAACAGGAAGTCGGCGTTCAGCCGCAGGGCGAGGCGCCAGATCAGCAGTGCCCCAACGACACCGGCCGCGGTGACCAGCAGCGCCATCGTTCCGATGTCAGGAATGACACCGGTCTTGAGCAGCACGCTGCGTGTCGTCGCCATCGGCAGGAAGAAGGCGAGATAGATCTGAAGCGAATGCTCGCCGCAGAAGCGCAGGCCATTGAGGAAATGGGCCCGCGCCAGCAGGGTGCCGGCGACGATGATGGCGCAGGCGCCGGAAAATCCGAGCGCGAGCGAGATGACTGGACGCTCGCTCACGCCCACCGCAACCAATGTCCAGTTGACCACGGCCCAGCCGATCAGCCCCGCAATGGCCAGCATTGGGCGCGCACGCGCGCGCTCCGACAGCACGAACACCTGATTGGCGAACAGATAGCCGGAATAGATATAGACGAAGCGGGCGCAGAACTCGTCGATCACGGTCCAGCCGGTGACGATATGCGCCATCTCGAGACCCGCAGCCACGCCCCAGACCAAATGCGGCGGCAGCCGTCGTGCGAGCTTGATGACCACGAAGAAGATCGGCAGCAGATAGATGAACCACAGCGTGCCGAACGGCTCGATGAAGGACTCCAGATACAGATAGCCGGCGTGCGTCCAACTGGTCGCAGCGGCAAAACCCGGCGCCTTGAAGCCGAACTGGATCGTGACCCAGAGCACGTAGAAATAGGCGAAGTGCACGACCTTGCGGTCGAGATAGGTCCGCCAGGGCCGGTCGATGACGGGTGGCAGGAACAGCCCGGAGATCAGGAAGAAATCCGGCATCCGGAACGGCTTTGCGAATGCGACGACCGCATGCATGAAGCCGGTCTCGCCGGCCGCCAGTTCGACGCCCAGGACCGAATGCATCATCACCACCATGACGATGCAGATACCTTTGGCATAGTCGACCCAGTCGACCCGCCCGGTTCCTGGGACTGCCGATGTGCCGTTTGCGGTCATGCTGTCTCCCTTTGGCGCGCAGCTGGTGCGGTGTAGATCAACGCTGTTTCAAACTCCTTATTGTCATCCAAACGTCGTGCCGTATTGTCATTCAAACGTCATGCCGTTTTCTAATTTCCACTCTGCCCGTAAATGCTTTATGAGGCGGGCGCATTAACCATAAGCGGGGTTTTCATGCGAATTGCCATGATTGGCACGGGCTATGTGGGGCTGGTTTCCGGCGCCTGCTTTGCGGATTTCGGCCATCAGGTTACCTGTGTGGACAAGGATGTCGGCAAGATCGACGCCCTGCAGCGGGGCGAAATCCCGATTTTCGAGCCGGGTCTCGATGCGCTGGTGGCCGCCAATGTGAAGGCCAAGCGGCTCGATTTCACCACCGACCTGAAGCAGCCTGTGGCCGAGGCCGACGCCGTGTTCATCGCGGTGGGAACGCCGTCCCGGCGCGGCGACGGCCATGCCGATTTGTCTTACGTCTATGCTGCCGCGCGCGAGATCGCGTCGGCGCTCAAGGGCTTTACCGTCGTGGTAACCAAATCGACCGTGCCGGTCGGCACCGGTGACGAGGTCGAGCGCATCATCCGCGAGACCAATCCGTCGGCCGACGTCGTGGTCGCCTCCAATCCGGAATTCCTGCGGGAGGGCGCGGCGATCCGCGATTTCAAGTGGCCCGATCGGATCGTGGTCGGCACCTCCGATGAGCGCGGCCGCAAGGTGCTCGGCGACATCTACCGCCCGTTGTCGCTGAACCAGGCTCCGATGATGTACACCGCGCGGCGCACCGCCGAGCTGATCAAATACGCCGCCAACGCCTTCCTCGCCACCAAGATCACCTTCATCAACGAGGTCGCCGACCTGGCTGAAAAGGTCGGCGCCGACGTGCAGGAGGTCGCGCGCGGCATCGGGCTCGACAATCGTATCGGCTCGAAATTCCTGCATGCGGGTCCGGGTTTCGGCGGCTCCTGCTTTCCGAAGGACACCCGGGCGCTGATCAAGATCGCGCAGGACTACGACACGCAGCTGCGCATCGTCGAAGCCGTGATGAACGTCAATGACAACCGCAAGCGCGCGATGGCGCGCAAGGTCGCGAGTGCCGTCGGCGGCAATCTGCGCGGCAAGACGGTCGCCGTGCTCGGCCTGACCTTCAAGCCGGAGACCGACGACATGCGCGACGCGCCGTCGATCCCGCTGGTGACGGGACTCCTCGACATGGGCGCCAAGGTGCGCGCGCATGATCCGATCGGCATCGAGCAGGCCAAGAAGGAGCTCCCTGAGATCGAATATTGTGACGATCCTTACGTCTGCGCCACTGGAGCGGACGCGATGGTGCTGGTCACGGAGTGGGTGCAGTACCGCGCGATGGACCTAGAGCAGCTGAAGAAGGTGATGGCGCAGCCGGTCGTCGTCGACCTGCGCAACGTCTATCGCCCTGAGGATATGGTCGCCCACGGCTTCGTCTATGAGAGCATTGGTCGGGCGACGGTGAAGGGGCATTAGGCTCTTTCCTTCCCTCTCCCCTTGTGGGAGAGGGTGCCGAGCGAAGCGAGGCGGGTGAGGGGTATCCATCCGTCGAGCGCGAGGCTTAC
>NZ_CAFK01000129.1 GCF_000239815.1 Bradyrhizobium sp. STM 3843 | reverse complement strand
ACGAAAAGGGTNGTCGGAGGACCTACTTGTCACCTGTGCCGCCCCGCGTCAAACCAGCCCTGACCGATGACGCCGCAGCGCTGTTGCCGGACCATTTCCTGAAATGGTTCGCGTCGCGCGGCTGGGCGCCGCGCGCGCATCAGCTGGCGCTGTTGGAAAAGGCGCGCGAAAACCGTTCGGCGCTGCTGATCGCGCCGACCGGCGCCGGCAAGACCTTGGCGGGCTTTCTGCCGAGCCTGGTCGAGTTGGGTGGGCAGGGTCCGGCTGCCGATCCCCGATCAAGTCGGGGGCAGGCTCTCCCGCACAAAGGGGAAGATGTCAGGAGCACCGGCCGCAGCGTGGTTCGCAGCAGCGGCCTGCACACGCTCTACATCTCGCCCTTGAAGGCGCTCGCGGTCGACATCGCGCGCAACCTGCAGACTCCGATTGACGAGATGGGCCTGCCGATCAAGGTCGAGACCCGCACCGGCGATACGCCGGCCTCGCGCAAGCAGCGGCAGCGGCGCTACCCGCCGGATATTCTGCTGACGACACCCGAGCAGCTCGCGCTGCTGCTATCATCGGCGGACGCGCCCTATCTGTTTTCCTCGCTGAAGCGCGTCGTGCTCGATGAGCTGCACGCGCTGGTCACCTCGAAACGTGGCGATCTGCTCTCTCTCGATCTCGCCCGTTTGTGGCAGCTTGCGCCGCAGCTGTGCATGATCGGCCTGTCGGCGACGGTCGCCGAGCCCGAGCAGTTGGCGCAATTCCTGGTGCCGCAGCCCGAGGGCAGGCGCGCAGCCGCTGATGTCGTCGTGGCCGGCGGCGCAGCGCAGCCGATCGTCGAGATGCTCGACACGCGCGAGCGGCTGCCCTGGGCCGGCCACACCGCGCGCCATGCCCTGGCCGAGATGTACGAGCTCATCAAGCAGAACAAGACCACGCTGATCTTCGTCAACACACGCAGCCAGGCCGAGATGCTGTTCCAGGATTTCTGGCGCATGAACGACGACAATCTCGCCATCGCGCTGCATCACGGCTCGCTCGACGTCGCGCAGCGCCGCAAGGTCGAGGACGCGATGGCCGCAGGCAGACTGCGCGGCGTGGTCTGCACCTCTTCGCTCGATCTCGGTGTCGACTGGGGCGATGTCGATCTCGTCATCAATGTCGGCGCGCCGAAGGGCTGCTCGCGGCTGATGCAGCGAATCGGCCGCGCCAATCATCGGCTCGACGAAGCGTCCCGCGCGGTGCTGGTGCCGGCCAATCGCTTCGAGGTGCTGGAATGCAGCGTCGCAATCGATGCCATCGCCGATAATGCGCAGGATACGCCGCCGCTGCGCACGGGTGCGCTCGACGTGCTGGCCCAGCATGTGCTTGGCTGCGCTTGCGCAGAGCCGTTTCTCGCCGACGAGCTTTATTTGCAGGTGATCACGGCCGCGCCCTATGCAGCGCTGTCGCGTGAGGACTTCAACGACGTGCTCGATTTCGTGGCGACCGGGGGCTATGCGCTGAAAACCTATGAGCGCTTCGCGCGGATCAAGCGGGACAGTCAGGGCCGCTGGCGCGTCGCCAATCCAGCCGTGCGGCAGAGCTATCGACTCAATGTCGGGACTATCGTCGAAGAGGCGATGCTGAAGGTGCGGCTGGTGCGCTCGCGCGGCGGCGGCGCCGGCTCGACCGGCGCGATCGCACGCGGCGGCCGGCTGTTAGGGGAGATCGAGGAAGCCTTCATCGAAGGTCTCACGCTCGGTGATACCTTCGTGTTCAGCGGCGAGATCGTGCGCTACGAGGCGCTGGTCGAGGACCAGGTCTATGTCAGCCGCGCCAACGATAGTGATCCCAAAGTGCCGTCCTATATGGGCGGCAAGTTCCCGCTCTCGACTTATCTCGCTGATCGCGTGCGCGGGCTGCTCGACGACAGCGCGGCGTGGAAGGCGTTGCCGGAGCAGGTGCGCGACTGGCTGTCGCTGCAGAAGGATGTCTCGCGCGTGCCGGCGCGCCGCGAACTGCTGGTCGAGACCTTTCCGCGCGGCAACAAGCATTACTTCGTCTGCTATCCCTTCGAAGGGCGCCTTGCTCATCAGACGTTGGGCATGCTGCTGACGCGGCGGCTGGAGCGCGCACGGGCCCGACCGCTCGGCTTCGTCGCCAATGAATATGCACTGGCGGTCTGGGGGCTCGGCGACATGTCGCAGATGGTCCGCGATGGCCGGCTCGATCTGGCGGCCTTGTTCGATCCGGACATGCTGGGCGACGACCTTGAAGCCTGGCTTGCCGAATCCGCGCTGATGAAGCGCACCTTCCGCTCCTGCGCGATCATCTCCGGGCTGATCGCTCGCCGTTCCACGAACGAGGAAAAGACCCGGCGCCAGGTGCTGTTCTCGACCGACCTGGTCTATGACGTGCTGCGAAAGCACCAGCCGGATCACGTACTGCTCCGCGCCGCGCGCGCCGACGCCGCGACCGGCCTGCTCGATCTGCGCCGTCTTGGTGATATGCTCATGCGAATCCAAGGACGAATCACCCATCGGGAACTTGATCACGTCTCCCCGCTCGCGGTGCCGGTGATGCTGGAAATTGGCCGCGAGTCGGTCTATGGCGAGGCCGCCGACGAACTGCTCGCGGAAGCCGCCGACGAGCTGGTCAAGGAGGCGATGGGGTAGCGCGTTGCCGTTCGGCTGGTCCGCGGCAATGCGTTCCGCGGCGACAGACTGAAGGACACGGATTTGCGGGGCGCAACACTCACCACGTCATCAGGCGACCTTCACCTTGGTGATCAGTCTTTCGTGACCGATCTCTCCGGCGCGTTGTGGTGGGACGAGGAGCGGTTGCTCATCGTCTCCGACCTGCATCTGGAAAAAGGTTCGAGCTTCGCCGCTCGCGGCACCTTGCTGCCGCCGTTCGATACCGCCGCGACGCTCGGCCGGCTCGCCGCGGTGGTCGCGCGTTACAATCCCCGCCGCGTCATCGCGCTCGGCGACAGTTTTCATGATCGCGATGCGCATACGCGGTTGTCGGGCGACGATCGGGCCTGCATCGCCAGCCTGCAGGTCGGCCGCGACTGGCTGTGGATTGCCGGAAATCACGATCCTGCGCCTGATAATGTCGGAGGCAGCGTCGCGAGTGAGATCGCAATTGGTGCGGTCGTATTCCGCCACGAGCCAACCGGCGCACGCGGCGAGATCGCCGGGCATTTGCATCCGAAGGCCCGTGTGGCAACGCGGGCGCGCACCGTGGAGCGGCGCTGCTTCGTCTCGGACGGCGAGCGCGCCATCATGCCGGCCTTTGGCGCCTATGCCGGTGGCTTGAGCGTGCGCGACGCGGCGTTCGCAAGGATCTTCCCGAAGCGATCCTTCATCGCCCATGTGCTGGGTGATACCAGGTTGCACAGCATCGCCGCGGCGAGATGTTATTAGACGTTGAGGCGATCGTATGCGCCGCGAGCTCCGCTGCGCCCGCTCCCCCGCTTGCGGGGAGAGTTGGAGTGGGGGCGCCACTGGCACCGCTCGCGGAGCGGCCCCTTCCCTGACTCTCCCCCGTAAGCGGAAGAGGGAAGGGACTACCCGTGTGGCTCAATGCTCGCGATCGTCGGCAATGGTCTACGCCGCCTTGGCTTGCGCCTTCTCGCAGAATTCGGCCAACCGATCCGCCAGCCGCAAGGTCGCGGGACTCGCATCGGGGGAGGCGATGAGCGCGAGCTCAGTGCGCTCGATCGGCGCGAAGCCTTCCTTCGTCGTCAGCACGCGATGGTCCGATTGCACCGACATGTCACTGAGAATGCTCAAGCCGAGGCCGGCAGCGACCGCGGCCTGAATGCCGGCCAGACTGGACGATGTGTAGGCCATGTGCCATGCGCGGCCGACGCTTTCGAGCGCATGGATCGCGCGCCGGCGATAGAGGCAGCCGGGTGGGAAACCGATCAACGGTAGCGACGGGCTGTCGAGGTCGACCGGGTGGCTCCTGCTGGTCACCCAATAGACCTCTTCCGGCCAGGCCGCGATCGCCGCTCTTTCGTCATCGGCGCTGCGCTTGAGCAGGGCGAGATCGAGATCGCCGCGCTCGAGGTCTCGCTTCAGATAGAGACTCTGGTCGGCGCGCACGTCGAGCCGCAGCGTGGGATGCGCGCGCGAAAACGAGGCCAGTAGCTTGGCCAGGCGATAGGCGGCAAAATCCTCGGGGATGCCGAGCTTCACCGCGCCTTCAGGACCGGGCCGTCCGACCACGTCGCGGGCTTCCTCGGCCAGTGACAGCAGACGCCGCGCATAGGACAACAGCCGCTCGCCGGCTTCGGTCGGGGTGACATCCTTGCCGTTGCGGTTGAGCAGGACCTGGCCGAGATCCTCCTCCAGCCGCTTGATCTGCTGGCTCACAGTCGATTGGGTGCGGTGGACGCGTTCGCCGGCGCGGGTGAAGCCGCCGGCTTCCACCACCGAGACGAAGCTGCGCAGGAGGTCCAGATCGAGCATGGCAGCCCTATTCGAAAATCCACTGACAGTCAGTTTATCATTTAATTTCCAAATGGGAAGGGGCGCCCCTAGATGCAGGGGTGAAGGAGAACACCCATGTCTCTTGCCCCATCGTCCCTCACGCCATCCCTTGCTCCATCCCTTGCCCCTTCGGTCTCCATGTCGCGCTCTGGATTGAATTATCTGCCGTTCGAAATCGGCCTGTTCTGCCTGCTCTGGAGCTTTGCCTTCGTCGCCGGCAAGATCGGCGTCACCTATTGCCCCCCGCTATTGTTGCTGGCCGCGCGTTTCTCGCTGGCAGGCATCTTGATTCTGGCGATCTCGGCGGTCCGCCGTGACGATTGGGCCATGTCCTGGCGGGATGCCGTGGTGTTCGCCGTGATCGGGATCGCCAACAACGCGCTCTATCTCGGCCTGGGCTACACCGGTCTGAAGACCGTCTCGGCCGGTCTCGGCGGCCTGATCGTTTCAGCGAATCCGGTGTTCACCGCCGTCTTCGCCGCGCTGCTGCTGGGCGAGGCGCTGACCGTGCGCAAGGTCGCAGGCCTAGCGCTCGGCATCGTCGGCGTCGCCATGATCGTCTGGCACCGGATGTCGGTCGGCACCGATCATCTCGAGGGCATCCTCTACACCCTGGCGGCACTTGCCTCGATCGTATCCGGCACCATCCTGTTCAAGCAGCTGGCGCCGAAAGGCAGCCTGTGGATCGGCAACGGCATCCAGAATCTCTCCGCCGGAATTGTTCTGTGGCCCTTTGCCTACGCGTTTTCGAGCGCCGATGCGATCACGCTGAACGCGCAACTCATCGGAGCCTTCGCGTTCCTGGTGCTCGGCGGATCGATCCTCGCTTATGTGCTCTGGTTCCATCTCCTGAAAGTGTGTGGCGCGACCGCCGCCAGCGCCTATCACTTCCTGATGCCGCCGCTCGCGATGATCTTCGCCTTTTTCGTGCTCGGCGAGCACGTCGCATTGCAGGATCTGTTCGGCGTGGTTCCTGTCGCGCTCGGCATCTACCTGGTGACGCGCACCCCGGTGGCGTCTGTACAGGTCGCGGGAGCCAAGTCATGAGTCTTGCCATCACGCTGATTGGCGGTCCGACCGCCTTGATCGAAATCGACGGTTTCCGCCTGCTCACCGATCCGACCTTCGACCAGCCGGGCAGCTATCAGTTGCCGCACGTGACGCTGGAGAAGCTTGTCGGGCCGGCGCTCGGCGCTGACACGATCGGCGAGGTCGATGCGGTGCTGTTGAGTCATGATCAGCATTCGGACAATCTCGATCATGGTGGTCGCGATTTCCTCAAGCATGCTCCCCGCGTGCTGACCACGGACGCGGGTGCCAAGCGGCTCGGCGCGCACGCGGAAGGCCTGATGCCCTGGGCGACCACGCAGCTGACCAAGGCAGGCCAGACGCTCACGATCACGGCGACTCCGGCGCGGCATGGCCCGGCCGGGATCGAGCCGCTGTCGGGTGATGTCATCGGCTTCGTGCTGCAGCGGGGTGACGGCGCACCGATCTATGTCAGCGGCGATACCGTGTTCTATGACGGGGTCGCCGAGGTCGCGCGTCGTTTCAAGGCCTCCGTGGTGCTGCCTTTCGCCGGCGCGGCACAGACCCGCGGGCCGTTTCACCTCACGATGGATACCAACGATACGGTGGAGACCGCGCGTGTCTTTGCCGACGCGCTGATCGTGCCTATTCACACCGATGGCTGGGCGCATTTCCGCCAGAACGCGCAGGACCTGCGCAAGACCTTCGACGCGCTCGGCTTCGGCGCGCGGTTGAAGCTGTTGGAGCCGGGGGCAAGGACCGTGATCGAGGTGTAGTTCGGTCGTCATGCGTGCCCCTGGCGCGCACTTCCTCTCATTGCGCGCGGCAGCTCAATCCCGCTTGAACACGATCGAGGCCATCCATCCCGTCATCAGCGCCATCAGCGTGGTGACGAGGCCATAGACCAATCCGTACTGCCGCGCGGCGCCCGCCACGAACTGCTCGAAGCCGATCTTGACGATCTCGAACGCGGTCTCGGTCTTGGTGACGAGGGCGCCGTCGGCGAACAGCTTGATCTCGACCTCATAGGTGCCGATCGGCACCGCCGCGGGCAACGGGATGCCGGTGCGGAACAGGGTCGGCGTCAGAAAGGTGACGGCGGAGGTGTCCTCGCGATAGAGGCCGTGCTGCGACTGCAGGCGCACGAAGGCGCTGCGAAACGCGTCGTTGGGCACCACGTCGGCATAGTCGGGACCGACGCGCTGGGTCAGCAGCACATTGTTGAGCCCGAGCTGCTGTCTGCGCTGCACCTCGGGCGAGGCGATCGCCTCGAACGGACGGTTGGCGAACAGCGCGAGATAGCCCGGAACTTTGAGAAATTGCCGCGAGTCGGTGTTGATCCAGATGCCGAATCTGCGCTCCTTGCGCCGCGTCACCATGTCGGCCCGTGGGCCCATTACCGTCACCACGAGATCGTAGCTCGTCCGCGTCGTCGGCGCCTGCGCATCCCTTTCAACCGACCCGAACAGCACCAGCTCCTCGCCGGCATAGTTCGGCGTCACCGTGACGCGGTGGTTCGACACCGAAACGATCAGCCGCTCCGCATGGGCCGGGGGCGCGGCGGCGAGCGCCAGCGCCACGCCTGCAGCGAGCCGGCGGACATTCATTCGCTGATCCCCGTTGCGCGGATCGTGAACAGGTCCTCCGGGCGGATCACGAGCTCGACCGCAAAGCGAACTCCGACCGCGAGAATCAGAAGTCCGAGCAGCAGGCGCAATTGCTCGCCGCGGATCATCTGCCCGGCGCGGGCGCCGAACTGCGCTCCGGTGACGCCGCCGACCATCAGGATCAGCGCCAGCACGGCGTCGACCAGATGGTTGCTGATGGCGTGCAGCATGGTTGCGATCATCATGGTGGCAAGCGTGAGCACCATCGAGGTGCCGATCACGGTCGAGGTCGGCACGCGCAACAGATAGATCAGAAGCGGCACCAGGATGAAGCCGCCGCCGATGCCCATCACCGCGCCGAGGAAGCCGATAAAGATGCCGATAGTGACCACGGGGACCACGGAGACGTAGATCTTGGAGCGCTTGAAGCGCATCTTCAGCGGCAGGCCGTGGATCCAGACATGGCTGCCCGGCCGACGCACCGTGACAACCTCGCCGCGGCGGGCGCGCAGCATCGCCCGCAGGCCCTCCCAGAACATCACGCCGCCGACAGATGTCAGCAGCGCCACATAAGACAGCGCGATCATCAGGTCGAGCTGGCCGAGCGCGCGCAGCAGCGTGAAGGTGTAGACTCCGAGCGCCGTGCCGATCGCGCCGCCGATCAGCAGCACCGAGGCCAGCGACGGATCGATCGCGCGCCGACGCCAATAGGAGAGGGCGCCGGAGAACGACGATGCAGCGATATGACTGGACACCGAGGCGACGGCGACACCGGGCGTGATGCCGATGAAGATCAACAGCGGCGTCATCAGAAAGCCGCCGCCGATGCCGAACATGCCGGAGACGAAGCCGACCGCCGCGCCCATCGCGAGCAGCAGGAAGATGTTGACCGGAAGATCGGCGATCGGGAGATAGATCTGCACGCGCGTCGGCTCTTGCTCTTGACCTGAGGCTCTCGCGCGTGCGCGGCCGGGCCCGCTCACGGCGTGGTGGCTTGATCCCCCTTGATAGCCGAAATGCCGGCGCGGAGGGACCACAGAATCCGCCCTCGCGGCTCTTTTGCCGCAGGATGTGGCATCTCTTTGCCGGTGATTCTGTGCCGGGTGATCGGGGATCAGCCTTGGCGCGGGCTGGCCGTCACGGCTTGGCGAGCGGCGTCGTGATGAGATTCATCGCCAGCGCCTCCTTCGGCGCGAGCCAGCGGATGTCCCGGGTCTCCGACATCGCTTCGACGACCTGCGAGGACACGCCCATCTTGGTCATGTAGCCCAGGATTGCGCCGGTCACGCGCTGGGTGTCGGCCACCGGATCGCGCCCCGGCACGCTGGTGGTGAAGCGGTGCACGCCCAGCGCCGAACCGTCGACGCCGTAGCGCGGCGTGCCGCCGGCGAAGGCAAGGACGCAGGAACTGGCGCAATAGGCCGGTCCGATCCGGCCCGTGCCGTCGACTGCACCCACCGCGGTCGCCAGCGCATGCGCATGGATGATCTCGCCCATGATCACGCCCTGGTCGAGATTGCCGCCAGGCGAGGACAGCAGGATCACGTCGCCGGGTTTGAGGTTGGCCTCGTCGAGGCGGTCGCGCAGCCAGTTTGCGGCGGCGGGACCGATCCGGCCGGAAATTGCGAGCGCGGTGCGCAACCGCCCGGAATGATCGATGTCGACGTTGGGGATCAGCGCCGACGACAGGCTCGGCGAGACATACATGTCCTTCCAAAAGGACCAGGCCTCGGGTCTCGACAGGTCGCGGTAGGCGCGCACGCCGACGCTGGCCACCATGACGGCGAAGAAGATGATCGAGGCGAGACCTCGCCATCGGAACGCGGCGGAATAGCTGTTGCTGACCCGTCGCCGAGGCGGCGGCAGCGGACCCGGCGCGGCCCGCGGCGGCGCCACCCAGGGGCCGGTCGGAGAGCTGCGAAAGCGCGGTCCATCCTGCTCTTGTGGGTCGGCCGACACGTCAGCGCACTCCGTGAGATCGCCGCGCGGTGTGGGCGCGGAGCGTCTTCTCTACACGGATTTATGGCGCAGGACTATGACCGATGCCGAACGGGTGGCGTGGTTCGTGAGATGAAAGACCGTCAGCGCGCCGCAGTGGCCGTCGCCGTGGCCGCGCGCTTTGGGAGGGGAGCTTTCGTGCCGGGCTTCGTCGTCTGCACCGGTGCATCCCAGCCACCGGCAGGCGCCGGAACGTTGACGGCATCGTCCGGCTGCGGCTCGGCGGTGAAGGTCTGGATCGCGAGCTTCGCGGCCGCCAGCGATTGCGGATCGAGACGCTTGGCGACATCATCGCGCTTGCGCGCCGCATCGGCATCGCCCTGCGCGGCCGCCAGGCAGAACCATTTGTAGGATTCGGCCAGGTTCTGCTCGACGCCGATGCCGCGGGCATAGAGGATGCCGAGATTGAACTGGCTGTCGGCGACGCCGCGCTCGGCGGCTTTCCGGAACCATTGCGAGGCGCTCTTGTAGTTCGCGCCCTTGCCGCCGCCATCGGCGTCCAGCACCGCGAGATTGTGCATGGCCTTGGCGTTGCCGCGCTCGGCCGCCATCACGTAATAGCGGCGCGCGATGTCGGCGTCCTTCTTCACCCCCAGGCCCTTCTCATAGAAGGTGCCGAGGCGGAAGATCGCCGGGATCAAGCCGGCCTGCGCTGCGCGGTCATACCATTTCGCGGCCTCATCGAGGTTCGGCGCCGTGCCCTTGCCTTCGGCAAAGCGCAGGGCGACCTCATAGGCCGCGGTCGGATCGCCTTTCAGCGCAGCATTGCGCAGCACCGGGCCGCCGATCGCGTCCGGCAGTCGCTCCGTCGGCGGCACCTGGATCATCCCGAGCCTCTGGCCGTTGGCTGCGGTCGGGATAGTGCCGGTGACGTCGGCTGCCGCGGCCGGAGCGGCCGCCGACTTGTCCTCGTCCGGCGGGATCGCCAGCATTGCAATCGTCTCGGCTTCGGTCGGCATCGAACGGTTGTAGGATTGTCGATCGATCGGTGTCGGCGACGTCAGCGACGGCGTCATCTGGTCCGGTGCGGCGGGCTTGGGCGGCGCGGCCGGCATCTGTGCTGACGGTGCCTCGTTCTGGCTCTGGCTTTCGATCGAGGGAGGGGGCGGTGGCGTGTTGCCGCTGTCGAGCAGCGACATCGCAAACTTGAAGGTTCCGAGCACGATCACGACCACGCTGGCGCCGACCAGCAGCGAGCGGATCTTGGCGCCGAGCGTGGAGACATCTTCGTCGGCATCCGTACCGACAACGACCGACGGCTCCCTGATCGTTGCCGCGACCTTGCTCGTCTCCTTGGGCTTGTCCTTTTTCTTGGTCTTCTCGGCCGCGGCGGCCTTCTTGCTGTCGGCAGGCTGGGCGGCAGCCGCGGCCTGCGCTGCCCGCCGCGCAGCGGCGATGAAGCTCGAGGTCGAGACCGGTTCGCGCTTGCCGGCCGGAAGATCGCTCAGCGCACTCTCCGAGGCGGCGATGCGTTCGGCTGGCGACGACCGCCCCGGCGGCCGCGTGCCCGGCTCCAGCGGATGATCCGGGGGCAGTTCCGGCACGGTGGCGGCAGGGCGCGCGGCCTGCAACGTATGCGGCTCGAGAATGTCGGCGATCGCTTTGGGTGGAATCGGCGGTGTCGGGCCCGAGGCGGGTGCTCCGGCCGCGTGGAAATCGCGCGGTGCGGCGGCGAATACGGCCTGGCTCGAAGCCTGATACGCGGCTTGATTCAGGCCGGGCGGGCTCGCCTGGGCCGCCGGGTTCGGCAGTTCGGGCCGGTAGGCTTCGGGTTTGCCGGCTTCTGGCCTGAGTGCATCGGCCTCGAGCTGCGGCGGCGCCATTTGCGGCTCGACCGGCGGTGCGAGCGGTGGCGGCGCTGGTTGCGCCGCGGCCGGACGCACATTGCGCAAGTCGCCTTCGATCATCGCGAGACGATCGACGACGTGGCCGAGCGTGTTGTGAACCGTTTCCAGCGAATCCTGGGTGTGGCGATCGGTTTCGGTCTGGCTGAAGCGCAGGTCGGAAAGCTCACGCTTGACCAGATCCATCAGGCCAGTGTCCGGCGCGGGTTCGCTGCGCTGCGACCGCGCTTCGGCGAGGGCAGCGAACGTCGCCTGCTGCCGCTCAAGATAGCGCAGAATGTCCTGCAGCCCGTTCTCGACGCGCGACATGTTGCCGCCGCGCGGATCGTTGGCGGCTTCCAGGCGCTCCAGAAGGTAGGAGATGCGCTGTTCGAGATGCGTAAAGGCCGACGCGCTGTCGTTGCCGACCTGTAGCCGGTCGATGCGATCGGACAATCCACGCAGCGCGTCTTCGATCTGCGCGGTGTTCTCGGCCGGCGCGGTCGCCCGCTCGCGGTTCTCGAGCGTCGAGGCCAGGGCCGCAATGCGTTGTTCGAGCGCGGCAAAGGAATCTCTGTTGTCGCGGACCTCGGTCAATTGGTCGACCTTGGACGACAACAGCCGCAGATCCTCCGACAGCCGCTCCAGTGCGTCATTGGAGGCGATGTTGGCGACGATCGCGCGCAGGGCGGCGATCGCGCTTTCCAGCTGCTGCACCGTGGCGGGATCGTCATTGGTGCGCAGGATCAGATCGAGCTTGGCGCCGAGATTGTGAATCGCCTCGGCATAGCCGGTGAGATGCTCGGCCGGCGTGAGCGAGCGGACGACGTCGCCGATATCGGTGAGCGTCCGCTCGATTCCCGCCAGCGCCTGGCTGTCGACGCCGCTCTGCCGGTTCTCGTCGATGCGGCGCGACAGCGAGCGGATTTCGTTCTCGATGGTCTCGATCGCCCGCCGCGGCATCGCCTCGGTGATGGCATGGCGAATTTCCGCGAGCTCGTTGCGGAAGGCCGCGATCGATTGCTCGATGCCATCATCGGGGCGCTGCAGCGCCTCGATCTGGCTCGTGATCTTCATGAGCTGACGCTCAAGCGATGAATAGTCCGGCGCGGGTGCAGTCGGCGGCGTCATCACCGGGGCAGCTGCGGGGGCCATCACGGGCGCGATCGGCGGCGCCTGATGCTGTGGCAGCGGCTGCGGAGCCGGATTGTCCAGCTCGTTCTGGCGGGCGGTGATCTCGGCCACCGCGATGTCGAATGAAGCAGGGCTCAGCGGCGGCGCGTGGCGATACACCTGCGCAGCCGCGCGCTCGACGCCGTCCGGCCCTTGGTAATGCTCTTCGGTGGCGGGCTTTCGCAGCGGCGTCGAGATCTGCGACAGCCGTGCATCGAGCCGAGAGATCGCATCGTTGAGCTGGCGCGCGACGCCTTGCTCGTCGCGCAGATTGTCCTTGCGTGCGTTGGGGCGCGACATCTGCTCGATCTGGCGTGCGATCGAATCGAGCCGCTGATGAATGTCGGCGACCTCGCGGGTCTCACGCTCGCGCGTCTCGCGTGGAGCTATCGTGGTGCGCGAATCCTGCGGCCGACGGACATCCGGCGGGGCCGATGCGCCAAGCGTCGAGTTGATCCAGTCGTTGAGCGACATGCCGGCGCGTTGCGCCGCGGCCTCGGCCCTTTCACGGACGGACGGCTCGATGCCTTCACTACTCCACGATACGCGCGAATTCATGCTTTCGTCCGGTTCCGCTTCCGGCGCTCCACCAAGCGCCTCCAGCCTCCCCACGCGTCCCGGCGTCAAGATGATCGGAATCCACGAAGGTCGTCTGCTCCAGTTCCAGACATTTGACTTTTACGGTAAATAACGCGTTAAGCCGGCGGCCCGGCCTCGCTAAAAGTTCGCAGCCGCACGCGGAAATGGCTCAACTCGCGTTGTCACTCGCGTCGGAAGCGAGCGACACCACGGTGCTCGCGCTCGATAGGCTCGACAGCGCCGTGATCGCTTCTTCGCACCATGCGGCGACCATCCGCTCGTGACGCAGCCCGAGCCGAAGGTTGAGAAGCTTGCCGAGGTCGCTTGGTGCGGCCGTGCCGTCCGGGAAGCGCTTCTTCAAGATGCGGTCGTAGCGGTCGGCGCGATCGCGATGGTGCTCCAGTCGCGCCATCAGATCGGCGCGCAACGGCTCGATGTCGGTGGCGCCGAGCGCGTAGAGCCGGACCAGGAGATCGTCCTTGGTCGAGGCCGGCGTGCTCGGCCGTGCGGCCCAGTGCCGGAAGGCGGCGCGGCCCTCGGGCGTGAGCGTATAGACCAGCTTGTTCGGTTTGCCGGTCTGCACCACCTCGCGGCCCTGGATGTAGCCGCGATCGCGCAGGCGCGACAGCTCGCGATAGATCTGCTGGTGGTCGGTCTTCCAGAAGAAGCCGATCGAGGAGTCGAACGTCTTGGCGAGCTCGTAGCCCGTCATCGGATGTTCGGTCAGGCAGGCGAGGATGGCGTCACCAAGGGCCATGGCGCGGGAAGCTGCTCCCTTTTTTCTGATTGCGTTCTGATCGCCTGCACGCTTGACATTATGCACATCTGCGCATATGCGTCAATGTGCATATGGAGGCGTTCTGGTTCGCAACGATGGAACCTGGAGGAGACGTCTGATGACAACGACCGGCCTTGCAAAATGGTACGGCTACATGAAGTCGCACGACACAGCAGCGCTGTGGGAGCTGTTGCATCCGGACGCGGTGTTCGAGAGCCCGGTCGTCCACACGCCGCAGCGCGGCCGCGACATCACATTCAAGTACCTCTCGAGTGCCGAGAAAGTGTTGGGCGGGCCCGGCTTCAAATATGTCGGCGAATGGCGCAACGATCGAAGCGCCGTGCTCGAATTCGAAAATGAGATCGAAGGTATCACGATCAACGGCGTCGACATAATTACCTTCGACACCGATGATCGCATCACCCATTTCAAGGTGATGGTTCGCCCATTGAAGGCGATCAATTTGCTGCATCGCCTGATGGGCGAGCAGCTGCAGAAGATGTGATTGCACCATAGGACCACAATCGAAGCGCTGCGTTTCGGGCCTGAAGCCGCTACAGTCCGCGGCCAGCCGTTCGTGATCGTCGCGTCGAACTTCCAAATCCCCGCTTCAGCCCGCCTGCCGGAGAGACAAAGATGCCGATCTACAAAGCCCCCGTCGAAGATGTGAGTTTCCTGCTCAACGACGTTTTCCAGATTGACCGCTACGACAATCTGCCCGGCTTCTCCGACGCCTCGGCCGACGTCCGGGATGCGATCATCGGTGAGGCAGCCAAGCTCGCCGAGGAGGTGCTGCAGCCGCTGAATCGCACCGGCGACCTCGAAGGCTGCAAGCGCCATGACGATGCCAGCGTCACCACGCCGAAGGGCTTCAAGGAAGCCTTCAAACAGGTCGCCGAAGGCGGCTGGCTCGGCCTGTCGGTGCCGTCGGAATATGGCGGCCAGGGCCTGCCGGTGACCTTGAGCCAGGCGGTGAATGAATTCCAATGCTCCGCCAACATGGCGTTCGCGATGTATGGCGGCCTCACCATGGGCGCGACCGCAGCCCTGCTCGTGCACGGCAATGAGGAGCAGAAGAAGACCTACGTGCCGAAGATGGTGGCGGGCGAATGGACCGGCACCATGAACCTGACCGAGCCGCATTGCGGCACCGATCTCGGCCTGCTGCGCACCAAGGCGGTGCGCCAGGCCGACGGCAGCTTCAAGATCACCGGCACCAAGATCTTCATCTCGGCCGGCGAGCATGATCTGACTGACAATATCATCCATCTCGTGCTTGCCCGCATCGAGGGCGCGCCCGCCGGCATCAAGGGCGTTTCGCTGTTCGTGGTGCCGAAATTCCTCGTCAATGCCGATGGATCGCTCGGCGCGCGCAACGGCGTCAGCTGCGGCTCGAT
>NZ_CAFK01000130.1 GCF_000239815.1 Bradyrhizobium sp. STM 3843 | reverse complement strand
CAGGTCTATCTGTTTCGTGGCGCGCTCGGCCCGATCTTTTCGACCGGCATGGACCGTCTGGCTGAAAAGATCGAGAAGGCTGGCTTCTGGGCTCGTGTCTATGAATTCACGCTGTGCGACCTGATCGCGCTCCAGGTCGAGAAGGCCTACCGTGCCGAACCCGGGCCGATCGTGCTGATCGGCCATTCCATGGGCGGGCTCTGCAGCGTGCGGATCGCGATCACGCTGCAGGAGGAGCATATTCCGGTCAGCCTGGTGGTGGCGATCGATCCTGCGCACGCGACCAAGAGCGTCCCGCTCAATGTCGAGCGCTTCATCAACATATTCCTGTCGGACAATGTGCTGGGCGGCGGCGACGTGAAGCCCGAGCCTGGCTATCACGGCCATTATGTGAGCTTCGACATGAAGGATCATGACGAGGTGACCCACATCAACATCGACAAGATGAACGATGTGCACGCCCAGCTCGTGAACATGATCAGCCAGCTCAACCAGACGCCGGCGACGGCGGATGCCGATCCAGTGCCGTTGCGCTACCTGGTCCCGCCCAGCGCCTCGCTCGAGCTCTGGGATAGCGGCACCGCGCTATTCGTGCGGCCGGGCGACACGTTGGAGCAGATTGCTGCCAATTACGGCCTGCCGCTATGGGCGGTACAGCAGGCCAATCCCGGTGCGGGCAGCGGGCCGCTGGTTCCGGGAGAGCGCATCGTGATTCCGCGGCACCTCTTGCCGGTCACGGCCAGCGCTGCGCAGGCCAATCTCCCGCCGGGGCAGGGCGCCGATGCGGCGCCCCGTCCAGCTCAGCCCGGCGGCAAGAATGGGATGATCATGGGGACCCGCCGGCGGTAGTCACTGTAGTCCGGGCCGAGCTCGGCGGAGAGGAAGACCTCCTCCATCTTCGCCTTCAGGCTCATGCCGAGCGAGATCAGGATCGCACCGACAATCGCGCTTATCGTTCCGACCGCTACCCCCGTCGCCAGCATGCCAAGGATGAGTCCGGTATAGATCGGGTGTCGGACCATGCCGTACGGCCCGGTGTCGATCACCTTATGGCCTTCCTTGTGGGTGATCGCATTCGACCAGAAGCGGCCGAGATGAATCCGCGCCCACCAGGTGAAAGCGATGCCGGCCAGCGTCACCACAGTGAGCAGGTAGACGCCTGTCTCGCCGGGATTCCAGATCGGCTTCTCGCCGAGCGCGCGCGCCGTCCACGGTGTGAACAGGATGCCGCCGGCGACGATCAGGATGTGATAGCGGCTCGCATGCAGCGTGGTGACATGCTTGCGGGTCTGGCCGGACCAGAATGAGGCCCCGACCCAGCTCGCCAGCCAGATCAGCCAGATGATGGCCAACAGCGAGGTCGGCCAGGTCGTGGTCCACCCGCTGAACGCAAACGCGATGATGTGGCTGAAGTCGCCAGACATGTCTTGAAACCGTTATCTCAGTTAGACGCGGCCGCTCTTACCTATTCGGCCGCTGTACGAAAAGGGTGTTGTTTGACGTCGAGCCCAGTGCCGCCTTCGGCGGCGAGCAGGAAGGCGATGGTTTCCCTCAAGGTCGGCTCGATCGGGCGGGGCGTATAGCCGAGTTCGCGCCGGGCGCGGTCGATCGACAGGTCCGAGGCGTAGAGCGCGATCCGCACGCCCTCGGCGGTGCCGGATGGCGCACGCCCGGTAATGTGATCGGAAATGAATTCCAGCATGCCGGCGGAGAACTCAGCGAACTTACCGGGCACGGGAACCGCGAAATGGCTGCGGCCGCTGATCGCAGCGACCAGGTCGAGGATGCGGCGCAGCCGCAGGCTTTCGCCGCCGAACACATAGCGGCCGCCGATCTTGCCGCGCTCCATGGCCAGGATCAGCCCGGCCGCGACGTCGCGGACATCGACCAGATTGACGATGAAATCGAGGTAGAGCTGGACCCGATTGTCGAGGAACAGCCGGAGCATCTGCGACGGCGGCGTCAGGTTGCTGTCATGCGGTCCGATCGGCATGGTCGGGGTGCCGACCACGACCGGGAAGCCCTCCGCGGCCGCCTGCATCGCGCGCGCCTCGGCGAGCGCCTTCGAGCGCGTATAGGCGCCGGGCATCGCGGTGGCCGGCGGGGCGGTCGGTGCCGTCGCGGTGCCTTTCGTGCCCGGATAGTCGAACAGGATCGACTCGGTGGAACAGTGCAGGAAGCGCCGGACATTGGCCTTGCGCGCGGCAGCGAGCACGGTTTCGGTGCCGACGCAGTTCACGCGGTAGAAATCTTCACGATCGGGCATCCACATCCCGGGCAGGCCGGCGAGGTGGTAGACCTGATCGACGTCGTTCACGGCCTCGCGAACGACGGTCGCATCGAGCACCGAGCCTTCGACATAATGCACATCGGCAATCATGTGCGTCGGGCAACGAATGTCGAGCACGCGCACGTCCATGCCCCGCGCTGCCAGCGCAGAGACGAGGTGGTGTCCGATAAAGCCGCTACCGCCGGTGACGAGGACTTTCATTTAGGGATGCGAGTGCTGGTCGCCTTGAAGCCGGTTCGATGCCCCCTGATCCTGCGACCAGTTGGGCGCGATGAGATCGGCCACGGAGGGCCGGAGACCGAAGACCATGTACAATTTCGCCATCACAAACATCGGTCCAAGAAACAGATGAGCCGGGTGGTCCAACAGCGAAGGATTGTTCCGCTCGAACACCTTATGACCCACGGTCTGCGAAACGAAGCCAAGGATCACAAGTCCGGCAAACAGGGCCCAGAGCGCCGCTCCGTGGACGTGGTCCGCAATCATCATGGCGGTAGCAAGGAGCAGGACTGCGAAAGCGAGAATGCCGGCTCCGAGCGCGGCATCGAGGAGCAGCCAATAGAACAGGACCGGCAGCGCCAGAATGGCGCCAAGGCTGATTCGGAAGCCCAGCGCATCGAAATGCCACAGGCTGAGCGGCAGGACCGCGCCCGTGAACAAGAGAATGATGCCGCACACATGCATCAGGCCATTGCGGGGATCCCGATGGTATTCGACGTAATCGATCATCTGGCGTCGAAACAGGGCGTTCATGTCGGACTCGCTCGTCAATGATGACATCGATGACCGCGCAATCGACGGCCGCAAAGATGGGCCTATACCATCAAGCCGCAACGCCGACAAACCGCGAATCGTCGCTGGTCAAACCGGCCATTTGTCGCGGCTCACCGACGGCAAGAAGTGCCGCCAACCCCCGGGGGTTCCCGGTCTGGCGCCGCGTGTCAGGAGTCTCACAGACATTTGGCTGGTTCTCGTGCCCGAAGTCCGTCCAATATTGTCGCCCACTGTTTGCGGACTTCGGAAGTCCGTCAAGGGATCTCGGCCAGCGCGGAGATTTCGGATCGGCGGCATCGGCATGAGATTGGTCATGCGGAGCCCCGGCAAATCCATGATTCCAGTACGGTTTTAATGCGAAACCCTGATCCGGGCGCTGCCGGTCGGGAACTTAAATGCAGCGTGCCGGAAAGCGGTATTTCGCAGCCGGGCCTGGTCACACAGGCACTGTCGCGTTGTCCGCCTGCGAGGTTGAGCCGGCGCGGCGCGCGTTATTTGCGATGCTTTCTCAAGCCCTCGCTCTTGGCGGCGGGCTGCGCGACGACAGGGGTCGCAGCCGGTGCGGTGTCCTCGGCCTTGGCGATCGTGATGATCTGGATCTGCTGGTTGATCGGCGCGGTCGGGCGCGCCGGATCGAGCAGCTGCTCCTCGCCGAGCCCGATCGATTGCAGCCGCTTTGCCGAGATCTTGAACGTGTTGACCAGGATATCGCGGATCGCGTCCGCCCGGCGCTGGCTCAAGATCACATTGGCCTCGCGCTTGCCGTTCGCCTCGACATGGCCGACGATCAGGAAGCCGTAGGGCAGCAGCGAGGAATGCACCATCGCATCAGCGATGCGCCCCACGCTCTGGTAGGATTCGGGCTTCACGATCGGCGTGTCGACGTCGAAGGCGATGTCGACATTGAACGTCGGCAGGTTCATCAATTCCGGCGCGATTGGCGGGCGCTTCTGCGCCGGCGGCTCGTTGCGGCCGCGCGATTTCGATCGCTCCTGAGTCTGTTGCTTGAGAGCTGGCAGATCCAGCGCAGGCGCGGCGTCCAGGTGGTCGAGCTGGCTGACGATGGCATCGCGCGTCGCTTCCTGGGCGCACACCGGCGCGTCATAGCTGAGCCAGACGAGAAGGGCCGCCGCGACGGCGCCGAACCAAGCTGTCGCCGGATGACGCATCAGCGATACCCCGCGTCCCCGATCGCCTGCTGACAGCGCGCGCTGACGCCATTGCTGGCCACCAGACAGGGAACCGATTTGCTGGTTTCCTTGGTCGAGCCCGCGCAGAGCTTGACGATTTCGCGCTGGCAGGCATTGGCCACCGTCACCCTGGCGGCAATTCGTTTCTGGATCGCATCCAAGGCCTGGAAATAGGTCGCCTTGCACTGTGGCGAGATCACGTCTTGGTTACGGCTGAGGCATTCCTTCAGACGCGATGAGTCGAGGTTGACGCCGCGGCAATTGGCGGTGATGTCGGCGGCGCAGTTCGCCGCGATCGTCGCGGCCGCGTCGGCAAAGCTGATCGTCTCGGCCGCCGCAAGCGACGGCACGATGAGCGCGACCGCGAAAATGAGAATGCCTCCCCGGACCATGGCCGCATCTCATACGATGGCGGCCGCCACGGTCAAGGCCTAACAAAGGCGGAGCTGTGGGCGAATATTGCGCGACATGTCTCGAAGCCGGTTCAGGCCCGCTGCACGAAACTGTCGACGACCTTCTTCTCGCCGGCCTTGTCGAAGGCGATGGTAAGCTTGTTGCCGTCGATCTTCACCACGTGGCCGTAGCCGAATTTCTGGTGAAAGACGCGGTCGTCGAGGGCAAATTCCGACGTGGTGCCGGTGGATTTCGCCACCAGCTCGCCTTCGATCGTCAGCGGACCGCGCCGGTTGCGCGACGAGAAGCCGCCGAACTCGCCGCGGCCGCCGAAGGGCGACTGCTCCTCGTTGAAACCGCCTTGACCCTGACCAGGGCCGCGCCCGCCTTGACCGGGCCCACCTTGCCCGCGGCCGCGCGCCTGGGCGCGCTGCCAGCCGGGCGTCGAATAGCTCGAGCCGAACGTCTCGACATTGTCGAAGCGTGACGGGCCATAGCCGCCGGCGCCGCCCCAGCCCGAGCCGCCTTTGGATTCGGTGATCTCCACGCTCGCTGCCGGCAATTCGTCGAGAAAGCGCGAGGGGATCGTCGTGGTCCAGGTGCCGTGGATGCGGCGGTTGGTGGCGAAATAGATCTTGGCGCGGCGACGTGCGCGCGTCAGCCCGACATGAGCCAGGCGACGCTCTTCCTCCAGCCCCGCGCGGCCCTGTTCGTCGAGCGTGCGCTGGCTTGGGAACAGCCCTTCCTCCCAGCCCGGCAGGAACACGTTATCGAATTCCAGTCCCTTGGCCGAATGCAGCGTCATCAACGACACCGCTTCCTCATCGGCGCTGCCCTCGCGGTCCATCACCAGGGAGATGTGCTCGAGGAAGCCGTGCAGGTTCTCGAACTCCTCCATCGAGCGGATCAGCTCTTTGAGGTTGTCGAGCCGGCCCGCGGCGTCGGCCGAGCGGTCCTTTTGCCACATCTCGGTGTAGCCGCTCTCGTCGAGCACGATCTCGGCGAGCTCGGTGTGCGGGGTGACCTCGCTCTGCTTGCGCCAGCGCTCGAACTGCAACAGCAGCTGGCGCAGGCTGCCGCGCGCCTTCGGCTTCATCTCGTCGGTCTCGACCACGGCGCGCGCGGCCTCGAACAGCGGGATGCGGCGCTTGCGGGCATGGTCGTGCAGCATCTGCACGGTGGCATCGCCAAGCCCGCGCTTGGGGACATTGACGATACGCTCGAAGGCGAGATCGTCGGCCGGCGAGTTGATCACGCGCAGGTAAGCCAGCGCATCGCGGATCTCGGCGCGCTCATAGAAGCGCGGGCCGCCGATCACGCGATAGGGCAGGCCGAGGGTGACGAAGCGGTCTTCAAACTCGCGCATCTGATAGGACGCGCGCACCAGGATCGCGATCTCGTTCAGCTTCTCGCCCTTGCGCTGGAGATCCTCGATCTCCTCGCCGATCCCGCGCGCCTCTTCTTCCGAATCCCACGCGCCGGTGACCGTGACCTTCTCGCCCTCGGTATCCTCGGTGCGCAGCGTCTTGCCGAGCCGGCCTTCGTTGTGGGTGATCAGATGCGAGGCGGCGGCGAGGATGTGGCCGGTCGAGCGGTAGTTGCGCTCCAGGCGGATCACCTTCGCGCCCGGGAAGTCGTGCTCGAAGCGCAGGATGTTGTCGACCTCGGCGCCGCGCCAGCCATAGATCGACTGGTCGTCGTCGCCGACGCAGCAGATGTTTTTGGGGGGAGTGGTAGCCGCGG
>NZ_CAFK01000131.1 GCF_000239815.1 Bradyrhizobium sp. STM 3843 | reverse complement strand
TACACCGCCGACGCGGCCCCAGTTTCGAAATCTTTCGCATTGAAGATGTAGCTTAGGTCATCCCTCTCAGGATCTCTTCGTGAACTATCACTGGAATTGGCACATCTTCCTTGAGCCAGACCCGACCGGGGCCGGCACCTATCTCGACATGCTGCTGTCGGGGTTGAAGCTCACGATCTGGACCTCGCTGTCGGCTTGGGTGATTGCGCTGATCTGCGGCTCGATCGTGGGCGTGCTCCGCACCTTGCCCTCGAAGACCGCGGGATGGTTCGCCTTCCTGTATGTCGAATTCTTCCGCAACATGCCGCTGTTGGTGCAGCTCTTCCTCTGGTTCTTCGTGCTGCCGGAGCTGTTGCCGCATGCGGCCGGCTTGTGGCTGAAGCAGCTGCCGAATGCGCCGTTCTACACGGCCGCTGTCGGCATCGGGCTGTTCATGTCGGCGCGCGTCGCGGTGCAGCTTGCAGCCGGTATCGGCTCGCTGCCGCGCGGGCAGCGGATGGCCGCCACCGCGCTCGGCCTGACCACGATGCAAGTCTACGCCTATGTGTTGCTGCCGATGGCGTTTCGGATCATCCTGCCGCCGCTGACCTCGGAGTTTCTCAACACGATCAAGAACAGCGCGGTCGCCATCACCATCGGCCTGATCGAGCTGACCGGCGCTGCCCGCTCGATGCAGGAGTTTTCGTTCCAGGTGTTCGAGGCCTTCACCGCCGCGACGCTGATGTATCTCGCCATCAATATCGTCGTCGTGTTCGTCATGCGCCTGATCGAGCGCAGCGTTGCGATCCCCGGCTACATCACGGGGAAATAGATGTTCGCCAACCTCGATTTCGACGTCATCCGCCGCTCGCTCGCCTATCTTTTCGTCGACGGCATGACCTTCACGCTGACGCTGACTGCGCTGTCTGCGGCCGGCGGACTGATCTTCGGCACTTTGATCGCGCTGATGCGGCTCTCGAGCCACCGCGTGCTCGGCTGGGTCGCCGGGCTCTATGTCGACTTCATGCGCTCGCTGCCGCTCGTGCTCGTGATCTTCTGGTTCTACTTCCTGGTTCCCTATATCGGGCAGTGGCTGACCGGTGCATCCCGGCCGATCAAGGTCGGCGCCTTCGCGTCGTCGCTGATCACCTTCATCCTGTTCGAGGCGGCCTATTTCTCCGAGATCATGCGCGCCGGCATCCAGTCGATCTCGCGCGGCCAGCCGGCCGCCGCGTCCGCGCTCGGTCTCACCTACAGCCAGACCATGCGCTATGTCGTGCTGCCGCAGGCGTTCCGCAACATGCTGCCGGTGCTGTTGACCCAGACCATCGTGCTGTTCCAGGACACCTCGCTGGTTTACGTGCTGTCGATCCCGGATTTCCTCGGAGCCGCCTCCAAGGTCGCGCAGCGCGACGGCCGCCTAGTCGAAATGTATCTGTTCGCCGCTCTGGTCTATTTCACCATCTCCTGTATCGCCTCCTTCGGCGTCCGCCGCCTGCAGTCGCGCATCGCCATCGTCAGATAGTTTGCTCGCATGATCGACATCAGCCACGTCAATAAATGGTACAGCCCGGCCTTCCAGGTGCTGAAGGACTGCACGACGTCCGTCGCCAAGGGCGAGGTCGTGGTGGTCTGTGGGCCATCGGGCTCGGGCAAATCCACCCTGATCAAATGCGTCAACGCGCTGGAGCCGTTCCAGGAGGGCGAGATCAAGGTCGACGGCATCAGGGTCAATGATCCCAAGACCAACCTGCCGAAGCTGCGCGCGCGGGTCGGCATGGTGTTCCAGCATTTCGAGCTGTTCCCGCACCTGAAGATCATCGACAATCTCTGCCTCGCACAGGAGAAGGTGCTGGGGCGCGGCCATGAGGAGGCGGCGGCGAAGGCCATGAAGCTCCTGGAGCGCGTCGGCCTGAACGATCACGCGCAGAAATTCCCGGCGCAGCTCTCCGGCGGCCAGCAGCAGCGCGTCGCAATCGCGCGCGCGCTCGCCATGGACCCGATCGCCATGCTGTTCGACGAGCCGACCTCGGCGCTCGATCCGGAGATGATCAGCGAGGTTTTGGACGTGATGGTCGACCTCGCACGCGAGGGCATGACCATGATGGTGGTGACGCACGAGATGGGCTTTGCCCGCAAGGTCGCTCACCGCGTCATCTTCATGGACCGCGGCGAGATCGTCGAGGACGCCGACAAGGAGGATTTCTTCGGCAAGCCACGCAGCGAGCGGGCGCAGAAATTCCTGTCGAAAATCCTGTCGCATTGACAGGCACGTCATTCCGGGGCGCGCCGTCAGGCGCGAGCCCGGAATCCCGAAGTGAGGCGCTCAGATAATCTCGAGATTCCGGGTTCGATGCTTCGCATCGCCCCGGAATGACGGTGATAAGGATTTATCGGCGGACGCAAATTGCGTATACGAGCGCGGCAGTATCATAGGAGAATGCCTTGGACCCGATCGCTTACGTCAACGGCTCGTTCGTTCCGCTGTCCGAGGCCAAGATCTCGATCCTGGATCGCGGCTTCCTGTTCGCCGACGGCATTTATGAAGTGGCGGCCGTGCTCGACGGCAAGCTGGTCGACAGCGCCTCGCATTTGGCCCGGCTGGAGCGGTCGGTCGGCGAGATCCAGCTCGCTCTGCCCGAGAGCATCGCGCGGATCGAGGAGCTGCAGAAAGAGCTGATCGCGCGCAACCAGCTCGACAACGGCATGGTCTATCTGCAGGTGACGCGCGGCGCCGACAAGAGCCGCGACTTCGCCTTTCCGAAGGGGGACGTACCGTCGACCCTGGTCATGTTCGTGACCGCCAAGGACATCGTCAACGCGCTCTCCGCCAAGGCCGGCATCGGCGTCATCACCGTACCCGACATCCGCTGGGAGCGGCGCGACATCAAGAGCGTGGCGCTGCTCGCGCAGGTGCTGGCCAAGCAGGCGGCGGCCGCTGCCGGCGCGGGCGAGGCCTGGATGATCGAGGACGGCTATGTCACCGAGGGTGGCTCGTCGTCCGCTTTCATCCTGACCAAGGATGACGTCATCGTCACGCGGCCGAACTCCAACGCCATTCTGCCGGGCTGCACCCGCAAGGCGGTGGTGGCGCTGGCCGAGGAGCGTCAGCTCAAGGTCGAGGAGCGGCTGTTCACGGTCGCCGAGGCGCTCGCGGCCAAGGAAGCCTTCATCACCAGCGCGAGTTCGTTCGTGCAGCCGGTGATCTCGATCGACGGCAAGCCGGTCGGCGAGGGCAGGCCGGGGCCGATGGCCATGCGGCTCCGCGAAATCTATATCGAGTTCGCCCGCGCCACTGCGGTGTGAGCAGGATTGACGTCACGCGCGCGGAACCAATGGTTGCCTCGCGCGTTACACGGCGTTCGGCCGGCAGATCCGGCCCCGAGGTTTGATCGTTCGATGCGGATTCTGCTGCTACTGCCCTTTGTCGGATTGCTCTGGGTGCCGTTCTACAACTTCACCGAGCCCCAACTGTTCGGCTTCCCCTTCTTCTACTGGTATCAGCTCGCCTGGGTGCCGATCTCATCGCTGCTGATCTGGCTGGTCTATCGCAGCCAGCCGCACGACGACGCCGATAATGAGGCGCGCCGATGAGCGATCACATCGAATGGGTTGCCGTCTCCGTCTTCGTGTTCTTCTTCGCGCTGGTCACGGTGATGGGCTTCGTCGCCGCGCGCTGGAAGTCCGGGCCCGTCAGCGAGCATCTGGATGAGTGGGGGCTCGGCGGCCGCCAGTTCGGCACCTGGATCACCTGGTTCCTGGTCGGCGGCGATTTCTACACCGCCTATACCGTGATTGCCGTGCCGGCCCTGGTCTATGCGGTCGGCGCCTACGGTTTCTTTGCGCTGCCTTACACCATCATCGTCTACCCGTTCGTGTTCATGGCGATGCCGGCGCTGTGGAAGCTGGCGCACCGCAACGGCTACGTCACGGCGGCCGATGTGGTGCACGGCACCTATCAGTCGCGCGGCCTTGAACTGGCCGTGGCGTTGACCGGGATGGTCGCCACCATGCCCTATATCGCGCTGCAGCTGGTCGGCATGGGTGCGGTCATCAAGACCATGGGCCTTCAGGGCGAGTGGCCGATCATCGCCGCCTTCATCGTCCTGGCGCTCTATACCTACAATTCCGGCCTGCGGGCGCCGGCGCTGATCGCCTTCGTCAAGGACATCATGATCTATATCGTGGTGCTGACTGCGGTCGTGGTGGTGCCGGCCAAGCTCGGCGGGTACGGTGCCGTGTTCTCGGCCGCCGACGACGCCTTCCGGGCCAAGGGCGGTGCCACCGGCCTGCTCCTCAAGCCGGGACAATATCTGCCCTATGCGACGCTTGCGCTCGGCTCGGCGCTCGCCGCCTTCATGTATCCGCATACGTTGACCGGGGTATTCGCCTCCAAATCCGCCAACACGATCCGCAAGAACGCGATCCTGCTGCCGGCCTACACGTTGCTGCTCGGCCTGATCGCGCTGCTCGGCTACATGGCCCATGCCGCGCATATCAAGGTGGGCTCGCCGAACGAGGTGGTGCCGGAACTGTTCAAGACGCTGTTTCCGTCCTGGTTCGCCGGCTTCGCTTTCGCTGCGATTGCGATCGGCGCGCTGGTGCCGGCGGCCGTCATGAGCATCGGCGCGGCCAATCTGTTCACGCGCAATGTGTGGAAGGCCTATGTCAATCCCGCGATCAGCCATGCCGGCGAGGCCAATGTCGCCAAGATCACCTCGCTGATCGTGAAGTTCGGCGCGCTCGCCTTCACGCTGTTCTTGCCGGTGCAATATGCGCTGGACCTGCAGCTGCTGGGCGGCCTGTGGATCCTGCAGACCTTCCCGGCGGTGGTGTTCGCCCTGGTCACACGCTGGTTTCGCGCCGAAGCACTGCTGCTTGGCTGGGCGGTTGGCATTGCTTGGGGCTCGTGGACGGCCTGGAGCAACGGTCTGAAGCCGCTGGCGAGCATTACGTTCGATGGCACGAGCTATTCGTTCTATGTTGCTCTCGGCGCGCTGCTCATCAACGTCGCGGTCGCTGTCGTCGTCAGCGCTGTCCTGAGCCGGACGTCGCCGGCACCGGAGGTTGCGGTTCGCTCGTGACAGGCCGGCCAACAGCGCAGCTGCAGCATCGAACCCCGCTTGCATTGTGGCACGCTTTGCTATTCTGCTGGCACGGTCATCAGGTGCAAAAAATTGCTGGGAGAGTTTCGATGCGTTCTGGTCTGACCATGCTCGGGGCCGGGCTTTTGATCGGTGCCGCCGTGTTTCGGTTTGGCGCGGCGACTGCGGCCGACAACGACGGCTGGATCACGCTACTGGACAGCTCGAACAAAGGCGACTGGACCGAGGTCGGAAAAGCCAATTGGGAGATGAAGGACGGCGTGCTGACCGCCGACAAGCTCGATGGCAAGGACCTGTCCTATCTGGTCTCCAAGAACACCTACAAGGATTTCCAGATCAGGGCCGAGTTCTGGGTCGATGACGCCGCCAACAGCGGCATCTTCATCCGCTGCGACCAGTCCGACAAGATCGATTCGAACATTTGCTACGAGGTGAACGTGTTCGACAAGCGGCCGGATCCGAAATACGGCACCGGCGCGATCGTCGATGTCTCCAAGGTCGATCCGATGCCCAAGGCGGGCGGCAAGTGGAATACCTATGAGATCACGGCGAAGGGGCCCCACCTCACCGTTGTTCTGAATGGCGAGAAGACCGCCGAGGCCGACGACACCAAGCATGCCAGCGGGCCGATTGCTCTGCAGTATGGTGCTGGCGTGGTGAAGTTCAGGAA
This sequence comes from Bradyrhizobium sp. STM 3843, assembly GCF_000239815.1. Classification (GTDB taxonomy): domain Bacteria; phylum Pseudomonadota; class Alphaproteobacteria; order Rhizobiales; family Xanthobacteraceae; genus Bradyrhizobium. The sequence continues at coordinate 4,641 of NZ_CAFK01000131.1, read as the reverse complement.
GGTGCAGATCAAGCCGCTGTGAGGCGCGGCCACGCGGCTAGGCCGCGGTGCATTCCGGGCAGCGGCGTTGACCGCGGGTGGCGCGGTAGAGGCTCCTGCAATACCAGCGGCGCGCCATCACCTGCAGCGGGTTGCGAGCCATTTGCGCGAACATCAACAAATCAAGCATCGCGGTCTCCTTTCCCCCGTGCCGGTCAAATGGGGCGGCGCTTCTGACGCAGAAGTGCCGCCCTTATCGCATCAGCCATGCAATCGGCCGTGGAGCTTAGCGTTCGAGCTCAGCCGTGGAGCTCAGCCGTGTAGTTTCTTGGCGGTCTCCGCAATCACGCGTCCTTGATAGCGCGCACCTTCCAGCTCGTTCTCGCTCGGCAGGCGGCTGCCATCGCCACCGGTGATCGTGGTCGCGCCATAGGGCGAGCCGCCGGTGATCTGGTCGAGCTTCATCTGGCCGGCAAAGCCGTAGTTGAGGCCGACCACGGTCATGCCGAAATGCAGGAGGTTGGTGATGATCGAGAATAGCGTCGTTTCCTGCCCGCCGTGCTGGGTCGCCGTCGAGGTGAAGGCGCCGCCGACCTTGCCGTTGAGCGCGCCCTTGGCCCAGAGGCCGCCTGCCTGATCGAGGAAGTTCGCCATCTGCGAGGCCATGCGGCCGAAGCGGGTGCCGGTGCCGACGATGATCGCGTCGTAATTGGCGAGCTCTTCGACCTTGGCGACCGGCGCGGCCTGGTCGAGCTTGTAGTGCGAGGCCTTGGCGACGTCGTCAGGCACCAGTTCCGGCACGCGTTTGATATCGACGGTGGCGCCGGCTTCGCGCGCGCCTTGCGCCACCGCATTGGCCATGGCTTCGATGTGGCCGTAGGCGGAGTAATAGAGGACGAGAACCTTGGTCATTTGGATGCTCCGGAGTTGAACTTTGAGCGGAAAGGGCCTGTCATGGCCGGATAGTCCGGCCATGATGACGATGGGGCGTATTGGGTTAGGCGGCGTCGACCAGCACCAGCTCTGAATCCTCCAGTGCGGTGATCTTCAACGTGGCTTCGTCCCGGATCGCAGCGCCGTCGCGGGCATTGACTCGGATGCCGTTGACCTCGATGCTGCCGGCCGCCGGCACGAGATAGATGTGGCGGGACTTGTCCGCGGCATACTCGGCCGACTCGCCGGCTCTCAACGTCGTGCCGAGCACGCGCGCCTGGGCCCGGATCGGAAGCGCGTCACCGTCGCCCTCGAAGCCGCTGGCCAGCGTCACCAGCTTGCCGGAGCGGTCCGCCTTCGGGAACGGCTTGGCGCCCCAGGTCGGCTGGCCACCGTCCGTGGTCGGCTCGATCCAGATCTGGAAGATCCGGGTCGTGGTCGGCTCCAGATTGTACTCTGAGTGCCGGATGCCGCTGCCCGCGCTCATCACCTGGACGTCGCCCGCCTCGGTGCGGCCCTTGTTGCCGAGGCTGTCCTGGTGGCTGATGGCCCCCTCACGGACATAGGTGATGATTTCCATATTGGCATGCGGATGAGCCGGAAATCCGGTATTCGGCGCGATCTCGTCGTCATTCCATACCCGGAGCGCGCCGTGCCCCATGTTGCTCGGGTCGTAATAGCTCGCGAACGAGAAATGATGCTTGGCCTTCAGCCAGCCGTGGTCGGCGCCGCCCAGCTTTGAAAATGGCCTGAGTTCGATCATTGAACTGCTCCTTGTGATCCAAACGCGGGTGCCGGAGCGAGGGTGCTTCGGGGCGCGTCGTTGGGCCTTGGGATAAGCGCTCTATTGCGGTATAGAAATAGAAACTGTTGAAACGTATTGTTTCCGAAAACGACCTTTGGTCAGATGGCAAAACTCCCCGACTTCGAAGCAATGGCGATCTTCGCCAAGGTGGTCGAGCAGCGCTCTTTCGCCTCCGCCGCGCAGGACCTCGCGCTGTCGAAAGCCACCGTCTCCAAGGCGGTGAGCCGGCTCGAAGAGCGGCTCGGCACGCGGCTGTTCAACCGCACTTCGCGCCGCTTGGCGCTGACGGATGACGGACAGCGCTTGTCCGAGCGTGCGATCCGGCTGCTCGCCGACGGCGAGGAGGCGGAGACCGAAGCGCTCGCCCAGTCCGTCGTGCCGCGCGGGCTGGTGCGGTTCGCGGTGCCCATGACCTTCGGCGTCAAGAAGATCGCGCCGCTGCTGCCTGCCTTCCTGGAACAATATCCGGAAGTCTCGATCGATCTGCATCTGAGTGACGCTACCGTTGATCTTATCGGAGAGGGCTTTGATCTGGCACTTCGGATTGCGCGGTTGCCGGATTCCTCGTTGATCGCGCGTCGGCTCTGCGCCATCCCGCGCTACACGGTTGCGGCGCCATCGTATCTGAAGCGCTACGGCCGCCCCACCCATCCGATGCATCTCGCCGAGCACAAATGCTTTGGCTACGCCTACCTCGCGACAGCCGGAGTCTGGCACTACACCAACGCCGCCGGCGAGCAGGCGAGCGTGCGTCCCGCCGGGCAGTTGCGCGTCAATAACGGCGAGGCGGTGTTGCCGGCCGTCATTGCCGGGCTCGGTATCGCCGACCTGCCAGACTTCATCATCGGCGACGCGATCGCCTCCGGCCAGGTCGAGGTGATCCTGAAGGGCTGGACGCAAGCCGAAGGCGCGATGCATCTGGTGATGCCGCCCGGCGGCCCGCGGCCGGCGCGGGTCGAGGTGCTGGCAGATTTTCTGGTCCGGGAGTTGGTGAAGGGAAGAAAGGGCAGGGCGGCGCAAGCATGATTGCTGCGCTGTTTGCGCTGCGGTCGACAGCAGTGCATGCTGACGGATGTCCGTCGTTCGGAGTAGGCTTCCCTCAAATTAACGAAAGGGGGAGGACGATCGATGAACCGACGCGATTTTCTGCGCACCGCGGCCGCTGTGCCGCTACTCGGTGACGCGCTTGGCGGGAGCGCTCTTGCACAAGACACCTATCCCAGCCGCAATATCACGATGATCGTGCCGTTTCCGGCCGGCGGCCAGGCCGACCTCGCGGCGCGTCCGGTCGCTGCGGCGCTGCAGCGCGTTCTCGGCAAGCCCGTCATCGTCGACAACCGCGCCGGCGGAGGCGGCGGCTCGGTGGGTAATGCACAGGCAGCGCGCGCCGAGCCCGACGGCTATACGCTGTTGATGACGTTGTCGTCGCTGGCCGTGTTGCCGGAGGCCGACCGGCTGTTCAACCGGCCGGTGGCCTATGAAGTCGCGCAGTTCGCGCCGATTGCGCGCGTGCTGGCCGATCCGACCCTGCTTGCGGTGCCGGCCTCCTCGCCCTGGAAGACGCTCGCCGAGTTCGTCGAAGACGCCAAAGCGCGTCCCGGCGAGATTCCGTACGGCTCATCCGGCCCGTACGGCGTGCTGCATGTCGCGATGGAGATGTTTGCTGCGAGTGCCGACATCAAATTGCTGCACGTGCCGTTTCGCGGCGGCGGTCCCGCTTTGACCGCGCTGCTGGGCGGTACAGTGCAGGCGATGGCCGCCGCCCCCGGCACCGTAAAGCCGCAGGTCGATGACGGCCGGCTGCGCGTGCTCGCCAATTGGGGCGCCGAGCGCATTCCGACTTTTCCTGATACTCCGACCTTCATCGAGCTCGGCCATAAGGATGTCGAGATGTACATCTGGGCCGGACTGTTCGCGCCGCGTGCGCTCCCGCACCCCATCATGACGCGGCTGCGCGAAGCGATGGCGCAGGCCACGACCAGCCCGGAGGTGGTCAAGTCCTTCGAAGCCGCCGGCAGTGTGGTGGCCTATCTCGATGCGCCGGATTTTACGAAGTTCGTCGCAACCGACAGCGCCCGGCTGATCGCAGCAGTGAAGCGAATCGGGCGGGTGGAGTAGGGGGCCAACAGAATTTCGCGCGCACCTCAGGCGCGGCTGCTGTAGATGCCTGGGCTTTTCCAGTCAGCAACGTCTGGAAGCGGACGCGTTGAGCGCGTCATACCGGTCGCTCGGCTGCGCTCATATAACGGTTCAGCGCCGAAGCGATCTTCATGCAAAGGTCCTCGCCGCGGAACGGCTTGCCGATGGTTTGTGCCTCGTTGATGCCGGCAAGCGTCGCGCGGTCGGCGTAGCCGGTCACGAACAGAATTGGCAGTCGGGGATAGCGGGTGCGGACGCGCTGCGCCACTTCGGCGCCGCTCATGCCCGGCATCGCGAAGTCGAGCAGCAGCAGGTCGATATTGGTCTGCGATTGCAGCACGTCGAAAGCTGCGCCGGCGCTGCCGACCTCGACGACATCGTAGGAGCGATCGCGCAGGATATCGGCGGCAATCTGGCGCACGGCGTCGTCGTCGTCGACGATCAGGATGCGGGCTGGCGTCTGTGCCGTTGCGCTGTCATACGATATGGCGGTCTCGGCCCGATCTTCCGCCAGATCCGAGCGCGTCAGGAAGATGCAGATCGAGGTGCCCTGGCCCTCCACGGTGTCGATCCGAATCCCTCCGTTGGATTGTTTGGCAAAGCCGAGCACCTGGCTGAGGCCGAGCCCCGAGCCTTTGCCGATTTCCTTGGTCGTGAAGAACGGTTCGAACACGCGCGCACGGACGCTCGGGCTCATGCCGCAGCCTGTGTCGGTGACGCAGATCTGGACGTAATCGCCAGCGGCCGGCTCTTCGGGCGAAGCCGGCTCACCCAGCGTCGCATTG
>NZ_CAFK01000132.1 GCF_000239815.1 Bradyrhizobium sp. STM 3843 | reverse complement strand
GTCGGNGNGGTCTGTCTCCGCGGAGAGAAACCCCTCATCCGTCGCGGACTGCGTCCGCGCCACCTTCTCCCACAAGGGGAGAAGGAAGGCCTGTCGCTGCGCTGAGTGCATCATCATGAGTGGTGTGTTTGTGGCGGATCGATTGGAGCCGATCGCGGATCGTGGCGGCAGGGCGCAGCCGCTGTTGCAGGTCAATGGGCTGACCAAACATTTCCCGGTGCGCGGCGGCCTGTTCGGCGCGCGCAAGACCGTGCGCGCGGTCGACGACGTCTCGTTCGCGATCGCCAAGGGCGAGACAGTCGGCATCGTCGGCGAGTCCGGCTGTGGCAAGTCGACCACCGCGCGGCTCCTGATGCAACTGATGGATCGCGACGCCGGCGAGATCATCTATGACGGCATGCAGGTCGGGCACGAGATCTCACTTCGCGATCTCCGGCGCGGCATGCAGATGGTGTTCCAGGATTCCTACGCCTCGCTCAATCCGCGCCTGACAATCGAGGAATCGATCGCGTTCGGGCCGAAGGTGCATGGCATGGCGGACAATTCAGCGCGCGCGCTGGCACGCGAGCTGCTCGGCAAGGTGGGCTTGCGTCCGGAGACCTTTGCCAACCGCTATCCGCATGAGATTTCCGGCGGCCAGCGCCAGCGCGTCAATATCGCGCGTGCGCTTGCGTTCTCGCCGCGCTTGGTCATCCTCGACGAAGCCGTCTCGGCGCTCGACAAATCCGTCGAAGCGCAGGTGCTCAACCTGCTGATGGATCTGAAGCGCGAATTCGGGCTGACCTATCTCTTCATCAGCCACGATCTCAACGTCGTGCATTACATCTCCGACCGTGTGCTGGTGATGTATCTCGGCGAGGTCGTTGAGCTCGGCCCGGTCGAAGAGGTCTGGGCGAGGCCTGCGCATCCTTACACCCGGGCGCTGCTTGCTGCGATGCCGTCGTCCGATCCCGACAGGCGCACCGAGGTGCCGCCGATCTCGGGCGATCCGCCGAACCCGATCGATCCGCCGACCGGCTGCCGGTTTCACACCCGCTGCCCGTTCGCGGAGCCGCTTTGCGCAAATGCCGCACCGAAATTGGCCGAGCTCGATAGAATGGGGCATCAGGCCGCATGCTATATGGCGATCCCCGGATCAGGCCACAGCCGCAGCCTGGATGCCGTCGGAACCTAACGAGAGATCGCATGACCAAACCCACCCCTCAACATGTGAGCGCAATCGCGGAAGCCGCGGGGCTTCCCGTCGACAAGGATGTCGCGACCCGGATCGCCAATTCAATCGGACCGGCCTTCGAAGGCTTTGCGCCGATCGCCGGCACCCTGCCGATGGATCTGGAGCCGGCGAGCTTCGTGGTGGCGCAGTCGATCAAGGTGGCGCGATGAGTACCGAACCCGCTTTGATGACGCTGACCGCGGTCGCGAAGGCGATCGCCGACAAGCACCTGTCGTCGCATGAGGTGACGCGCTCCTGCCTGCACCGCATCGCGCAATGGCAGCCGCATCTCAACGCCTTCATGGCGATCGAATCCGAACCGGCGCTGAAGGCCGCGACCGGGGCCGATGCGGAGCTGGCCAAGGGCAATATCAAAGGCCCGCTGCACGGCGTGCCGCTCGCGCACAAGGACATGTATTACGATGCCGGCCATGTCTCGACTTGTGGCTCGCTGATCCGGCGCGACTTCGTCGCCACCACGACCTCGACCGCGCTGCAGCGGCTGAAGGATGCCGGCGCCGTCAGGCTCGGCACGTTGCAGATGGCGGAGTTCGCCTACGGCCCGACCGGCCACAATGCGCATTATGGCCCGGTGCAGAATCCCTGGAAGCTCGGTCATGTCACCGGCGGTTCGTCCTCCGGGTCGGGTTCGGCGGTCGCGGCGCGCCTCACTTTCGCGGCGCTCGGCTCCGACACTGGCGGCTCGATCCGCATGCCCGCGCATTTCTGCGGCGTCACCGGGCTGAAGGTGACCTGGGGCCGGGTCAGTCGGGCCGGCGCGATGCCGCTGTCGCAATCGCTCGACACCGTCGGGCCGTTGGCGCAGACCGCCGAGGATTGCGCGCTGCTGCTCGGCCTGATGGCCGGACCTGATCCGGAGGATCCGACCGCGAGTGCGGCCCCGGTCCAGGACTATGTCGCGGCCACATCGGCCTCGATCAAAGGTCTCAAGGTTGGCGTGCCCAAATCGTTCTATGTCGACGATCTCGATGCCGACGTGGCACGGGCGCTCGACCAGACGATTGCCCTGCTCAAGACCGAAGGCGCCGACATCGTGCAGGTCGAACTGCCCGACCAGCGCCAGCTCTCCTCCGCCTGCCAGCTGGTGCTGGCGGTCGAGGCGGCCGCCTTCCACAAGCGCTGGATGATCGAGCGCCCGCAGGATTATGGCCCGCAGGTGTTGATGCGGCTGCAGAACGCGCTCGCAATCCCCGGTGTGACCTATCTGGAAGCGCTGCGCTGGCGTGGCGCCGCGCTGGCCGCGCATATCGCAGCGACTGCAAACGTCGACGCCGTGATCGCGCCGGTGGCGCCGATCGTGGCGCCCTCGATCGCCGAGAGCGACGTCGGCGGCGCGCCGGGAGCGGAGGCCGTGATCCAGCGACTGACCCGCTTCACCCGCCCGATCAACTATCTCGGCCTGCCGTCGCTGGCGATCCCCGCTGGCTTTACGTCCTCAGGCCTGCCGGTCGGCATGCAGCTGATCGGGCGTTCGTTCGATGAGGCGACGCTGCTCACCATCGGCGGCGCATTCCAGCGCGCGACGGATTTCCACGCCAGGGTGCCGGCGCTGCCATGAGTGAGACTGGTACATCTCGCTGCGTCGTTTCACCCTCCCCTGGAGGGGGAGGGTCGATTGTGAATGCAATGAGCAATCGGGGTGGGGTGACGGCCTCTCCTTTGACGCGCAAGTCGATGGGATCTCACNCNC
>NZ_CAFK01000133.1 GCF_000239815.1 Bradyrhizobium sp. STM 3843 | reverse complement strand
CCTGATGATGGGATTTGCGACCGTCGCCGTCGGTCTGGTGCCGACCTATGCCACGATCGGTCTGTGGGCGCCCTCGATCTTGATCTTCCTGAGAATGATCCAGGGCCTGGCGCTTGGTGGTGAGTATGGCGGCGCCGCCACCTATACCGCGGAGCATGCTCCGCAAGGCCGCCGCGGCTGGTTGACGTCGTGGCTGCAGACCTCCGCCCCGATCGGTTTCACGGCGTCGATGCTGTTCGTGTACGTCATGCGCTCCAGCATGACGCCCGAGGCATTCAACGGTTGGGGCTGGCGCGTCCTGTTCATCAGTTCGGTGGTCCCGCTTGCGGCGTCGGTCTGGATCCGCCTCAAGCTGCAGGAATCGCCGCTGTTTCTGAAAATGAAGCATGAAGGGACGCTCTCGAAGTCCCCGATCTACGACACGCTCCGGGCGTGGCCGAATCTGAAGCGCATCCTGATTGCGATGTTTGCAATGGTGGTGCCGCAGAGCGTGCTGCTGGTCGGCGCGCAGATCTATTCGCTCGTGTTCCTCACCGGCGCCGCGAAGGTGGATGCGCAGATCGCAAATCTACTGGTTGGGGCGGCCCTGATGCTGACGCTGCCGGCGATAATCTTCTTCGGTTGGTTGAGCGATCGCTACGGCACGAAGATCTTCATTCTGGCGGCGTGCGTGATCGGCACGTTCACCTACCTCCCGCTCTACAAGGCGCTCACCTTCTACGCCAACCCGGCGCTCTATAACGCACAGACCACCGTGCCGGTGACCGTCGCGGCCGATCCATCGGAGTGCTCCTTCCAGTTCAATCCGGTCGGAACGGCGAGATTCACCAGCGGGTGCGATATCGCCAAGAATGCCTTGATCCGGTTCGGCGCGCCATATTCGAACAAGGCGGAAGCCAAAGGAACGGTCGCGACCGTATTCGTCGGCTCGAAGGCGATCCCGCTTGGCCTGGCGGGACAGGCGCCGAACGCGGCGGCCTTCTCGGCGAATCTGAAGCAGGCGCTCGAGCAGGCCGGCTATCCCAGCCATGCCGATACGAGCGCGATGAATTTCGGCATGATCATTCTGATCCTGTCGGCGCTCAGCATCGTTGCTGGCATGATCTTCGGTCCGTTGGCCTCGGCGATGACCGATCTGTTCCCGCCGCAGGTTCGCTACACGTCGGTGTCGTTCAGCTATCACGTCGGCAACGGGTATTTCGGGGGACTTCTGCCGGCCATCGCGACCGCCCTGCAGATCGCAACGGGCGATCTCTACGCCGGCCTGTACTACGTGATTATCGTCTCAGCGATCTCATTCTTCATCGGGTTGTTCTGCCTCCGCTCCATGCCGTCCACGGCGACGATCTCATCGGCTGCAACCGTGGCGGCGGCCTGATCGCAGTCGAGCATCATCCTCAATGGCACGTGAACAAGAAATGGCACACGAGCAGGAAGGTCTTCTCGAATGACAACGACCCACAACATCGGCGGTATCGCCATTCAACAGGTCACCGAAATGAGAGGTCCGGGCTTCACCCCGGACTTCCTCTTCCCCGATTGGGATCAGTCGGTCCTGGACAAGCACAAGGCGCTGATGATCCCGAATTGCTTCGATCAGGTACAGGGCCGCTTCATCGCGAGTATTCACACATGGCTGCTGAAGACCAAGCATCATACGATTTTGATCGATAGCTGCGCCGGCAACGACAAGAACCGTCCGATGCTGCCGCGCTTTCATCAGCTGAACCTGCCGTTCCTCGATCGGCTGGCGGAAGCGGGCGTCCCGCCCGAGTCGGTCGATTATGTCTGCTGCACGCATTTGCACGCCGATCATTGCGGCTGGAACACGCGGCTCCTCGACGGCCGCTGGGTGCCGACTTTCCCGAATGCCAAATACGTGTTCTCCAAGGCCGAGTACGATCATTGGTCGGGCCCGGCCGGCAAGGAAGGCTTCTCCGCTGGTATCTTCGAGGACAGCGTGCTTCCGGTGATCCAGAGCGGGCAAGCCGAGATCGTCGATGGCGAAGCTGCGATCGGTAACGGTCTCACCTTCCGTCCGACGCCGGGCCACAGCCCCGGTCACGTCGCCATCCAACTCACTGATGGCGGACAGAAGGCCATCTTCAGCGGTGACATCATGCATCAGCCGCTGCAGGTCTATCGCCCGGACTGGAACAGCACGTTCTGCGAGCACAAGGAGCACGCGCGAGCATCGCGTCGTTGGCTTCTCGAGCAGGCTGCGGAAGATCGCGCGACCGTTTTCAGCGCTCATTTTGCTAACACCTCCGCCGGTTACGTCGCGCGTCGCGGCGACGAGTTCGATTGGCGGTTCGTCTAACTTGGGGGACGGAGAGATGCATAAATCGATCACCGATGCCATCATCACCGAAGAGATGAGGATCCCAAGCGAGACCGCTGGGATCGAACTCTTTGTCCGCAACAAGCGCCGCTCCGATCTGGTTCAGTTCTCGGCCGATAAGACCGTTCTGTTTGTGGCAGGATCGACCTATCCGGCATCGACCTCGTTCGACCTGCGCCTCGATGGTCTGTCCTGGATGGATCATCTGGCCCACAAAGGCTACGACGTCTATCTCGTCGACGTCCGCGGCTATGGTCGATCGACCCGTCCGGCGGAAATGGAAGCGCCGGCGTCGGACAATCAGCCGATCGTCCGCACGCCCGTCGCCGTGCGCGACGTCGCCAGCGCGGCTGCGTTCGTCCGATCGCGTCGTGAGATTGACAAGATCAACCTGATCGGCTGGTCATGGGGCACGACGCTGATGTCGCGCTACACGTCAGAGAATGCCGCGCACGTCAACAAGCTCATTCTGATCGCGCCTCAGTGGCTGCGGACGACGCCGAGTGCCGCCGATGCCGGTGGTCCGCTCGGTGCCTATCGCATCGTCGAGCGGTCGGCCACCAAGGACCGCTGGTTGAACGGCGTTCCGGAAGACAAGAAGGATACGATTCTGCCGGCCGCCTGGTTCGAGGCATGGGCAGAGGCGACGTTTGCCGATACGGGCATTGGCCCCGACAAACTGCGCGCGCCGAACGGAACAGTTCAGGACAGCCGCGAATGTTGGGCGTCCGCCAAGCCGCTTTACGACCCCGCTCTGCTCACCGTGCCGGTCTTGATCGTCCACGCCGATTGGGACCGTGACTGCCCGATCGATATGGCGCAGGCGGTGTTCAGCAAGCTCTCGGCGGCGCCTTATCGCCGATGGGTCGAGATCGGCGAAGGCACGCATTCGGTGTTCATGGAGAAGAACCGCTGGCAGGTGTTCGATGCCGTCGACGGGTTCCTTGATGAACTGCCGGTGCTTTAGAGTACGGGACACGCCGATGCGTCACGCTATTCCACGATCACCCCGAGGGACATTGCCGCAAGGACGAAACTCAATGTTGCAAGCCCTGGCGAGTGATCATCTTTGCTGCTTCGATTGGTTGAGAAACGCAAAGCGATCGAGCTACAATATCACCGCACCAGCGCAACTGCCGTCTTCAATGCCGACTCGAGCGCCTGATCGGCGGCAGGGCCATCGGGCATGGCACGTGAGATCGCGATGGCGCCGACCATCATGGCAATGATGCTCCACGCGCGCCTCTCGCGCTCGGGTCCGTCGCCGTCCAGGACATTCGCCATCTTACGGACGAGCTCCAGCATCTTGCGCTCATAAGCGGCACGGACCTGCGGGTTTGCACGCCCGACATCCGCGCTCAAAGTGGGCATCACGCAGCCGGATGCCGGGTCTGCGCGATGCGTGGCGCTGATATACATCGCCAGCCAGTCTCGGAGACGGTCCTGGCGTTCGGCGAGGCTTCCGCTCTCGGAATCGATGAACGGTTCGCCCACGCAGGTCGCGATGACCTGCTCCAGCAGAGCTTCCTTGTTGGCGAAGTTCGAATAGAAGGCGCCGGACGTGACGCCGGCCGATGCGGCCAGACCGTCAACCCCGATCCCATTAAAGCCGTTGGTCCTCAAGGCGCTGGCGCCGCTCCGCAGGATGGCCGCCTTGGCCTTCGCCTTCTGGTCGGACGGATATCTCATCACGAGCTCCTGACAATCTCTTGATTGCCGCTTGTCCATAGAATAACGAACGATATATAACGATCGTTATTTTATAGGCAATCCCTCGCGACCACGTCTAAGGTCACGACAAACCAAGAGAAAATCTATGAGCACCAGCTTCGCAAATGCAGCGACCAAGTCGGTCGATGTGAACGGCACCGCGCTTGTTTATCGGCAGGTGGGTAAGACGGACGGTATTCCGGTGGTGTTCCTTCACCATCTGACGGCGGTGTTGGAGGATTGGGATCCACGGATCGTGGATGGCCTGGCGGCGCAGCATCGCGTGATCCTGTTCGACAATCGCGGGGTCGGTCGGTCCGGCGGTACGACGCCCAAGACGGTCGAGGCGATGGCCCAGGATGCCGTCGCCTTCATTCGCGCCTTGGACTTGAGCAAGGTCGATCTGTTCGGCTTCTCGCTCGGCGGCTTCGTCGCTCAGGTCATTGCGCAGCAGCACCCCGGTCTGGTGCGCAAGATCATTCTCGCGGGCACGGGACCGGCGGGCGGCGAGGGCATCGCGAATGTTGGTCCTCTCCTCCAGGACGCGTTCGCCAAGGCAGCCGCCAACAACAAGCATCCGAAGCAGTTTCTGTTCTTCACTCAGACTGCCGCCGGCCAGGCGGCCGCCGAGGACTTTCTGCAGCGGCTGAAAGAGCGCACCGGGGATATCGACCCGCCCGCCAGCGACGACACCATTCAGGCGCAGATTGCAGCGATCCAGGCCTGGGGGCAGGGTGATGCCACCGCGCTCGGGACGGTCCAGCATCCAGTCCTGGTCGCCAATGGCGATGACGATGTCATGGTGCCGTCGGTCAACTCGTTCGAATTGGCGCGCAGGTTGCCGAATGCGCAGTTGAGCATTTTCCCGGATGCCGGGCACGGCGGCATCTTCCAGTACCACGCCGCCTTCGCCGCGCAGGCCCTGACCTTCCTCGCACAATAAGCAGGCTGAGCATCATGGTCCGGCGCAACGCAGGCGCCGGACCATGATGCGGACTTCGGACGAGGTCATTTGACCTGACAGAGCCCTGCGGCTCGCTGTGATCACCACAAGAAAAAGGCGCCCCGCAAAGGAGCGCCTCTAATAGTGCGATGATCGGCCGATCTTTCGCCCGGGCTTGGCCCGAATAGTACATGTCGAAGCGTCGGTGCTGAATCTCGAACGATGCTTACAAAATCAGTTGCCGCCGAGTTCAAATCGGCCATTCTTCTCGGCATCCGGTTCGCAAGGACGTGCGATCAGGGATCCCGACCAGTTATTTCCACCCTGACGCTCAGGAAAGACGATATTCCAACAAAGATCGTTGCTGGAGCGGATGGTCTTGTTGTCCTTGTCGTAGATCCATCTGATGGCAACGCGTGCGCAATCTTCGACGACGAGCCTCATATCCTTCCCGCCGGCTGCCGATTTCGCGTCGATGCAAAGCTCTGGCTTGCCATCAACTGTGAGATGATTCTCTGCGAGCCGGAATACGTGCTGGCGCACGCCCCAGAAATAGTCGCATCGATCAATCGCCAGGGTCGCGCCTGGCACGAATCGATAGCCGGCCGTGGAAACGCAGGCGTAGTCCATATATTCCGGTGAGATGAGGAATCCTTTCGGGCGGCGGGCCATGATTGCGTCAAGTCGAGTCGCTTCTATGGCGAGCGCGCAGATCCGGACACGCGAACCTTCCCAGCATCCTCCAGCCTGGTGAACCTCGCCAAGAGCAGCTTGGGCGTGGGTGGCGCCAGGCATCGCATTCCAGAACGCCTCACCTCTCCCGTTCTCGACGTTCACCATGGCCCAGTACGTGTCGCCGTATATGGAGAACGAGCCGCCTTTGTCGCGTGAAAATTCGCAGACGCCGGCAATATAGGACTTACCATCCACAGTCAGCGTGCAATCCACCGGATGTGTCGCAGCCAGAGCGGGGCACAGCGTCGCCAGGGCGAAAGCGATAGAGATAATTGCGAGACGTAGGAACATGCGTCGTCTTCCGTCGTCAATTCGCGGCAAAAAAGGCGCCCCGCGAGGGGCGCCTTTGATAGTGCGATGATCCGCCGATTTTCGTTCGAGCTTAGCCCGAATAGTACATGTCGAACTCGACCGGGTGCGGAGTCATCTCGAAACGCTCGACCTCGGTCATCTTCAGCGCGATGTAGCTGTCGATGAAGTCGTCGTCGAAGACGCCGCCGGCCTTGAGGAAGGCGCGGTCCTTGTCGAGATTCTCCAGCGCCTCACGCAAGCTACCGCAGACGGTCGGGATCTGCTTCAGCTCTTCCTTCGGCAGGTCGTAGAGGTCCTTGTCCATCGCCGGGCCGGGATCGAGCTTGTTCTTCACGCCGTCGAGGCCGGCCATCAGCATCGCGGCAAAGCCGAGATACGGATTGGCGAGCGGATCGGGGAAGCGCACCTCGACGCGCTTGGCCTTCGGCGAAGCGGTGTAGGGGATGCGGCAGGAGGCCGAGCGGTTGCGCGCGGAATAGGCGAGCAGCACCGGCGCCTCATAGCCTGGGACCAGACGCTTGTAGGAGTTGGTCGAGGGGTTGGTGAAGGCGTTGATGGCCTTGGCGTGCTTGATGATGCCGGCGATGTAGGACAGACAGGTTTCCGACAGGTCGGAGTACTTGTTGCCCGCGAACACCGGCTTGCCGTCCTTCCAGATCGACTGGTGGACGTGCATGCCCGAGCCGTTGTCGCCGTAGACCGGCTTCGGCATGAAGGTGGCGGTCTTGCCGTAGATGTGCGCGACCTGGTGGATGCAATACTTGTAGATCTGCATCTGGTCGGCCATCAAAGTGAGCGTGTCGAACTTCATGCCGAGCTCGTGCTGGGCGGAAGCCACCTCGTGGTGATGCTTCTCGACCTTGACGCCCATCTTGGCCATGGCGCCGAGCATTTCCGAGCGCATGTCCTGCACCGAGTCCTGCGGCGGCACCGGGAAGTAGCCGGCCTTGGTGCGGATGCGGTGGCCGAGGTTGCCGCCCTCATATTCGGTGTCGGAGTTGGTCGGCAGCTCCGAGGAGTCGAGCTTGAAGCCGGTGTTGTAGGGGGTGGTCTGGAAACGGACGTCGTCGAACACGAAGAACTCGGCCTCGGGGCCGACATAGACGGCGTCGCCCACGCCCATCGACTTCACCATCGCCTCCGCCTTCTTGGCGATGCCGCGGGGGTCGCGGTTGTACGGCTCGCCGGTGGTCGGCTCGAGCACGTCGCAGGTGATGATCATGGTGGTTTCGGCAAAGAACGGATCGATCGTCGCCGTGACCGGATCGGGCATCAGGCACATGTCGGACTCGTTGATCGCCTTCCAGCCGGCGATCGAGGAGCCGTCGAACATGAGGCCTTCGGCAAAGGTGTCTTCCTCGATCATGCTGACGTCGAACGTCACATGCTGCCACTTGCCGCGCGGATCGGTGAAACGCAGGTCGACGTATTTGACGTCGTCATCCTTGATCGATTTCAGGACATCTTTGGCGGTCTTCATAAATACCCCTCTTGGCTAGAGCGTGATCCGGACGAGTGCCGAGCGGCTTTCCGAAAGGCCATGCAGTCAAAAATCGAGAGCGCGACGGCGTTCTCCCTGGCCGCATCGCGCCCTTTTACTCTTGTCACGGCCCGGCCGCGGGACGGCGACTGCGGGTCATGCTCCATAGCGTTGGGCGGGGCGCAAGACAA
>NZ_CAFK01000134.1 GCF_000239815.1 Bradyrhizobium sp. STM 3843 | reverse complement strand
CGGTAGTAGCCGTGATTGCCGTTCGAGGGATGGTCGAGATGGAAGACGACCAGATCCGGGCGGCCGTCACCGTTGAGATCGCCAATCGCGATGCCGCCGCCCTGGTTCTCGTTGCCGAACCAGCCGGGGATCGGAATCGGATTGCTCCAGCCACCGGTGACGTTGCCGGCGACGTCCAGATTCCAGCCGATGCGGTAGTAGCCAGCGTTGCCGTTCGCCGGATGATCGATGTGAAACACGATCAGGTCAGGCCGGCCGTTGCCGTTGAGGTCGGCGATGGCGACGCCGCCGCCCTGGTTCTCATTGCCGAACCAGCCGGGCACCTGGATCGGACTGGTCCAGCCGCCGGTGACATTGCCCGCGACATCCAGATTCCAGCCGATCCGATAGTAGCCGTGGTTGCCGTTCGAGGGATGGTCGATATGAAACACCACGAGGTCCGGCCGGCCATTGCCGTTGATGTCGGCCGTTGCGATGCCGCCCCCTTGGTTTTCGTTGCCGAACCAGCCGGGAATCTGAATCGGATTGCTCCAGCTGGCGGCATGACCGACAGCGTTCAGGTCCCAGCCGATGCGATAGTAGCCGTGATTGCCATTCGAGGGATGGTCGATGTGAAACACCACGAGGTCCGGCCGGCCATTGCCGTTGACGTCAGCCAAGGCAATGCCGCCGCCCTGGTTCTCGTTACCGAACCAGCCGGGGATCTGGAGGGCGGGATCATGGATGTCGGTCCAATCTCCGGTCTTTGCCGCAGGCGTGGATTCGACGCGCACCACCGCTTCGAAGAAATCGCCGACGTCGCCCGGATGCTTGCCTGGGCCGAGATGATTCCAATAATCATCGTTGTCCGACGACGTCGAGTTGCCGGTCACGACGAAGACGTTGTTGGAGGCATCCGCCGTGGCCCCACCCGGCCCCCAGATGCCGCCGCCGAAGGTGCGCTGCGAGCCCATGGGGAGGAATTGCTGCTTGGTCAAATCGTCCGTCTCGCACGAGACGACCCAGCCGCGATACGGCCCGTTGTCGTCCGCCAGGAAATCCGCGAAGGTCACGAACACCTGACCGCCGGCGATCAGCAAGGCGCCGCGCTGATCATGATCCTTGCCGACGAAGATGGGGCCATTGGCACCGGAGTCGAGGATCGGCGCCTGAGCCAGGACGTCGCCCGTATCCAGATCGAGCGAATAGATGCGATATTCCCCGGACTCGGTCATCGCCGCGACGAACAGACGGCGCTTGTCCGGCTCGAGCACCATGGTGCCGCACACCCCGACCGGCGGTGGAATGTTGCTGCCGTGCCTGGTGTTGGGGATCGTCAGCGTCCTGCGCCAGATCGGATTGGTCGAGCCCGCCCGCAGCTGCTCCTCGGAATAGGCCAGTACCAGATTGGCTGACGTCGCCACGTAGAGCATCGTATGGGTCTCGCCGGTGTGGCTGCCCTTCCTGATCTGCCAGTCCGGCAAGAACAGCACGGCGCCGCGAACCGGAGCTCCGAGATCGAGCTCCTGATA
Organism: Bradyrhizobium sp. STM 3843; assembly: GCF_000239815.1. Lineage (GTDB taxonomy): Bacteria > Pseudomonadota > Alphaproteobacteria > Rhizobiales > Xanthobacteraceae > Bradyrhizobium. Next base: position 142 of record NZ_CAFK01000134.1, on the reverse strand, counting down.
TTTCCCCCACGCCCGGCCGCCGAGACGCCGACGCTGGAGCGGATTTGACCGAACGAGCAGACCGGTTCGGGCATTGTCATAGTGATACGTAGGACAATTCATCCTCATCACGACCCTCCTCTCGAGATTGACATGTACGACG
>NZ_CAFK01000135.1 GCF_000239815.1 Bradyrhizobium sp. STM 3843 | reverse complement strand
CGTCCGGGCCGCACGCTGTCGGCCTCCGCGCTCAGAAGATGTCGGCATCTCAACTGCATCGAAAGCTTGATCTCCCCGCGCCAGCCCTTAGGTTCACGGAATGTCCCGACTCGCCGCGCCTACACACGGCCTCTTTCCCTGAGCCATGACCACCTTCACTCCGCACCAGGATTCCGCGCTGAAAGCCGTCGGCGATTGGCTCAAGGCCAAGCCGGGCCGCAGCGGCACGCCGCAGGTGTTCCGGCTGTTCGGCTATGCCGGAACCGGCAAGACCACGCTCGCCCGCCACATTGCCGAAGGCGTCGACGGCGAGGTCAAGTTCGCCGCCTTCACCGGCAAGGCGGCGCTGGTGATGCGCAACAAGGGCTGCGACGACGCCTCCACCATCCATTCGCTGATCTACCGGGCCCGCGAGAGCGGCGAGGAGCAGCCGAACTTCGAATTGTGGGATGATGCGCCGGCGTCGAAGGCGAAGCTGATCATCATCGACGAGTGCTCGATGGTCGACGCCGATCTCGGCCGCGACCTGCTCTCGTTCGATTGTCCCCTGCTCGTGCTCGGTGACCCCGCCCAGCTACCGCCGATCCAGGGCGGCGGATTCTTCACGGATCAGGAGCCCGACGCGATGCTCACCGAGGTGCACCGCCAGGCCCAGGACGATCCGATCGTGCGGATGTCGATGGACGTGCGCGAGGGCAATGCGCTCGACATCGGCCGCTATGGCGAGAGCGAGGTGGTGTCGCGTCATGACCTCGATCCGCAACGCGTGATGAACGCCGACCAGGTCCTGGTCGGGCGCAACAACACGCGGCGCGCCTACAACATGCGGGTGCGGCAGCGGCTCGACATCGAGGACGCCCTGCCCGTGGCCGGCGACAAGCTGGTCTGCCTGCGCAACAACCGCAAGAAGGGCCTGTTCAATGGCGGGCTGTGGCGGGTGAAGTCGCGCACCGCCTCGAAGTCGAAGATCATCACCATGCGGCTTGCGCCGGACGAGGATCTGGGACGCAAGGTGACCAAGGTCTCCGTCCGCGGCGAATGCTTCGCCGGCGGCATCGAGGACATCCCGTGGGAGCAGCGCAAGCCCTATGACGAGTTCGACTACGGCTATGTGCTCACCGTACACAAGTCGCAGGGTTCGCAATGGGATGACGTGGTGCTGTTCGACGAGAGCTTTGCCTTTCAGGACAGCCGCGCCCGCTGGCTCTACACCGGCATCACCCGCGCCGCGAAGCGACTCTCGATCGTGGTGTGAAGCCCTGCGGGCGCGATCGCCGGCATGCGGCCGTCAGCGCCGACGATGGCGCCGCAGTTGCGGCGCGACCGGCACCGGCGCGGCATAGGCATTCGGATAGGACGGTCGGGCAAAGCCGGCGGCACCCGCACGCATCTGGGCGTCCGGCGTCAGGGCGCCACCGTTCAGCACATCGCGATCCGGATGCTGCGCCTCAAAGGCCGCCGGCTCCGAGAACTGTGCAAAGGCGGATGTCGCGGCGATCATCGAGAGCGCGAGCACGGCGGCCAGCGTTTTGAGTGAGCTCATGATCCCTCTCTGCTGTTGCCGGATGGGGCGCATCCGGCGCGGGAAACCGGTCCGGCCCAACGCCGGCTGCGGACGGTCGTGACATCAAACAAGTATGAGCCCGGACCTTCCAAACCAGGGCCGCATTCCATCACGACTACGCGAAGCAGGATGTCGGCGCACCGCGCGCCGGCCGGCCCTCCAGCTAGCAGCGGTGTCGTGCTACGCATCAGGCGTTAACGCCTTGTCCATCCTGATTCCACTGCGCAAGCGACCCCGGCCCCAGCTGCGAGAGGGTCGCAAACAATCCGTCACGCAACGCGCATTCGCGATGTCATCGCGGTGACATCTTCACGCGACGTTCGGAAACTCAGCTGTACAAACAGGCAGATGATCCGGGTGCCGCTTTCCAGCGCCCGCCACTAACAGCAGCGATGGATCGAATGAGCAGTCACAAAGGCAAGTCAGGCAAGACGATCTCCAAGTACAAGCAGGCCCGCAACGCCGCGGCGGCCACGCGAGTCGAGCACAAGAGGTCGGCCGCCATCGCCACCGTCGCCGCCGACGAGGCGCCGCTGAGCCCGGTCGAGCGCTCGCTGATCGCACAGTCGACCGAAAGCGCCCAGGCAGCGGCGGTCGCAGCCTTCAGGAAGATGCTGCAGGATCAGCCGGCTCAGGTGGACAGCCCGGTGGTCAAGGCGTTTCTCGAAGGCGCCTCCCCCGACGACGCCAAGCTCCTGAAGTCGATTCTCAACGGCAAGGCGGCCAAGCGCGCCCGACGTGCGACCAGCGACGAGCTCTCCGACGAATGGCGCCGCGGCGGATATCCCTACAAACACAGGATGTTCCGCAAGGATTATGAGGAACAGAAATTCATTCTTCAGACCGAGCTTCTGAAGCTGCAAAACTGGATGAAGGACGCGCGGCAACGGCTGGTGCTGCTGTTCGAAGGCCGCGATGCCGCCGGCAAGGGCGGCACCATCAAGCGCTTCATGGAGCATCTCAACCCGCGCGGCGCACGCGTGGTGGCGCTGGAGAAGCCGAGCGATGTCGAGCGCGGCCAGTGGTATTTCCAGCGCTACGTGCAGCATCTGCCGACGGCCGGCGAAATCGTGCTGTTCGACCGCTCCTGGTACAACCGTGCCGGCGTCGAGCGCGTGATGGGTTTCTGCTCGCCTTCCGAATATGAGGAGTTCCTGCGCCAGGTGCCGGAGTTCGAGCGCAACCTGGTGCGCAGCGGCATGCACCTGATCAAGTTCTGGTTCTCGGTCAGCCGCGACGAGCAGCGGCGGCGTTTCAAGGAGCGCGAGGGACACCCCTTGAAGCAATGGAAGCTGTCGCCGATCGACGTGGCCTCGCTCGACAAATGGGACGACTACACCCGCGCCAAGGAAGCGATGTTCTTCCACACCGACACCGCGGACTGCCCATGGACGGTGGTCAAGTCCGACGACAAGAAGCGCGCGCGATTGAACGCGTTGCGCTGCGTGCTGCACTCCCTGCCCTATGCCGGCAAGGACGTCTCGCGCATCGGGCTGGTCGATGATCTCATCGTCGGCCGCGCCAGCGTGATCCACGAGCGCGAGGAGCACGCGATCTAACAGGCCGCGGAGGAACGGGTCGATGCGGGGTCTGGCCCCTCTCCCCTTCATACAAGAGGGCCAGAACGCGTGGACATCAGGCGCGTCGCTCAGCGCAGATGATGCCGATGCGGCAGGTAAGGCGCGTAACCGGCATACGGATAGACAGGGGCTGCGCCGTAGGCGCGCACCAGGCCCATGCGCCCCGCCGGCGTCAGTTCGCCGCCATTGAGCACGTCGCGATTGGGATACATCGCCTGAAAGGCCGCAGGCTCCTGCTGGCCCCAGAACCAGCCTTGCGCCGATGCCGGGGTAGCGGCGGCGACGACTGTCGACAGCGCGAGCGCTGCCGCAAAAGCTTTCCAGATGGTCATGATCGTTCTCCGCATCTTGCATTCCAAATAGACATGGCTGTCCTTCGTCTCTCTCGTGCGGAGAAACGCGTTCGCCTGTTGCTGCTCTGATCGGAGACGTTTCCAGCGGGAGTTGTTGTGTTGATCCTGATGTAGGAAGCACCTCCGCGGACGCCCAATCACCTGACATCACGACTGTGCGAATGGCACTACACCGACATCGCGCTCGATGCTTGCTCCTCCAGCTGGCGAAATCGCCTTCGTGTTGCTGCACTGCTGGAGACGGCGCGGGACGCGGTGTTATTCCCGGGCGGGATGTCGCATGCACGCGAGGCTCGATTGATCATCGATCACGACGCCGAGAGCCGTCGACTACGGATTTAGCTGGCAACTATTCATGCACGTCGGTGCGGAGGCTTACCGATTCTGCCTCTCGCGACAGTCATCGCTTTCAATCGGACACAGTTGCTTTTTAAACGTAACGCTTCAGCCGCGGTCCCGGCAGCAACTCATAAGGCGGCTTCCAGCCGGGCAGCGCCGCGATGCGCTGCAGCCAGGCGTGGACATCGGGAAAGCGCGCGGCGAGGTCGTAGCCGCTCTCCTCGACCGGAAAGCTCAGGTAACCGCACAACGAGAGATCGGCGACCGTCGGCCGGTCGCCGATGATGAAGGGGCGCTGTGCGACTTCTCCGGCAAGAATGCCGAGGAAATCGTCGACGCGCTTGCGTAGGAAATCCTGCACCTTTGCGTCCGGCGATGGCGTGAAGGCACGGCGATAGCGGTAGGTCGCCATGAAGCCGGAGAGCTTTTGGTTGTCCCAGAACAGCCACCGCAAAACCTCGAACTGCTCCTGCTCATTTGCCGCGCCGAATTGTCCGTAGCGCTTGGCGAGCCGCAACAAAATCGGCGCGGTCTGGGTCAGACGGACGCCATCCTCCTCCAGCACCGGGATCTCGCCCATCGGATTCACGCTGGCCCGCCATTCGGCCGTGCGGGTAACGCCACCGCCGAAATCGGTCCACACCGGCTCGAAACTCTGGCCGCATAGCGTGAGCATCAGTGCCAGCTTGTAGCTGTTGCCCGATTCCGGAAAGTAGTGCAGCCGATAGGTCGTCATCTCAGCGTCCTCTTCAAACCGCACAACGCTAGATGACTTCGGAGAATCGGACCATTCAGTTTTCGGCTGCTCGCCTTCAGCGGCATGCAAGGGGTTGCATGTCGCGTCTACGCCGCAAAGGCTGCGGCCTCCGCAAACAGCCAGTCGCGGAATTGCGCGAAGCCGCGCGCCTGCCCCGCGCGACCGCCACGATGCACCAGATGAAACTGGCGCGGCAGCCGCACGGGCTTCGCGAACAACGGCGTCAGCCGGCCGCTCGCGACGAAAGGCCGTACCACCGGATCGAGCCCGAGCGCGATGCCCATGCCCGCGGCGGCCGCCTCGTAGACGACCTGCAGATTGTCGAAGGCGAGACAATGGTGCGGCGTCGCGTCGATGCCGACGCCGGCAAACCACTCCTGCCAGAATGCAATCTGATGACTGGTACCGATCAGCTTCTGCTCCAACAGCGCGCGCGGCTCGCGGCAATCACCGACCTTGCCAAGCAATTGCGGGCTGGCCACCGGCGTGGCATCGACCGCCAGCAGCGGCTCACAGACAAGACCGGGCCAGGGCCCGCGTCCCAATCTGATCGCGCAATCAATCTCCGGTCGCGCAGTCAGATCCTCGATCTCGGCCGAGGTCTCGAGGCAGATATCGATCTGGCCATGGTTTGCCTGGAACTGCTGCAGGCGCGGGATCAACCAGTTGGCGGCGAATGTCGGCATCGTGCTGACGGTGATCGCATGGCGCGTTGCCTCGCGACGCACCCGCTCCGTCGCTTGCGCCATCCTCTCCCAGACCGGATCGAGCGCCGAGAAATAGTCGCGGCCGATCTCAGTGAGCGAGAGACCGCGCGGCTGCCGTTCGAACAGACGCGCATCGAGCTCGGTTTCCAGCAGTTGGATGCGCCGGCTCAGCGCCGGCACCGTGAGATTCAAGCGAAGGGCAGCTTGCGCCAAGCTGCCGGCGCGCGCCACCGCCACGAAGGCCTCGATTTTCTTGAGAGGAAGTCGCCGCATGCCAAAAATCTAGCTCAGCATCCCGATGGAGGCGAGAGTGCTCCGGGCGAGACCGAGACATGGCCTCATGCAGAAATTGCCCGTCACGCCTATCTGCCGCATCTCCCTGCTTGCCCTGGTCCAGCGCCATGATCCACCGCGCGCCGCTCGGCAAATATTTTTCTTTCGTTTTTTCAGAATTCGTGTATTCTCTGCGCGTCCTGCTCTCGATCAGAGGGGCGTTTCGCGATCGTCACGAACGTTGGGTGCGGGACGCGGTGGCCTGTGGGTGTTGCAGCACGCGATTTTGCGGCGGACGAACAACATCGGCAGGACGGCGAAGTCGAATGGTCCTGGCGCCCCGACGCTGGCGCTAAGTTCGCGGCGATGCTTGCGCATCGCGCTGACGACGGTGGCTAACAAGCCCGGCACACCGGGGAGAGTTCGTATAAGCCGTAAAGCCATCGCGCAGGGAAGGCCGGGTTGTTCGGCTCGTACCTGTGGTGACTGCCGCCTGCATTTTCTTCTGCAGGCGGGCCATGGGTGCGAACGGCACCCGGCCTTCCCTGTGCCCTCTTCGCTTCCAGAGGGTGCTCGAACAACAAGACCCGGGCATGTCGTGCCGCGGGAACGTCGAGTCTTGGGCCGTACAGGATTGGGCCGTAGAGCCTTGTACGTAGAACTCTTGGGCGATACGGGGTTGAGAGTCTTGGACGCGAGATCTTGCCGCACTTTCCGTGTCGTCCCGGCGACCGCCGGGACCCATACCGCGTGATCTCAATGTTGGGCACGCCGGGAGAGATCGCGCTTCATGACAAAAGCCTGTGGTTATGGGTCCCCGCTTTCACGTGCTTTCACGGGGACGACAGCGGAGCATGTGGCGCGACCCATTTCCCGACCCGCAAGGCGCTGCGCGCGGCTCGCCTACGATCCCCATCACTTCCCTGCGACGAAGTAGAAATCCTCGCGTCCCGGCGGCGAACCATAGGTGAAGGGCTGTTGCTGATGCTGGGTGGCGGCCCAGACATCGTCGCGCACGATGTCGAACAGCTTGCGGACCTCGACCCGAGGCTCCCGGATGTCCTTGGCCAGCGCAATCGCAAACGGGCTGTTGCCTTCCCTGCCGTCGAGCGCGGTGGCGCCGTGCTTGGCGGCATAGACCACCATCATGCCGGCGCCGGGCTCGATGTTGGAAAAGCCCTTCTCGACCAGCTTCAGCGCCAGCGTCTGCTGCATGGTCGGCGCAAACGGATTGTCGCGGCAGGCATCGAGAATGACCAGCCTGAGCTTGCGCGCGGCACCCACGGCCGCCAGCACCTGCTCCAGCGCGACCGCCTCGGTCTCCGCGTCCTTGTCGACTGCAAGCCTGGCATCGACCGGCACCAGATAGTTGACGCCGCCGATCTCGAAGCCGTGTCCGGCATAATAGACCACGGCCCAATCGGCCTTTTCCGCCTCGGCCTCGAAACTACGCAGCGCCGCGAAGAACCCGTCGCGGGTGAGATCGCTCGCCAACGTCACCGACTGGAATCCGAGTGTGCGAAAGGTGTCGGCGAGCAGCATTGCATCATGCGGCGGATTGGGCAGCGCATGCACGTTCTTGTAGCCGCCATTGCCGATCACGAGCGCGATGCGGCGCGCCGTCGGCGCTGCGCCCGGCGATTGCTGGGTCAGCGCTGTCAGCCGCTCCCGCGCCAGGCTGCGGGCGTTGGCGACCTCGATCGCGTCGAACGGCGTCAGCGCCACCGCAGCAGCGCGATAGTCGACGCGCGCCTGGGCCAGATCTTGCCGCTTCTCGAACACCTGCCCGCGAATGGCATGGGCGCGGACATTGTTGGGATTGAGCGCGAGCACGGCGTTGAGATCCTTCAGCGCAGCATCGAGATCGCCTTCGCTGATTTCGGCCTCGGCGCGGCTGCAGAGCGCATATTGGTTCTTCGGCATGCGCGCGAGCACCGCGCTGCAGCTTGCGATGGCGTCGTCGACCTTGTCCATCACGATGAAGGCATCGCAGCGAAACAAGGCGGCCTGCGGCGCGACGGCATCGAGCTTCTCGGCTTCGTCAAAATCGCCGAGTGCGCCATCGTAGTCCTTCATCATCGCGCGCACCCGGCCGCGATTGACCCGGCCGAGATAGAGGGTCGGCGTGGCGCGGACGGCGGCGTTGAAATCGTCGAGCGCGCTCTGCAGCGCGCCGCGGCGCAGATAGATCGTGCCGCGGTTGTTGTAGGCGAGGCCGAAATTCGGTCGCTTCTGCAGCGCGGCCTCGTAGTCGGCCAAGGCCAGGTCGTCCTGCCCCTTGCGCTCATAGACATAGCCGCGACGGTTCAGCAGCACCACATTGTCGGGGTCGGCGGTCAGCGCCGTCGTCAGCGCGGTGACGGCCTTGTCGTCCTCGTGCTTGTTGATCGCGGCCACGGCGCGGACATCGAGGGCGCTGGCGAGGTCCTTGCCGGTCAGATTGCCGGCATCCAGCAGCTTTTCGCAGGCGACCGCGCGCGCCGCCGGATCCGCCTGGCGGTCGCGGCAGGTGGCGAGATCCTCACTCAGCAGGGGACCGGCAACAGCGATCGCGGCGAGCGAGGCGAGGCAGGCATACGACAACAGAAGACGCAGCATTTCAGGATTGATCCGGCGCGCGCGAGGATATGTCGGGCCGATAGCCTTGCGGTTCACTCAAGGCCAGAAGACGGAAATTTGGTCGCCGCGGGCGGCCGGATCGGCCTATCACGCAGTCGTGTCCTGCAGGCCGTAACGGCGGCAGGGGATGCGCGTATCTTGCGCGAGACGCTGGCGGGACCGCCCGTCCGGCGCCGCACCCGACGCCAGCATTGCCCAAGATATTCCGAAAGGACACCCCATGCGCCGCAGCCCGCTTGACCGCCTGTTTCCCAAAGCCGCGATCCTCAGCGCTCTCGCGGGGGTTTTTGCCGGAGCCGCCCTGCTCGCCACCTCCGCCTCGCGCGCGGCGGAGGACGCCGTCGTCATTCCCGCACCGGCGATGGACGAGCCGACGGCGGACGGGCTGGAAACCGCGGTTGTTGCCGGCGGCTGCTTCTGGGGCGTGCAGGGCGTGTACCAGCACACCGCCGGCGTCGTGAATGCGGTGTCGGGCTACGCCGGCGGCACCAAAGCGACTGCGGACTATCACACCGTCTCGACCGGCACGACTGGACACGCGGAATCCGTCGAGATCAAGTTCGATCCGAAGAAGATCTCCTATGGCAAGATCCTGCAGATCTTCTTCTCGGTCGTGCACGATCCGACCCAGCTCAACCGCCAGGGCCCCGACACCGGCACGCAATATCGCTCAGCGATCTTCGTCACCTCAGAGGCTCAGAAGAAGGTGGCCGAGGCCTATATCGCCCAGCTCGACCAGGCCAAGGCGTTCAAGAGGCCGGTCGTGACCAAGGTCGGCAAGCTCGAGGCCTTCTACCCGGCGGAGGGCTATCATCAGGACTACCTGACGCTGCACCCGAGCCAGCCCTATATTGCCTATAACGACCTGCCGAAGATCGAGAACCTGAAGAAGATCTTCGCCGAGAACTACCTGGAAAAGCCGACCCTGGTCAGCGACGCCAAGGCGACCAATTGAGGCGACGACTTAAGGTGACGAATTAAGGCGATCACCTGACGGTGTAACAAGAACGCGGCTGATCAAGCCGCCGGAGGATCAAGACAAATGACCGACACCAAAACGACCGACACCAAGACGAGCGACAAGGTCGTCAAGAGCGAGGCGGAATGGCGCAAGGAGCTGACGCCGATGCAGTACGCCGTGCTCCGAGAAAAGGCCACCGAGCGCCCCTTCAGCGGTGAATACGAGCATGAGCACCGCGCCGGCACCTATGTCTGCGCCGGCTGCGGCCAGACCTTGTTCGAGTCGGATGCCAAGTTCGATTCCGGCTGCGGCTGGCCGAGCTTTACGCAGCCCGCGGTCGAGAGCCATATCGACGAGGAGACGGACCGTACTCACGGCATGGTCCGCACCGAGGTGCTGTGCTCGAGCTGCAGTGGCCATCTTGGCCACGTGTTTCCGGATGGCCCGGGCCCGACCGGCCTGCGCTATTGCATCAATTCGGCCGCTCTGAAGCTGAAGCCGCGTTGATGGGCGAATTCTGGCGCCAGGTGACCTTCGGGGGTCATCTGGTGTGCCTGGGATGAGCGACCCGGCAGAGCGCACGGGAACCACGCTTGCTGCGGTGCAAAATCGCCTTCCGCTCACTCACAAATTGCAGATCAGATAAGCTATTGAAATACAAAGATATATTTTCTCTTTGGCAGCGGTATTTGGATTTACGATGTGACCCAGAGGGATTCGCAATTCTGTCAAAAAGGCCTATATTAGCGCGGTAACTGACATGCAGGGCCTGGCCGCCTGGGCGGCTTCATCCGCCCTCCACACCCGCAATCGCTGGCGCCAGCCCGCCAAGCCGTAACAGAAAGCTCGCGTCAGCGCTCCAGCCGACAAGAAGAGGTCTCAGACCATGCGTCCTATGCGTCCGTTCAACTTCAACACGTCTGCCGAACTTTTCCCCGCCGCCATCCGCAAGAAGAAGCGGGCTGGATTTGCCTATCGGCGGTTTGGCACCGCGGCCGAGGCCGTGCGCTTTGCCATGGAAGAGCTGCCGGCCGATTCGCTGAACGGCGCCTATCTGCAGGTCGAGGAAGCCCGCTTCGACCAGAACGGCATCCGCTCGCTCTATGAGAGCGAGGCCTTCCCGCTGCCGCGCCGCGCGGCACCGAAGGCCCAGGATGCCGATGCGGCGTAAGCCTTCAGCACATTCGATTTCAAACCCTGCCCCGCCTTGTGCGGGGCAGTTTTTTTCTGAAGTCTCTTTTGCCGTTTTGGCGCTGTTACCGCGGCTGACTGTCCAGCCAGCGCCGCAGGATCCGAGCATTGCGCATGTTGGCGCGGAACAGCACGTCGAATGCGTCGCCCGCTACCGGCACCATCCCTGCCACGCCTTCGACCGCGACATTGGCGAGCATGCGGGTGACGATGTGCCAGGGCGCGCCGAGCGCGCGCGCCTCGCGCACCAGCCACAACGACAGCGCGGTCGCGATCAGATCACCTACCACCGGAATCAAGCCGATGATGCCGTCGATGCCGTAGCGGATCTTGGTGCCCGGCAGGATGAAGGCGACGTCGAGCAGCTTCGCCACGGCCTCCAGCCGCGCCATCCGCTGCTCGCGCGTGAGACTGCCGAACGGGTTGGCGGTCTGGAAGTCGAAGCGGAAGCCGCCCGCGTCCTGGAAGGAGCCCTGGAAGCGTCCCTGAAAGGGTCCCTGCGGGATCTCGCGCCCCTCTTGGTCGATGACCGGCCCACGCGCCTCGGCCGCGTTGAAGCGCGCATGCGTCGCGCGTCGAGATGCGCGGCGCGTCGGGCTGATGATGTCGTCTTGCTGCATGCTCATGAGATGGAAACGCGAGAGCGCCGCACAAGTTGCGTCATGCCGTCGCGCCTAGGCGTGCGAAGGCGCCGCCGGCTGCGGTTCCTCAGCGAATTTGTGCACCAGCCACGACGAGATCGTGGCCGGGATGAAGCCCACCAGGCCGTAGAGGATGAACTGCGCGACGCCGTAGTCCGCGCCATGCGACGAATAATTGAAAGCTGCGAGCAGGAACGCGATCGCCCCGACCAGCAGCATGCGCAGCACCGGCCCGATCCGCCTGACGTGGAACAGGATGTCGTCGATCGCGCACATCATCAGCGCCGGCAGGAAGCCGAACAGATAGCTGTATTGCAGCGAGATCGCGAAGACCTTGAACAGCTTTGCGACCTCGGCCGCATTGGTCTCTGTCCAATAGCCGGATTGATAGGTGGTGACGAGCAGCAGACAGAACCCGCCGAGCGCAGGTCCGATGGCAACGAAGATCAGATAGCGTTTCATGCCTCAGTCCCTCAGCCTTGCCAAACCCCTTGCCAAACCATCCAAGCCGGCTGCTGCAGCCCGCTAGTCACCCCACTGAGCGAATGCATCGTTGAAGGCGCGCTCGCCGGGCGCCCCCTTCTCGATCGCGATGATCGCGCGGCGCTGGTTGCTGTAAACCAGCGGCACATCGAACCAGGAGCGCTCCTTGAGCAGCTGGACGTTGCGGGCACGGTCGGCATCGACATTGGACAGGCCGACCAAGAAGAAGCCGTCGGTGACCTTCACCGCGAGCCCGGCCAGCGGCGTGCCGCGCGCCTGCTCATTGGATTTCATCAGGATGCCCGGAACGTTACCCACCCCGCCGCCGGAAAAGTCGGGCGGCAGGATGAAGGTCAGCTCGACCGTGTGGCTCGCCGGCAGCGACGTATCGGTGTTGCGGCGGAACGACATGGTCATCTTGAACTTGCGATCCGGGATCTCGATGTCAGCGCGCACGGCAATGTCTGGCTTCTGCGCCCCGGACGCCTTGATCTGCTCGGTGCGCCAGACCACCGAGCCGATATATTGCTTGCCCTTGGGATCGGATGGATCCTCGTCATACAGCACCACGCGCTGGGCGACCGGCGCGATCTGATCGGAGGACGACTGCCCGACCCGATCGGGGATCTTCGGCTTGCTCAGCGGTGCCGCTGTGTCCTTCGGCGCCTCCACAGCGGGCGAGGACCTGAACATGTTGCTCACGGCGGAAACCAGCGGCCTGCCCCACAGAAGGCCGGCGCCGACCAGGATCAGGACGATGCCAACCGCGATCGCGCTCTTGAACGGGAACGTCGCGCCGCTGCCCAGCTTCTTCTTGGCGTCGCGGTCTCGCTCGGCGCCAGCGCGCGGCCGGGCCGACTCCGCCGGCAGGGCGTAGCGTCCGGCCTCCTCGGCCGCTTCGTCATAGGAATAGGGCGCCTCGGCTGCCGGGCCACGATCCTCGGCATCCGGCTCGAGCCGTTCCAGGTCGGTGGGCGGCACGTTGGCGTAGGTCTTGCGCGCAGCCCGGTTGGCCTGGGCCGTGGCCTTGCCGAGATCATCCACGTCGGCGGTGATATCGCGGAAACCACGCATCGCCGGCGGCTGGGCGTCGCCATTAGCGGCGTTGTCCGGGCCACGACGCGGCCCGGCAGCGCGTTCGCGCAACGGCGGCATGCGCGGGACGTCCTGCGATCCTTGTGGTGGCTGCGGTCGCGGAGGCACCCCGGCAGGTGCGCCTGGAGG
>NZ_CAFK01000136.1 GCF_000239815.1 Bradyrhizobium sp. STM 3843 | reverse complement strand
ACCGCAGCCACATCGTGGCGATCTCCCATGTCTGCTTCGTCGGCAAGGAGGGTGATGGCGCCATCATCGAGCTCGATGGTCCCGCGCCGCATCGCGTTCCCGTCAGCCGCGCCAAAATTGCCGAGGTGAAGGCGCGCCTCGGGCTGGTGCGGCGGCACGCTTAGCGTCCCCGTCGCCCGGCAATAGGTCGCTCGCGCTGACGCAATTCGTGCGCGGCGAGCGGCAACTCATGTAATTTGAGCTGCATTCGTGCCGCGCGCATTGCGCCGGCCCCGATCCCGGACAAGCCTCCGCTCAACGACGCGCCTCTCGCTGCGGTCTTCGCGACTGCAGCAACAGCGGCGCGCGAGACCCAGAGAACAAAAACCAGAGAAGGGAGGACAAGGATGATTCCTGGCCCGTTCAGCTATTACCGGCCTGACAGCGTGGCCGACGCGGTCAAGCTGCTCGCGAGCTTGGGCGACGAAGCCCGGCCGCTCGCCGGCGGCCACAGCCTCGTGCCGATGATGAAGCTCAGGCTTGCCACCCCCGGACACCTGATCGATTTGCATGGCGTGGGCGAGCTGAAGTTCATCCGCCGCGACGGCAGCCATATCCGCATCGGCGCGATGACGACCCAGCATGAGCTGCTCGCCTCCGACGAGATCGGGGCCAGCCTGCCAATCCTGCAGGAAGCAGCAAGCCTGATCGCCGATCCGCAGGTGCGTTATCGCGGCACGCTCGGCGGCAACGTCGCCAATGGCGATCCCGGCAACGACATGCCGGCGCTAATGATGATGCTGGGCGCGAGCTACAAGCTCGAAGGCCCCAGCGGCGCACGCGACGTCGCGGCCGCCGACTTCTATCAAGGCGCCTATTTCACCGCGCTCGAGCCCGGCGAGCTGCTGACCGAAATCTCAATTCCGGTTCCGGCGGCCGGCCATGGCTACGCCTATGAGAAGCTGAAACGGAAAGTGGGCGACTATGCGACGGCAGCGGCCGCTGTGGTGCTGACGATGGCCAATGGAAAGGTCGCCACCTGCGCCATCGGACTGACCAATCTACACGAGACGCCGCTGCTGGCGGCTGATGCCGCCAAGGCGGTGATCGGCACGGCGCTGGATGCGGCGGCGCTGAAGGCCGCGGCCGACGCGGCGCGCGCCATCATGGCCCCGGCAGCGGACGCACGCGGCCCGGTCGAATACCGCAAACATGTCGGCGGCGTCATGGTGATCCGCGCGCTGCAGCGCGCGGCGGGCCGGGCGAGGTGAGAATGTGAGCGCGGAAAATGTTTCCGCGAGTTCGCTCTTCTCCCTCCCCCCTTGTGGGAGAGGGCGGGGAGGGGGGTAGCCCCAAGCGACACTGCCGCTGTGGAACCCCCACCCCCAACCCCTCCCCGCAAGGGGGAGGGGAGCACACCGCCATCGCCGCTCCAGTCGGGGCCATTCCATAGCTGACTAGTAAAATTCCTGAGGGACCAACCAATGCCCAAAACCCACGTCACCATAAAAGTGAACGGCAGCGAGGTTGAAGGCCTCGTCGAGCCGCGCACGCTGCTGGTGCATTTCCTGCGCGAGCAGGCCCAGCTCACCGGCACCCATATCGGCTGCGAAACCACCCATTGCGGCGCATGCACCGTCGACATCGACGGCATGAGCGTGAAGAGCTGCACGATGTTCGCAGTCCAGGCGCAGGGCGCCGACATCACCACGATCGAAGGCATGGCCAATGCGGACGGCACGCTGTCGCCGCTGCAGGAGGGCTTTCGCATGATGCACGGGCTGCAATGCGGTTTCTGCACGCCGGGCATGATCATGCGCGCGCATCGGCTTCTGAAGGAGAATCCACAGCCGACGGAAGAAGAGATCCGCGCCGGCATCTCCGGCAATATCTGCCGCTGCACCGGCTATCAGAACATCGTCAAGGCGATCCAATACGCCGCCGCCAAGATCAATGGCTTTGAATTCCAGGAGGCCGCGGAATGAACGACATGACTCCCACGCGGGAACAACGCGAAGCCGCGCTCGAAGGTATGGGCTGCAAGCGCAAGCGCGTCGAGGATATTCGGTTCACCCAAGGCAAGGGCAACTATGTCGACGACGTCAAGCTGCCGGGCATGCTGCACGGCGATTTCGTCCGCTCGCCGCATGCCCATGCGCGGGTGAAGTCGATCAATACCGACGAAGCGCTCAAAGTGCCGGGCGTGCTCGCTGTCATCACCGCTGAGACCCTCAAGACCGTCAATCTCGCCTGGATGCCGACGCTCGCCGGCGACGTGCAGATGGTGCTCGCCGACGGCAAGGTGCTGTTCCAGAACCAGGAGGTTGCCTTCGTGGTCGCGACCGACCGCTATGCGGCTGACGATGGTGTCAGCAAGGTCGTGGTGGAGTACGAGCCGCTGCCGGTGCTGATCGATCCGTTCAAGGCCATGGACCCCGACGCGCCCGTTTTGCGCGAGGACCTCGCCGGCAAGACATCAGGCGCGCACGGCCCGCGCAAGCATCACAACCATATCTTCGAATGGGCGATCGGCGACAAGGATCTGACGGACGCCGCCTTCAACAAGGCCGAGGTGACGATCAAGGAGATGATCTCCTATCACCGCACCCATCCATCGCCGCTCGAGACCTGCCAGTGCGTCTGTTCGTTTGACAAGATCAAGGGCGAGCTGACGATCTGGGGCACCTTCCAGGCGCCACATGTAATCCGCACCGTGGTGTCGTTGATCGCGAAACTGCCGGAGCAGAAGATCCATGTGATCGCGCCCGATATCGGCGGCGGCTTCGGCAACAAGGTCGGTGCCTATCCCGGCTACATCTGCGCGGCGGTCGCATCGATCGTCACCGGCAAACCAGTGAAATGGGTCGAGGACCGGATCGAGAACCTGACCGCGACGTCGTTCGCGCGTGATTATCACATGACGACCGAGATCGCCGCGACGAAAGAGGGTAAGGTCACCGGGCTACGCGTCCACGTGCTCGCCGATCACGGCGCGTTCGACGCCTGCGCCGATCCTTCGAAATGGCCGGCCGGCTTCTTCAACATCGTCACCGGCTCCTATGATTTCCCGGTCGCGCATTGCGTGGTCGACGGCATCTACACCAACAAGGCACCGGGCGGCGTCGCCTATCGCTGCTCGTTCCGCGTCACCGAGGCCGCCTATTGCATCGAGCGCGCGATGGACATCCTGGCGCAGAAGCTCAACATGGATCCGGCCGAGCTGCGCTTGAAGAATTTCGTCAAGCCCGAGCAGTTTCCCTATCACTCCGCGCTCGGTTGGGAATACGACTCCGGCAACTATCACACCGCCATGCGCAAGATGATGGAGACGACGGACTACGCGAGCTTGCGCAAGGAACAGGCCGAGAAGCGCGCGGCGTTCAAGCGCGGTGAGACCCGCGAGATCATGGGGCTCGGTGTCTCCTTCTTTACCGAGATCGTCGGTGCTGGACCGTCGAAGAACTGCGACATCCTCGGCATCGCGATGTTCGATTCTTGCGAGATCCGGCTGCATCCGACCGGAGCCGGCATCGCGCGGATGGGCACCAAGAGCCAGGGGCAGGGCCATGAGACCACCTGGGCGCAGATCATCGCCACCGAGATCGGCATTCCCGCCGACAACATCATGGTGGAGGAGGGCAACACCGACACCGCGCCCTATGGTCTCGGCACCTATGGCTCGCGCTCGACGCCGGTGGCAGGCGCGGCAATTGCGATGGCCGCGCGCAAGATCAAGGCCAAGGCGCAGATGATCGCGGCCTATAAGCTCGAGGTCCATGAGGACGATCTCGAATGGGACATCGACGGCTTCCGCGTCAAGGGCTTGCCAGAGAAGGTCATGACGATGAAGGACATCTGCTGGGCGGCCTATAACTCCGTGCCGCCGGGCATGGAGCCGGGGCTGGAGGCGGTGAGCTATTACGATCCGCCCAACATGACCTATCCGTTCGGCGCCTATCTCTGCGTGATGGACATCGATGTCGACACCGGCGTCTACAAGGTCCGGCGCTTCTATGCGCTGGATGATTGCGGCACCCGCATCAACCCGATGATCATCGAGGGCCAGGTGCATGGCGGGCTGACCGAAGCGTTCGCGATCGCGATGGGGCAGGAGATCCGCTACGATGAGGGCGGCAACGTCGTCACCGGCTCGTTCATGGATTTCTTCATGCCGACCGCGGTGGAGACGCCGCGTTGGGAGACCGACTTCACCGTGACACCGTCGCCGCATCATCCGATCGGCGCCAAGGGCGTCGGCGAAAGCCCGAATGTCGGTGGCGTGCCGGCGTTCTCCAACGCAGTGAATGACGCGTTCTCGTTCCTGGGTTCGACGCACATCCAGATGCCGCACGATTTCTGGCGCAACTGGAAGGCGGCGAAGGAATTGGGTGTGGTGGGGTAGTCAATCGGCGCTTGCTGCGATGAAGGTGCGTTCCCTCCCCCCTTGTGGGGGAGGGTTAGGGAGGGGGGTACCCCACGGGCAGTCTCGCTCGGAGA
>NZ_CAFK01000137.1 GCF_000239815.1 Bradyrhizobium sp. STM 3843 | reverse complement strand
GCGCGCGTTGCAGGAGGCTGCGGGCGGATACCAGCACCTGCGGCGCCCGCGGAAGAGAGTCGAGCAGGCACGAAGCCTGACTTCCTGGGCGGTCAATTCGCGCGCTGGCCGGGGGAGGCAGTGCGGTGGTACGGACGGGTGTCAAATCGTTCTTAGGAAGTCGCGATCGAAGGTATCTCTCGTCTTTGATGATGTTCTAAGGTTGTTTCTAGGCCTGTAGCTACCGCTGGCGATCCACCCGCAAGGCCGCCATGTTACGGCGCGGCCGTCGTTTAGCCGAGTTGCCCCATGAGCAGAAACGCGTGTGCAATAGCGGGGGAGTGGTAGGCGAGGAGCAGGCTCAAGCACCACGGCACGAGTGAGGCCAGCGCTATCAGCTCTAACTCGGACGCCAGCGGGGATCGGGTTCTCACCGGCAGCTCAGTGGGCAAGGGAACGCCTCCTTTCCACGAAGCCCTATCGCGCGAGCGCAAGCACGTCGCCAGCAAGCGCCTTGAATTGACGGCCGTGGCTTCAATCGTTGCCCATGAATCGCAGCCGCAATGGCTTGAGCACGAATAAAGCCAATCCCACCACCACGAAATTCATGATGGCGGTCAACACGAATACCAAGTGCCAACCACCGCTCGCTGATTTGATGAGGTTGGCAACCGGCACGAGGAAGGCCGACGCGCCCTTGGCAGTGTAGAGCAGGCTGAGATTGACGGTTGCAAACTTGGTTCCGAAAGTGTCCGTGCACGTGGACGGGAATAGGCTGAAGATTTCACCCCACGTCAGGAAGATCAACGCAGCGAAGACAATAAATGCCCAGGGGGCGTGACCCAGAGTCCCCAGCAACCAATACGCTACACCGCCCAGACCGAACGCGATCGCCATGGTATATTCGCGGCCGATCTGATCTGAGATCCAGCCAAATAGAGGACGCGCTCCACCATTGCAGATGTTGTCGACGATCAGTGCTACGCTCAGCGCCGACGCGCCGAACAGGACGACCACGTCCCCAACATTGAAGTCCTTGGCAATGGGTGCGATCTGCGCCGTCGCCATCAATCCGCTGGCCGACACCAGGATGAACATGATGTAGAGCAGCCAGAAGACTGGAGTGCCCAGTACTTGCCGAGGCGTGTAGCTGCGCGCCGTCTGCATCACTCTTGGCGCGGCGACGCCGACCATCTCGCCGGGATCCGGTGCCCGCAAAAACCACGCAAGGACAAAAACAATCCCACCCTGAACCAGCCCGAACCAGAAGAAAGCTGCTTCGTAGCCGGCCGCATCAATGACCGCCCGAATAGGAACGACCGTCAGCGCTGCGCCGGCCCCGTATCCCGCCGCGGTAAGACCGACGGCCAAACCGCGACGGTCAGGAAACCACTTGACGGCTAAACCGACACAGGTCGCATACACCGCTCCGCCTCCCGTGCCGCCGACCACCGCACCGAGGTAGAGCATTGCGAGGGATTCTGCGTACGCATTGATAATCCAACCGAGAGCGACCAGGATGCCTCCAACTGCCACCACCAGCTTGGCGCCACGTCGCCCGCCGAGACTATCAACGATCCAGCCATGGATCGGCGTGAGCCAGGTCTCGAGCGCGATGAAGATGCTGAATGCAACCTGGATCGATGCGATCGACCAGCCATGCGCCTTGCTGATGGGATTGACGAAGAGCGTCCAACCGTACTGCAGGTTGGCGATGAGTATCATGCATAAGATGCAGCAGATGAGCTGAGTCCAGCGTGTTGCCGGAATGGCGTGCGATCGGGAATCTATTGCTGCTGTGGTCATGTTTCCGTCCCCTGTTGACGGCACTGATGTGCCGAAGCACGGTTGGCCGCTCATTCGCGCCAGGGACGCCCGCGTGCTTCTGAGTTTCGGGTCGGCTAGTTAGACTTTGATCTTGGGTCCCGAATGCGGGCCGCTTACTAGCCTGCCAAGTACGAGCTACGACTACATCTGACCGTTCAATAACGAGAGGTCCGGGAAGTTCCAGATAATGTTCTAGTCTTTCGGATTTTGGAAATAGCGAGTGTCGACGGCAACGCGAAAGCCGACTTTCGAGCCGAGGCAACTTCCGAGTGGATCAGTTGCCGACGTGCCTGACGGATCCGGTGCCGCTCTCTTTGCACCCGCGAAGCCGACATCGTGATCCTGATCGGCATTCGGTTCGCAGGTCAGAAAGCCGAACAAATCGCAGGCAACCTCGCTTTCGTTGGCCTACGCAGGCTGCCCCAGCGAGCCATCGCGTGCTCGCGCTTCGCCATTTTGCACGAGCGGCGCAGGATAATCGGGGAAGATGCTGGGCAGGAAGGCCAGGGTGCGGTGCTGGCTGGCATCGACGTCGAACGGGTCCAACATGATCGCGCGCGAATGGATCGGCAGGGCCTAGTCGGCCTGCCACGCGAGCTGTTCTCCGAAAGAGGAAAATAACGCGGCGCCGCGGCAGGACCCGCGGCGCTACCGGCAAGATGCCGGCGCTGCGGTCGGTCGCGACCGCAGCAAAAACAATAAGAGCGTCAGTGCGTGGTTGCGATCTCGAGCGCGATCTCGTCGAGGACGGCCTTCTCGAGGTCGGCATCATCGAGCTCGGGTTCCTCGGCATCGACGTCTTCGAATTCGCTTTCGTGCACTTCCTGGAGCTCGTGCGTATCGGCTTCGATGGCTTCGGCGGCAAGCTCTGCGGCAACCAGCGCCTCCGTCTCATCGGGAGCGGCATCCACGCTCTCGTTGGCGGCAGCCGCCGGCGCGACAATGGCCACCGGCGCGGCGGGGGCCGTTTGCTGCGGCGCCGCGTGGAACCAGGACGAGAATGTCTTCGCCAGACCGGCCTCGAACTCGGCAAGGCCGAAGTCCTTGCCGTCGTTGTTGGTGATGACGACCTGCCAGCCCTCGCTTTCCATCACGCGCGCGTTGGCCAGGACGATCAGCGCGCTCTCACGCTGCTTGCGCACCTTGTGCCCATCGCGCTCGGCGATCATTGTGTACGCCATGACCCGACTCCCCTCACGCTACATTCCTCAACCGTTAGTATTACGGCGGGGAACTGTGCACGGGCCGGGGCCGGATTGCGGTCACGTCGTGACAATTTGACGGCGCTGACGGCTTCCTGACCCGACGGATTGTCCGCGGAGGCAGCCGCTTCCAGAGTCTCAGCTGCAACAGCTGACAAAATTGTGGTGCACGGAGAAACGCGCGTGTTGAAGGCGCGTCTCGACGTGTCATGATTTGATTCTGCGGCGGCGGCGCTGCGTCGCTGATGGCGAGCAGCGGGGTGGGATCAAGGCAAATAGCAGGCAATCTGGGGGCGACGATGCGGACTGACGTGTTCGGGATACGAAACTTGACTCTGGCCGCGGCAGGCCTGGCGGCCTGTGTTGCGATGCTGCCGTCGGCGAGCCGCGCCTTCACCGAAGACGATCAGCGCCGGCTCTGCACGGGCGACGTCTTCCGGCTCTGCGCGTCCGAGATCCCCGACCGCGACCGGATCATCGCCTGCATGCATCGGCAGCGCGCCAGCTTGAGCGCAGGCTGCCGCAGCGTGTTCGGCAAGCCCAGCGAGCGCTCGGCCTCCGCGTCGGTGATGCGGTAGCATGCGGAGCGGCTGAGTGCTCGGCTTTGGCTGAACCACTGCCGCCATCGGGCTCCGATGGAATCCCTTCGCAACGCATTTTCGCGTTCGTCGCGACGAATGCTGCTGTCGATCTCCGTGAGCTTCTGATTTGACATTGCCTCGGCGGTATTCAGCTGCTGGGGGACAAGCGTCCAATCCACCCACCAGCCGACGCATGAGGAGCTTTGGGCGATGGCAGTTGTCCTGTCGTCGCCCGGGTTGGCAGGCGCATCTCGCCTTCGGGCCGTTCATCGTCGGTCTGTCGGCATCAAAGCGGAGCCGGCACCACCTGGACGCGCGCCATCATGCCTCCATCCTCATGCTCGAGGATATGGCAATGGTAGACGAACTCCCCAAGTTCGGCGAACGGGATGTCCAGCACCAGCGGGGTCGACTGGCAGTGCCCTGAGCGCCACTGCGCGATGGTGCAGACCCCGTTCTGGCTGTTACCAACCTGATCGGCGATCGTTGCGTCCGGCGTCGCCACGCCGAGCGGCATGTTGTCCTGCAACACGGTGCCCGCCGCCCCTTTTCTTGCGAAGCGGGTCTGGTGGATGTGGAAGTTATGGTTCTCGGTCGAGAGTTGGACCAGTTCCCAGTTCTCGCGCACCGGCGTCTGGCCGGGGCCGAGCGGCACGCAGACCGTGGTCTGTGAGGGGTCGAACTGGGCAAGCTGATCGGGCGCGGGTTTCTGAGAGCCGGGCACCACCCGGCCGTTCTGGTCAACTTCCTCATAGCCGAGCGCGAAGGTGTTGTTCACGGTCACGTCGGAGAAGCCGAAGAAGATGCGGCGACGATGGCCAGCTGCCAGTGCGGTGCATCCTGCCGGCGCCGCCGTGGCTGTCGCCGATGGTGCAGTCGCGGTGAGGATGCTGCTGTTCGGCTGGTTCAACGCCGCAGCATCGCTTGGTCCTCCCACCACCACCTGGGTGTTGGTGTATTGGCGGAGGCCCGACTGGTTGAACTGGACCTTGGCAAGGTCGACCGCAGGCCATGAATCGCCGGAGCCCATGGTGAGGCCGACCATCTTGAGGGTGGCCGAGGCGCCAGTCGGCGGCGGCGTGACCACGCCGTTTGCGTTGCGATAGGTGACCCATACCTCCGCGCGCGAGCTCGGCATCATGACGATCTCGTTGACGCAGACCGGCACGGTCGCGCCGATCGTCTGCGCATTCGGACAAGGCACCACCTTGAAACGATTGCCCGTCATCTGCGCCAGCGCCGACGGCGGCGTGTCCTGAGGCAGATGCACGGCGACCCCATCGATCGCGATCAATTGCACCGTCATCGGCTGATGGGTGTTATCGTCGACGAGCTGCAGATCCCAACTGAGGCTGCCAGCTCCGGTCCCAAGCCGCCAGACCTCGCCATCCGGCGCATTGACGGGGATGGTCGGATATTGCTGTCCGTTCACGGTCATGTACCACTTGCCGCCCGTGTAGTTATTACCTTCGTCGCCGCTGTTGTCGGCGCCGGGACAGGAGCCCTGCCGGACCTCGCCGCTGGCCGGAAACTGGCTGCAGAAGTCGGGGTCTTCCTGATTGAGCACCTCGCCATTCGAGACCGGCTGCGGTCCGCTGTCGAACCCGATGGTGCCGGCAGCGAGCACCTGGATCTCCTTCAACATCAGGTGCCGCACGTTGCTGTCGGGCCAGGACGCATTGGCGACGTCACCATGCACATTGTCGCCCACGCTGCCGATCGTGATCAGCCCGGACATGCCCGATACGAGCTGGTTGAGCGCGATGCCGTGGACATGCGGGTGAAACCAGAACAGGCCGGATGGATGATTGGACGGGATGGTGATGGAATAGTCGACCGTGTCCATCACGATCGGCCCATGCTGGTGGGTCGTTTGCGGCACCGGTAT
>NZ_CAFK01000138.1 GCF_000239815.1 Bradyrhizobium sp. STM 3843 | reverse complement strand
TGGACAAACTGAGTGTGGCGAGACCCGCTGAGGCCGGGTCCGATGCGTTGAACGCACACTTGCCGTCGGCGGCACGAAGCCGCCGCTCCCTTCCCTATCTGGCCGGGCTGATCGCCGTCCTGTTCTGGGGCGCCACGCCGGCGGCGACCGTGCTGGTCGCCCGCGACATGCCCTCCTCTCTGATCGGCCCATCACGGCTGCTCCTGGCCGCCGCGTTTCTGGTGCCGATGGTCCTCATGTTTCGGCCACCGCTCCCGGCGGACAAGGCGGCCTGGGCCGCTTTGGCCATCAACGGCGTGGTCGGGTTCGCTGGCTCGTTCTTCCTGCAGGGTCTCGGCTTCTCGCGCACGTCGACATCCCACGCCGCCCTGATCCTCGCCTGTGCACCGGTCATCACGGCGCTGATCCAAAATCTGCTGTCGCGGACGTTTCCGCGCCCGCTATGGCTCACCGGAAGCGCGATCGCACTGTGCGGCGAAACGCTGCTGATCTTCGTGCGTTTCAACGGCGATGTCGTCAGCAGTGGGACAGTGGCCGGAGATCTCATCGTTCTCACGGGAACCATCACGGTGAGCATCGGCTATGTGGCCGGCGCGCGGTTGTCGGCGCGAATTGGGTTGTTCGGCGCCACCGCATGGTCGATCGTTTTTGGCGCCCTCTTCATGCTGCCGCTGGCGCGATCCCTGGCTGAGCCCCTCTCCGCTCTGACCGCCGTGGGCGGCGGATCACTGCTTTTCCTGGCTGTGTTCTGCACGCTGATCGGATTCGCCGCGTGGTTCTGGGCCCTGGACCGCGGTGGCGTATCGGCGATCGCGCCTCTGCAGTTTGGCCAGCCGATCGTGTCGCTGGTGATCGCGACGATGTTTCTCGGCGAGCAATTTTCGCTCACGATGCTGGTTTCGGTCGGACTTGTCCTCGCAGGCGTCTACATCTGCCGGCGATCGGTGATCGCCCAAGGTCCGCCGCGTTGACCGGAAACGGCATCCGCAAGTCCCGATCTCGCGGGAAACGCTGGCGCGCTCTGCACCGCCGCCTCAGACGCACTGCGCGCTGGGCGCGCCGGAAACTCGCCGCAGCACCACGGGCGCTTCGGATCGCGGGCCTCGTCGCGGTCCTGCTTGTTGCGGCCGCGCTGACCAACCTCGTCTATCAGGTGGTTCGTAAGCCGACCGAGCTGTTCGTCTTTGTCGGCCACCGGCTCGACAAGGAGCCGGAAGAGACCTGGAGGCAATACGGATCTCTGTTCCGCAAATACGCGACCAGCACCATCACGCCGGAGCTTCTGGCCGCCCTGGCGCAGACGGAAAGCTCCGGCAATCCGGTGACGCGCACCTATTGGCGCTGGCAGTTCGCGCTCAATCCTTTCCGCGTCTACAAGCCAGCCTCGAGCGCCGTCGGCCTGTTCCAGATGACCGACGGCGCATTTGAAGAATCGTCGCGCTACTGCATTCGCGATCACGCCGTCGAAGACGAAGGCTGCGGCTCGCTTCTCCCCTACATCCGTGCGCTACCGCGCCATGCCGTCGAGCTGACGGCGATCTATCTCGATCGCCAGGTCGCTTCCGTGCTCGCCCGCGTGCCGGACGCCAAACCGAATGCGCAGCAGAAACAGGATCTCGCCACGCTCATTCACCTGTGCGGGGCCGGGCCGGCCGCGGCCTTCGTGCGCCGCGGCTTTCGAACTGCAGATGGCGAGCGTTGCGGCGATCACCTCGCCGCAGGCTATCTGGGCAAGGTCAACGCGATGAAGCGGGAGTTCAAGCGCCTGTCGGCGGAGGATCGCGATTAGCTCCGGCGGAGTTGAAGCTGCGGCTGGAAGGACCGCAGCCCAGCCATGCCGCTCAGCGCCGCTGGGTCACGGTGGCCTGGTTAGCGCTGCCGCTCTGGTTGATGATCGATTGGTTCAGTCCGCCGCTCTGGCTGACGACGGCAAGGTTTTTCGTTCCCTGCTGCGTGATGCTGGAGCCGTTGAACGGCAGGTTCGACGCCGATGAAGCCGACATCCCCGTTGTCGCCTTGAAGGCGGCCGGCGAAAGCGGCACGGCAATGCTCGCCGCAGCAACTGCATGCGCGCCCTGGCCGATCGCCTCGACCGCCGGCGATTGCGAGATGAACGCCTCATTCGCGAAGGCCGCGGAGGACGCAACGACCAAGGCCGCAACCAGCAGATATGCGCGCATCACGAACTCCTCGAGGGCTTTGCGGCAAGCGGTATCAGGCGGGCCTTAATACGCCGTATCTCACTGCGCCAATCGCCCTGCCGAAACGCCTCCGGGTTTAAGCGCGCCCCTCCCGAACGAGCCGTGCTTCAACAGCGCGCGAACCGCGCGCGTTAACCATCAGCATTAAGGCATTGGCAACACATTGGCTCGCATTTTCACCATCCCATTAGCCAAGGAGACACCATGTCAGACATCGGCATTCCCGGCGGCCGGATCAGGTCTTTCGTCGAGCGGATCGAAAATCTCGACGCCGAATTGCAGGAAATCAACGAGCAGAAGAAGGAAGTCTTTGCCGAGGCGAAGGGCGAGGGTTTCGACGTCAAGATCCTCAAGGAGATCATCAAGCTCAGGAAGCAGGACCAGGAGGAGCGCGACGAACACGAGACGCTGCTCGACATTTATCTGCGGGCGATGGAATCGGCAGAGGCCGAACCCACCGCCAAGGCCGCTTGAGGCGCGATCCCAGCGCGCTCGTCACGCGACGGGCGCGCTGTCGCGGATCAACACATCGGCGACACACCAAGAGAGCTGGGCCGCCTGCCGCCTTGCGGCGGCTGTTCGTCCCGCCTGCATTCACATCGTCCCCGCTATGGATTCGCGATCATGAAGACAACAAGGCTGACCGAGGTCCTGAAGCGCATCGAGGCGTGGCCAGCGGACGCACAGGATGACCTGGCCGAGTTCGTGCTGGTGCTCGACGCCGGCGTCAGGATCGCCGATGAAGGCCGACAGCGCAGCAATTGGCCGGCACCGGTCACGACCTGCGCGCCGCCGTCGCAAAGTTCCGCGCGCTGACGGAGCAACGAGGCCGCAGCGCGTCAGGGGATGCTGTCGCTATTGTGGCCAGTGTCGATTATAGGCGCCGAAGCCAGGGCTGCACCAGAAGCTGGGATAGCCGGCATAGGCACCACTCCAGGGCGGATGGTCGCCCGAGCAGGCGTCATCGTAGATGTCGCGCCAGACATAGGGGCTCCATCGCCAGCCGCCATGCCAGACCGCGGCGTGGTGCCAGCCGACGCGATCAACAGCCACGGGACCAGCGCGCGCGGCATTCGCCTGCGCCATCGGCAGTGGCACAAGTGGCGCAGAGGACACCGACACAGTCGCGCTCGCGACCATCAGGCCTGCGCAGCACAGCATGCCCGCGAGACTCAAAATCCGCATGGACCGGCTCCTCTCACGCAGTATCGCGTCGCAGCCCCTGGCGAGAACAACGCGCCCGCCATGCGCATGACTCGCGATTACTTCTCTTCTTCCAAGGTGACGGCGACCGCGCCGACGGCCGAAAGCCGCACCTTGTCGCCCTCGACATCAGCGACCAGGCCCTTATCGATGAAATGATGATGGCCCCGATGGCTGCCCTCGCCGCTGTCCTTCCGGGTCAGCTTGATGCGATTGCCTTCGACGCGATCGACCGTGCCAACGTGCACGCCATCAGCGCCGATCACTTCCATGTGCTCCCTGATCTCGTTCATTTTCCAGGCTCCTCTGCGGCAGATACACGGCTCGACGCGGGCACATGCACATCGCATCGCCACAACGCGTCTGTTCGGATGATGAATGTCTCAACCAGCAGCCGTTCCATGCGTTCCCGCAGCGCAAGGACGCATCACATCAATTGATCTTGCGTCACGACGCCCCATCTAACGCAGCACCGTCGCGCAAGATGAGGCACGCTCATGGTCTCCGAATCCGCAACCGCACGCGCTGCTAGCTGCCTGCGCGAGTTCCAGTCGCGCACGGAGCAACAGAGGCAAAGCGACGTCTCGCCGGTTGTCAGGATCGATGGCTTCACCGCGGCGCGGGACGTGCTGAGGTCCCCATCCGTCCGGCAGGCCGGGTTCAACGCGGAACTGGTGGCCCGCTTTATCGGCCGTCGCCATGCGCCGGTGCTGTACCAGGATGGCGAGCCGCACCAGCGGCAGCGGAGCGCCACAGCACGCTTCTTCGCCCCGCGGGTGGTCGCCACGCGCTATCGCGAACTGATCGAGCGAACCAGCCGCGATCTGATCGACCGCTTTCGCGTGGCCGGGCGCGCGCGGCTGGATGACATGAGCCTCGAGCTTGCGGTGGCCGTCGCCGCCGACATCGTGGGCCTGACCGACAGCCCGCGCGACAGGATGGCGGTCCGGCTCAACCGCTTCTTCAGCGCGCCGCCGCGCGACGGCGGCCTGCGCGCGATGTTACGGCAGGTGCTGCTCGGCCAATACCGCATGCTGAGCTTCTATTGGTTCGACGTCCGCCCGGCCATCCAGGCCCGGCGCCGCGACCCGCGCGAGGACGAGATCTCGCATCTGATCGGCCAGAGCTATTCGAACCGCGAGATCCTGACCGAATGTCTCACCTACGGCGCCGCCGGCATGGCGACCACGCGCGAGTTCATTGTCATGGCGGCGTGGCGGCTGCTGGAGCATGACGATCTCAAAACGCGCTTTCTCGCAACCGATGAACCGGAGCGGATGACGATCCTCGAAGAGGTGCTGCGGCTGGAGCCGGTCGTGTCCGTGCTCAAACGCCGCGCCGAGCGCGAGATCGCGCTCGACACCGAGTCCGGCCCGGTCGTGATTCCCGCGCAAAGTCTGGTCGAGATCGACGTCGCAGCCGCAAACCGGGATACAGCAGCGACCGGCCCCTGCCCGCATCAGCTCGATCCCGACCGCACGAGGCCAGCGAAAGTTTCTGCCAGCGTGATGAGCTTCGGCGATGGGCCGCACCGCTGCCCGGGCGCCTCGGTCGCGCTGCACGAGGCTGCGATCTTCCTCGATCAGCTGTTGCGTGTGCCAGGTCTGCGTCTGGAACGCCCGCCGACCGTGAGCATCAACCCGGTCAGCACCGGATATGAGTTGCGCGATGCGGTGATCGTGGCCGACGCCGCCTTCGGCACGCCGCATGGACGCGCGGAGCGGTGATGCCAATCACTCGCATCAGCGCGTGACCTGCTTCGTGCGCCTGGGCTGGCTGATTGCGCCGGCTTAAAGGCCGTTGCGGGACGTCGCACTTGACTTCCCCGGTTCCGCTTCTATCGGTTTGCCTCGTCACAAGAGAAGAGGTCACCATGGACGCGATGACATGCCCGCAATGCCGATCCGAGCACGCCTATCAGGATGGCGCGCTATGGGTCTGCCCGGAATGCGGCCATGAATGGAGCGATGGGCCGGCGGCCGCGGTCGAGACGTCCGAGACCTCACAGATTCGCGATGCGAACGGAAACGTGCTGGCCGATGGTGATAGCGTCATCGTGATCAAGGATCTGAAGGTCAAAGGGTCGTCCTCGGTGGTCAAGGGCGGCACCAAGGTGCGCAATATCCGTCTGCAGGAGGCAAGCGATGGTCACAACATCGCCTGCAAGATCGATGGCATTGGGCAGATGAACCTGAAATCGGAATTCGTCCGCAAGGCTTGAGTGCACGCCTGAAGGCGGCGGCGACAGTCGGAGGAGATCATGAACGGCAACCGCACTTACGGCATCCGCGTCGAGGGCGCCAAATATGGCGTCGGCTTCGGCTCGGCGCTCGCCATGAGCATCTCCTATACCAACAATCATTCCATCCTGTGGGCGATCATCCACGGCATTCTCGGCTGGCTCTACGTCGTCTACGTGGCGCTGTTCGGCTGAAGCACGGCTCGCCTTTCGCGCGAAAACATAAGCAGTCAAAGAATCAATAAAAAATGGCTCCCCACAAAGGGGAGCCATTTCGATCGGAGGCGCGACTGCTAGTCATCCCAATCGTGATAGTGATGGCGCCTGATGATCACGGTGCGGTCAGCGTCGCGATCATACCATCCACGGTGCCAGCCGCGATCGTGCTGATAGACCCGCGGTCCATAGTCACGGTCGTAGTAGTGGTCGCGGTCGACGCCGACGCGGAAGCCGAAATCGTCGGCGCTCGCCACGGTCGGCACCGCCACAGCTAAGGTCGCAAGCGCAGCGAGGACGCAGGATAGTTTCTGCATGTCGTCTCTCCTCTCGTTACCTTCCTCACCCCTGTTGAGCCAACAAATGCTCAGTGGCGCCGTTCCGGTTTCCGCGCCGAAACTTTCTTGAACGGATATTCACTCCGTTCCGACGCACGACGATCAAAGGTTCGGCAGATAACGAGCCTTACGTGCTCGCCGCGACCGCGCAAGCAGACGCGAATTTACCACCAGGGACCCCAGCCCCAGCCCCGCCGCCATAATGGACGGCCATAATAGGCATAGGGGGGCCCATACCCGACGCCGACATAGCCGTAAGCCGGATAGGCGGGACCGTAATCGTCATAATACGGATCGTCCCAATAATAGGGCGAGGAAGCGGCGATCCCGGCGCCGATCAGAGCGCCAGCCGCAAGCGCGCCTGCGCCCCACCCCCAACCGCCACGATGCCAGCCGCCGCCGCGCCAGCCCCAGCCACCACCATGCCAGCCGGCGCCACGGAAGCCGCCGAAGCCGCCGTGAAAACCACCAAAGCCGCCATGGAATCCGCCGAAGCGAACCTGCTGAACATTATCGTTCGCGGCAATGGCGGGTTTAGCAGCCGCAGAAAGCGCCGTGGCCGGCGCCGCCGAAGCCGGCGCGTTCGCTGCCGCGAGTACCGCGCCGGAGAGACAAAGAGCTGCAAGCTGTTTTGATCTCCGCATGGTCAACTCCTTTCGTCAAGCCTGTCCTCATCGCGATGCGCGCAAGATCGCGGGCACCGAACCAACTACAAACGGCAGCGCAAAGACGCATTGGCCGTTCGAGCAACAAACAGCTCAAGCTTCTGCGCGTTCCAACGTTGCCTATCGACGCGGCAAAATACGATCTCGCCGGTCGTCAATGCCGCCGAGATGGCTCGAGCTGTCCGCATGGCCGCCTCCTGTGCTCGGAGCATTGTTGTTGTTCATCGTGCCGGTGCACGCCCCGCGCACGGCGACATGCCGGCGCCGCCCGGTCCGGTGCCAGCGCCTCTGCCGCCCGCTTGCGCCCATACGCAGCCGCTCGACACGACAAGCGCAGCCGCTAATCCGATGGTGCCGAGTTTCATCCGGTCATTCCTCATCTTTGAAGAAGAAGGCGGTCACATCGCATCCCATCGGGGCCGTTCCCACTGATCCGGGCCACGCAACGGCAAAGCGGAATTCGTTGTTCGTCGCGCAACAGCTTCGAAGGATTGCGACCGCCAAGAGCAACCCACTACCGTAGAATCACGGTTCAGATTCATAACTTGGCATGAACCCTGCTTTCGTCATCCTCAACCGGGTTCACTTTTTGAAGGCAGGAATACCGTGCTCGTCACTCTCGTCGCACTGCTCTGCAACGGCCAGGTCTGCATGGAGAAGGTGGTCACCAACAGCGAGATGTCTGGGATCACCATGATGTCGTGCTCCGTCAACGCCCAGATCGGCATCGCCGACTGGCTGTCGAAGGGGCCGTACCAAGCCTGGCATCTGGAAAGCTATAAATGCATCGCGGGCAAATATACGCCGAAGACCAGCGCGTGAGCCGCTGAACGGCCCACATTGCCACTGTCGGCTCCGCGACGCAGGCCCGCGTCATCTCCGGGACAAACTGCTGCCGATGGGCGTGAATTGCCGCCCTTTGAGGCAGTCGCCGCGGAAACCGGCATGGCCCGGTTTCTGCAGTGCCGATCGTATCCAGCAGGAGACGCGGCATGCCGTTCTACAGCTTTCACTGCGCCAAATGCGCCGAAGATATCGAGTTGCTGATCGGCATGTCGGAGACGCCGGTTTGTCCGAACTGCGGCAGCAAGAGGCTGACGCGACTACCTTCGCTGGTCGCGCCTCCCGGCAAGAGCGCGGGCATCAAGAAGGCGGCGCGGGCACAGGCCGCGCGGGAAGGGCATTTGAGCAATTTCAGCCGCGCCGAGCGGAAGCGCTGAACGCATAGTGCCAGACTGAGTGGATCGGTTACGCCAGCGGCATGCCGAGGCGGCCGACACCGGGAAATTTCAGTGCCGGCCTGCGCAGATCGACGCCGAGAACGCCGCCGAAGACGTTCAGTTCGACGCCTTCGATCCAGCCGATTGTCAGCCCGAGATAGCCGCCGAGCGAAGCGAACACGCCGGTGCCGGATGGGGTCAGGCCCCACCAGTCGGCGACCGGAAAATCCTTGCCGATCGCCGTCGGCGGCAGCACCGCATTGAGCTCGGGAACGGCATTGAGCGCGGCCTGCACGAAGGTGTTGGAGTTCGGTCCCGGCCAGGCATTGTAGTCGCCATAGGCGCGAAACCGGTAGGTCTCGATCACGCTGCGGATCTTGGGAATGACGCGCTCGGCGTCGTCGCCATCGACCGCAAGCACGACTTCAGGCACCGCCCCGAACCAGCGCCCGTCTGGCGCAAAACCGTCGACCCGGACGGGCTCGCCCCACGCGGTGTAGTCGTAGCGCGTGTAGCGCGGCGCGCCCTTCTCCTTCACCACGATCCAGGTGTGG
The DNA here is from genome assembly GCF_000239815.1 of Bradyrhizobium sp. STM 3843. Taxonomy (GTDB): domain Bacteria; phylum Pseudomonadota; class Alphaproteobacteria; order Rhizobiales; family Xanthobacteraceae; genus Bradyrhizobium. Next base: position 12,402 of record NZ_CAFK01000138.1, on the reverse strand, counting down.
ACCGCGAAGATCCCGCGCCAGCGCACCGTGCGCGCGGCGAAGACGCGGACGACAGCGTCCGCACGCTCGGACGGAGGCGCCAGGAGCCCGGCGCTCGAACGATCAGCGGTCTGCCAACTGCCGCGGCGATCGCCGCGCAGATAGTTCACAGCCGACACAGAGATCGGCACGACGATGAGCATCAGGAATACAAGCACGAGCTTCTTCACGCGGCAGTAGAGAGACTGAATGATGCGGGGGGAATGCGGATTCATGTAGTCGCTGACGTGGCATTCGCCAGTCCGACATTCCCACAGCAAAAAGCCCGGCGCGATGGCCGAGCTTCTTGCCTGAATCACAAGTTGGCGAGATCAATGTGGACGACCGGGGCCACCGCCGTGCGGGCCGCCACCTCCGCCGCCCATATGAGGTGCAGCGGCCATCGGGGCACCACCGCCATGCGGCGCGCCACCCATCTGCGGGGCACCACGCATCTGCGGGGCACCACCAACCGGGCCGCGCGGAGCGCCGCCCATCTGCGCGTGGGCAGCCATCGGAGGCCCGCTCGGCCGCGCGAAGTTGGGTTGCGCCATGTGGGGCGCTACATTCGGGCGAGCCATGGGACCTGGTGCGAAGCGGGCGCCGACCTGTGCGCCAGGGCCTGGCTGCATGCCGCCGAAGCGATGTGGGCCGGCCTGGTGCCCGATCGCGATCGGAGCGCCTGGGCCGCGCTCATGCTGCGCAAACCCGCCCGGCCCCTGCCGATGCCATCCGCGGCCGACCACGCCCGGTCCGGGCGCGACGCCAACATCGGATCGCCCCGCGAAGCGCGCATGCGGGCGCGGACCATAGGCCACTGCAGGCGGATGCTGATGCCAGTAGCGGTCCCAATAAGCGTGGCGGTGATACCAAGGACGGCCGACATAATAGCTGTCCCAATAGCTGGACAGCACGAACGGCACGATCGGAACGTCATCGGCATAATCAGGAAGATAGACGTAGCGGTGGCGATAGAGATAAGCGAGCCTGGTGGCGGCGACCCAGCCGCGTTCACCCGCAAAGCTCACATCGCACCACGCGCCGCCACGGATACAGCCATGAATATTGACGCGGGCGCCGGCGGGAATGCGATCGACGGCTGGAAAGCCGAACCCGGGTCCGGCGCGCAGTGTGGCCGAATTGCGGACCAGGCCCGGTGCGGCCATTGCCGAGACTGGCGCTGCCACCACGAGTGCGGCAGCGAGACATGTCTTCAGGTTCATGATGACGACCTCCTCATTTGAAGGAGGAACTCAGGAACAAACGCGCCGTTCCGTGCACGGATTGTCGCAGTCGCGATGCAGCGAGCGCGATTGCTATTGCGGCGCGCCGTTACCGGACAGGATCTGCGCGGCGCCGCCGAGTCCGCGCCGAAATGCTTCGTCGAAGGTGACGCCAGCGAGATGCCAGCGATGCGGCTGGCCGTCGACATCCAGCCGCCACTCCGTCGACCAGCCAAGCGCATCATCATCCCAGCTGAGCTGCCCGATCAGGATCGCTTCGGCGCCCTGCCTACTCAGCGCCGCCGCCAAGTCCGCGGACGATGTCTTGATAACATCGGCAGCTTCGATCTTTATCTGCGCCAGAGCTGCGCTGTCGGGCAACACGATCGAGACACCGCGCTTGAGCGCCGCCGCGCGCAATGCCTCGCGCTGCAGCTCCGACTGCCGGCCATCGGCGGTCACGATGTAGGTGCGCCCTCCCGGCGCCATCGCGACGATGACACCGAGCAAGGGGCGATGCGATGCCCACGGCTTCAGCCCAAGCATGCCGAGCAGATCGTCGATCTTGGCTTTGTTGAAATCAACGATGAGATCGTAAGGCCGGTCGCGGGTGCCCTGCTCGTCACGCTTCGGCGTGCCCGTCATCTGGTCGTGATAATCGAAGCCGGTGACGAATTCGGCGGCGCGCGCCTTATACGGCGCAAGTCGGGAATCTCCGGCGAGCTGCAGCGCGCCGGAGACCTTGATCAACACATCCTCGAGGCAGACCGCAAAGCCGATGCTTCGGTTCGGCTCGAACTGCCCGGTGACGATGGTCTGTGCGCGGTAGAGATCATCTGCGCGCACGGGCTGCGAGAGCAGCAGTATGGCGATCAGCTGGATCGCGAGACTCAGCGCGACGCCGCCCCGCTCATTTCCCGTCGTCCGGTCGACCCACCGCCGATGCATCATCTGCGCCCCCCGCTCCGCACATCGCGAACGCGCAGCTCCCCGGCGGCCGGAGATCTTGTGCCGGCCTGATCGCAGGAGCCGCGCGCCTCGATCTTATCGCATTATTTCTGGCGGTCGAGCTTGGTAATCATCTTCGTGCCGCCGCCGTCGGACGTTGAGAACGTCACGCGGTCACCGGCGTGGATGTCCTCGACCATCGCATTGTCTTTGATCTTGAACTCCTCGGCCGTGCCGGAGGTGTTGGCGCCCACGGTCCCGGTCTGGATTCGCTGGATCGAAATCGTGCCGTTCAACCGGTTGATTCCTGTCACCATGCCGGTCGTGCCTTGCTCGGCCGCCGCCACAGACATGCTGATTGCTACGGCCGCGATCCCCGCCAAAGCGATTGTTGCTGCTCTCATCGGCCTTCTCCTGAATGTTGACCCGGGCAACAAGACGCCGTGAATCCATTTGGTTCCCGGGAACCTCTATTCGCATACTCCGCAAACGCGGCAGTTTGACGAAACATCGCAGCGGCGGAGCTGACAGACGCGACGAGTTGTTCTTCCGCTCAAACTGCGCAACATCAATCGTGGATTTGCTGACGCGATCAACGCAAGCCGCGCCCAAGCCGCCCGCATTTCACCTATCTAGTTTGCTATCCGACGCCGGCAAGGATGGATTCGCACACTTGCTTACCGCAGCGGTCAGACACGGAGGCGAGGCGCGATTCGCTTGCGACATCTGCCACAATGACTCATTCATCATCGTGTCACAAAGTGCCTTGACAGCGCCGTGGCATGGGAGGAGCATAACATGTGTCAATGCAGCGGGTGCAGCCGCGCAAGCGACGGCAGCCGCAAGCTGACAATGGCCAACCGCGAAAGCAAGGGAGGTTTGATGACTCCACCTCCGTACCAGATCCGCTGAGTGCGTCGGTAACCCTTCGGACCAGCGCATAGCGGCAAACCCACGAACGGCACGCCGGGTTCGAGGTTTAGTGGGCCGCATCAGCAAGGCATGGCCCCTTACCCACCCGGCGCTGTGCCGTCTGAAGGGCGCGGCGGGTTGCCCGCTTCTTGACGCGACTGATACGAGGTCGCGACGATTGCTTGTACGCCGCAACGATATTTGCAATGAGTTGGTCGCGCAACAAGGTTTGCGCAGAAGTGATTTTTGCGAATTGGTTTTGAAGCAATAATTGTCAGTCCGGTATGGTCGATCCGATCATCGCTGCGGCGGACGCGCCCTTGCCGCCCGCCGCAACGATCAAAGCGCACCGCAATTGCTACTTGCTGTAATCGTAGAAGCCCTTGCCGGTCTTGCGGCCGAGCTGCCCGGCAGCAACCATTTCCTTCAGCAGCGGCGCTGGGCGATATTTCGGATCGTTGAAGCCGTTGTAGAACACTTCCATCACCGACAGCATCGTGTCGAGGCCGATGAGATCGGCGAGCGCCAGCGGCCCGATCGGATGATTGCAGCCGAGCTTCATGCCTTCGTCGATGTCAGCGGCGGTCGCGATGCCCTCCGAGAGCGCAAAAATCGCCTCGTTGATCATCGGGCAGAGAATGCGGTTGACCGCAAAGCCGGGGCTGTTCTTGGCGGTGATCGCGACCTTGCCGATCCGCTTGGCGAAGGCCTCTGCGGCGGCATGGGTCGCGTCGGAGGTCTGCAGGCCCCGGATCAATTCGAGCAGCGCCATCATCGGCACCGGATTGAAGAAATGCAGGCCGATGAAGCGGTCCGGCCGATCGGTCGCGGTCGCAAGCTTGGTGATCGAGATGGACGACGTGTTGGTCGCGATCAGCGCCTCCGGCTTCAAGGTCGCGCAGAGGTCCTTGAGGATCTTGTGCTTCAGCTCCTCGTTCTCGGTCGCAGCTTCGATGACGAGATCGCATGCCGACAGCTTGCTCTTGTCGGTGGTGCCGGTGATGCGCGACAGCGCCGTCGCTTTGTCGGCCGCCGTCAGCTTGTCTTTCTTCAGAAGCCGGTCAAGGCTTGAACTGACGGTCGACAGGCCGCGCTCGACCGCCGCGTCCGAAATGTCGACCATGACCACGGGCACGCCCGCAAGCGCGCAAACCTGCGCGATGCCGTTGCCCATGGTGCCTGCTCCGATGATGCCGACAGTCTCAATCATGATTTTGTACCCTCTTCTTCTGCGCCAATTCTTCTGTGCCGAGCGCTCGTACGCGCTGCTTAGCAGCCAATCGCCGCAATCGATAGCTCCCGCATCCCGGCGGTCAAGCCGCACCGCTGACGCGCGCCGGACTTGTCGCCGCCACGGCATGGAAGGCGTTGCGAATTGCGGCGAGCAAGGTCTGCACACGCGCCAGATTAGCCCGTGTGGCCGGGACCAGCGCCTTGACCCAGAGATCCGGAATCGGGATCTCCGGCAGCACTTCGACCAGCGCGCCAGTGCGCAACGGCACCGCGACCGCCGCCCGCGACACCACTGCAATGCCGCTGCCTGCGCACAGCGCATCGATCAGAAGCGCATTGTTGTTGCTGACGAAGTGTGGGCGCACCGCGACCGTGATCACACCGGTCCTGCCTTCGAACGTCCACACCGGTCCCATCGGAGCGAAGACGAGACAATCGTGATGAACGAGATCGCGGACGTGATGCGGAGCGCCGCGCCGCGCGAGATAGGACGGGGCGGCACAGAGCACGCGCGGAAACGCCTGCAATGGCTCTTCGAGCACGCCGTGGAACGACGACGGCATCATCGTCAGCACGATGTCGAATCCCTCTTCGACCGGATTGACGGTGCGATCGACCAGAACCGCCTCCAAGGTCACACGAGGATATTTGATCTGAAACGATGACAGGATTTCTGCCAGATCGATCGCCATTGGCGAGGCCGGTGCCTTGATTCGCACCTGGCCTTCGAGCTCCTCGGGCGAGCGTCTGATGCCCGCGACCATCTCATCATATTCGCGCACGATGCCGCGGATGGCATCGAGATAGCGCTCGCCGACCTCCGTCAGCTGCAGCCGGCGCGTGCTGCGGCGCAGAAGCGTGCAGCGCAGCGACCATTCGAGTTGCCCCACCCGCTTGGTCACAACCGACGGCGCGACCCCAAGCTGCCGGCCGGCCTCGGAGAAGCTGCCGGCCCGGACGGTCGCCACAAAAGCCTTCATATTCAAAAGGCTATCCGTCATTTCATCCAATTCGGAAAAGATATCACGCCGAAATAGCTTATTCTCCCGCGAACCCGAAGCAAATAGCCTTCTCCTGCAAACTGCTTTGGCCGCCGGCGCGACTTTCAGTTGCGCTTGCGAGGTTGGCTGCTCCGCCCAGAAAGGCCGGCCGTCGCCAGAGCGGTTTGCATCAAAGCCGTCAAAAACAAAACAACGGCGAAGGGGAAGGAACGACAATGAGCGCAGCCGCCATCATTGATGTCAGCGCTATTATCGAGCGCCAGCGCCGGAACGGGCTGGTGCTGACCGTCATGATCCTGTCGACGGTCATGATGTTTCTCGACGGATACGACCTGCACGCGATGGCGTTTGCCGCGCCGACCGTCGTCCGCAGCTGGAGCATCGACAAGGGCTCGCTCGGCATCGTCTTCAGTGCCGGCGTGTTCGGCATTCTCGTCGGAGGCCTGATCTTCGGCTATTTCGGAGACCGCATCGGCCGACGTCTGTCGATCATCGCCGCGACGGTCACCTTCGGCGGCTTCAGCCTGCTGACCGTCTGGGCCAACGATCTCAATTCCCTCATCGCGTTGCGCTTCCTCGCCGGCCTCGGCATCGGTGGCCTGGCGCCGTTGTGCTTCTCGCTCAATCTCGAATATGTGCCGAGCAGATATCGCGGCACGGTGGTCGCGATCATCATGCTGGGCTATGTCGCAGGCGGCAGCGCCGGCGGCATCATCGCGGCCTGGCTGGTGCCACATCTCGGCTGGCAAATCGTGTTCTGGATCGGCGGCGTGCTGCCCTTGGCTGCCGCTGTGCTCAGCTTCTTCACGCTTCCCGAGTCGATCAAATTCCTGGTCGTTCAGGGCAGGCAGCCCGACGAAGTCGCCCGCATCCTCAACAGGATCGAGCCGGGCCTGCAGGCACGCTCAACCGCACTCTTCGTCATCGATGAAGAGAACCAACCCGGCCATGCCGGCACCGGCCTGAGTTCGAAGATCGCGGCCTTGTTCGACGGGCAGCTCGCGCTGATCACCCCGCTATTGTGGCTCGCCTATATCGCCAGCTCGATGACCATGTTCTTCCTCGGCAGCTGGACACCGATCCTCGCCGAGGCATCGGGACACACGCCGGCGCAGGCCGCGTTCGCGCTGTCGATGTTCAGCCTCGGCGGCGCCGTCGGCGCCTTGATGGTCGGATGGATGCTGGACAGGTTCGGCGTGCTGGCGATTGCGATCATGCCGGTGATCGCGTCGCCCTTGGTTGCCTCGGTCGGCCTCGCCGGCTTCGGTGGCAGTGCGTTCCTGGTGGCGATGGCCTGCGTCGGCTTCTTCGTGGTCGGCGGTCACCAGGGCCTGAACAGCGCCGTCGGCCTGTTCTATCCGAGCGCCAACCGGTCCACCGCGGTCGGCTGGGCGCTGTCAGTTGCCAAGATCGGCTCGATCACGGGACCGCTGATCGCCGGCTTCCTGATCGCGCGCCAGCTGCCGGTCGCCAACCTGTTCCTGCTCGCGGCGCTGCCGCCGCTCGTCATGGCCAGCTGTGTCGTCGTGCTTGGACTGTCGCAGCGCAGGCAGACGACGAGCGCGGCTTCGGACGCAGCGGCAGCAAAGATGGATCAAGCCGCGCCGGCATGAGACGCCGCGGATCGGGATCAGAACGGTCAGAGATACGGAGCACGCCGATGAAGATGCCTTACGCAGGAGCAATCGATTGCGATCTGCATGTGCCCGCGCCCAGCATGGCGCAGCTCCTGCCTTATCTCAACGACTATTGGCGCGACCAGATCGTCAATCGCGCGATCGACCGCATGCCGTTTGCGATGATGAGTTATCCGCCGAATGCGCCGATCAGCATGCGCGCCGACTGGCGGCTGCAATCGACAGCCAATCCGCTCGAAGCCTTGCGCGCGCATGTGCTTGACGCTCTCGATCTCAAATTCGCCATCACCAATGTGATCCACGGCTGCGTGGCGCTCCACAATGACGACATGGCGGCAGCGCTCTGTCGCGCCGTCAATGATTGGCTCCGGACCGAATGGCTGGACCGCGAGCCTCGCCTGCGCGGTTCGATCCTGATCCATCCGCAGGATATGTCGCAGGCGGTCGCCGAGATCGAGCGGCTCGCTCCGGACCATCGCTTCGTCCAGGTGCTGCTGCTGGCGATGGGCGAGCGGCCGCTCGGCCGGCGCGAGTTCTTTCCCGTCTACGAGGCCGCCGAACGGCACGGATTGGTCGTGGCCGTGCACGCCGGCAGCACCTATCGCTACGCGCCGACCATCGTCGGCTGGCCGTGCTACCAATTCGAGGACTATGTCGCGCAGGCGCAGGCGTTCGAAAACCAGACCGTCAGCCTGAGTGCCGAAGGCGTGTTTCAGCGTTGTCCCGGCCTCAAATTCGTCTTCCTGGAATCCGGCGTCAGCTGGCTGCCGGTGACGATGTGGCGGACCGACAAGACCTGGCGCGGCGCGCGGCCCGAGACGCCCTGGGTCGACCGCTGGCCGTCCGAGATCATCCGCGAGCATATCCGCCTGACCACCCAGCCGTTCGATGCGCCCGACCCGACGGCGGTGGCACAGGTGCTCGACCGGATCGGCTCCGACGAGATCCTGCTGTTCGCGACCGACTATCCGCATTGGCAGTTCGACGGCGAGGACGTGCTGCCCGACGGGCTGCCCCAGGCCGCCGTGAGGAAGATTCTCATCGACAATGCGCTGGCGACCTATCCGCGCCTCGCCCAACGCGCGATCGGCGGCGAGACGGCAGCGATCAAGGAGGACGTGCGATGAACGCGCCATTTCTCGAACAGACCGCGCGCCAGACGCTCGCGGTGGTCGATTGCGACATCCATCCGGCGCACCGCACGCCGGGCGAACTCTTACCCTATCTCGAGCCGCGCTGGCGCGAGCACTATCAGACCTATGGCGTGCATGTGCGACAGGCGCTCTCCAACGCGCTGATGTTTCCGCGCATGATGGCGGCGGGCATGCGCAGCGACGCCCTGCCCGAGACCGGGCCTGCCGGCTCTGATCTCGACATGCTGCGCAAGCAGCATCTTGATCCCGTCAACGTCGAGTTCGGCCTGCTGATGGCGCTGAGCAAGGGCGGCATGGAGGAGCGCAATCCCGGCTTTGCCGCAGCGATGTCGCGCGCGACCAATGATTGGCAGATCGACCGTTGGGTCCGCGAGGAGCCGCGGCTGCGCGCCGGCATCGTCGTGCCGCAGGAATTCCCCGAGGCGGCGATTGCCGAGATCGAGCGCTGCGCCGGCGATCGTCGCTATGTGCAGATCATGATGTCGTCGCGGCCATCCGATCCGCTCGGCCATCCGCGCTATTGGCCAATCTATGAGGCGGCCGAGCGCGCCGGCCTGCCGATCGGCCTGCATCCGGTGGGCTACAATGGCGGCCACCCCTCGACCGGCTCCGGCTGGCCGACCTATTACCTGCAGGAGCATTATGTGTTCGTCGCCTGCATGGAATCGCTTGCGGCCAGCCTCATCCTCGGCGGCGTATTCGAGCGCTTCCCGAAGCTGAAAGTGGTGCTGGTCGAAGGCGGCTTCGCCTGGGCGCCGGCGCTCGCCTGGCGCATGGACAAGCATTTCGAGAAATTCCGGAAAGAGGTGCCGCATCTGAAGCGGCGGCCATCGGAATATCTACGCGAGCACATCTGGTGGACGACACAGCCGATCGAGGAGCCGGACCATGCACGTCATCTGGTCGAGATCATCGATTGGATCGGCTGGGATCGTCTGCTCTACTCGTCGGACTATCCGCACTGGGACTACGACAATCCGAGCTTCTCGTTCAAATTCCCGATGACTGAGGAACAGCGCCGGAAGATCTTCAGGGACAATGCCGTGGCATTGTATCGGTTGTCATGAGCCGCCACGTGGTTTGTCCGGCAGACGAGCTGCCGCCCGGATCGCGCAAAGTCGCAACTGTCGACGGCCGCGAGATCGCGCTCTTCAATGTCGAGGGACGCCTGCACGCCCTGCTCAACCGCTGTCCGCATGGCGGCGCCCAGATCTGCAAGGGCGTGGTCACGGGCATCGCAAAATCCGCCGGTCCGGGCGACTACCGATTGGAACGACATGGGGAGTTCCTGCGCTGTCCCTGGCACGGTTGGGAATTCGAGCTCGCCACCGGTCAGTCCTGGTGCGACCCGCGCTCGACCCGCCTGCGCAACTACGAGGTCAAGCTCGAAGCCGGCGCCGAACTGGTGAAAGGTCCCTATGTGGCCGAGCGCTATCCGGTAACGGTCGAGGACGCCTATGTCGTGATCGATCTCTGAGCGCTGGTCCCAAGTAGCTCACCTAAGTAGCACGTCTAAATCGCTCGTGCCGAGTGCGCGGCGATCTCGGAACGATTTGGCAGGCCCGTTTGTTTGGCGATGACGTCGACTCCGGGTCGGCATGAACGAGCAAAATGGAGCGGCTTGCATGGGTGGCGGAACAGGCGGCGCTGAAACGTTTTGGGGCTGGGGAATTGGGATCATCATCCTCGGTCTGGTCCTGGCCTATGCCGCCATACGCGCGGGCCGCTTGCGGCCGGCGGAGCGCGCCCGTCTTGATCAGAACACCAGGGATACTTTCGCGGCGCAGGATCGGATGGAGCGCAACGGTCCGGCCGGCAGCGATGTTCCAGTGCGCAGCAGCATGCCTTATGGCGTGATCATTCCGATCGCCCTGGTCGCCTTCGCGATCGTCCTGATGATCTGGTCGTTCGCAGGCGATCGCGTGCCACGGCAGGATGCGCAGACCACGAGCCAGCAGACCACTGGCACCGCCGTGCCGAAGCAGAGCGAGCCTTCCGCTCCCGCGCCGGCGATGCCACGCAACGACGCCGGCAGCGACAGCGCGCGCGGCACGCAGGCGCCGCTGAACAAGACCCACTGATCACGCTGAGGTGCCGCTCGATTGCCTCGCGCCGCTGGTGCATTCCTGGCATGCCCAGAGCAACTGGCGTTATTGCGCGGACGGACAGCGACGAAGCACGCAGTTGGTCGTCATCCGCCATGGATCGATACGGCTGCCTCGCGGGAGCGGAGCGACATCGCGCTCTCGGAACTCGCCGCCACCAACAAACAGTGAAGTTCGCTACCTAAAAGGAACCGACGCGAGGCAGTCAGGTTGGCGCAGCATCCCTCTTCTCGCTGCCGAGGAGCTCCGCCTTGACGATTTCCGAAACCCATAAAGTCATGCTTGAGCCGACCGTACAAATCGCGCGGCACCCGATCCATCCCATGTTAGTGCCGTTCCCGATCGTGTGTTTCATCGGCGCGTTCATCACCGATATCGTCTATTGGCAGACCGGCGAGATGATGTGGACCGATATCTCGGCCTGGCTGCTGCTCGTCGGCCTGATCATGGGCGTGCTGGCCGGAATCGCCGGACTGATCGACTTCCTCGGCAATCGCCTGATCCGGTCGCTGACGCCGGCCTGGCCGCACATGCTCGGCAACCTGCTGGTGCTGATCCTGGCGTTTTTCAACAACATGGTCCACACGCGCGATGCCTGGACATCGGTGGTGCCGACCGGCCTCATCCTCTCGCTGATCACGGTTCTGATCCTGCCGATCACCGGCTGGCTCGGCTGGGCGATGGTCTACCGCCATGGCGTGGGAGTGGCCCGATGACGAGATCGAACACCTTCCGCGTCGCGCCGCTCTTCACCACGCTGCTGCTCAGCGGCACCGCGCTCGGCTTGGCCGGCTGTCATGAGGGCGGCGATCCCAAGGCCGAATACGGTCCCAACCCGCCACTGCCGGCGCTGCAGCAGTTTCTGCTGCCACCGATGAAGCTGGCGACCGTGGTCGGCTGGAAGCAGGGTGAGACCCCGACCGTCGCACCCGGCCTGAAGATCGAGGCGCTCGCCACCGACCTGCAGCACCCCCGCTCGCTCTACACGCTCCCGAATGGTGATGTCCTCGTCGTGGAATCCAAGGCACCCCCGCCGCCTCCGCCCAAGCGGCCGAAAGACATCGTGATGGGGTTGGTCGAATCCTGGGTCACCTCGGGCGGCAAGACCGGAGCGAGCAACCGCATCACGCTGCTGCACGATGCCAATGGCGACGGCGTGCCGGAGAGCAAGAGCGTATTCCTCGACCACCTCAATTCGCCGTTCGGCGTCGCGCTGGTCGGCAACGATCTCTATATCGCCAACACCGACGCGATCGTGCGATACCCCTACACGCCGGGTGAGACGCAGATGACTGCGCCCGGCACGACCTTGATGCCGCTGCCGGGCGGCCCGATCGACCATCACTGGACCAAGAGCCTGACCGCAAGCCCCGACGGCAACCTGCTCTATGTCGGCGTCGGCTCCAACAGCAACATCACCGAGAACGGCATCGAGGCCGAGAAGAACCGCGCCGACATCCTCGAGGTCAACCGCGCCACCGGACGCTGGCGCATCTTCGCCAGCGGCCTGCGCAATCCGAACGGTTTGACGTTCGAGCCGCAGAGCGGCGCGCTCTGGACGGTGGTCAATGAACGCGACGAACTTGGCCCGGACCTGGTTCCGGACTACATGACCTCGGTGAAGGATGGCGGCTTCTACGGCTGGCCCTACAGCTATTACGGCCAGCATGTCGATCCGCGCGTCACGCCGCAGCGTCCCGATCTGGTCGAAAAGGCGATCGTGCCGGACTACGCGTTGAGCTCGCATGTCGCGCCGCTCGGGCTGGTGTTCTACACCGCCAACGCGCTGCCGCAGGCCTATCGCGGCGGCGCCTTCGTGGGCGAGCACGGCAGCTGGAACCGCACGCCGCTCAACGGCTACAAGGTCGTGTATGTGCCGTTCGCCGACGGCAAGCCGAATGGTCCGGAGCAGGATGTGGTCACGGGCTTCTTGAACAGCAACGATGAAGCGCGTGGCCGGCCCGTCGGCCTTGCCGTCGACAAGACCGGTGCGCTGCTGATTGCCGACGACGTCGGCAACACGGTGTGGCGCGTGACCGCCGCCGGAGGTTGATGCGGCAGACGGCGCCGCCGGGCGTCCACGCGGCCGCAGCGCAGACTCGATCCATCTCGAGCCGGTTCACTTCGAACGGAGTGCGTTTTCCAGTTGACGCTTGCTCATCTTCGAGCGG
>NZ_CAFK01000139.1 GCF_000239815.1 Bradyrhizobium sp. STM 3843 | reverse complement strand
GGTGGCGCAGGCGGTGGTGAGCAGCAGATTGTTCAGCACCAACGCCCCTTCCCGCGAGATCGGCGCGAACAAGCCGCCCTGCTTCAGTGACGCCGCGCGCGCCGCAAACAGCGTCAGGCTGCCGCCGATGAAGACGCAGAGAATGAGCAGGATGAAGACGCCCCGGGTCGGATCGGTGGCGAAGGCATGCACCGAGGTCAACACGCCGGAGCGGACCAGGAAGGTGCCGAGCAAAGACAGCGAAAAGGTCAGGATCGACAGCAGGATGGTCCAGACCTTCAGCGCATTGCGCTTCTCCATCACCAGCGCCGAATGCAACAGCGCGGTGCCGGCCAGCCACGGCATCAGGGAGGCGTTCTCGACCGGATCCCAGAACCACCAGCCGCCCCAGCCGAGCTCGTAATAGGCCCAGTAGGAACCCATCGCGATGCCGAGCGTGAGGAAGATCCAGGCCATCAGCGTCCAGGGCCGCACCCAGCGCGCCCAGGCAGCGTCGATCCGGCCCTCGATCAGCGCGGCGATGGCGAAGGAGAACGAGATCGAGAAGCCGACATAACCGAGATAGAGCATCGGCGGATGCACCGCGAGCCCGATGTCCTGCAGGATCGGATTGAGATCGCGGCCCTCGAGCGGAGGGTTGGCGATCCGCGCGAACGGGTTCGAGGTGATCAGGATGAAGAGATAGAAGGCGCTGGCGATCCAGGCCTGCACGCTGAGCACGCGCGCGCGCAGCGACAGCGGCAGGTTGTTGCCGAAGGCTGCGACCAGGCCGCCGAACAGCGCCAGGATCGACACCCACAACAGCATCGAGCCCTCGTGATTGCCCCACACGCCGGTGATCTTGTAGATCAGCGGCTTCATCGAGTGCGAGTTCTCGACCACGTTGACGACCGAGAAGTCCGAGGTCACGTGCAGCGTGACCAGCGCCAGGAACGAGCCGCCGACAAACAGCAGCTGCGCCAGCGCCGCCGAGCGCGCGACATTCATCAGCGCGGGATCACGCAGGCGCGCGCCGATCAACGGCACGGTGGATTGGATCAGCGCCAGGCCGAGCGCCAGCACCAGCGCATAATGTCCGCCCTCTGCAATCACTGCGTCGCTCCTGCGTTGCGCTCGGCGCCGTCGCGCATCGAGACCGGGGCCGGCTTAGCGGCGTCCTTGGCGGCGGCCGGCTTGCCGTAATCGTCCTTCCAATGGCCCTGCTTCTTCAAGGCGTCGGCGACCTCCTTGGGCATGTAGGTCTCGTCATGCTTGGCGAGCACGGTGTCGGCCTTGAACACGCCGTTCGCATCCAGCGCGCCTTCGGCGACCACGCCCTGCCCTTCACGGAACAGGTCCGGGAGAATGCCCTTGTAGGCGACCGGCAGCTTGGCGCCGCCATCGGCCACCTCGAAGGTGACCGCAAGATCCTGGCCGCGCACCAGCGAGCCCGGCTGCACCAGGCCGCCGAGCCGGAACCGCTTACCCGGCCCGACATGCTTTTCCGCGACCATGGTGGGCGTCGAGAAGAACACGATGGAGTCGCGCAGCGCATTCAGCACCAGCGCTGCCGCTACCGCGAGCACGGCGAGCGCACCGCCGATGATCGTCAACCGCCTTTGCTTGCGTGTCATCCCAATATCCTGACCGCGGGAGCTACCCCGTCATCCATCCAAGCCGAGCGCCTTGAGCCCCTCGTTGAGCTGCCGCAAATGCTCGGCATCATTGGCAACCGCCTGGCGGGCCTCCGACAACGCACTTTTGGCCTTGTCGACATCCCCCATCACCATATAGGCGCGCACCAGCCGCAACCATCCCTCGACGTCGTCGCCATTCTGCTTCAGCCGTGTGGCAAGACGATCCACCATGCCGCGGATCATTGCCTCACGATCGCCGTCATTCATGGCCTTGGCAGCAGCCATGGTCTCGGCGGGAAGCGCCGGGGCTTCAGCGCCCGCCGGGGCCTCGCCGCCGCCGACCCGCTTGAGCGAAGCGGTGACCAGCGGCCGCCATGGCGCGTCCGCCGGCGCCTTGGCGAGCATCGCCCGCCAGATCGCCGCAGCGTCGGTCTTGCGTCCATCCTGCTCGGCCGCAAGCCCCAGGAAATAATTCGACTTCGGCTCGTCGGCGTCGAGCGCATGCGCCCGCTCGAACTCGGTCTTGGCGTCGGCGGTGACCACGCCGCCGGCGCTCGCCGTGATCACTTCGCCGAGATCGGCCCGAAGCGCGGCCTTGTCGCCGCCATACGTGATCGCGTTGCGATAGGCGCGGATCGCATCGTCGGGACGGCCGAGCCGGGCCAGCACCGGCGCCAGCACATTCCAGCCCCGCGCGTCGGTGGGATTCTTCTGCAGATGCTGCTCGACCTGGTTCACCAGCGCCTCGAGCGGCTGCGATCCGTTCGATGGCCCGGTCCGCGCGACCAGCGGAAAATCGGGCAGCAGCGGCGAGCCGAGCGGCAGATAAACGCCGAGCACGACCACCGGCAGGCCGACCAGCGCCAGCACGGCCGCGATGCGGCGCATGCCGAGACTGTTGCCGGCCGGCGCATCCTGCGCCTGGTCCGCGGCCGCAAGCAGCCGGCGGCCGATCTCGACGCGGGCCGCCTCCGCCTCAGCCTTGCCAATCAGGCCGCTGGAAAGATCGCGTTCGATTTCCGCCAGCTGGTCCTTGTAGACCGCGACTTCTTCCCCGCTGGCAGCCTTGCGCGCGCCGAGCCCCAGGGGCAGCAGGACGGCGAAGATCGCCGCGGCCGTCATCAGCGCAAACACGAACCAAGGGGTCATCAGGCGGGGTTTCCAGCGGCGCTCACCGGCAAGCAACCGTGCGCCGCTTTTAGCCAGCGCCGCTGCTTGCGGCAATTCACAATTGGCCGCTTGGTAGCGCAGCGGGAAAACGCAAAAAACTCAGGAACACTACGTAGTTAGGCGATCTCGAACTCGGCGCTCTTGGCCACATGGTCGCCATGACCGTTCAACGCCATCAGGAAATAGGTTCCCGGCTTGACCGATGCCGGCAGCCGGATCCGCAAGGATCCGACCGGCATCGGAGAGGTGATCGTGGTGACCGGATCGGCCAACTGGGTCCCGCTTGCTCGATCGACCAGGACAACCTTGGCTTTCACCATCAGGTTGCGATAGGTGACGGAAACAACGCGGTTTTCGAGTTCGACGAAATTCAATACGGAAATCATGATCGTAATTAAAATCAGTTGTTTGCCAACAACTGCGTACGTACGCGCGAGAACACGCCGCGGTCAACCGGTAATTGTTCCAGTCGGTCGTGCTAAGATGTCGTGCTAAATCGCGTATTAACTATTAGCCGGCGCGCGACGTCTTGCGTTCGCCACTCTTGGCATTGTCCGCGGCCCGGCTCATCAGCGCGGCGTAGTCGTGACCGAACAGCACGTCGCAGAACTTGATGGCGGCGGAGACCTGCGACTGCCGATAGGCGCGCGCCCGGGCGTCGCCTGATCGCAGCGATTGCACCAGCGCTTCGGTGGCCTTCTCGACATATTGCTGCAGGTCGGAATAGGTGCGCAGCGTCACCTCGTTGATCGCGAGCTCGCTCGCATAGGTCCGGCACACCGCCACGAACTCGATCAGCGCCGCCACCTCATCGACTTCGCTGGTGTCGACCCCCGCTCCCGGCGGAATGTCCTTGTCGGCGCGCTGGCGCAGGATGCGTCGGACGCGGCCGGGGACGCTGTCGATCTCGGACTGCAGCGCATTGGAGATGTCGGCCCGGATCGCGGTGAGCTGCTTGCCCCAGGTCGATTCACTGCGCAGATCGAGCTCGGTGCGCAGGCCGCGGACGCCGTCGTGCAGGGTCTTCAGCGTGTCGCCGAGATTGGTGAAATGGCCGCGCCTGATGTCGGCGCGCAATCCCGCCGCCAGGCTGGCCAGGTCGTGCAGCGCCATCGTGACCGCGACGCCGTAAGCAGTCGCAGCCACCCGGATCTCGTCGTCGGATGCGGCGATCTTGATCGCCAGGCGGATGATCTGCCAGGGCGCGACCAGCCGCTGCGTCACCAGCGACAGCGCGAAGGGCAGCATCTGCGGGGTCTGCAGCGAGGGCACGTTGATGGCCTCGGTGACCGAGGCGATCTGGGAATCCCCGAGCGCGCGGATCATGCCGGGAAGCCGGCCATTGAGACCGTCAAGAGCTTCGCGGTTCTGCAGCACCAGCGCGATCGGCAGCAGGTCCTCGATCACGGTCGGTGTGCCGATACGGGCCAACGCGCGCTGACGGTCGCCGGTCGCGTTCGGCCCTACCAGCTTGAGCAGCGCCTCGGCGGCCGCGAGCTGCAGCTTCCGGCAGGCGACCTCGGCTTCGCGCGAATTCTCGCCGTGGGCCGATATCGCATCCTCGTAGTCGCGGGTCTTCTCCGGCGCACCTTCGCGGCCGAGCCATTGCCAGACTGGCATCAGCGAGGACCTGCGGATCTGCCCGGGCCGGATTGATCCAGTGCTATCGGTCAGAAACGGCTCGATCGGGCGATACAGGCGCCGCGGCGCGTCGCCATGCTCGCGCCGCTCCGGCGCCGTGGGCTTGCTGTCCGTGCGTGCCGGGCTGTCGGTCCGAATCACCTTGCGCAGCTGCTCAAGCACGAGCGTCGCGACGGCCACATCCTGCCCGCGCTCGATCGCCCGTTCGAATTCCCGCATCAGCAGCGCCTGCGCATTCGCCGGCAGCTGGCCGAGATATTCCCTTAACCGTTCTTGAGCTGTCTGAACCATGTGCCGGCATGCACTTCAACGCGGGCGATGCACCAAGCGCGTCCCCGTTCGCTCAGCATAGGGGCCGCGGTATTAAGAACCCCTTTAGGGTCATTGCATTTGCTTAGATCGCCGGCAGCCTCAATTCGGCCCGCAAGCCGCCGATCGGCGCATCCGAGAGCGTCAGGCTACCGCCATAGAGCGCAGCCAGGTCGCTGACGATCGACAGCCCCAGCCCCGACCCCGGCTTGGACTCGTCCAAGCGCTGGCCGCGGCGCGAGACCTGGGCGCGCTCGGCCGCCGACAGCCCGCGCCCGTCATCGTCGACGATGATCCGCAGCATCGGCGCGGCGCCGGCCTGCGCCAGCGGCACCGCCGCCGCCTCGATCGAAACCCGGGACGAGGCCCATTTGCAGGCATTGTCGACCAGGTTGCCAGCCATCTCCTCGAGATCCTGCCGTTCGCCGCGGAATCTGATGTTCGGATCGGTCGTGGCCTCGACCACGATGCTGCGCTCGCGATAGATCTTTTCCATCGTCCGCCGGAGCGCCTCGATCGCCGGCGCCACCTCGGTCACGGTGCCGACGATGGTCACGCGCGCGGCAAGCCGGGCCCGTTCGAGATGATGGGTGACCTGGTCGCGCATCACATCGGCCTGCTCCATCACCTTGGCCGCGAACGGCTCGGCGCGATGCGTGGCAGCTTCATTGACGATCACCGAGAGCGGCGTCTTGATCGCATGTGCGAGATTGCCGACATGCATGCGTGCGCGCTCCACGATCTCGCGGTTGGCCTCGAGCAGCGCATTGGTCTCGCGCGCCAAGGGCGCGATCTCGACCGGAAACTCACCCTCCAGCCGCTCCGCGCGCCCGGAGCGGATATCGGCGATCCCCTCCGAAATCCGCTTCAATGGCGCCAGGCCATAGCGAACCTGAAACAGCGTGGTGAGCAGGAGCACGATGCCGAGCGCGGTGAAGGTGCCACCGAGATAGTAGTCGAAGCTGCGGGTCTCATCGAAGATCTCGGATGCGTCGCCGGCGACGCTGACCAGGAACTTGCCGTCGGCGCCGAGATCGACCGGGCGCTCAACCATCCGCAGCTGCTGGTTCTCGGGCCCCTCGACATAGCCGATCCGAATACCGGCAGCGGACAGCTCGATCCCCTCGTCGTCCAGCTTCGGCAGCTTCTTGTCCCACAGCGAGCGGGAGGCCCGCACGTCCGGCTTGTCGCCATCCGTGCGCGCGATCTGCCAGTACCAGCCGGACAGCGGCAGCTCGAATAGCGGCTCGCCGAGCGACTGGAACTGGCGGTCAGGAGGATCGTCCGGCGTTGCCACCTCGGCGATCAGGGTACGGAGATACAGGTTGAGCCTGCGATCGAAGGCCCGCTCGGTCGCATTGCGGTAGACCGAGGACAGGACGATGCCGGTGATCGCGAGGATAACGACGAGCCACGCGGTCGCGGACAGGAACAGCCGGGTGGCAAGCGAACTTTGGCGCATGAGGGCAAATTAGCGAAAGCGGCGATGCTCGGCCACCCGCAACGACGCTCGCACGCGATCAGGTCCCGGTGGACGGCGGCGGCGTGAGCAGATAGCCGAGCCCCCGCACGGTCTGGATCACGTCGACATCGAGCTTCTTCCGGATGCGACCGACGAAGACCTCGATCGTGTTGGAGTCGCGGTCGAAATCCTGATCGTAGAGATGCTCGACCAGCTCGCTGCGCGAGACCACGCGGCCGACATGGTGCATCAAATATTGCAGCAGGCGGTACTCATGCGAGGTCATCTTGACCGGATTGCCTGACACGGTGACCTTGTTGGTCCGGGTGTCGAGGGTCACCGGGCCGCAGGTCAGCTCGCTCTGGGCATGGCCGGCGGAGCGCCGCAACAGCGCGCGGATGCGCGCCAGCACCTCCTCCAGATGGAAGGGCTTGGCGACATAGTCGTCGGCCCCGGCATCGAACCCCTGGACCTTGTCGCTCCAGCGGTCGCGCGCGGTCAGGATCAGGACCGGCATTGCCCGCCCATTGCGCCGCCAGGCCTCCAGCACCGAGATGCCGTCCATCTTCGGCAGGCCGATATCGAGCACGACAGCATCATAGGGCTCGCTATCGCCGAGATAGTGCCCCTCCTCGCCGTCAAAAGCGCGATCGACCACATATCCGGCATCGGTCAACGCCGTCGTCAGCTGGCGGTTGAGATCCGGATCGTCCTCGACAACGAGCAGGCGCACGCTTGCCTCCACAGGTGAACTGCACGATTTTTGTGCCCTCAAGATGAGCCGGAATGCCGTGAACCGTCCATGAACGGAACCGTCGCGCCGACCTTACTTTTTGGTCATCAAAGCTGCGCCGCGGGTTCGGCGCACCCGATATCGTGCAGATATCTTCGGAGGATATAGACCGTGGAAGCGGCGTCCGGGAAGGCCTCGGGGCGCATCCGGGCAGCTGCGGAGCGCGCACATCGTCGGATCTTGACGGCTGAGAAGGGGGCGCAGGTTCCGACCTCATCCCGCGCATTCACCCTCCGGGTCTTTTGAAGTGCGCACGCCGCGACCGCCCCGGAGCCGCTGCTGCGCGTGCGGCGGCGCCGGTCGG
>NZ_CAFK01000140.1 GCF_000239815.1 Bradyrhizobium sp. STM 3843 | reverse complement strand
TCGATCCTGTCCTGGGACTGCTTGAAGAGTTGCTCGCGGAATTCTGCTGCGATGAAGACCCAGGGCACGAATTGAGGCCCGAATGAGTGGAGCAACAAGACGCGCTTCGGCGCTGCCGCAGCGCCCGCGGAGCTAAAAATATCAGCTGCTAAGAAAAGAATGGTCAGAAAAAGCCAGCTTCGCATGTGGCAACACCAATGCCGCGGTCGCTGTTCACGCGCAACGAAAATGGCACAGAGACACTGTCGCGGCAACTTGGCTCTCAGCGAAAAGGCTGCTCCGAGCACCGCTTAACTACGGGCTCCGCCTGTTCCATGGGGAACCGAGTGCGGATGCAGCCCCCCTCGCGCCCCTGTTCTCGCAGGCGCCGCGTGTCCAGATGGCGCGATTTATGATCGCGGCATCGGGCAAGACTGTCTATTACACTGACAGTCGCCTGGAACAGGAAGGCGACGACATCGGCGCTATGTTGTCATCATCTCGGACGGTAAGCCCCTTCCGGTGATCAACCTGAGTTAGTCTGAAGGCGCACTGAAGCAGCCAGTCGCCGCTAAAGTTGCTAATTACGATCGAGGGTCTGGCCAGCTCTCTTTTTCAGTTTCGATTAATGGGATGAGGATAAAAAGCGCAATATTCAGTTCGACGGCACAATTACAAATCAAATTATGGGATAACGGGCATGTTTGCGGTGTCATGGGAGACCGCCCGGAAAGCCGTAGAAACCAAGGCCAGTTCGCGCAAGCTTGTGACCTCCACGGACATTCGGTCGGCATCTGCTGAATTCAGAAAATGTCTGGGATTGCTAATCTGTGTCTACATCCGGCCAGGTACCTGGTCCCAAGTTTTGGGATTGTCCTCAATTGTGTCCGGCACGGCGATCAAGTCCAGATCGCGGCTGATGCTCTTCCATCCGCACTTAGGCACTCGATGGCAGCCAACTCATCAAATTCTTCCTGATACTCAACCTCAACGTTGCGACATTTCGGACAGCGAGACAAACCTGAGCCAAGTCGCTGGACAATTCTCTCCCAAGCCTTCGGATTGTTCTTTTCGCATCTTGATTGAGGGCCGGCTCAGTTGGCGGCCTCTTTAATTCGAATGTCAAATCTTGGCCGAAGGCGACTTTCCTCAAACTCGTAGCCTGTTGTCTGTGCTGGACCAAGAGGGGCCAAATGCGGCTGCGCGGAACGCCGTAGCGGCCGAATGCTAGCCGGGATTGCGGAGCAGGAACGAAGGCATCAGGTCGCAGTTGTTCCGACGATTCAAGGTACCGCCAGCGCGGACCATCTAAAGATTGACCCGATGTCCACAGCTGAAATCGTCCTGCTAGTCGTCGTTGCCGGAGTTGTCGTTCTGATCCTCGGCAATATCGCGTTTCAGGTGGCAGCGGAGCGAAAGAACCCGCCGATCGGAGTCTTCATCGAGTGCGACGGAGTGCGCCTTCATTACATCGAACGCGGCGATGCCGCTGCGCCTTGCGTGGTCCTGTTTCATGGCAATGGCACCATGATTCAGGATCTCATCCTAAGCGGTCTAGTTGACCGCCTTGCCGCCTCTTACCGCGTCGTTTGCTTCGACCGGCCAGGGTTTGGCTACAGCCAGCGTCCCCGCACGCGCATCTGGACGGCCAAGACACAAGCCGCCTTGTTCGCGAAGGCTCTTGATCAGCTTGGGGTGCGCAATCCCGTGGTACTCGGCCATTCCTGGGGAACATTGGTGGCGATCGCGTTGGCGCTGCAAAGCGACTATGCCGTGAAAGGCCTCGTGCTCGCGTCCGGCTACTATTTTCCGACCTTTCGGATTGACTTTTGGCTCATGTCAGGCCCGGCAGTGCCGCTGCTCGGAGATCTGATGCGCTACACCATCGCGCCGATCATATCGTGGGCCATTATGCCGAAGCTCGTTCGCAAGCTGTTCGCGCCGCGCGCCGTTCCGCCGCAATTCAAGAACGAATTTCCGATCTCGCTGTCTCTCCGACCCAAGCAATTGAGGGCGGCCGCGGAAGAGAGCGCGTTCCTTATTCCTGTTGCCGCGCAGTTGGCGCTTAAATATCAGGGCATCCAGTGCCCCGTCAGGATCGTTCA
>NZ_CAFK01000141.1 GCF_000239815.1 Bradyrhizobium sp. STM 3843 | reverse complement strand
TGCCAGGCATTCGAGGTGCCGAAGATCACCTTATAGGGATCGCCCGCGGAGGCCTTGCCGTAGACATAGCCCTCGGCACCGCTGCCACCCCCCTTGTTGACGACGACGATCGGCTGATCCGTCAGCTTGTACTTGGTGATGATGTTCTGCACCGCACGGGCGAGATTGTCGGTCCCACCGCCCGGCCCCGCCGTGGCAACGAACTCGATCGGCTTTTGCGGTTGCCAGGCTGCCAGCGCCGGCATCGTGCCGGCGAGCACCGCCGCAGCTGCGGAAAACAGAAACGACGTACGACGCATGATTTCCTCCGACTGATTCTTTGTTTTGTGTTGTCTTTGTCTATCGTATAGATCGTATCGATATGCAGTCAGGCGACGCGTTCCTCGCACCTTCCTGAAGCCGAGACGATTGCGCCCTGCTCTTCGAGGGCGTCAATCTCCTGTTCGTCGAATCCGTACTCCGCCAGCACCTCGCGTGTATGCTCACCATAGACTGGCGCGCCGGAACGGACCTTGCCCGGGGTCTCGGAGAATTTGACCGGAAGCCCGATCGTCTTCACGGGGCCGAGCGTGGAATGTTCGACCTCGACGACCATCTCGCGCGCCAGTGTCTGCGGATCGCTCAGCGCCTCCAGCATGTCGTGCACGGGTCCGCACGGCACGCCCTTCTCGTCGAGGGCCGCCAGCCAATGCGCCCGCGGCTGGGTACGGAAGCGCTCGCTCAGCACCGCTTCAAGCTCCTTCAGGTTCGCCATGCGATCGGCGCCGCTCACGAACCGCGGATCGGAGGCGAGTTCGGTGGCGCCGAGCGCCTCCAGCATCAACAGCCAATGCTTCTTGTTGGCGCCGCCGACCACAAGCCAGCCATCCGAGGCCTCAAAGGCTTGATACGGCGCGTTGAGCGGATGCGCGGAGCCCATGGCGCGGGGCGCTGTGCCCGCCGCCAGCGCGATCGTCGATTGCCAGTAGGTCTGCACCAGGGCCGCTTCGTAGAGCGACGTCTCGACCCACTGCCCCTCGCCGGTCTTGAGGCGATGGGTATAGGCGGCGAGGATGCCCATGCTCGCGAGCAGGCCGGCGGTGATATCGGACAGCGGCGGACCACATTTCACCGGCGGTCCGTCGGGACGTTCGCCGGTGAAGCTCATGATGCCGCTCATGGCCTGCGCAACCAGGTCGAATCCCCGGCGATGCTTGTAAGGGCCGGTGCGGCCGAAGCCCGACAATGAGCAGTAGATCAGCGCCGGACATTCCTTGTGCAGTGCTTCATAACCAAAGCCCAGCCGCTCCATGGCGCCAGGCGCAAAATTCTCGACCAGCACGTCGGCGCTCGCGATCAGGCGCCGCAGCACCTCCTTGCCGCCGTCGGTCTTCAGATCCAGCACGATGCCGCGCTTGTTGCGGTTCATCATCAGGAATGAAGCCGCCTCGTCGCCGATCTTGGGCGGCACCGAATGGCGAGTGTCATCGCCGTTCGGCCATTTCTCGATCTTGATGACGTCGGCGCCCATGTCGGCGAGCATCAGCGTGCAGGTCGGCCCCGCCATCACATGGGTGAGATCGATCACCTTGAGGCCGGCAAGCGGACCCGAGCGACGAGATGTGGATTGCGATGGATCGTTTTGCATCGACCTGTCCTATTGGCGCGCGTGTTGGGGAAAATATCGAGCCCTTCGCGACCAGCCTGGCTCGTGTCGCATATCAGGATGAAGCGCATCCCAATCAGCCGCTCGTGTCCACCTCGCGCCCTGCAGGTCCATTTCCTCATGTTCCTTGTTTTCAGTATTTTTGAATGCAAAATTTGAGACTTTCAAGCTGGAACTTGCGACG
>NZ_CAFK01000142.1 GCF_000239815.1 Bradyrhizobium sp. STM 3843 | reverse complement strand
TACANGAAGTCATGATCCGCCGCTCGCCGGAAACCGGCCTCTCGATCTACGTGCCGAAAAAGGATCTGGAGGAGCCGATCGTTGAGACCGAGCACGAGACGCTGTGGGGCGGCTGGATTCGCATCGCCAATGGCTGGGTGCTCGATTTGCCTGATATGGCCAAGGACACGCGGCTGCCGATCACGATCAATGCGCGTAAGCGCGGTGACGAAGGGGACGAGTGATGAACGCGCCGCTCCCTCATATCGACATCGTCAGGCAGGCCGACGCCGAAGCGCTGCTCAAGGACGTCGTGCAGCGACTGAAGGTCGGGGAGGTCGTGCCCTATCTGGGACCGGCGGTGTCGGAGCAGTCGGGCGCGCCGGTGCCGATGAATCCAGAAGCCCTGGCGGCGTTCTTCGGCACCAAAGTGGCATTGCCGCGCCGCGCCAAGGGCAACGCCTGGGCTTCGGCGCAGCACATCGAGAGCACGCGTCATCGTTCGACGGTTACGGCGCTGATGGCGGAGGCGTTCGCGACGCCGGTCGCGCCGACGCCGCTGCATCAGCACCTCGCCTCGCTGCCGCTGCCGATGATCGTCGACAGCTGGTATGATGGTGCGATGCGCGCGGCCCTGGCCGGCCGCACCGGATGGGGCGAGGTGCAGGGCATCACCCGCGCCGGCATCGGCGAGGACCGCTGGTACCGCTTCTATGATGCCGATGGCACGGAGGCCGATCGCGAAAAAGCTGCAAGCTGGACCACGCTGCTCTACAAGCCGCATGGCGGCATCACGCCGGCGAAGAACTTCCTGATCACCGACGCCGATTACGTCGAGGTCCTGACCGACATCGACATCCAGACGCCGATCCCGGACACCGTGAAGGATCGCCGCACCCATCGCAGCTTCCTGTTCATCGGCTGTCGCTTCAACGACCAATTGCTGCGCACCTATGGGCGCCAGGTGATCAAGCGATCCGGCTCCGAGCATTATGTTCTGGTCGAGCCCGACACGCTGTCCAGGAATGAGCTGAAATTCTTCATCACCGAGCGGCTGACGCCGATCGCGATTCCGCTTGCGCGCGCGACCGAGATCATTCTCGGCGGTTGATCGCAACGCGACAAAGCATCTCCCCAGCGCGGTCGTGGACCGCGCTGTTTTTGTTTGTCCAGGGCTGATCGGCCATTCTGTAACGTTTCTAACATGGCCGCGATCGCGTCCCGCTCGCATGTTGGCAAGCCGACAGTTGCCGCCGTCGGACTAACACATTGATCGCACGACAAAATGAGCATGACTGCGCAATGGCACGCGAGTTGCTGAACATCTGGCAAGGCGGTTTGCGGCTCGCCGGCAACGTAAGGAGCGGACATGGACGCATCAGTTCAGCACGAACAGGCGACGATACCCGACGGCGAGAAGCTCAGCGCAGTGATGCAGACCATTGCAGAACACAAGGGCTGCGGCACCTCGGGTGGCAGCGGCAAGGCGAGCTGCGGATCGGGGGCGGGGCAGAACGACCTGCCGCCGGACATCTGGGAGAAGGTCAAGAACCATCCCTGCTACAGCGAGGAAGCGCATCATCACTACGCCCGCATGCATGTGGCGGTGGCGCCGGCCTGCAACATCCAGTGCAATTACTGCAATCGCAAATATGACTGTGCCAACGAGTCGCGTCCGGGCGTGGTCAGCGAGAAGCTGTCGCCGGAGCAGGCGGCCAAGAAGGTGCTGGCGGTTGCCTCAACGATTCCGCAGATGACCGTGCTCGGCATCGCCGGCCCGGGCGATCCGCTCGCCAATCCTGAGAAGACCTTCAAGACGTTCGAACTGATCGCGAAGACCGCGCCCGACATCAAGCTGTGCCTGTCGACCAATGGTCTCGCGCTGCCTGACCATGTCGATACCATCGCGGGCTTCAATGTCGATCACGTCACCATTACCATCAACATGGTTGATCCCGAGATCGGCGCGAAGATCTATCCCTGGGTGTTTTGGAAGCACAAGCGCTACACCGGCGTCGAGGCCGCGAAGCTGCTCACCGACCGCCAGCTGCAGGGCCTGGAGATGCTGACCGAGCGCGGCATCCTCTGCAAGGTCAACTCCGTGATGATCCCCGGCGTCAACGACAAACACCTGGTCGAGGTCAACAAGGCGGTGAAGTCGCGCGGCGCCTTCCTGCACAACATCATGCCGCTGATCTCCTCGCCCGAGCACGGCACGGTGTTCGGCCTCACCGGCCAGCGTGGCCCGACCGCGCAGGAGCTGAAGGCGCTGCAGGACGAGTGCGAAGGCGAGATGAACATGATGCGGCACTGCCGCCAGTGCCGGGCGGACGCCGTCGGCCTGCTCGGCGAGGACCGCTCCGCCGAGTTCACCACCGACAAGATCATGGCCATGGAGGTGAACTACGACATCGACTCGCGCAAGGCCTATCAGGCCGCGGTCGAGGAGGAGCGCGTCGCCAAGGTCGTCGCCAAGCAGGAAGAGCTGGCTTCGCTCGCCGGCCAGTCTAGCGACATCAAGCTGCTGGTTGCAGTCGCCACCAAGGGCTCGGGCCTCATCAACGAGCATTTCGGTCACGCCAAGGAGTTCCAGGTCTACGAGCTCTCCACGGCCGGTGCGAAGTTCGTCGGTCACCGCCGCGTGGATCTCTATTGCCAGGGCGGCTATGGCGACGAGGACAGCCTGGAGACCGTGATCCGCGCCATCAACGACTGCCACGCGGTGTTCGTCGCCAAGATCGGCGGCTGCCCGAAGAGCGATCTGCTCGCGGCCGGTATCGAGCCGGTCGACCAGTACGCGCATGAGTTCATCGAGAAGTCCGCGATCGCTTGGTTCAAGGACTATCTCGAGAAGGTCAACAGCGGCGAGATGGCGCACGTCGTGCGCGGCGATGCTGAAATCCGCCAGGGCGCCCTGATCTCGGTAGCGTGAATCTGATCTCGGCGGTGTCGGGGCGCCGCCGAGCCCTTACAGGAGCAATCGATGACTTTGAAGATCATTGCCTCGCAGTGCACGAGCTGCTCGGCCTGCGAGCCCGAATGTCCGAATGTGGCGATCTCGGAGAAGAACGGCACCTTCGTGATCGACCCCAAGAAGTGCACCGAGTGCATCGGTCATTTCGACGAGCCGCAATGCGCGGCGGTCTGCCCGGTCGACAACACCTGTGTGATCGATACGTCCTATCCGCGTTACCAGCCGCCGGCGTGAGGAGAGATCGATGAATTTCACGATGACACCAGCGGCGCAGAAGTTCATGCGGATGATGCTGCGTGCGGACGGAAAGGCGGGCAGCGGATTCAGGCTCGCAGTTTCTCCGGGCGGCTGCTCGGGGCTTGCGGCTGACATCAGCGTGCTCGGTGCGCCGCTGCCCGGCGACGCCGTGGTTGAACGCGACGGCGTCCGCCTGTTCCTGCCCGCGGAGAGCCGGCTGCTGCTCGATGGCGTGACCATCGACTTTGCGGATACGGCGACGCAGACCGGTCTCGTGTTCCACGATCCGAAGCAGGTGTCCTGTTCAAGCCACGCCGAAAAGGCGCTGCAATAACGGGGAAGGCTCGAATGCCCACAGATGCCAGGCCCATCTCGCACACCGCCGTCGAGGACGCGTTGCTCGCCGACGCGCTGCTCGGCGGCGGCCTGCCGGAAGAGGCCGAGTATCATTTGTGGCAGGCGGGCCAGAGCTACCATCTCGATGACGTGGCCGAGATGCACCTTCGCGAGGCCCGACGGC
>NZ_CAFK01000143.1 GCF_000239815.1 Bradyrhizobium sp. STM 3843 | reverse complement strand
CGCACTACGTTGACAAAGCCACGCCGGAGCTTTTCAAGGTCTGCGCGAACGGCAAGCACATCGACAGCGCGATCCTCACAGTCCGCAAGGCCGGCGAGAATCCGCTGGAATATCTCAAGATCGAGATGAAGCAGGTCCTGGTCTCCAGCGTGTCCACGGGCGGATCGCACGGTGAAGAGCGGCTTGTCGAAAACGTCAGCCTGAACTTCGCAAAGGTGAAGATGACCTACAAGACCCAGACCGAAAAAGGCGGCGCCGGAGCTTCGCCGACATTTGGCTGGGACGTTCCTGCCAACAAGGAATGGGCCTGATCGTCGCTCCGCGCTTGGCGCCGGTTGCGAATGCGCAGCCGACGCCAAGCGGTGCGATTTCGCTCCCTTTCTCGGACGCCACGCTCGCGCGTCCGGCCGTCTTCTGAAACCACCTCACGTCGGAGACCAACTGCCGCTCCAGCAAATAGCAAGCGGCTCGGGGGCATGATGGGGACTGGAAAGTGACAATTACCCCAAGGCGGGATCGACTCTCTCCCCCACTGATGCTGGCGTTTCGCTCGGCTCATGAAGCGCGCGATGCCCGCAAGAAACTCAATCTGCGCGATGAGTTCGGGGAGCGGGTGATTGCCGGACGGCGCAGCGCCGGCCGCTTTCCGATCTCGGAAACCTTGCTCCGGCGCGAAGTCTCCCACGACATTGAAACGCTCCTCAATACCATCGCTCTGGAATCGACCCTGGACCTCAGCGGGCGGGATTGCGTCCGAGCGTCTATCCTGAACTACGGGTTTCCCGATATTGCCCACCGATCGATCGACGAGGTCACGGACGACGAACTCAGCGATGCTCTGCGCGCAACGCTGACGACTTATGAACCAAGGCTCGATCGCAAGACGATACGGGTCCGCCGCGACGGCTCGGTCGGCCCTGAGCAGCTGAAGCTGCGCTTCATCGTTCACGCCGACCTGAAAGCCGAGCCGCTCAACGTCCCCGTGGAATTCGTCGCCGACGTCGACCTCGACAGCGGCGACGTCCAGATCAACCGACTTTGACATGAACCGCGAATTCCTCGACTTCTACAATCGCGAACTGTCGCTCCTGTACGAGCAGGCGGGAGACTTTGCCGAGGAATATCCCGGCATCGCAGAGCGCCTCGGCGGTCTGGTCCGGGATCGTTCGGATCCGATGATCACGGGACTGCTGGAAGGCGCCGCGTTTCTCGCCGCCCGCGTTCAGCTCAAGCTGAGGCACGAATTCCCGGAATTCACTGCGAACCTGCTCGAGCAACTGGTTCCGAACTATCTTGCTCCCACCCCGTCCGCCATGCTGGTCATGGCGCGGCCGCCCTACGCCGACCCGGCCTTGCGAGATGGCAAGAAGATCGCGCGCGGGGCCTATTTCGACGCAATCTACCGCGAGAGAGAGCGAAGCCTCTCCTGCCGATTTCGACTTTGCCGCGATATCGTGCTCTGGCCATTCGATGTCACCGGCGCCGAGTATTTCTCGACGGCAGGCGCGCTGCAGGCGCTCGGGATTCCGGTTGGCGCCGACGTGATCGCCGGGCTCAGGCTGTCATTGACCCATCGGACCGCGGCCCGGCTCGATGAGGAACCGCTGGACGCAGAGGCACGGACCAAGCCCGAGACCTGGTTTTCAGGCTGCCGCGTCAGCGAACTTCCGATCTACTTGTCCGGCGCGGAGTCCGACGCCATCGCGCTTTACGAACAATTGATCTCGAATTGCAGGGGCGTCTACTTCCGGCATCTCGACGACTTCGGCGATCCGGTGGTGACGCGCGCGCCCCATGACTGCGTGCAGCAGGTTGGCTTCGACGAGAACGAGTCGCTGTTTCCCAACGACAATCGGATCTTTCGCGGCTCGGAGCTGCTCCGGGAATATTTCATGTTTCCGCGCAAGTTCCTTGGCATCAATTTGACCGGACTTCGCAGCGTGATGCCGCGGCTGCGCAGCAAATCGATCGATATCGTCTTCGCCTTCGACGAACATAATTCGCGGCTTGCCGCCGCGGTCCGCCCCGACACCTTCAAGCTATACACCGCTCCGGCGATCAATCTGTTCGAGAAGACAAGCGATCGCATCCCCGTCAAATCGAATACCCACGAATACCATGTCGTGCCCGACCGCAGCCGCTATCTCGAATACGAACCGCACCAGGTACTCGAAGTTTACGCGCACTTTCCGGCAGAGAAAGACAAGCGACCGGTACGCCCGCTGTATTCGGCTGCCGTCGACCGGGCCAGCGGATCGGTCGAAGGGCTTTATTTCACGGTCCGCCGGCTGCCTCGACGCCGCACGGTGGAAGAGAAGACCTATGGCGCATCCTCCGACTACACCGGGACGGACATGTTTCTGTCGTTGCTCGAACCTGGTGAACTTGGTGGCGAAGGCTCCGTCGCCGAACTCAGCGTCCGGGCGCTGTGCTCCAACCGCCATCTCACGGAGCACTTGCCGGTCGGTCACGGCGGCGCCGATTTCCGCCTTCTGGACGATACATCCCTTGATTTGGTGTGCATCGCCGGACCGACCCGACCGCGTGAGCCGGTGGTCGCCCAGCTGCGCAGCCGCAGCGAGATTGCGAGCAGCGGAATTGTCAGCTGGCGCCTGATCAATATGCTGAGCCTGAACTATCTTGGCCTGGTCGAGCGCGGTGGTGGCAAGAACGCCGGAGCACTGCGCGAGATGCTGTCCCTGTTCGCCGACCAGTTCGACGACGCCACAGAACGCAAGATCCGAGGCGTGCGCAGCATCGAAAGCCGGCCCGTCGTGCGGAGAGTACGTGAGCGCACCGGCAGCGGCGCGGCGCGAGGCCTCGAGATCACCGTCACGCTTGACGAGAAAGCATTCGAAGGCAGCGGCGTGTTCTTGCTCGGCGCGGTGCTGGAGCGCTTCTTCGCGGAGTATTCGGGCTTCAACACGTTCACCCAGACGGTCATCTCGACACCCGAGCGCGGCGAGATCATGCGGTGGCCGCCGCGCATGGGCACACGGAGGCCGCTGTGACGCTGATCGACCAGATGAAAGCCGAACCCTGGCGGTTCGATTTCTTCGATACGCTGCGCCAGTTCGAACGCGCCAACCCGGACCGACCGCGGATCGGTGACAGTGCCGCACGCCGCGAGGAATATGTCGACCTCGGCCAAGTGCCTTATCTCGAGTTCCCCGCCTCCAACCTCGCGGCGGTCGACGACCAGGCTGGCCGGCTCAGGATACTCGTCAAATTTCTCGGCCTCCTGGGACCGCAGGGCGCGCTGCCGCTTGGCACCACCGATGAAAGTCTCGGCTGGTGGCTGATGCGGGACGACGCCTTCCCGCGCTTTCTTGACCTCTTCAACGGACGCTTCCTGCAACTGTTCTTTCGCGCTTGGGCTGACGCACGGCCCATCGCGCAGCATGACCGTCCGGCAGAGGATCGATTCATCGCCTATGTCGGGTCCTTCGCCGGCTTGGGCTCCGAGGTTTTCGCCAATCGAGACACTGTCCCTGACATGGCGAAGCTCAGCTTCGCGGGACTGGTCGCGCCCAGCACGAAGTGCGCGTCGCGGCTAACGCGGTTCCTGCAGGGACTGTTCGATGTCCGGGTCGAGATCGACGAATTTGTCGGCACTTGGCTCTCGTTCGACCCGAGTCACTGCAGCCGGCTGGGCGAGAGCCATGCCAGGATCGGCCGGGACGCTCTGCTGGGCTCACGTGTATTCAGCGTGGAAGACAAGATCAGGGTTCGAGTCTTCGTCAAGAATTTTGCGCAGTACGAGCAGTTCCTGCCGACGGAGACACCCAATTTGTCGGAGCCTCTGGCCGACGCCGTCTTCTTCTATATCGGCGATGAGCTGGAATGGGAGGTCGAGCTCGCCATTCCGGCGGGAGAGGTCGTTCCGGTCAGGCTCGGACAGAGCGGACGACTTGGGTGGACCACCTGGGTCTCGCCGAACTGGACATCCACGGAAGAATATCGCCGCGATGCCCGTTTTCAGCTCGGCGAACGCTTGAGGGCTCGTCGGAGTGCTGCCGCGCTTTGAACCTATCGGCCGCGCAAACCGTCCTAACGTTGTGGGTTCGAAGCGATTTTCCGCTTGATGCCAATCATCCGCGGAGGACTTGAGCAGGAGGGGCCAACGTGACGGATATCAGCCTTGAAGCTGTAACGGGCAAGCTGAATCGCTCCGGCTACGATGCCTTCATCCAGGCCCTGCGTCACGCCAAGAGCGCCGGCAACCGCAATGTCGAGCTTGCGCACTGGCTGTTTCATATCCTGCAGCAGGAACGTACGGATCTCAGCCTCTCGGTGGACCACTACAGGCTGGACCGGGCCCGCTTGTTGTCGGACCTTGCCGCCGTCATCAACGGATTTCGCAAGAACGAAACCGACATGCCTGGTGTCGCCAACGCAGTCATCGATCTGCTCGATCGCGGCTGGCACTATGCCACGCTCTTCTTCGGCGAAACGCAGATCCGCACCGGCCATCTGCTGGTGGCAGGACTGAAGTCCAACGATATCCGTCGCACGTTGAACAACCTCTCGCAGGAATTCGCCAAGATAAACGTGGATGCATTGGCCGCGGAGCATCGCGCGGTCTGGGCCGGCTCCGACGAGGAGACGATGCGGCCGATGGACGGCTCGGGATTGGTCGGCGCCGGCGCAGAGCACGCGGACCAAGCCGGACCTAAGGGGACGACACCTCTCGACCGCTTCTCCCAGGATCTCACCGCCAAGGCAAAGTCGGGCCAGATGGATCCGATCCTTGGTCGGGACGAGGAAATCCGCCAGCTGATCGACGTACTGATGCGCCGGCGCCAGAATAATCCAATCCTCACCGGCGAAGCCGGCGTCGGCAAGACCGCGGTGGTCGAGGGCTTTGCCCAGCGTATCGCCGCCGGCGACGTGCCGCCACCGTTGCGCAATGTCAGGCTCTGCGTGCTTGACATCGGCCTGATGCAGGCTGGCGCGTCCATGAAGGGCGAGTTCGAACAGCGCCTGCGCTCGGTGATCGATGAGGTCCAGAGCTCCCCCACTCCCATCATCCTGTTCATCGACGAAGCCCACACGCTGATAGGCGCCGGTGGCGCAGCAGGCACCGGAGATGCGGCCAATCTCCTGAAACCTCCTCTGGCCCGCGGCACTCTGCGTACGATCGCCGCCACCACGTGGGCGGAATATCGCCAATATATCGAGAAGGACCCCGCGCTCACGCGACGCTTC
This sequence comes from Bradyrhizobium sp. STM 3843, assembly GCF_000239815.1. Lineage (GTDB taxonomy): Bacteria > Pseudomonadota > Alphaproteobacteria > Rhizobiales > Xanthobacteraceae > Bradyrhizobium. The sequence goes on along the minus strand of NZ_CAFK01000143.1, from coordinate 886 downwards.
CAGCCGATCCAGATCGATGAACCTGATGTCGAGACCTGCTGCATCATGCTGCGCGGACTTCTTGGGCCGATGGAAAAGCACCATGGTGTTCGCATTTCGGATGCTGCAATCGTTGCAGCAGTCAACCTGTCGCACCGCTACATTCCTTCACGGCAGTTACCTGACAAGGCGGTCAGCCTGCTCGACACCGCCTCGGCACGCGTGGCCATCAGCCAGAGCGCGACGCCAGCACTGATCGAGGATACCCGTGTCGCGATCACCGCGCGCGAAGCTGAGCGGTCGGCGCTCGTCAGCGACGGCGATCTCGGGATCGAGGACAGCGAGCGGATTGTCGCGATCGACAGCGACATCGCGGCGCTTAAGGAAAAACTGACGAGCCTCGAGGCCGATTGGGCGGCGGAGCAGAAGCTCGTGAAGGACATCCGCAGCATCCGCGAGATCCTGTCCGAGCCCACGGAAGACGAAGATCCGGCTACAAAGCGCGCGGAGCTGCGCGGGAAATTCGAGACGCTGGAGGGCATCAATCCCGAGAAGCGGATGGTCTACGCCCATGTGGACCAGCAGTCGGTGGCGTCCGTGGTATCTGACTGGACCGGCATTCCGGTCGGCCGGATGATGCGGGACGAAATCGAAACCGTGCTGAAGCTGCCGGAGATCCTCAACCGCCGCGTCGTCGGACAGTCCCATGGGCTGACGATGATCGCCAAGCGGATTGAGACCAGCCGCGCCAAGCTGGACAACCCGTCAAAGCCGATCGGCGTGTTCATGCTGGCCGGACCATCCGGGGTCGGCAAAACTGAAACCGCCCTCGCGCTTGCCGAGACCCTCTACGGCGGCGAGCAGAACATGATCACCATCAACATGTCCGAGTTCCAGGAGGCGCACA
>NZ_CAFK01000144.1 GCF_000239815.1 Bradyrhizobium sp. STM 3843 | reverse complement strand
GAAGCGGTGGACAATGGTGGATGTGGAGACGTCACCCCACCCCGCCTCACGCCTCGCTCCGCTCGCCGTGAGGCGACCCTCCCCCTCCAGGGGAGGGTGGCAGCGCGACCAACGCCGCGCGCGCCGCCGGGTTAACTGTAACCATCCCGCCCTTGACCTCCGTCTTCCGCCGTGGTCTCTAGCCGGCCATGTGCACCGTCGTCCGCCCAGCAAAGCTCTGGTGGCGCACCTTGTAAAAGGTGGCCGGTGCGATTTTTCTGACATGCAATCGCTCGAGGCCGCCACGCAGCGGCGGCCCTCCCGTTTGTCCTGTGTGGCGTTTCCTCGGCAAGTTTCGTAAGAGGACACCATGAACAGGACTGTTTTTTCCCTGCCGGCGCTGAGCGAGTACCGCACCCGCGGCGGGCTTTCCGTCACCCGCGCGGCCGAGCAGTTTTCCGGCGGCGCCAGCCGGCTCGACGACCTGATCAACCTGCTGGACCGCCGTCGCGGCGTGGTGCTGTCCTCCGGCACCACCGTGCCCGGGCGCTATGAGAGCTTCGACCTCGGCTTTGCCGATCCGCCGCTGGCGCTGGAGACCACGGGCACCGATTTCGCCCTGCAGGCACTGAACCGGCGCGGCGAAGTGCTGATCGCCTTCCTCGGCGCTACCTTGCGCGACCCCGCCGTCGTCATCACCGAACATACGCCGGCGCGGCTGGCCGGCCACATCATCCGCGGACCGGCGCCGGTTGAGGAAGATCAGCGCACCCGCCGCGCCAGCGTGATGTCGCTGGTGCGGGTTCTGATCGCGGCGTTCTCGGCCGGCGACGATTCCTTGCTCGGCCTGTTCGGCGCCTTTGCCTATGACCTCGTGTTCCAGATCGAGGACCTCGTGCAGAAGCGGCCGCGCGAGAAGGATCAGCGCGATATCGTGCTCTACGTGCCGGATCGCCTGCTTGCTTATGATCGCGCCACCGGCCGCGGCGTGATCCTGTCCTACGACTTTGCCTGGAACGGCCAATCCACGGCCGGCCTGCCGCGCGAGACCGACGACAGCGTCTATCTGAAGGAGCCGCGCCAGGGCTTTGCCGACCACGCGCCCGGCGAATACCAGGCGACCGTGGAGCTGGCGCGGGCGGCGTTCGCCCGCGGCGACCTGTTCGAGGCGGTGCCGGGACAGCTGTTCGGCGAGCCCTGCGACCGCTCGCCGGCCGAGGTTTTCCAGCGGCTGTGCCGGATCAACCCGTCGCCCTATGGCGCGCTGATGAATTTGGGTGAGGGCGAGTTTCTGGTGTCGGCATCGCCGGAAATGTTCGTCCGCTCCGACGGCCGCCGGGTCGAGACCTGTCCGATCTCCGGCACCATTGCGCGCGGGCGTGACGCGATTGGCGATGCCGAGCAGATTCGCCAGCTCCTGAACTCGGAGAAGGATGAGTTCGAGCTCAACATGTGCACCGACGTCGACCGCAACGACAAGGCGCGCATCTGCGTGCCCGGCACCATCAAGGTGCTGGCGCGGCGGCAGATCGAGACCTATTCGAAGCTGTTCCACACCGTCGATCACGTGGAGGGCATGCTGCGGCCCGGCTTCGATGCGCTCGATGCGTTTTTGACCCATGCCTGGGCGGTGACGGTGACCGGTGCGCCGAAGCTCTGGGCGATGCAGTTCGTCGAGGACCATGAGCGTTCGCCGCGGCGCTGGTATGCCGGCGCGATTGGCGTGGTCAATTTTGACGGCTCGATCAACACCGGGCTCACCATCCGCACCATCCGGATGAAGGATGGGCTCGCCGAGGTGCGGGTCGGCGCCACCTGCCTGTTCGATTCAGACCCGGCCGCCGAGGACCGCGAATGCCAGGTCAAAGCCGCCGCTCTGTTCCAGGCGCTGCGCGGCGATCCACCCAAGCCGCTGTCGTCGACCGCGCCGGACGCCACCGGCTCGGGCAAACAGGTGCTCCTGATCGACCATGACGACAGTTTCGTGCATATGCTGGCCGATTATTTCCGCCAGGTCGGCGCCAACGTTACCGTGGTCCGCCATGTCCATGCGCTGACGATGCTGAAGGAGCGGAGCTGGGACCTGGTGGTGCTCTCGCCCGGTCCGGGCCGGCCGGAGGACTTCAAGATCTCCAGGACCATCGACGCCGCGCTCGACAAGAAGCTGCCGATCTTCGGCGTCTGCCTCGGGCTCCAGGCGATGGGCGAATATTTCGGCGGGCATCTCGGCCAGCTCAGCCAGCCCGCGCACGGCCGGCCGTCGCGGGTGCAGGTGCGGGGCGGGCGGCTGATGCAGGGGCTGCCGAACGAGATCGTGATCGGCCGCTACCACTCGCTCTATGTCGAGCGCGAGGGCATGCCGGAGGTGCTGACGGTCACGGCCTCCACGGAAGACGGGGTGGCGATGGCGATCGAGCACACCAGCCTGCCGGTCGGCGGCGTGCAATTTCATCCGGAGTCGCTGATGTCGCTCGGCGACGCCGTGGGCTTGAAGATCGTGGAGAATGCGTTCCGGCTCAAGCAGCCGGCAAACTAGATCATCCGTCATTGCGAGCGAAGCGAAGCCATCCAGTCTTGAGCTATCGAACCTGGATTGCTTCGCTCGCAATGATGAAAAACATCAGGCGTGAGTGAGAATCCGATGACATTCGATCTGGACATCAAGTCCACCATCCGCACCATCCCGGACTATCCCAAGCCCGGCATCCTGTTCCGCGACATCACCACGCTGCTGGCGGACGCGCGAGCCTTCCGCCGCGCCGTCGACGAGCTGGTGCATCCATGGGCCGGCTCGAAGATCGACAAGGTCGCCGGCATCGAGGCGCGCGGCTTCATCCTGGGCGGCGCGGTGGCGCACCAGGTCTCGGCCGGTTTCGTGCCGATCCGCAAGAAGGGGAAGCTGCCGCACAAGACGGTCAGCATGTCCTACGCGCTGGAATACGGCACCGACGAGATGGAGATGCATGTTGATGCAGTGCAGCCGGGCGAGCGGGTGATCCTGGTCGATGACCTCATCGCGACCGGGGGCACCGCGGAGGGGGCGGTGAAGCTGCTCAAGCAGATCGGCGCCACGGTGGTGGCGGCCTGCTTCATCATCGACCTGCCGGATCTCGGCGGCGCCGCCAAGCTGCGGGCGATGGACGTGCCGGTCCGGACCCTGGTCACGTTCGAGGGGCACTGATCGCTGACGGAGCGGGCGGGCCGGGAAAAGGGACGGGACTTCGGGCGAAAAGAGGGGCGATCACGACCGCTGCATCACAAGCCCCGTTTCGATCTCCCGCAGCGCGTAGTAGTTGCGCCGGATCCACTGATACAGCTCGGTGGACTGATCCCGTTCCTGGCGCAGATAGCCCGTGAACGAGAAGGAGTATCGGTCGATATAGGTCTTGAGGAACAGCGGCAGGGCGGGAATGCGCAAGACCCGGCCGCGGGTGAAGAGCGCGGGCAGTTCCTCACGCAGGACGTGGTCGTTCTCGACCGCGATCAGCTGGGACATCGGGATGTGGCGGCGCAGGTTGTCATAGGCGCGCGTCGAGACCCGATCGCCCTCGGCGCAGAACAGGACGATGGGGACGACATTTCGCCGTGCGGCCTCCTTCAAAAAGCCGATCTCCTCGGACATTTTGAAGAACTCGCCGAAGGCGTAGTAGCCGAGGTCGATCACCTTGGCCATGCCATCGTTGATGATCACCTGATCCATCAGCTGGATCTTGCCGTAGGTGTCCTCGATCTCCGCGGTCTCAGTGATCGCCGGCAGATAATCGATCAGCGCAGGCTCGCGGACCGAGATGTCGAAGGCACGTACCTGCCCATTTTTGAGCAGCAAAAATTCGCTCAAAAGCCGCGCGAGCAGCGTCTTGCCGATCTGGGGGCGGGGCGAGCAGACGATGTAGACGGGCGTCGCAGGCATTTGACCTATATCAGGTCAAATGCGCCTTCGATAAAGCCCCCTTGTTTGCGGAGCTGTCATTTTTCCCCTGCGGGCCGCGCGGCGGCGACCTGCTTGGACGAGCCGACGATGTCGGTCAGCTTGATCCGGTCGTACTCGCTCCAGACATTGGCGAGCCAATGCCGGACGTAGCCGCGCAGCACGAAGGAGTAGTTGGCCGCCTCGTCGTGCGGACCTTTGTTGGCGACGAATTTCAGGAACGGGACCGAGGCCACCTCGACCTGCTCGTAGGCCATCTCGTTGAGCTTGGGGATGGTCAGCTCGGTCGCATCCTTGATTCGGTTGAAATAGGAGGCGTAGGTCGACTGATCCCACTCGAAGAAGCTCGTGTTGTTGATGAAGTTCTTCACCAGGAAATATTTCGCGCCCACCATGTAGCTTGCGGTTTCGGCGATTTCGTCGAGGGAGGCGATCGACGAGCCCAGGATGTGGAACACCGCGAAGGTGATCTGGCCGGAACGGGCTGCATCGAGAAAGCCGATGTCCCGGAGTGCCGCCAGGGTCGGCGACATCAGGCCGGCGCGGACGTCGATCACGGTGACCGAGGGCGCCACCGCGCTCAAGGTGTCGAAGATCTTCATC
>NZ_CAFK01000145.1 GCF_000239815.1 Bradyrhizobium sp. STM 3843 | reverse complement strand
GAACTGCATGAGCTCTTGCGAGCCCTGGCCCAGATACTTGAGCCGCGAGACCTGATCGGTGAAGCCCTTCATCGAAGCCATCGCGGACTCGGCATTGCCGCCGTTCCGTTCGATGATCCGTCCGAAGGTCGAGAGCTGATCGGTCGCGACGCCGATGTTCTGCGCCATCCGGCCCGTTGCCGCGGCGCTGTTCATGGTGTCCCGCGCGAACGCGGCCATGCTGGCCCCTGCGAGCACCGAGAACAGACCTTCCGCGGCCGTCGTGATCGACCCGAACGAATCCCCTGCCCGCTTGCCGCTGGTCTCGAGGTCCTTCAACCGCTTGTCGAATTCAGCCTGCGTTTTCTTGAACGCATCGAGGGCGTCGCGCTGGCCCTTGGTGAAGTTCTTGGGGTCGAGGCCGAGGGTTACTACCAAGCTGTCAATGACAGTTCCGGTCATTACTGCGGTCTCGAATTGTAGCGATCAACGGAGAGGATTTCGCAGAACAGGTAAACGTCTTCGGTCGAATAGATCGTTGACAGTTCCGCGAGGGTCGCGAGCCGGCTCGAGATCACCGCGCCGATTGCCGGCGAGATGTTCGGATATTTGAGGGGTTGGCGCCCGCCGGAGCTGTGGGGGATACCGGTGCTTTGGCGGGCGGCGAAAAACCCGTGTGAAGACGAAACACCTCCATGCGCAGGGTTTGCAGCGTCTTCACTTCCTCGATGTCGTCCGGCAGCAGTTTCCGGATGATGTCGGGGCGCTCAGGCGTCGGCATGATCTGGACGCACGTCAGCATTTCGTCGAGCAGCGGCTCGAGATCGGTAAACGACACGCCCGCGAGGCGATGAACGCCGACCGCGAGCACGCCGATGATGCCCATTTCCATAAACTCGGGAGGAATCGGCACGCCAGACTTGCTCAATGCAAGGAGCGCGCGGATACCCCATTTATCGGCCTCGATGGCCGGCTTTTCGGTCAGGACGAAGACCTTGTCCTTATCGCGGCCTTCGTCCTGAATCGTGATGTTGCTGGTTTTTCGCATGTTACGAGCTCGCCGGAATAATCCGCTCCCACGTGATCTCATAGCGGCGCGGCCCGAGGACTCGGCCGCCGGGCGGCAATGGCGTGTAGCTCGTCAGCGTGCCGTTCCGGAGCGTGAATTTCTTCCCGACCGACGTAAGCGTGATCAGGCCATTCGCCACAAAGGTCTCGCTGGCTGCCTCCTCCGCGCTGAACCAGGTGTCGAAGAAATCATTGGATGGCGAGTCCGCCATCAGGTCGATGCTGACCGGCCGGGACACAAAGACCTTGCCGGCGCTTTGGAAGCCATCGACGCCCATCTGCACCTGGTTCGGCGCGATCGCGGGCGCCTCATAGATGTTATCCGTCGAGAACTTCTGCAGCTGCTGCGGCGTCGGGAAGACGATCGCAACAGCGATTTGGATGATGGCATTTGCCGACGTGAGGGACACCCGAATTACTCCTTACTGAGATCAGACTTACTGGACCGCGACGGAACCGATGTTGATCGAGTGCACCGACTGCCCGTCGGTATAGAAGAACGTCAGTGGGGGCGATCCGCGTTGTGCACGAATGTCCGGTGTCGCGGTGCCGATGAGCAAATAATAGCCTTGGCTCTGGAGTACCGGCGCGATGTTCTTGCCTGGTGCTGCGCGGTTCAGCGCCGTGATCTGCGCGGCGGACAGTTCGACACCGGAGACGAAGACGCCAAAGGCCTCGGCCCGGGTAATCGTGTCGGCGAGCGCGGTCTCGATCGCGGCGTTGCCGGCGGCGTTATAAGGCAGCGTGCCGATCGCCTGCATGAACGTCAGCAGGTCCAGTTGGATCTGGTTATTCATCCAGATCTGGTTGACGTAGCTGTCCCACCAGAGGAATTCACCCGAGACCGTGCCATTTCTGTAATAGGTGAATTGCTGGTTGGCGGTCGCGACCGCGGCATAGAAGTTATAGCCGTTCGCCGCGAGGTTCTGGGCGGTCGTGAGATCGGTAACGCCCGGCAGAAGACCCGCTTGCTTGCGGAATTTGGCGGTGAACCGGCCGCCTGTCTTGGAGAAGTCGAGCGAGGCCGGAAAGCCGCCCATGAACGGCCCGATGTTCTGGTCGGTCGGTTCCCAGTTGAGATTGGTGCCGGAGATGTTGGCGGCCTTGATGCGCTGGCCGAGGCTGGCCGGCGCAGGATTTTGCACCGCTGGCACGGGATCATGATCAATGCAGACATAGCCCCAACGGTTATTCTGCAAGGAATTCCAGAGCGCGAAGGCGAACTTATTATCGTTGCCCTGCCCGTTGTCCGGATCAAAAACCGTCTGGAACGTGGCCCAGTTCTGCGTCAGCTGCGTCACGCTGGTCATGAACGGGCCCGGGGTCGCGGCGTCAGCACCAGGCGATAGCACCGCGCCGGTGGCCTGCGTAAGCAGCAGCGAGGCCGCAACAGCGCCCGTGGCAAAGGTGACCGCCGAGGTATGGCCAACCGTTCCCGAGGCGATCACGAACGCGCCCGAGAGGCTGTCATAGGTCACCGCGGGCGCGAACAGCGTCAGCGCCTCGGCAACCGCGACCGCGTTCGCGACCGACAGGTTATAGGTGCCGGCGCCGCCGGTGCCCGTACCGAACGATGCCACATAGGTGCCAGCCGCAATGCCCGCTCCGGTCACCTCGAGCCCGACGACGATCGCACCGCTTTCGACCGCGGTGACCGTCATGACTTCTCCGGCGATCGTGGCCGTGACCTGGGCGGCCTGGAGTCCCTGGAGGCCAAGATCCGTTTGGATGATCTGCGCCGCGGCGGAAAACGACGTGGCTGCGCTCAGATCGACGTTGCCCGATTTCTGGACGCTGTCGACGGTCACGCTCAACTGACCGGTGATCGCCTGCAGCTGGCCGAGAGTAAGCGCCGAGACGTTGCCGCCGCGCAGATAGGCCGCCACTGCGACGATGGGATACTGCGCCCACAACATTGCGCCGGGCTTCAGATCCGAATTGTCGAAGCCCGCGCCGTACACAGCCGCCTTGGTCGCTTCCACAGAAGTACCACCGAAGAAATCCGCGACATCGGCGGGAGCGAGCGACAGCACGGTGCCGATCGGAACGCGCGTGTTGGTGGTCAGGAACAGGCCATTGAGATCGAGCGCGGAGCCGCCGGTGGCGATGACGCTCGGCGTCACATTGACGTCGATACTGGCGGGAATCGTGGACATGCAAACGGGCTCCGGAGTGGGAGGGATTTTGTCGGGGATGTGGGAGATTGCGCGCGACCGGCGCGGGCGGTCAGTGGCCGGTCAGCTACCCGCGGCGCTGACAACATTGACTTTCAGCGTGTCCGCGAACTGCTGCGGCACGATCACGGTTTCGTCGACCTGCAACTCGACATCGACCAACCAACGATTTTCATACTGCTGCTCGCCATCGCTCAGAGCGAGCTGGCGCGGCGCATCCGCGTAAAGCGGCGAGATCGCGGGCGAGAGCGCGGCGAACAGCGAGACCCCATATTCATCGCGGAACAGCGTTGACATGATCTGCGCGAAGTTGCCGCTGTTGGGCCCGTACACATCGACCTGAATGGCCAGTTGCACGGATTCCATGGTTTCCTTGGTGCCCGCTGCCATCGCCTCCGAGGCGACTTGCTGGGCCGGCGAAACGAGATAGGCCCCGATCCCGCCAGTACCGGACCCGAAGGCCTGCACCAGTGTGCCGGCGGCGACCCCCGTCCCGAAAACGCGGCTGCCTTGCGCAAGTTCTCCGGCTTTCATCTCCGTCACCGTCATCGTGTTGCCGTCGATTGAGGCGGTGAACGTCACGTCGGCCGAGGTGTCGACATTCGTCCCGAGGCGCGGCCGACGCAGCGGCGTCATGGTCACGTAATCGGAGCCCACGGGCTCAGGCACGCGGTTGTCCTGCGCCTGGATGACTTCGACGCCCGTGGTGAACACCCGCGTGTCGGCGGCATCGCCGGCCGTCTGCGCGATGCTCACCGTATAGGTGCCCGCGCCGCCCGAGCCCGTGCCATCGAACGCGCTGACATATGTCCCATAAGCGACGTCCTGGCCGAGGATCGTATCTCCGAGGGCGATCGGCGCGCTGCCGTCAAGCATCGAGGTGACCGACAGCACATTGCCCGCGATCGAGCCGTTGAACTGGGCACCACCGGCCGGCAGCACGGCAAGCAGGAACGACCGAAGCGCCGCAAAGACCTCGGATTCGCTCGGAGAAACGGTGAACATCAGGGGGCCTGATTTTGCAGCGTCACGGCGCACTTTGCCCAGTCGGCCCATTGCTCGAGCACAAGCGCGACCAGCCACGTGCCGGCATTCGGGCCCTTGGCGATCTTGATCAGGTCCCCGCCATCGCGGTTGATCCGCTTCACGCTATCGATCGTGCCGTTGAGATAGATCGCGCGGCGAATGCCCTGGATATTCTGCCCTTCCAGATGCACCAGGTCGTTGTATTGGAGCGCCTGGACCTGAGCCCGGAACGGGAGGTTGTCATATTTCGGGACGCGATTGCCGTCGGCCTTCGTCTCATAGCCGGCGCTCACGCGCACGGTCGCCGCGGTGTTCGGATTGACCGCGCGCGTCTGGCCGTTGGCGATGCCGCGCAGGTTCATCACTTCACCTCGGCGCCGACGGACATGATCATGTGCGCCGTCTCGATCAGGGGCTTGTCAAAGCCCTTCTTTTCGATCGTGACGGGCGAGAGCGGCGGCGAATTGGTGTCGCGGATGCTCTGTTGCAGCTGGCCTTTGATGGCATCGCCCGCAAGCGCGAGCACCTTCGGCGCGTCATAGCCGTTCTGCGGAAGCAGCTGCCCGATCGCCGGCGCCCATTCGTCCGATTTCGCCGCGATCATGTTGCGGAAGAACGGCCGCGGCGGGATCCGCTTCGTTCCGAATTCGTTCGAGGCCGCGACCAGGGCGACCGACGTGCCGTCCGGATAGGTCGCGCCCTCAAGGAAGCCCACGCGCAAGGTCCCGGGCTTTGAGACCTTCTGCGCGATCTCGCGCAAAGCCGCCTCAAGCTTATCGCCCCCCTTTAGCGCGGCCATCGCCCGAACCCTCCGACACCGCCCCACCACGGCTCGGCGCCGACGACGGGCTTTTTGTTCTGCAGGTAGTGCACCGAGCGATAGGCGATGGTCGCAGCCCAAAAGGCACTGCCGTATTTGGTCTGTTGGAACCATTGCGCGGTCCCGGGCGGATAGTCGTTCTGCGTCTGCACCGAAACCGAGCCCTCGGTTGCGCTGCTGATGCGGCCGACCAGCGGCGGGGCCGGTTCACCATCTGCCGACGCCGCATTGAGCGCGGCAATGTGCGCCGTAAGCATGTTCAACAAGCGCAGCTGCGTCGCCGCGTCCCGCACGGGCCCGGTGCCATCGTTGGGCAGGTAAAGGCCGGCCTCGCCGAAATACTCTTGCGCGGTCGGTTGCGCGACCTGCGCGAATTCGGGATAGCGCGCGATCCACTGCGCATAGTTGAATTGAACGATGACACCCATGGGCGGCCCCCGTCTTACCTGACGTCGGCCTTGCCGATGCCGACCTTGCCCGCGATCGCGGCGACCCGGCCATCGGCGTACACGGTCTTTCCATTCTGGACAGACCTCTCCGGATTCAGCGGCTCGAGCCCCGAGAGCACCGCTTTCTGTTCTTTCGCCTGCCCGGTGACCATTGACTCCCGGGTGTTCGCGAAGATGAGGCCGCCCTTGATTGCCGGATGGTCCTTGTTCTGACGCATCCATTCGTCGAAGAAATCTTTGTCGACGTTCGGCGTGAGGGCATAGCCGCCGATGATCATATATTCCCGCGTCTCGCCCTTCGGCACGGCAGCGCCGTGGATCTGCACCGTTTCACCGACCTGCTCGGCGCGCTTGATGGCGCGATATCCCGTTGGCGTGACTTCGTTGTCATCGACCATTTTGAAGTTGCGCAACAAGAGACCGTTCGGAAGCTTGCAGGCGACGGTAACGACGTTGTTCTTTGTGGCCATGAATCGTCAACGCGGAGACGGCGCGCGCCGCTCCGCGTCTCCCAAGGTTGGATTGTGGATGGAAGGAAACCCGGCGCCGATCAGACGCCGAGCATGGAGGTGAAGGCGACGGGCATACGAATGACCGCGCCCCAGGTGCCGCCGGTGATCTTCTGCCGGAAGCTGGACAGCCCCTTGATGATCGGATGCGAGCGCATCTTCTCACTGAAAGAACACGTTCCGGTCTCCTGGCCTTCGACCTCCTCCGCGATCAGCTGCACCAGGTTGCCGCCAACGATGCCCTGCGGATTGGCCGGCGACTTCGCCCCGTACTGAACCGCGGTCTCGATGCGGATGTTCGGGAAGTTCTTCTTCAGCATATCCGTGACGTTCACGTTGAAGGTGTTCGTCGCGGTCAAGGCGACTTCAGTCTCGGGGTCCATCGCCAAAACGACCCGGCTCTGCTTGTCCACCAAGCCGGCGTTTTGCTTCACCAGCTGGAAGAACAGCGCCTGGATGTCCGCAAAGATTTCGTTTGCGGTCGCATTGATCGCGCCGTTCTTGATCCACTGGAAGCCGCCGTTTGCCTTCGGCGCCGGCGTGAGCGACGGACCGAGATTCGGGTCATTCAGGAACCCGTAGTTCTCCAGCATGCGAATGCCGAAGAAATACGAGAAGTTCTGGAACTTATTCATGACGGTTGTGGCCGCCACGTCCAGCTCGGAAATCCAGTTGATCCGCGCCAGACCCGCCCGCTCGAGCTCGCGCTCGCCGTATTCCTTGATGGTCTGGAACAGATAGGCCTGGCGCTGCGGCCAGTTGGTGTTGGCGCCGGCGTGGCCGTTCTCGGAGTAGTCGCCATAGCTGGAGACTTCACCGGTGTGCTCGACCACCGGGAACATCGCGGTATCGTCGAGCCAAGTGCCCTTCTTCGTCTCGCCCAGGATCTTCG